>NZ_JAFFZO010000035.1:0-7829 GCF_016924145.1 Amphritea pacifica | reverse complement strand
TTTGTAGATTGGTATAGAAAGCGTCGGGCTCGGCTCTCTATAAAAGCCTGGGAAGGTCGTCAGTTCAAATCTGGCCCCCGCTACCACAACGGAAAAACAAGACTAGCCGCATGGTTGGTCTTTTTTTTTTGCCTGAAATTCAGTTTGTAGATTGGTATAGAAAGCGTCGGGCTCGGCTCTCTATAAAAGCCTGGGAAGGTCGTCAGTTCAAATCTGGCCCTCGCTACCACAACGGAAAAACAAGACTAGCCGCAAGGTTGGTCTTTTTTTGCCTGAAATTCAGTTTGTAAATTGGTATAGAAAGCGTCGGGCTCGGCTCTCTATAAAAGCCTGGGAAGGTCGTCAGTTCAAATCTGGCCCTCGCTACCAACGTAATAATCAGAGGTGTATCGAAAGATATGCTTTTTTTGTGCCTGATCAGAGGGGTATAGTGGAGATATCTGATTTAAGGTGGATTATTTCGCCTCTTTAATTTCCGATGTATTTATAAATGTCAGATACATCGCAACGTAAGCCATTTGTAAATTTTAAGCGTCTAGGTGGTACGTATAACGACTGTATCTATCTCATAATAGCAAGGAAAATTAAGTTTCAATGAGACATCGGGTATTCACGTCGTTATGTGCTGTTGTGGTAAATATGGATTATGTTGAGAAGCGGGCAACAGGCTCAAAGATTAACTCAATGGTACTCTGATAGGGTCTATATTAATTTAGAAGTTGTGCTTTAGATAAGCAAAAAAGGAAACTGTCACATATGGAAATATTAAGCAGGGAACCTACGCTGCAGGCTAGTCAGATTGAAAAAATTCGCTTCAGCGGGGAACGTTTATATTCGGGGCAGCTCAAAGAGCTGCTTGGGAAGCTACAGCCGATTCAGCCGCCAAAAGGAAATCAGGTTCGTCGTCAGCTTATGACTCGCTCTCTACTTCTTTCAGAGGGAATGTCGCCTAAAGCCTATGCTGCAGCACGCGACTGTGCGGCTAGTTTTGGCATTAATACTACCGTAGAGATCTATCAAGCAGCGGGCTCTGAAAATGCAGCCATTCACTTTTGTTCTGAACCTGTGTTGCTTGAAATTCAAGGTCGTTTACTGGCATTGCTCGATGATGAAGGGCTACGCTGTGTGATGGGGCACGAGCTTGGTCATTTCCTTGCACATGGTACAACTAACCCCGAGAGTGCCATATCTCTTGTTTCCAGACAAATTCTTTATAGTGAAGTTGCGCCAGAGCCCTGGGTTAAAGTTGCTCAGAAATTGAGTATGTCCGCTGAACTTACCGCAGACAGGTTTGGTTTGCTTGCCTGTGG
This sequence comes from Amphritea pacifica, assembly GCF_016924145.1. Taxonomy (GTDB): domain Bacteria; phylum Pseudomonadota; class Gammaproteobacteria; order Pseudomonadales; family Balneatricaceae; genus Amphritea; species Amphritea pacifica. The sequence continues at coordinate 6,519 of NZ_JAFFZO010000035.1, read as the reverse complement.
TGGACTGGAAAGTGCGCTACGTTTAAGCATGGTGGTTGTAACAGGCTTGCCGTCTAACGAACTCAACTGGGATACCAAGGCCTATTTGAAGCAGTCAAAAGCCCTGATTGATTACATGCGTAAGGAAGGAGAAACGGCTGAGGGGACAAGCCACCCGGAGCATGGATTAAGAGCGTGGGCGCAATGGCTATTTAGCGAAACGGACGTTTATCGTGATCTCACAGGGCTTGGTCCTGGGACACGAAGGTTGGAGGATGTAGATCAGAAAATCCTTGAAATACTTGGTCAACCTTATATAGAGCTTGACGATGCGCAGGTATTTGAAGAGCCTCTGGCAGAGGTCCAAGAATGTGCGTTAGCTGCTTGTGTGCTTGTTGCGCATGCAGATGGAGAGGTGCACGAAACTGAAGTTGAAGCCATTGAGCGGGTGTTCGAACACCTTGTCCCTGATTGGCGAGAGTATCTGGATCGGGAAAGCGCGTATTATCGCTTTCAGGAATTGGCACCGATTCTATATGCAAGCGGGCCACGGGCTCAGCGTAGCCTTTTCATGTTGCTGTTCCATGTTGTTGCTGCTGATGGTCAGGTGACAACAGAAGAGCTTGGCACGCTTTTGAAAATTGGTGATTCTCTAGGCTGTTCAATATTATTTCACAGGCTGCTTGCTGGAATGCTGGGAGAGGCTCCTGTAGATGCAGCACATCAAGTTGCCGTTGAGGAAGCTATTCCACTTACAGCGGAAGCGCAACAGGTAAACCATGTGCTTCAGGTTTTTTTTCAACGTACGCAAAAACTAGGTGCTCGTGAGGTTACTGCTCGAAGACTTTTTCGTCTTACTGGTGAAGCCAGATTCACTGAGAAAGTTCGTCGGAAATTGCATCTTGCAGCATCAAAGTTCGATGTAAACATTGAGCCTGAACTGACAGAGAAGCTAGACACACTACATCAGTTGGTCTGGCGGGGTATGATACCTGCTGTATCATCTCCCAAGTCTTCTATTGCCGCTGGGGAGGCGGCACAAAGGTTACTCGGCACTCTTTCTAAATTACGGGATAAGCTAGTTTCAGGAGATGGCCGGAGCCCTTCTGTTCGATTACGAGAGATACGAAGGGGCCGTAGCTTTGACTGTTACCAGTTAGAAGGGATTTCTGTTGGTTTGTCAGAACGAGTTGTTGAGCTAGTTCGCGGCGAAGCTGATGCTGTACTTGTTGAGGCTGAAGATGCTCAAGGACATGAAGCAGCTTCACGTTGCCAAAGACTGCTCATTGACCTTCAGCGGGAATACCTCAGTCGAGTGGAAGAAACCGGGGCTGATGAGTTGTATCTGGGTACCACATTCATTTCGGCAATGTTGAATGGCTATCTGTTACGTGCGCCGCTTATTTTACACAACGTCCATCTTCGGCGAACGGCTTCATCTATTAGTCTTGCGACACCGCGTGAAGATAGCGCAATGGCTAACCAGGCGTTGCTTCAAACAATGGCCAGGCTTGTCAAAAAAACGTGGACAGAATCTCTGGCTTCCCTAGCAGACGAAGCGGCTAGGCAGGGGCAGACGCAGATATTGGCGTTTTTGGCATCTCAAGGTTATAAAATTATAGGTGAGCTTGCTGAATTACGGTCGCTTCGGAACCGTAATGAGGAATTTGATGATTGGTTGGATGATCGTATTGAGTTGGAAAATTGTGCGGTTTTAGGTTTGTTTCCACAATCGCGTTCAGATTTGTTGCATGACTATGATGGTCTGATTGAACAGCTTAACGGCAATGTTTCAGCCGCGCCATTGCTTTCCAGCGCGGTTAATTTGTTGCCGGGTGAGCTTAAATCACTTGTAGAAGATAGTAGTAGCGAGCTGCATAAGATTGAAAGCGTACAACCTTGCCTCCCTATCATTCAGGCCGATCCGGTTCAGCGTCATGTTATGTCTATCGTGAGATCAACGCCAGCAATGGTTATTGATGGACCGCCGGGAACGGGAAAGAGCCAGGTTATCGTTAACTTGATCTGTGATGCCTTATTACAAGGGAAAAAAATTGCAGTAGTGTGTGAGAAAAGAGCCGCATTAGATGTAGTGGTAAACCGGATGCAGGCCGAGGGTTTAAGGCATCTACTCGCACTAGTTCATGATGTAAAAGATGATCGAAAAGGTCTTTACGCGCAGGTTGTAGATCGCATTGAAAACAAACAACCGATAGTAACTTACGCTTCTGACACCCTATCGAAGGTGTCTGAACAGCTGGAACAGGCTTCATCATCCTTGAGAATGTTTCAGGACCTACTCTGTCTAGAACAGTCTGGATTAACACTAGGGCAGGCGATCACGTTGTCGAGTGGATTAGATCTTCTTGAGGTAACCTTACCTGAATCACTTTATCAGGTTTCAGTTAGTCAAATTGAAACTCTAGCCTTTGGGTTTGATCAATTGGCTAGATACGCGAAACTATGGGCTAAAGACAGTCTTTGGTGTTGTCCAAAGGGTGAGAATGATCGATCAAGTTTTGCTAATGCCGGTGAAACTGAACGCCAGTTGGTCCAGCATAATTTGGATGTTGCTGTAGAAGCACGAACCGAATTTGAGACAGCCTTCCGCTCAGCGAGTCTTCCATTAGACGTGGAAACTCTCAGAAAAATATTTTCTCTTAAGGAAGAAATAAACTCTTTTTTGACACTGATGAAAAGTGCAACTGAGAGGGCGCAGGCTCAGACACTCTTCATTTTACTGGCCACATATGGTTCAGACTCTATCTTTGCATATGACAGAGCAGTATGTGAGTTTGAACAGCAATTGCTCGAGTCAGGCCTGAATTCAGATAAAGCTACACTGAAACAGCTTGTGCAGGCACGCCCCGCGCTTTTAGCAATGAAAAAGTTGGTGAATACACATAATGACAGTACTTTACGTGCTGCTTCAGCTTGGCTTGAGTGCTGTGATGTAGAGAAACTGTCAGCCACATTCCGTCAATGTGTTTCTTTCTGGCAACAATCCGGCGAAGCCCTAGAAAGGCACCAAACTCGCACAAAATGGGTGAGTACGAAGTCATTCTCCGATGCTTATAGCATTGTCAGACAAAATCTTGGACGTTGGCAGCGATTCTTTAACCTTGGTTGGTGGTCGGCGAGAAGTGTGTTCTGTTCTCAAGTCAAGTTAAACTGGAATTCTGGAGAAGCGGTGAATTTGTCACCAGCGTTTTTGGCTAAATTTGAGAGTTATCGAATATCTGCCGTTTGCTGGGAAAAGCTCGATATTCTTATTGATTTAGCAAAAATGGAATATGTGCCTAATTCTATCGAAGAAGCTAAATCAACTCTTGACGCCATCAGTGATGCCCAACAATTGGCTAAAAGTATCAGTGCAGTGGAGCATCAACTTCAGCCCCTATCTCTTTTACCCGTGCCTGTTAATCCAGAAGGCTGGCGAGCTTGGGGAGAGCGCATTGAAGCAATGCTTAAGGTGTTGTTTGCGTTGAGTTACCTGACGCAAGTCCGTAAAACCGTTTCTGAGCAAGCTCCCCAGTTAAAACTGCCCGCTACGGTAGAGAGTATGCCTGTAATAAAGGACCAGATTACTGTATTTATGGGCATGCTGAAACGCCGAGACACTTTCCGTTTATTAGGAGCATGGGCTGCAGATGATAAAGCCGATGGTGTGCTAATGAAGTTATTTCGTTCGGCACAATCTCTGCAAAAAGTCATTGCGACCTATTTGTCGCTTCAAACAGCCATCACACGTCTTAAACCGTCCTTTCCATGGTTGACTGTTGGGAGCTCACTGCATCTTTTGAGCGAAATGCAACAAAACTGGGGGTACGACTTTGACGACGTAGTTAAGGCGGATCATTTACTGGCTAATATGACTGAGCAATGGGGTGACGCCCCTGTTTTGTTGAAAGCATTGGCTTTACTTGATGATGGTAAACAAACATCGTGGGATTCATTAATAACCGGCCTCTGGGCTAAAGCTATATCCGAACATTTGCTTGCATCGCAAGCTGATTTGACATCATCTAACAGCCTTTTAGCCGAGAAAATAGCAGGTATAGCTTCACATTTCCGAAAGATGCATCAGGAGTCACATAGTTATGTTGGTGAAGCAGTAGTCGCTTTCCAAAATAATAGTGAATGGAGCCTTGAGCCTTCTGCTGAAAAAGGTGCCCGGCGTACTCCTCTGCAGTCTATAAAGGAAGCGATGCTTAGGGAGGCTCGTAAGCAGCGTAGAGTGATGCCTATGAGAAGTTTTGTAAAACAATTTTTGAATAAAGGCTTGCTGGATGCGATGCCTGTTTGGCTTCTGTCTCCGGAAACTATGGCTCAGCTTTTCCCCCGAGAACCTATTTTTGATCTGGTGATCATAGACGAGGCTTCTCAATGTACGGTGGAAACGGGTTTGCCGGTGCTTATGAGAGCCAAACAAGTGGTAATAGCAGGTGACGAACATCAAATGCCGCCGAGTAATTACTTTAAAGTTAGTGCGGATAATGATGAATCGGAGAGCGAAACCAACATCCCGCTGGATGTTATGGATGCTGAATCGCTCTTGGTACTTGCCCGTGACCGTTGTCTTCACCACCGACTTTCCTGGCATTATCGCTGTCAATTTGAGGAGCTTATTGCATTTTCCAACCACGCAATCTACGAAGGTGATTTACGTACGATTCCTGCCATATGTAGCCGTCAAGCTCCAGCCGCTATCTCTTGGCACAAGGTGGAAAATGCAGTCTATGAGGATGGGACAAACGTTAAAGAAGCTGAGTCGGTCGTTGATCTTATCTACAGTTTGTTACGTGAAAATCCCGAGTCTTCTATTGGCATCATTACTTTTAACTTAAAGCAACGTCGAGCGATTCTTGATGTAATAGATATTCGATGTGCTGATGATTCCGAGTTTGCAGAAATTTACCATAAAGTTGCTTCATCAAATCAGTTAGATCAAAGGCCTTTTGTGAAAAACCTGGAGAATGTTCAGGGTGATGAACGAGATCAGATCATTTTCTCTTTGGGTCATGCACCACGCCAGCGGCAAAGAAAGGACGGAAAGGGAGATTGGTACGTGCCTGCGCGTTTTGGCCCGCTTGGTCAGCATGGTGGTGAGCGTAGACTCAATGTTGCGGCTTCTCGTGCCAAAAAGGCGATACATATTGTATCCTCTTTTGAGCCAACGATGCTTTCGGTAGCTAATACCAAACATAAAGGTCCACGGCTGTTTAAGGGCTTTCTTGAATATTGTCAGCGTATGTCTGATGGTCGTCGTAGTGAGGCAGATCGTGTGCTTGATGTTATGCGCGGAGCCCATATTGTTGGTCGACAGGTAATTGAGTTGCCAAACCCACACTTCGTCCCGCTCAAAGTCCAGATACTGTTGGAACTTGAAAAGATGGGATATCTAGCAGAATTGGATGTCGGTGGTTCTGAGTTTCGTATCGATGTGGCCATTACCGATCCAGACGATTCAGGAAAATATGCATTGGGCTTGTTGTGTGAAGAAGGTAGAAATGATTTTGACCCATTTGAAGCACATGTCCATATTCCTGCTGTGTTAAGTATGCGAGGCTGGAAATTACTTCGAATTAATGCACTTGATTGGGGATTGAAAAAGGACGTAGTGCTTAAAGGCATAGTGGAGGCGCTGGGTTGCCGATCTGCTCGCCGCTAACAACGTATAAAGATTACTCATAATACGCTACGCCTGTAGAGGATATCGTTCTGGTTTTAGGAAAGTGTCGCAATCAATGCGTGTTAGCATTTCGTGTTTGGGAATGCAGCATAAACGAGTGGCTGGTTTGGGGAGAATAAGAACATTGTTCTGGATTATGCGCATGACATGAGCATTGTTGGCACTGCGCTCATTCATTTTCTCCCAGCAAACCTTGCCATGGATCATCGGCCAGTGGGTTACATTGTTCTTTTCCCGTCTGGCCTGGCTTGGTTGGTGCCCCAGTTGATGGCCCAGAGTTTGAAATAGTATCGTCGGCCAGTACCGCCAGCACAGCATTTAATTTTTCCTGTGGTATCAGCAGCAATTCACTTTTAAGCCCCTTAGCGACTAACTCAAGAGTATCAAGCCGAGGGTTGCCCTTGGATTCCAAACGCTGATATTGCTGGCGCGATATACCAACGCGCAGCATCATATCGTGCTGCTTGAGTTTCAATGCGATACGGCGTTTTTTGATCTGTTCGAGTAGTGAATTCATAATGAAACGTATATGTTGCTATTTACCGTTAAGAAACAGATTAGTTGCTTTTTTCGAGGTGCTTCTATGTGCTGTTGTTCGCTTATTGTGTTGTGCCAAAATTCGCTTATTGTGCTTATTTCTTTGGGGGAAGAGGTGAGGAAAGAGCGGGATGAGCCAAATCTCAAAGCTCAAAAAGCCCCCAGCCAGTTTTCCCAATTTGCATAGATAATTGGACTCCCCTCGACCCTGAACAGGATGCGAGGTACGCTGACAGTTCTCACACAACCAACTGGAGTCCGTGATATGAACATTAGCATTGCTGGCGTTGATTTGGCAAAAAAGGTCATTC
>NZ_JAFFZO010000034.1:788-54535 GCF_016924145.1 Amphritea pacifica | reverse complement strand
TGCCTTGGGCTTCCTCCAGCCAGCCCCTCGCGGGACTAACCTTGCCCTTTGGCTAACCTTCGGCTCTGCGAATACCTGGTACGAGGACTTTCACCTCGCTAGTTAAGTGCCATGCCTGGCACACACGTTTGAAGAGAAAGCCTCGTTTTGCAACGGGGCTTTTTTGTGTCTGGCGTTTGGGCAGAATGACATAGGGGATTCGCTTTCTAAAAGATCTTGGCCCGCCCTTAAAAGCGTGCCGGTTCAAGCTCTGGAATCAGCGGCCACTGGTACCACTACTTAGAAGCCTCGTTAACTCTTAAAAAGAAACAGGGCTTTTTTGTATCTGAGGATTGGGCAGAAAAGACATAGGGGATTCGCTTTCTAAAAGTTCTTCGCCTGCCCTTAAAAGCGTGCCGGTTCAAGACCTTAAATCAGTAGCCACTGATAATTAAATAAATCTGTCCCCATTATTCTGTTCCATTATTCTGTTCGGCAGTGAACAAAGGGCGACTTTGAACATATTGTTAGATCATTTTCTAAGCTGCCTGTTCGGCAGTGAACTTGATGCAATGCCCGACTCGGTTGCTTATCTGTTTCTAAGCTGCCTGTTCGGCAGTGAACCTGAACATTCCAGGTCAAATTCGATCTTACTCTTTCTAAGCTGCCTGTTCGGCAGTGAACCTCTGGGAACAGGCTTTAGGTGATATTGCCGTTTTTCTAAGCTGCCTGTTCGGCAGTGAACACACGCATCGATATAGATACCTGACTCTTTCATTTCTAAGCTGCCTGTTCGGCAGTGAACGACCTACTAAATTGTTGGCATGCTCATCGGTTTTTCTAAGCTGCCTGTTCGGCAGTGAACTTTTTGTTGTCGATGAAGACGCAGACGAACCATTTCTAAGCTGCCTGTTCGGCAGTGAACTCTTCTACCTCGTCATCCATGTTCGGGTCGTTTTTCTAAGCTGCCTGTTCGGCAGTGAACAACGAAAGGATGCGTAAACGCAATAAACCCGATTTCTAAGCTGCCTGTTCGGCAGTGAACCGTCTATGCTCACAGGTATTGGCGTGGTCGAATTTCTAAGCTGCCTGTTCGGCAGTGAACACATGCAAAACAAGGGAATCCAGCCCCACCCTTTTCTAAGCTGCCTGTTCGGCAGTGAACAAGCTGCATCGACGGCGGCCTGATCGGTCACGTTTCTAAGCTGCCTGTTCGGCAGTGAACACCCTCCCCGAGCGCTTCAACACGCTTGATCATTTCTAAGCTGCCTGTTCGGCAGTGAACGATATCAATAGCTTAGCGTTCCGATATCATGATTTCTAAGCTGCCTGTTCGGCAGTGAACGTGAGATTATCGAAGTTTCGGGTGATGACTTGGTTTCTAAGCTGCCTGTTCGGCAGTGAACGTGTACAACCATCATCCCAGATAAAGCCATCTTTTCTAAGCTGCCTGTTCGGCAGTGAACGTCATAAACTCGGCCAGCCCCTCGGTCTGGGCTTTCTAAGCTGCCTGTTCGGCAGTGAACGTGGGTCAACTAGATACATGAATGGTCGTGCTTTTCTAAGCTGCCTGTTCGGCAGTGAACGTACCGGTACGCTCATTTTGTTAGCGTTACTTTTTCTAAGCTGCCTGTTCGGCAGTGAACGGTATGAGCTGCGAAAAGTGCGGCGGTGAAATTTTCTAAGCTGCCTGTTCGGCAGTGAACCCCGATGACCGCCAAGTAATCGGGACTCATGATTTCTAAGCTGCCTGTTCGGCAGTGAACCTGAAGCGCTTCGTTGGTATGAGTTGCCTCCTTTTCTAAGCTGCCTGTTCGGCAGTGAACGGATTGTGATCTGATTGATACTACTGTTAAGGTTTCTAAGCTGCCTGTTCGGCAGTGAACGTATACGAGCTGTTTGACGTGTTGCAGGCAAATTTCTAAGCTGCCTGTTCGGCAGTGAACTATTATGGAGTAAGCGCCCACAACAATATGCTTTTCTAAGCTGCCTGTTCGGCAGTGAACGTTGGCGTCGATCTCATTGGTGAGGTATGCAATTTCTAAGCTGCCTGTTCGGCAGTGAACTCGCTCAGAGGCTAGGCAGATGGTCGTCCAGTTTTCTAAGCTGCCTGTTCGGCAGTGAACGAGTGCACGTTCCCCATAGGAAGCTTTATCATTTTCTAAGCTGCCTGTTCGGCAGTGAACAAATCATTCACACGTTTGAGCCTTCGGAAGATTTTCTAAGCTGCCTGTTCGGCAGTGAACGACGCCGGGCACATTCACGGATGCGAGTGGCCTTTCTAAGCTGCCTGTTCGGCAGTGAACTGTTGTTGCTGGTTTAGGAAGGAACTTCGCATTTTCTAAGCTGCCTGTTCGGCAGTGAACCATATCTCGCCCTGCAGCACAGGGTTATTAGCTTTCTAAGCTGCCTGTTCGGCAGTGAACGACCCGTCACCAGTTGTCGCTGACTTTTTGCGTTTCTAAGCTGCCTGTTCGGCAGTGAACTGAAGTATAGCGCAGAAAAAGATTGCTGCATCAAACACTTAACCAGATATTATCAAAAATACCAATAGTTTTAGCGCTTTCTGCAACTATTTGTTTTTTAAGTAATTTTTAAAGAGCCTAAAATAAAGGGTTAAAACCAAGGGCATAAAGACGACAAATTTATTTATTGAAAGCTGCAAGACCGCTCTCTTTCTCAGCCCCCCTGCCCTAAAAATCATCCCATCACGCCGGCAACGGAAACTCACCATCGACTTTAAACTGAGACAACGGGTAATGCCAGGTTTGGGGAGAGGCTACGGCTTTGAAGGTGACACCTGTGGCGGTCAGTTCGCAGAGCCACTGGGCGGTGGTGTCAGGCTGATTGCTGGTGAACAGCGCGGCGGTATAGAGTGCAGCACATAGCCCGGATTGTATCGACCGGGCAGAACGATATTGAAACGCTTCCACACCGGCCTCACGCATCGCTGCACCAAGGGCCTGTGTGGCGGTGTAGTCCCGGGGGTGGGTAAGCTGATCGGTATAGTTATCAAAGGGTGAATGCTGGAGCTGTATCCCCCGCTGTGCACGGTAGCCGATGGTAAACAGGGTGTGTTCCGTACAGAGCCGCGTGCCGGGTGGCTCGCCCTCCATCGACAGCAGAAACACAAAGCGGTAATAGGCTGATTCGGCCAGTGTCGCTTCCAGTGATTCCCCGCCATAGAACAGGCCGGGTTCATGTTGGCGGCCAAAGCGCGATCCCCACGCCAGAGGAGGATAGCGAAAAGGGGTTTTCAGCAGGTAGTGCAGCTCTGAGGTTATCTCTTCCGGACTCGCTGTTGGATAGCCCGGTTTTGAGAGCTCCAGCAGTTCTTCGAGTATCGCCTGCTCTTCAAGGGTATTAACATAACCGGTGGTTGCCACCTGCTCCTGACTCTCAACCAGCCGGAACAGCGTGCCTGATATCGGCCTTATCTGTTCTGCACCTTGGCAGGCCTGCCAGATCATTACACCTTGCCCCGGATCGCATCCAGATAGGTGACCACCCGCATAAGGCCCTGAACACTCTGGATCTGCTGCGCGGGGATGCCGCCGGTCTGAGTGTTGTTTGAGCGCATGAAGTGTCTGATCCAGTCCTGATTACCACCGGACAGAGCAAACAGCGCCCGGGCAGCCCGAATCAGCAGCAGAGCCAGCTCCCCCCGTTTGGATGCAGGATCCAGTGTACCGCTCTGTTTAAGACGTGATACACCGGTACGATTGATCCCCACCACCTTGCCCAGCTCTTCCTGGTTTAGTGTCAGTTGCTCAGAAGCGTTGAACAGCGCCTTACACAGTACGGCGGCCGGATCAGGTCGTTGTTGCGGTTGTGCAGATAGTTGTACAGTCATAAGCCACCTCCCCTCTGCATACAGTATTCAACTCGTTACGATCGGTCTTATGATAGCCAACATGAGTGCATAAAGCACTATTTTAACCACATATGTGCGTAATGATCATGAACGACTATCTTTTACCAGCCGTCGACCTGCTGATAGAAAAGCCTTCCACCACGGAGAACACAGAGAATGAGAAAAGGGTGCGCCCTTATTTATTAAAAGAAGAAAGTCAGACTCTGTACACGACAGCTCTTGTTTGAGTTTCCTTGCATTAATGATGCTCATAGTTACAGATTGAGGCAGTATGCTACAATTTACTATTAATAACACTGATTAGCAGGAGTGTGTCATGTCCACCGCAAACTTACGTCTTGATCAAGAGCTAGTCTCTAACGCCAAAATCATGGGTGAAGTCATGAGTCGTTCTGCTGCCAAGCAGGTTGAACACTGGGCAAAGATCGGTCGTATCATGGAGGAGAACCCGGATCTGACTTACGAATTTGTGCGCAACGCTATGATCGCAAAGGCTGAAGCTGATGCAGGTCTGGTAGAGGAATACCAGTTTGGCTGAGACAATCAGGATTCTGCAGACCCGCTCTTTCTCAAAAGCAGTTAAAAAACTCAAAGCAAACCAGAAAAAAGACTTAGACAGCGCCGTCAAACAACTACAGATGACCCCGGAGGCCGGAGAGCAAAAGAAAGGTGATCTGGCTTATCTGCGTGTGTATAAGTTCAAAATGGTGAATCAGCTCACACTACTGGGTTACAGCTTCGTAGAGGGCGAACTGACACTACAGCTGATCGCTCTGGGCAGTCATGAAAACTTCTACCGGGATCTTTAGCGTTAACGGCAGCCAGTCACGAAAGAAAGGGCGCTGGGTACGCCCATAATAAAGCAAAGCCAAGGAAACAGATTTGTTTATTAAGATGAAGAAAGGTATCGGGGCAGCCCAACAGTAACCACCCCATCCGCGGCTATCAGTTCACGACGAACAACTGTAATGAGACACCCCGCCAAGCTCACTGAACTCGGACGGCTTCCGACGGTAGTATTTATCTTCAACCGCTTGTGATTGCTCTGCATAGGGTTGGGTCATCACCTCCTGCAGTTCCCGCACCAACGCGTAGTCACCCTCTGCGGCTTGCTGATAGGCAGGGGCAACCAGCCACTCCCGCAAACTGTATTTTGGATTAACCCGTTTCATCTGCTGCGCAATCTCATCACGGGAGCCTGACTGGCTATCGATCAGGGTATTCCATTTTGCCAGCCACGCTGACCAGCGCTGATCCATCGTTTCCGGATCGGCCTGATAGACCGAGCCTTTGTAGAAGCTTTTCTTGAGTGAACTGATGTCGTCAGGCAGATTCGATAGTTCGCGAAAGAGAATGGTGTAATCCACCGGTGTTTGCACCATCAACCCGCCCAGCTCATTGAGCAGTTCTTTGTTAAAGTGTTCCAGCCCGAGTTTGGCGGCCCACATCGCTTCCAGCTTCGCCTGCATCACGGTAGCAAAACCACTGCGAATATCGTCCAGCTGCTGCAAAGCCGCCTCATCTGCGGCCAGCAGCGGCCGCAATGCGGTCCAGAACATGTGGAAGTTTCGCTCCGCAGCGGCGGGCTGATTCAGAAAGGAGAAGTGTTGACCGCCGCCGGTCCAGGGTTGATATTGCGGATCGAACTGCTCACAGAATCCGAACGGACCATAATCGAGGGTGAAACCACCGGCAGCACAGTTGTCGCTGTTAAAGTTGCCCTGACAGTATCCTACGCGGATCCAGTTCGCCACCAGCGAGGTCAGGCGGTCGCGGAACGCGTCCGCGAGCAGCACCACTTTCCCGGCGAGGGACTGGGCGTTGTCAATAACGTCGGCGTACTCTCGTTCGATCAGGTGCAACACGATCATCTCCAGCTCCTGCAGCGCATGGGGATGCGCCTGTTTGCGGGCCCGGCGGGCGAATAGCTCCAGTTGTCCAACCCGCAGGAACGACGGTGCGACCCGGGTCGAGATGGCGACGGGCTCCGCTACCATGGTGTCGGGATCCATCGAGTGCGACCCCTCTGTATACCAGGGTCGTTGAACCTGCTCAATTTTAGACACGTACAGGCTCAGCGAACGGGAGGTTGGCACGCCCAGGGCGTGCATATGCTCCTGCGCCAGAAACTCCCGGACACTGGAGCGCAGCACCGCGCGCCCATCCGCGCCACGGCAGTAAGGAGTCCGACCGCCGCCTTTAAGCTGCATCTCCCAGCGCTGCCCCCTGATCACCGCCTCAAGCACCGAGATGGCCCGACCATCGCCGTAGCCGTTACCGGTTCGGAACGGGCACTGCTGATCGTATTCAGTGCCATAAATGGACAGTGCATAACCACAGGCCCAACCGGCCCTGCGCAGGGGCGCAGGCACCTGAGAGAGATCGCCTGAGAACATCCTCATAAAGTCGTCCGACTGTGCCAGACTGTCAGCGAAACCCAGTTCGCGAAACAGCGCTTTGCTGTGGGTGATGTACTCGGGATCGGCGATTGGTGTGGGTTTCACAGGGACATAGTGGCCCGTAAACACTTGGCGTGGCGCGTGGTCAGCGCCATCGGCTTTGGCATCAGGGTCGGCGTTGAGCCTGTCCATGAGCGAGTAGTTTGCCAACGGTGCGAGATCGTCAAGGGTCGCAACAACAGGTGAGGCTTCCTCGGTCTTTCGATTGTTCATAGGGGTACCTCATGATGCAGCCAGAACAATGATTTCCCTTAATAACAGGTGTGAGGCGTATTATCAGGATCAACCTCTCCATATACCTCTTCAGGGTCCACATCATTCAGCAGCAGGATCTCTCTGACAGTTTCAATATGAGCAAGAACAGCCTGGTAGCGATCACCGTACTCATACTGAGTCACTTCAATTGCTTTGGGCATATAAGTAAAGGCTATTTTTAATGCCTTCAGTGCATCTTCGTCCATCTTTTCACTCATATCAGATCCTGTATATTGAAATTGAATAGACAAAGAAAAGAGTAAAACGTCAGGCTTTGAACGTAAAGGCCCATGCAGAATGCCCGAAGAATTCACGCATAATGAATCATTCACCGCGAAAAGCATTAAGAATCGATGAACACAGCCGGGTTTACACTACAATCCTGGAGAAAATGAGTGGGAAAATCGTCAGAAACAGGAGCACTTTCTTTACAGTACCAAAGACTGGCATAACTATACGATCAAAGCTGATCCAATCAGATAGGCAGTGCAATCAATTTTCCCGCTCGTCCCCGTTTTCCTGCTAGAATGCCGCCCCTTTCACTGCGATCAGCGAAATAACATTATCAGGAGTCTCCCATGTCTAAATGTTTCTATAAAGGTACTCCCGATATTATGGGTCACTACGGTCAGAGCGGTTATAACACCAAAGCAAAGGTTAAGCCGGGTAGCGACAGCAGCCCATTATTACTGACAGTCACCTCGCAAGAGCGCAAGCGGGAAGTGGAAGCGATTGTTGCGGAACATGATCTGGTGGCAACGATAGAGGTCGATGCTGAGGCTGAAGAGAATATCGTCGAACTGACGGCACTGTTAGCGACACCGAAGACCGTGCAGATCGAAAAGACGCCGGAGAGAAACGCGCCCTGTTCCTGCGGCAGTGGTAAGAAATACAAAAAGTGCTGCGGCTAACTCCCCTTATCACAGCAGTTGACGGTGGGCCATCCGAACCGGTCATAAAAAAACCGGCGCAGTCTGATATAACAGGCTACACCGGTTCATTGACGCTGACGTTAGCGGGTTATTTGCAGTTTTCTGCCAGTTCTTTAGCACGCGCATAGACGGCTCGTGCGGGCAGCCCTTTCGCTTCCAGTTCGGCCAGATAGTCTTCAGACGCTTTATCCAACACCGGTTTCCAGGCCGGGTTCTCACTGCCGCTTTCAACGGTATAGATCTCATGCCCCAGCGCTACTGCCTGCGCACGCCCTTTAATATCCGCGTCATCGAACACACCGGCGGCGATCTGAGACCAGGTTTCACCGGAGTTATCATCAATCACCTTTTGCAGATCGGCGGGCATACTGTTGTACACATCCCTGTTCATAGTGACCAGAAACGACAGGGTGTACAAACCACCCACCTCAGTATGTTTTGGTGTCAGCTCATTCATACGGAAGGTCAGTTGTCCCTCCCATGGTAATGCAACACCGTCAATAACACCTCGCTGAACCGATTGAAACGCCTGCGGCGCAGGCATGCCGACAGGTTGTGCCCCCAACCCTTCCAGCAGTTTTGCCACAACCGCAGTAGGGCGACGGATTCTCAGCCCTTCAAAATCAGCCGGTTCTTTAATCATTTTTTCGGTGGTATGAATATGACCGGGGCCGTGGGTGAACAGGAACAGCGGCCGGGTATCGCTATATTCTTCACTGATCAGTTTTTCATCGTACAGGCGCTGAAGAATACAGGATCCCTGAGCCGCACTTTTGGTAATACCCGGCAGTTCAACCACCTGAGTCAGCGGGAAACGGTTGGCAGTATAGCCCTGTACGGTGAGTGACACATCGGCGATGCGACTGGTCACCGCATCATACAGCGCCGGAGGTTTGGCCAGTGTTGAAGAGGGGTACACCTCCACCGCAATACGCCCGCTGGAGTCAGCCATCACTTTATCTGCCCACGCCTGGGCAACATTTTTATGTATCCCCGCCACCGGAGGGAAGAAGTGCGCCAGACGCAAGGTGACATCTGCCGCCTGAACCGTCTGAACCATTGCGCCTGCTGTCAGAGCCAGAACGCTGCCTAAAATTAGTTTTTTCATTGCATAGATTCCATTTAGATTATTTTTGTTTTGTTTTTTCAGGATATAACGCTTATAACCATTTGATTTAAAAGATATATCTAAAAGGTTTTATAAGCTGACGAGCGTTGCTCAACACTCACTGCAACACGCGGACCTGAAGCCGGAAACCGGGATACTGTTCCGTGTCGGGTATGGCCTTAAAACCGCCACCACAACAGAAACCAGAGGATCAGAGAAACGGGGATAGCCCCGATAAGCGTTTTCACCATAAAGCTGCATCGTTAATCTGCCATTCTTATTATTAGAATGATCACTTTAAACCACAGACAATATAAGGAATAATCAGTTTTTAGCCCAAGATATAAAGAATGCGTATATATGAATCCTAACCTGTTGAAACAATTAGCCATCGTCGTTAAACAGGGATCGCTCACCAGTGCCTGTGAACAGCTGCATGTGACACAACCCACCCTCACCCGGAGTATTCAGCAGCTGGAGATGAAGGTAGGAGCCCCGCTGTTAAAGCGCACCCGTTATGGTGTTATTCCCACCGAGATCGGTGCGCGGCTGTCGCAGATTGGTGAGCGGATTCTGGCAGAAACGGTCCGGGGTGAAGAGGTTATCCGCCAGTTTCACAGTGGTTATAAAAGCGAATTTGTTATCGGTATCGATCCACTCTGGGAGTTTGCCACGGTGAGCAGCATGACCGATTACTTTTTGCAGGAGAAACGCTATGCATTTCATTTTCGCACCGGCTCCGCTGCATCACAAATCAACCTGCTACAGAATGGCGAGTTAGATTTCCTGCTGGCGCCGGCACATCTGTCGGTGTCACAGAAATCGCTGGACCGTCAGATTCTGTTCCGTGACCGCTCAGGCATATTTGCCGGGAAGAAATCAAAACTGATCGATTCAAACACGCCGGTGACAAAAGAGGATATCGCCCGGCAAAAGTGGTTTATCGCCGGGGCCAGCGCCGGCTTTCTCGAGAGCCAGACAGAAGTGACCGGAGCCAATGCTGCTCAGATGGCTTTTACCGGCAGCATCCGTTCTGTGATCCACCTTTTAAACACCACCGAGATGCTGGTCTGGTTGCCTGCCCGTTTGGCCCTGATGACAGAGCAGATCGCTCCCGAACAGATGCTCAGGGTGGAAGGCGTCACCTCATCACGGCGGGATATAGCACTGTGGTCATCGCTGGAACACAACGAGCGTCCCGAAGTGCTCAAGGTTCAGGCGCTGATCAGCGACTTTGTGAAGCAACTCGATCAGCAGAGCTCAACCTTTGGCCTTGAGCTATAGTGCAGGTACCTCCTGATAGGTATTGAATCCCCGGCCGTTACATAAGACGATCCCGTGCTGAATATACAATCGGGTGATCTATGAGCTGGACCTCTTTAATACGCAAAATATCCCTGCCGGTGGCACTGCTACTGGGACTGACCGTCATCATCCAGCTGATCATATCCACCCTGCTGATCAACGCCACAACAGAACAGCTGCGTAACACCATCGAACCGGCCCTGAGCAGCGCCGCTCAGGATAAGATGGAAACCTTTGCCAGTGCCGAGAAGTTACGTATTGAAAAACTGTTTACCTCCAACGTACTGGCCGCGACAGGCTATGCCCGTGATATAGCGTTTCTGCGCACGCAGTTTCGCTCACTCTATATCCCGTCGGATGATGTTCGCCATATTATCAACCAGTACATCGCCGGCACGTTGCAGAATAATCCGGATGTCCTCGGCGTCTACGCCGTCTTCCTGCCAAAAGCTCTGGATGGTGCCGATGAAACCCATAAAGGTGAAACCGATCTCGCCTCCAATGACGCCGGGCGTTTCGCTGTCTACTGGGCCCATAACGCTAAAGGCGAAGCGGTTCAGGAGGTGCTCACTGAACAGGCGCTCAGCGACACAACACCCAGCAGCAGCGGACACCCTTACAATAGCTGGTACAGCTGTCCGCTTGAACGCAAAGGTCCCTGCATTATCGACCCCTATACCGATGAAGTGGATGGTAAAAAAACACTGATGACATCGGTTTCCGTACCGATCTACTTTGCAGACCGTCTGGTCGGGGTAGTCGGTATCGATCTGCCACTGTCACAGATGCAGGCATCGGCGCAAGCCTTTGGCCGTAAACTGGCGGACGGTCAGGGCCGGGTGATGCTGATATCAGCATCCGATACCCTGGTGGCCGACAGTCAGAATAAAAGCACTGCCGGACAGAATGTTGCCGAGCTGCTGCCAGACAATGTTCAGCTCAGCCAGCCCCTGACCCGACAGGATGATCAGCGCTACGCCCTGATCCGCCACCTCGATCTGAATAAACTGGCCACCTGGAAGCTCTATATTGAAGTACCCGCCAGCCATGTTTTGCAGCAGGTAGATAGTGTTATCTCAGTACTGAAACAGGGACAAAACAAACAGACCACCGGCGTTATCATTGCCGGATTGCTGATCGTCGTGTTTGGCTCACTGATCGTCATCTGGCTGGCTATCCGTATTACCAAACCACTGCGTCAGGTAACCGATGCATTGGCACAGATCTCCAGTGGCGAGGGCGATCTGACCCAGCGCATAAGAGTGCAATCACAGGATGAGGTCGGCATTCTGGCAGGACATTTTAACCAGTTCGCCGGTCAGTTAGCGGATATGATACAGAGTATGGCCCACTCCATAAAAGAGGCGCTGCACCGATCCGAACATGCCACAAAGCTCGCTTTCAAAACCAACTATGATGTGGAACAACAGCAGCAACAGATTGTCATGGTTGCCACCGCGTCGGAGGAGATGTCCCAGTCGTCGGTTGATGTGGCAAAAAATGCAGCGCACGCCGCCGATGCCTCGCACCGGGCAGAACAAGCCTCGCTGTCGGGGCGGCAATCGATCCAGACTACCACCCATAACATTGAAACACTGGCGCAACAGATGCAGGTCTCAATGTCCCGGGTTGAGGGGCTGGCCGCTGACAGTGAAAATATTGCAGAAGTACTGCTGGTTATCCGTTCGGTGGCTGAGCAGACTAACCTGCTGGCCCTCAATGCTGCAATTGAAGCCGCCCGGGCCGGCGATCAGGGCCGTGGATTTGCCGTTGTCGCCGATGAGGTGAGAGCCCTGGCGGCACGCACGGCAACCTCTGTCAGCGAGATAGAAATGGTGATAAACAATCTGCAAAAAGCCACCCACTATGTGGTCAGCAGCATCCAGGAAAGCTCTTCTTTAGCTAAAGATTCCGCCGTTCAGGTGCTCGATGCCAGCCAGATGTTTGATACGATCGCCACCGCAGTGGAGGAGATCACCCATCGATCGACCCAGATAGCGACCGCAGCCGAAGAACAGAGTATGGTGGCCGGGGATATCAGCCAGACCCTGCAAACCATTCGTACGGTTGCTGAAGAGGTCACCGACCTGGCGAAAGAGTCGGCGACACTGAGCGATGAGATGACCCAGATGGGCCGGGAGCAGAATCAGTTAATC
Source organism: Amphritea pacifica (assembly GCF_016924145.1). Taxonomy (GTDB): domain Bacteria; phylum Pseudomonadota; class Gammaproteobacteria; order Pseudomonadales; family Balneatricaceae; genus Amphritea; species Amphritea pacifica. Next base: position 42,467 of record NZ_JAFFZO010000034.1, on the reverse strand, counting down.
AGCCGGTTTAAGTTTTAAGACTGCGGATCTTTGCGCTCTAAAGCACCTGAAACCGATCGCGCTGGGGGGGAAGCAGAGGCTAACCACTCGCTGACACTTGTGACCCGAATCAGTCAATCAGATTATGTTCAATCGCATAGCGGGCCAAACCCGCCGCTGTCTGAATATCCAGTTTAGTTTTGATGTTCTGACGATGGGTTTCAACCGTCCTGACCGATATATCCAGTTGCCGGGCCGTCGCTTTATTACTGGCCCCCTGGGCCAGCAGCCGAAGCACTTCCTGCTCCCTGCAGGTCAACGCTTCTTTTGGCTCAGAGGCCAGGGCCGGCGTTAGAAAATCGGTCTGACTAAACAGGGGTTGAGACGCCCCCGCGCTAAAATAGGTCGCGCCGCTGTAGACAGTCTTGATAGCGGTAATCAGTTCGTCAGAGGATACATCCTTTAAGACATAGCCTGCCGCGCCACACTGAATCAGCTTAAGGATATACTCACGGCTCTCATGCATACTCAGAATCAACACCCGGACATTGGGTTGTTTTGCCCGAAGTCGCTCTGTTGCTTCAAACCCGCTCATCACCGGCATAGAGATATCCATCAACACCACATCGGGCTGCGCCTCAGCAATCAGCGTCAACGCCTGAGCTCCGTCATTAGCCGAGCCGCCATATTTTTTGGTGCATCACCAAAGACAGGGAAGTTCGTTGGCCAGGTTTCAGCCAGCTTCAGCCGGTACACTTTCTCGGCGGCCATCAGGGGGCTCGCCAGCAGTGATGCACAGGCGGCAACCGCCAGTAACTTTTTCGCAAAGTTCAGTTTTAACATTGTTATTATCTTCCTCTGTTTGCACCACCCCTTCAGGATTAAGGGCAGATTTATCAACGCCGATAACCGCAATAAAGCGGTATTCGCATAGCAAACAGTCTGACAAAACAGGACGACGGCCACTATTCGTGAAAGTGCGCAACCAGAGATGAAAGACTACGTAGAAAGGTCTCCGTAGTTTTACGGATTTCACCCTTGATCCGCTTCAGAATTTTACTATCGCGAAGACAACAGCAGCTGTTACAGTGCCTCCTGTTAAACAATGGAATATCAAATAAAGAGGTGACGATGGAGCTGGACCTGACACTTATCCTGCTGTTCGTGCTGACCGGCCTTGGCGCGGGGATTATCGATGCGATCGCCGGTGGTGGCGGTATGATTACCCTGCCGGTGCTACTGGCATCCGGTATGAGTCCGGTGGAGGCGCTGGCGACCAATAAGCTGCAGGGCAGTTTTGGCACCTTTGCCGCCTCTGTCTACTTCATCCGTAAAAAACTGGTCGATCTGACGCAGATGAAGCTGATGATCCTCTGTACTTTCATGGGGGCCGTTACGGGTACGCTGATTGTACAGCAGCTGGACACCACCCTGCTGGCATCCATTATGCCGCTCCTGCTGGTCTGCATCGCACTGTACTTTATGTTTTCAAAGCGGGTTGGTGATCTGGATCGCGACCGCAAAATCAGTCACGCTCTGTTCGCCTTGCTGTTCAGCACCGCCATCGGGTTTTATGATGGTTTTTTCGGGCCCGGCACCGGGACATTCTTCGCGCTTGGCTTTGTATCACTACTCGGTTTCAGCATGTCTCGGGCAACCGCTCACACCAAGATCCTGAACTTTACCTCCAACCTGGCTTCACTGATTTTCTTTGCCCTGGGAGGCAATATCCTCTGGCTGGCAGGCTTTATCATGGCTGCCGGACAGCTGATCGGAGGCCAGATAGGCGCTCATCTGGTGGTTAATCAGGGCGCCCGCCTGATCAGACCTCTGGTGGTCATTATCACGCTGATTATGTCGGCTAAACTGCTGTCAGATCAGTATCAAAACGATTCGCTGCTGTCGCTGCTATCGGTGTTTTGAAGTCGCTAAAAAAGGGGCTCATAAAGAGCCCCAAAACACACCTCAACAAACAACTGTAATCGCTATCAGTCAGCCAGCAGGTATCGCTGGTGAAATCTTAGCTGATCCTCAATAAAACTGGCGATGAAGTAGTAGCTATGATCATAGCCCTCATGCTGTTCAAGCTGCAGCGGGTAACCCGATTCTGCGGCTGCCGCTGCCAGTTTTTCCGGCTGCAACTGCTCTGCCAGAAAATCATCCGCCAACCCCTGATCCACCCGGGTTGGCAGGTGTACCGGACTGTTGCGCAACAACACCGTGGTATCGTACTGCTGCCAGTTGCTCTCATCGCTGCCCAGATAGGCGGTGAACGCTTTACGCCCCCAGGGGCAACTGACCGGATTACTGATCGGGCTGAAAGCGGACACCGAAGTATAACGTCCGGGATTACGCAGACTGATCATCAGGGCGCCGTGCCCCCCCATCGAATGACCGGCAATCGCCCGCTTTGAAGACACCGGAAAGGTTGCTTCAATCAGCGACGGCAGCTCTTCAACGATGTAATCATACATCCGGAAGTGCTCGCTCCAGGGTGCCTCAGTGGCGTTGACGTAGAAGCCCGCGCCCTGTCCCAGATCATACCCTTCATCGTTCGCTACATTATCACCCCGGGGGCTGGTATCCGGCGCGACGATGGCGATACCCAACTCAGCTGCAACCCGCTGGGCACCGGCTTTCTGCATAAAGTTTTCATCGGTGCAGGTTAACCCGGACAACCAGTATACTACCGGCACCTTCTCACCACTCTGCGCCTGTGGCGGCAGATAGATGGCAAATCGCATCGTCACACCCAGCGCCGATGACTGGTGATTATACTGTTTGTGCCAGCCACCAAAGCTCTTCGTCTGACTTACAAGCTCAAGACTCATAGATCCTGTCCTCAACGGCTGCCGTGCTGAAATAGCAGCCGCTATCGCTGATGGTTACTTGTCGTAATGAATAACGCTGCGGATACTCTTACCTTCATGCATCAGATCAAAGGCACTGTTGATATCCTCCAGACCCATGGTGTGGGTAATGAAGTCATTCAGTGCAAACTCACCCTGCAGGTAACGTTCAACAATCTCTGGCAGCTCAGAACGCCCTTTAACACCACCAAAGGCGGAACCACGCCATACACGCCCGGTCACCAGTTGGAACGGACGGGTAGAGATCTCCTGACCGGCACCAGCGACACCGATGATGACAGACTCACCCCAGCCCTTGTGGCAGCATTCCAGGGCGGAGCGCATCACATTAACGTTACCGATACACTCGAACGAGTAATCAACACCACCATCGGTCAGCTCAACAATCACTTCCTGAATCGGTTTATCAAAGTTTTGTGGGTTGATGCAGTCGGTCGCCCCCAGCTTACGCGCCAGGTCAAACTTAGATTCATTGATATCGATCGCGATGATACGGCTGGCTTTTGCCATGGTTGCACCGATAATCGCTGACAGGCCGATACCGCCGATACCGAAGATCGCTACCGTGGCGCCCTCTTCAACCTTAGCGGTATTCATGACAGCGCCCATACCAGTGGTCACACCGCAACCCAGCAGGCAGACCTCTTCCAGCGGCGCTTCTTTATTCACCTTGGCCAGCGAGATTTCTGGCAGCACAGTATATTCAGAAAAGGTAGAGCAGCCCATGTAGTGATAGATCGGCTGACCGTCTTTATAAAAGCGGGTTGTACCATCAGGCATCAGGCCTTTCCCCTGGGTCTCACGGATTTTCTGACACAGGTTGGTTTTGCCGGATTTACAGAACTTACACTCGCCACACTCAGGGGTGTACAGCGGGATAACATGGTCGCCAACCGCCACACTGGTAACGCCTTCACCAACCTGCTCAACAATGCCGCCGCCCTCATGGCCCAGAATCGCCGGAAAAATCCCTTCAGGATCTTCACCCGACAGTGTAAAAGCGTCAGTATGACAAACACCGGTAGCGACGATGCGTACCAGCACCTCGCCTGCCTTAGGTGGCATGACATCCACTTCTTCAATAGACAGAGGCTGATTCGGCCCCCATGCAATAGCGGCTCTAGATTTAATCATAGTCATTCTCTTCAACTCTCATTCTGGGTTGTATTTATGACGAGGGATAGTCAGTTAAGTCACCATTGTAGTTGTTAATGAAATCAGGATAATCTATCTTTTCATCAATATACTTTTACGAGACTGTAATAATGAACCGATGGGAAGGGGTATCTGAACTGATTGCAGTCACGGAAACAACCAGTTTTACGGCCGCCGCAAAGCGACTGGGTATCTCTACGGCACAGGTCAGCCGTCAGATAAGTTCACTGGAAAACCGTCTGGGGACCAAACTGTTCTACCGTACCACCCGCAGGGTGACTGCAACAGAAGCGGGCGAAACCTATTATCAGTACTGCCGGCAACTGCTGAATGGCCTGGAAGAAGCGGAACGGGCCGTCAACAATCTTCAGAACACGCCACGGGGTAAGCTGAAGGTCACCGCTCCGGCCACCTACGGTGAGCAAAAGATCGCCCCGCTGATCAACGACTTTATCAGTCTCTATCCGGAGCTGGAGGTACAGTGCCACCTGACCAATCAGACCGTGGACCTGGTGGCCTCTGGATATGACCTGGCGATCCGTCTGGGTAAGCTGGAAGACTCCAGCATGATCGCCCGGCAACTGATCTCCCGGCAGTTATATGTCTGTGCCTCTCCTGCCTACCTGGCAACCCATGGCGAACCCCATGTCCTGAATGAACTGAGTCACCATAACTGTCTGCTGGGCACGCTGGAGTACTGGCGTTTTCTGGAACAGGGACATGAACGTAATATCCGGGTCAGCGGTAACCTGCACTGTAACAGTGGTCAGGCACTGCTGGATGCAGCGCTGAAAGGGATCGGCATAGTGCAGCTACCCGACTATTATGTCGAACCCTATATTAAAAACGGGGGGCTGATCTCGTTACTACAAAACTACCAGCATTCAAGCGAGGGGGTCTGGGCAGTTTACCCCCATAATCGCCACTTATCCTCCAAAGTCAGAATGCTGGTTGATCATCTGGCAAAACACCTGAGTTAAGCGTCTGCCTGATGCAGATATCGCAGGTTGCTCAGAATCGCTTCTGATTACAACCGGTTACCCGTCAAAAATTGTCTATAACGGATGATCTTCTGCAACTGCCCCTGATCATCGGTACGATATTTATAGTAACGATCACCCACCTGGTACACAGATCTGCAACTCTCAGATTTTTGCTCCATCTGCAGGCAGATCTCATCCCCTTGTATTCGCCACTTTCCTTTTCGCCTCTCCCAGTACCGCTCCTGCTCAACCTGCCCATTTGTCGCGTAGTAAGTAAAACTGGTCGAGCCATTTATCAGATTATAAGACTCTACCGTTCGATCCATAAACAGATGTTGCAGCTCAGCTGCAGTTAACTGTGTGCTTTCATCCTTCACCTGACACCCTGATATAGCGGCTATCAGTGCGCCCATCAGCAAGATTTTTTTCTTCATCATTCGCATCTCTCTCACTCTCTAACAGGAATTGCAGAACCAGCTCTGCCATCCCCCCTAGTTGCATGTTGTTATAAAAATTGTGTTCCTGTCCCGCCAGCATTTTTAACTCAACCGGTCGATACGATTTTTTCAACTGTAAACGCCTGATAGCCTCCACCCAGCGAATAGCCCGCTGTATACGGTTTTCCCCCTGCTGCTGATCAAGGTTAACCGAAGTTCTCAGACTGCTGTCCCTGAGATTATCCTGATCGCCCACGGTAACCAGTATTGGAATTCGGAGCATCTCGTCCAGACGCACCCGATCCAGTGCAACGGTACGGGCGATCCCCCGGGGATATTTAACCTGATCATCAGGAAAGCTGTACCACCCCGCACTGCCCAGTGCCATAGCAGCGACTTGTTGCGGATGATGTAACGCATAGCGATGAGCAAACTGAGCGCCGCCGGAATATCCCACGAGCAGAATTTTCAGAGATGACTGTCCATGCATACAGCGCCACAATGCCAGAAAGCTGTTAAGTGCAAGATCGGCTCTGGGCTGACCGGAGCCAGCACAGAGCTGTTGATAACGGGGAAATTTTTCAGCGCTGAATGTTGGCACTATCAGCCAGCATCCCATCTCATCGGCCAATGGCCGGTAACAATCCAGTTGTTCTTTTACATCCCGGGATATCCCATGCACAGCAACCAGCACACGCCTCATATTGCGCACTTTTCGTGGTTGATACAGCCACAAAGGCAGCCCGGGAATCGCAGGAAAGATAACCCGGTTAGCCTCTCCCGGAGACGGTAGCAACTCATTTACCTTTCGCATACTGCTCCATCACTATCACCTTATTATTTGCCGATCCGGCGTCAGATACGCCTGTCAGATCCCAGCGCTGAGGACAGATCTCCTCTGCTCCACTGAAGTCAGCACACAAAACGATAGCCCCCTGAAACGTCCCGGCAAGTCTGCGGATAACCTGTTGTACATCCAGGCTCTGATGGGCAACATCCTCATCCAGCAACAGCAGGGAGGGCTTTCGCAACAGTGCCCTGGCCAGCATAATCCGGTAAATAAGAGAGGCTGATAAGTTTGCTCCGCCCTCTTCCAAGCGAGTCTGTAACCCTTGCGCCAACTCCTGCGGATTATTCAATTCACACAATGAACATACCGCCTGAAGGTCTTTATCATTGAGTTTACGGGCCCCATACAGAAGATTCTTTTTCAGTGTTCCCCGAAGCAATGGCAAATATGAACTGACAAGACAGATATGCTGACTGATTACACGGCTGCGATAACTTTTTATATTCTTATCACTGAGTAGAATCCTGCCGCCACTGATGCGAGTCAGCCCGGCAATCGCCGATAACAGTGTACTCTTACCACTACCCGACCCACCCCTGAGAAGAATCCTGCTATGGCTATTAATGGTAAAAGATTGGGGCGTCAGACGGTTAGAGCAAAACACCTGCTGCAGCTCAACCTTAAATATTCCAGAAATCCTGTTTCTCCGCCCTTCATGGAGCGAATTACGGCTAAGAAACTGTACTAACTTTTTCTCAGCAACCCTTTTCAGGGTCCAGAATTCATACAACCGGGTCAAGCGTCGCAACTGCCCCAACAGATACAGGGCGGCAGTCATCAACACCGCCATATACTGGGCACTGATAATATTCTGTTGTTGCAAATGCAGCCCGGTGCCGATCAGCGTCAGCATTGCGAACAGTAATATCGCCTCATTCATTCCCCGCATCAACGCCGACGTGCGGGCTCTGCAGATCTGGCTTTGCATCAACCGCTGGGACTGGCGAAGAAAACGCCGTGTCTCTTTGGCAGGCTGGTTATAGGCACGAATCAGAGGCAACTGACGCAACTTTTCGGTGACATTGCGTATCATCTCGCCACGACGACGGCGTAGCTGTTCTGATTGAACAAACAGGTAACGCCCCAGCAGATAATTACCTGCGACCGCCACCAGCAGAGGGACCAGCAAAGCAACCCCAAGCAGATAATGCAATTGCAGAAGCGCCAGCAAAGAAACGATAAACCACAGTCCGATAACAATCAGCGGCGCCATCCCCTGCACAATCCAGTTTCGAATCGCGGTCATATCGCCGGTTAGTCTCAGTAAAGTACCGCCCTTATCGGCAATACGGAAATCCTTAGGCGCTAAACTTTGTGACTTTTCAAACACCTTTTGTCTTAGCAAAAATATATATCGCTGTGCCAACAGCTCAGCGTAAAAGCGCTCAACGTATCGTCCGGCAGCCAGAAATATTATCGCCATGACACCCAGTCCCCAGGGAACTGGCGAATGTGGTTCAGCGCCTTCAACCACATGACGCCCCCAACTGATCAACAGAATCAGGCATACGGATTGCAGGATACCGGTTGCCGCTAGCAGTAACAGTTGCTGCCAGCGCTTATCAGCCAGAATTCGCGGCAGCATAGTGTTCTGCTCCAAACAGACTACCAAGGATATAATCCCGGATACTGTTCCGGTGAAAGTCATTCAGATCAAGAATAGGCAGCCCAAGGCTGGCTCTGGCTTCATCACAACTCAATGGAGAGCGCGATATCAGACCGCCAACCCCGAGTACAGAAATGCCAGCATGCAGCACCGTCTGCGCGGTCATCGTAGCGGCGATAGCACCATCAGCGGCAACCAGAGCGGCGCTGACCTCATTGATAAAACCGTCACTTTCCAGCAAAGCCCGGTTTTCCGGCTGCAGAACCCCGTCCGCTACCTCTACGATCAGAATATCGCTCCCCTGCTGCAGTGCATCGGCTTTAAACTGCCGTAATATAGCGATCAGCTGAGAAGGCTTCATGCCCACCGTTGAGGCATAGCCGGCATCAAGAAAATCAACCACCCGGGCCGCACCCGCATCGAGCATTCGCCAATAATCGGGACCAGCACCAGTACCGGTCAGTTTGGTCACGGATATCCGGTAACCCGCTTGTCGCAATCCATTTGCGGCAGCACAAGCCAGGGTTGTTTTGCCACTGTTCATGTCACTTCCCATCACCAGCAGTGTCGGTAACTGCTGCAATGAAACCGGCTTTACTTGCAGATTATTGAGGGGCGCAAACTGACTGAGATTGAGGGGGTTACCGCTGCCGTCACACAGCAATCCAAGTGCGGTAATTTCCGTCGCGCCTTTAACGCCGGCATTTCGCTGTATAACCTCCGCGGCAATACCTCCTGCGGCCACCAGATGACAGGCTCCCAGCTGCTCCGGTACCCGAGCATGAAACTGACCAGTCGCGTAGCGATCAGCCGCCGCGACGACAATTTCATCCCCGGGATAAAGATGTTCTCTGCGGCCAAAAATGTTTTCCAGCCGGGTATGATTACGTACCCGGTCTACCCGGGCCAGGATAAGATCACCCGAGCGAGGCTTCCCCTGACCCAGCGCTGTGGCAAGCGACAGATCTGCATTGCGGGTAATGTAACTACGTTTAGCCTGAGCAATTCGTTTCAGCATATCGATCACCTACCTGGATGTAATTTTGTAGACAGTGCGGGCTATGCGCTTCCTGGTGGCACGCTCTGGCGTGAGAATGCGTTCAACTTGCACCAGCTGTTCCTTACCATAACGATTGGTCTTCACCTGTTTCACGACCAGATTCAATTCTGGTGAATAGGACAGCAGCAACTGTTCGCGGACTTTTTCAATGAAACGTTTATCCACAACCAACCGCCGGCAACTGTACTCATGGGTTTTCAGCTGTTGTTTTCTCAGCACATAGCTCCCGATCCCTGCATAGCTACAGCGCCATAATCGTTTTTTTGTGCCTTTCTGAAGATCCCGGCGGGTCAGATCAAACTGCACAGACTCACGATCACTGAAGGGCTTTAGCTCTACTTCACTTAAATCAGGCACAAACTGATCATAACCACTGGGTTCTTCACCAAAGCGTCGATACTCCAACACAGGAAAATATGGCAGATAGGCGCGCTTATATTGACGCTTACGCTGATCTTCCCAAAGACTCCACTCTTTATTCGCTGCCAACAACTTCTCTGCATCGCCATCGGAATAAATCACAACACTACCTGGTTTAATTTCAGCCATACTCATGACTGGAACAATAACCAGAAGCGCAGCCAACTTAGTTAAATGCTTCTGTCTCATCACTTATTCCTTCTTCAACGGATGGGTTTCCTGACTGCGGTATATCAATAATGACTTGCAGGCCACCTAACTTTGCTGCATGCAAGCGCATCTTCCCGCCATAACTATTCACAACAGACTGACAGATCGACAGCCCCAGACCATGATTGTCATCCCCATGTTCATCAACACGGGTTCCTCTAACACACATTTTTTCAATTGAATCCGGAGGTATCCCCGGACCATCATCGCTGACAATAATGGTCCAGGCACCACGGTTCTCTCTGATACTTAACAGCACCCTTGAGCGGGCATAGCGCCAGGCGTTGTCGAGCAGATTACCCACCAGTTCCAACATATCATCGCGATCAAAAGGGACAGCAAACTCGGGAACATGCTGAACCAGCTCTATCTCACCATCAAGGTTACGTTTGCGGTTTAATAACTGAACCAGATAGGGCAGCTCCTCCACTGGGTTGAACAGTTCACCCGGTGTCGGTGAACCTGAAATTTTCGCGCGGCGTAACTCCCCCTCAATCCGGCGCTGTAATTGCGTATAGATCTGTGCCAGACTTTCGCGGTTGTCTTCAACCTCGATTGCCTCAGACAGTATCTGCAGATGCTGTAACGGAAGTTTCAACTCATGGGCAAGATTGGCGGTCGCTGTTCTGGAACGGCTCAGCTGTTTTCCCGAATATTCAATCAGACGCTCAATCGCATCAGCCAGTGGCTTAACCTCATCTGGAATACTCTGTGGAAGATCAACAGCACCGCTGACTTTTCCTCTGACCAAAGCGGTTTGCAGTGGCTTCAGGGTGGCAAACCCCCTTTGCAAAATACTGCGTTGAAGCAAGATAATTAACAGGGTCAGGGCGACCAACACAGTTAACAGGTAATACTCATATTCGTTCTGTCGGGCAATAAATGCACTGATATCTTCAGCTACCCATATAGTGACATCCTGATTTTGTTTACGGATACCCTGTTGCCATACCTGCCAGTATTCATCACCAATACCGCCAGCCTGTGACTGAGCCTGTTTACCCGGGGGAAGCAGCTCAACATCAGGCCTGATATCCCACAGGCTTCGGGAACGCAGCTCTCCCCCCTCCCAGCGAATGATATAATAATGCCCGGAACGGACCCGGTTAAAAATCTCAGACACTCTGCTTTCATTAATTGTCCAGCGCCCATCTGACCACTCCAGTGCGGTGATAATATTTTCAATATCACCTTCCAGTCTTGAGCCGATATACTCGCTGGTAATACGATTGATCCCCATATGCAGCAGCAGCAACAACAAAACAAAAGCCGGGGCAATCAACAGAATCAGCCCCCGTCGTATCTTCCGTTCCAGTGATTGCCTCTCTGCTTTCACGGATCACTCCTCTCTGTCTGCAGGCAGTATCCCTGCCCTCTGCGAGTTTTAATAAACTGTTTGCCAAACCGATGTCGTAAACGATTAATATAGACTTCGATGACATTGCTATCGCGAATCTGCTCCTCTTCATAAACATGTTCAGAGAGTATGGTTTTACTCACTAAACGGTCCGGATTCATCAACAGATAGCGGAGCAGACGAAACTCAATACCCGTTAACTGGAACTCATCGCCATCCTGACTGCGGGCAACCTGCGTGTCCAGATACAACGTGACCCCGGCATATTCCAGCTGTTGCGAAGTTTGACCATGCCGTCTGCGAATCAGGGCTTCCAGACGGGCCATCAGCTCCTCCATAAAGAAAGGCTTCCCCAGATAGTCGTCAGCTCCGGCTTTCAGACCATCAACCCGTTCTTGCCAGCTATCCCGGGCTGTTAGTATCAGAACCGGTGTATCAATCTGTTCAGAGCGGATCTCCCGAAGCACTTCCAGCCCCGATTTCTTCGGCAGGCCGAGATCAAGCACGATCACATCAAAGGGGATTTCCCGGATCAGGAAGACGCCATTAACTCCATCTGCAGACGTATCAACCACATAACCATTTTTTTGCAGCTGGTTACGCAGCTCATTCACCAATCTGACATCATCCTCTATCACCAGAACTCGCATCCAGATTACTCTCCGAAAGATTCCTGCAACAATTCACCTGTTACTGCATCAAACTCATACTCACTCACATGTCCATCGATATGAAGCATCTCAACCAAATAGGTAAAATCCTCATCGTTCTGCTCCAGCTCAAGATCCAGCATATGACCTTTGGTAAGATTCTGGTGCAGTGCAAGCAACTGATCGAGTGAGATGATCTTACCTGTTGAAACCAGTTCAACCGCCACATCAGAGTCGACCTCATCTTCTGGGTCTGCATAAACAGTGCTGGTACCTAGAAAGAATACTACTGTCAACAATGCCTTAAAGGGGTATGACATATCTGCCTTTTGCTTTCACAAGTTAACCCGTAGTTTAGACGTGCTAACTTAAATGAAACTTAAAAAACGAATAAATACGCGAAAAACAAGAGAAAATAACGGCCACAGGTTAATCATTGTGGCGCAGCATTGCATAGACTGATTGCAAGACCGGGGAGCGATCCCCCGGCGAAGAAACCACTGATCCTGATCAGTGTTCAGACTTTTTAAGTGGCATATAGCCGTTGGAGGCCCGCAGTAACGCTGCCAGATCATCGGCACTCAGCGGCCGGCTGAAGAGATACCCCTGCACCTCTTCACAGTCATGCTGTTGCAGAAATGCCAGTTGCGATTCATCTTCCACCCCCTCAGCGGTGACACTCAGCCCCAGATTATGGGCCACCGCGATAATAGCCTGGGTTACGGAGGCATCTCCGGGATCCGTGGTCACATGGGTGATAAAGGAGCGATCAACCTTCAAGCGGTCAATAGGGAAGCGTTTCAGATAGCTGAGACTGGAATAACCGGTGCCGAAATCATCAATCGCCAGCTGTACCCCCAACGCCTTTAAGCGATGCAGGGTTTCAACCGAACCATCAACATCATCCATCAGCATGTTTTCGGTGATCTCAAGCTCCAGACAGTGCACCGGCAAGCCGGTGTCCAGCAGCACCTGGTACACCAGTTTTTCAAGGTTTTGCTTGGCAAACTGGCGCACCGAAAGGTTAACCGCAACCCTGATCTGCGGCAGTTCTTCCAGTTGCCATTGACGGGTTTGCCGACAGGCTTCCCGCATCACCCACTCGCCAATCGGTGCAATCAGCCCGGTTTCTTCGGCGATCGGGATAAACTCAACCGGCGAAACAAAGCCCAGCTGTTTGCTATTCCAGCGCAGCAGTGCCTCAACACCGACGATTTTACCACTGCTCATCTCGATCTGAGGTTGATAGTTCAGTGACAGTTCATTCTCAGCTATCGCGTGACGCAAATGACTTTCCAGCTCCAGCCGTCGTTTTGCCACGACATTCATCGATTTAACAAATAGTTCATAGCCGTTTTTGCCCGCATGTTTTACATAGTACATAGCGGCATCAACGTTTTTCATCAGGCTGTCTACATCCTCACCATGATGAGGAAAAACAGCGATCCCAATGCTGGGCGTTATAACGACTTCATGCCCGGCAAGGTCGATCGACAGTCCAATAGAGTCGAGCACTCTGCGGGCAACATTTTCGGCATCCATCACCTGATTAATTTCAGGCAGCAGGACGGTAAATTCGTCCCCGCCAAACCGGGCCACCAGCGGGGGCAAGAGATCCTCATCAGTATTGGTGAAGTGATCATTCAGACCCGCCGTTGCAGAGTGGTCAGCGTGTCGGTCAGTCAGGCGGACACTCTCCGTCAGGCGCTGCGCCACCTCCTTCAGCAGCAGGTCACCGATTCCGTGTCCAAAGGTGTCGTTTATCCGCTTGAAGTTATCCAGATCCAGAAACAGCACCGCTCCCAGACAGCCTTTACGTTCTGCCTGATCGATAGCCAGCTGCACCCGGTCACAGAAGACACTCCGGTTTGACAGCCCTGTCAGACTGTCAAACCGCGCCAGCCTTAAGACCTGATCCTGAGCCCGCTTCAGCTCAGAAACATCCAGCATGGTTCCGGCAATGATGGTGGCTTTACCCTGATCATTACAAAACACCTCTGCCTGATGCTGTACACTCTTAATCTCCTGTCCGGCTACACTGATACTGTGATTGATCCCTGACATAAACCCGGAATAACCGCAGTTCAACAGCTGTTTAAGCCAGTGACGCATCTGCGGCCTCTCGTTGGCGGGGATGCAGCGCAAGAAGCTGCGAATGCCGGTATCAGTCACGCCTCGCCTTCCCCCCAACAGCTGAAAAAACTGATCAGACCAGTAGACTTCGCCACTTTCCAGATGCCATTCCCAGTTCCCCAGCCGGGCAATCCGCTGAGCGTTACCCAGTCGGGTTTCACTCTTCTGCAACTGGCGCAACTGCTCAGTGGTATTGCTGGCCCGGATCATATAGCTGAGACGGTGCCCCAGTATTTTCCAGTTGAAAGGCTTGGAAACAAAATCGGTAGCGCCGGCCGCATAAGCCTCGCGCACCGAGTCAATATCATCCTGACCTGTCGCCATCAGAATCGGAACCAGCTTGCCGCAGGGCATATTGCGTAACTGACGGCAAACTTCAAAACCGTTCAGTCCGGGCATCTCCACATCCATCAGAACAATATCCGGCTGAGCCTCCTGGAAAATCTGCAGCGCGGCAATACCATTTTCAGCCAGCAACACTTCAAACCCCTCATGCTCAAGGGAGTGACTCGCCAATATCCGGGCAGTGAGGTCATCATCCACCACCAGCACCCGGTAGATTGCGGGTTTACTCACCTGCGTGACTGTCATCATTGCCCTCTGCATGTCTGATCGCTATTAATATCTCCCGGGCGCTCAGATAGGCCTCCTCTATCTCTGCCAGCAGTGTCGGGGCCTGGTCCAGCATGCCATCCCTGCCTACCTGCTCTAAGGCCTTACATAACTCGGCCAGTGTCATGGCCCCCAGATTATAGCTACTTGATTTAAAACTATGGGCAGCAACCCTCAGCATCTGTCCATCCTGTGCTGCCAGTGCCTGCTTCAGCCGTTTGATGTCGTCCGGCGACTTTTCCAGATAGGCATCAATAATTTTACGCAGAAAAGCGCCATTGGCATCCATTTCGATCAGCTGAGATATAACCCCCTCATCGATAACGGCTTTATCCAACTGGAACTCCCGGTCATTTAACAGGGTTTCTCCGGCTACATAGTCTGTCAACCCGGCACGACTGTCCTCTGTTACCCCCTGAGGCAGCCAGTGCCTGAGAATATGAGCGATCTGTTTTTTGCCAAACGGTTTCGCCAGATAGTCATCCATCCCCGCATCCAGGCAGCGCTGCCGGTCATCTGACATCGCATTAGCCGTCAGGGCTATTATGGGCAGGTGGGCCCGCTGTTCAGCCTGCTCCTGCTTGCGAATCTCTGCGGTTGCCTGATAACCATCCATCTCCGGCATCTGACAATCCATCAATACCAGTTGATAATCGTTCTCACTGATCATTTTCAGTGCCTGAACACCATTGGCGGCAAGATCAACCCTGACCCCCAACCCCTTTAGTGCCTGAAGTGCATATTCCTGATTCACAGGATGATCTTCCACCAGCAAAATATGCCCCTCGATGACCTCCCGGTCCCCGGGCAATTGCAACTCAGAGGGTTCAGACTCGGGCTGAGCATCGGTTTTGGCCAGTGTCAGACCAAACCAGAAGGTCGTTCCTCTACCCGGCTCACTGGAAAAATCGATCAGGCCGCCCATCATTTCAACCAATTGACGAGAGATAGCCAATCCTAGCCCTGTGCCGCCATAGTTGCGGGTGGTAGTGCTGTCAGCCTGAGCGAATGATTCAAATATTACACTCTGATGCTCGGGTGAAATCCCCACACCGGTATCCGCAACACGAATCTGAAAAGAGAGATCCTCTTCGGTTTCTTCAAACAGCACTGCGGTCACTTCAATTGAGCCATCGCGGGTAAATTTAATAGCATTACCGATAAGGTTGGTCAGCACCTGGCGCAGCCGTACAGGGTCCCCCAGCACAACGGTATTCAGCTCATCTGGCAGGTTGCAGGTCAGTTTCAGCCCTTTCTTTTGTGCCTGCAGATTGAGGATGGAGACCTGAGTCCGCAGTAGCTCTGTCAGATTCAAAGGCCGGTAATCCAGCTGCAACTTACCTGCTTCAATTTTGGAGAAATCCAGTATGTCGTTGATGATATCCAGCAACCCCTCTCCGGAATAGCGGATCATCTGCATAAATCTACGCTGCTCATTACTTAGCTGGGTATCCAGCACCAGATCAGTCATCCCCAGTACACCATTCATTGGGGTACGAATCTCATGACTCATGGTGGCCAGAAACTCACTTTTGGCTTTACTGGCACTGATGGCGATCTCTTTCTCTTTGTGCACCTGCTGAATGGTGGATCTGATCGCCTGTTCCATAAACAGAAATGACTCGGCCAGGCGACCAATCTCGTCCGGCTTGTCCCGGACAAGACTGAGAATTTTCTGACGCTGCTCCCCCTGACGGATAAAGTCTTGCTCAGGCAGGGATTTGGCATAAGAGGCCAGTATGTTCAGAGGAGCAGCCATACGGTATACGAGAATAAAGGCAGCGCTGATACTGCCCAGAAAGATCAGCCCTATTATCAGACTTTGCTGCGCGACAACCGCCCGGCCAGGGGCCGCAATTTCAGAAACCGGCACCACCACCGCGGAGTACCAGTCAAATGCCTTAAAGTAACTGAAATAGATCTGCACCTCGCGCCCACCGGTAAACGCGCTATGATGACTGATCGAGCTTTCTCCCCGCTGATAGGCGCTGATAATCTGTTCCAGAACCCCCGCTTTGTTCCAATCCAGATCATCCGTTGTGATCGTGTCGCTCAACCGCTGCGAAGGGGGTTCTATCAGTATCTCCCGGTCACCCCTAAACAGCATAGCGTAGCCTGTCTCAGCCACCTGAAGCTTATTGAAGGTCAGCCGCAGCGTATCAACAATACGATTCATCTGCTTCTGGCTTTCCTCCTCAACGTCGGCAAAACTGACAATAATTCCCATCGTCCAGCCCCAGTTTGCCAGAGGGAGAAAATAGCCCATATAACGCCCCCCTTCGGGTTCGCCCGGCTTATGCCAAAAGAAGATACCACTATCACCATCAGGCGGTAGCTGATCGAAACGCATCGCCTGATGTAATTGCCGCCCTTTCAGATCACGCAACCCCGCTATTGAGGTATCGGTCAGTTTTGGATCAGTTGAACCAACAATCACCCCGTCCGGGGCAAACAGGATAAGGTCGCCATTATTAAAATCAACATCTGCAAGCCATTGGCGGGCCACCTGTTTGGCGGCCTCCTCACTGAGCAGTCCTTGTGCTGACACAGCAGCATAACTGTCCAGTACCGTTTGTCCCAGACGGGTGAGCTGGCGCATATCCGCTTTAATTTTACTGAGGATATCGACCTTTTCGCTGATCAGCTGTTCATAGCCAGCACGGATATTCATATCTGCCAGCTGCAGTACGTTGCGGGCTGACTTCTGTTCAGCAACCAGCATCGCCTGCCCCACATCACGCTGAGTGAAATACATCACCCCCGCAGCCGTGCAGAGCAATACTGCGACAATCAGGGCGATAATTTTAAACTTGAAACTGGACAACATACTCAGTACTCAGGGTTGTTCTATCTGCCAATACAGCTGATCCGCTGCAGCCAGCAGATCTGCATTAAGATAAAGTCCTATCTGCTCAGCCGTTTTCAGATTCAGGGTGATTCGGTTTGCTTCTGCAGAGCGATGAGCCAATGACGCTGGTACGCTTCCCTTAAAAATACCTACTGCCACATCAGCCAGGGCCCGCCCCTCTTCCGGATACCCTTGCGACTGAGACAGACTCATCAGATAACCCTGTTTCACCTGATCCTGCCCATACTGTGAGAAAGTTGGAATACGGTGATGATTGGCTATCTCGACCAGCTCCGGGATGGTGTTATGATTGACGCCTCCCTGAGCGGTCACGTAGATGGCATCGACTTTCTGCACCAACTCCCGGAAACAGTTAATCACGGATCTATCGGCCAGCGACTGGTCGGCCACATCACTCTGGGTATAGCAACTGACCACCTGGAAACCACGCTCTTTCGCGAGTCGTTGAACCGTATCGATAGACGCATAACTGCGCCCCTCAACACTGTCTTCATAGGCAACCCCCAGGGTTTTAAATCGGATCAAGTCATGAAACAGGGTCAGCTGACGCTCATAACGCTGAGGGTCTTCAGTGACATAGATATGCTGATAGTTCTGCGAATCCCGGATCAAGCCTAGATTGCGGGGGTTATTTACGGAGATCACCATCGTCGGTACTGTATGGCGATCAACCGCCATATCGATTCCGGCCCAGGTTCCCATCGCAATCAGCAGACTGATCTCCCCCGTTTGCTGCAACCGGGCAATGACCCCTTCCCGCAGTTCAGCACGGGTATTCCGATCCCAGCCTGCGCTGTAAAAGCCATCTGGCAGAAATTCGAGGTAATCACTGTGAGCACTCTCAGTTAACCAGCGCCACAGCGCCCGGGCGGTTGTCAACTGCTCAGGAACCTTCTGGGGGGTCACCCAACCCCGCGCCATCAGTCCCTCGGCAGTGGCTTTCAGGTATTGATAGTAATCATAGTATTCCCCCCCCTGATAATACGCTACCCGCCACTTCTGCCCATGATTCAACACAGGCGAGGTGTCTGCTTCAGCCCCCTGAAGCCACCCCGTTGATAACAACAAAAGCATCCCCACCAGCCATGTCAGCAGTCTCATTTTCCCTGATTTTATAAGTATCACTCGCGCATATGTCCTTATTTTTTATTCTGGTTTTATTCTGAAGGAATATCCCGATACACCTCATCCGCGGCACCCAACAACAGTAAAGGGGGATTAAAGCCAACAATTTCAGCCGTTTTAAGATTGACCGCCATGCGGGGAGGTTCTTCAAACAACTGGGTTAGCTGGTTAGGCTCTGCACCATTAAATACCTTGGCAAATGTGGAGGCATGAAACTCACCGATATAGCGAAAACCGGCCTGAGACAGACTCAGCAACAAACCTTTGCGAACCTCATCCGATCCGGACTGAGAAAATGTGGGTACCCGGTTTTCATTCGCAATTTTCACCAGTTGAACGATGCTATTAGCGGTAACCCCTCCCTGAACCGTCACATAGATAGCGTCGACCTGAGGAGCCAGTTTGCGAAAACAATCAATGACGCTGGCTTCTGCCCGTGCGGTGTCACTAATGTCACTCAGGGTATGACAGCTGACTATTTTGAAGCCCCGCTGCCGGCTTTGCTTTTCGATTACATCTAGTGCAGCGTAACTGCGGCCGTTCTCTGTATCTTCATAAGCAACTCCCAGCTTTTTAAAGTCCACAATATCGTGAAAGACCCGCACCTGACGCTCATAACGGTTAGGATCAACCGTAGCGTGTACGTGATCATATCCAGAATCATATACGCTCTTAATAATACCGGTGGAGATGGGGTCGCTGGCAGACAACACCATGGTGGGAGTATGATGGCGATTGTTAGCGAGCGATTTCCCCGCCCAGGTACCCATCGCAATCATCAGATCAAGATCATTCTGGTTCAGCCGGGTGATGATCGTCTCAGTTAGCTGACTACGCACTGTTTCGTCCCACTTCGCGGTATAATGCGCATCGGGCACAAACTCAATATATTCACTGTGTATGCCCTGTTGCAGCCATTGCCAGAGCTGTTCTGTTTGTTCACCCTGCTGATCTGGGATTTCAGCTTTTTCAATCCAGCCGAGCTGCATTAGTCCTTTGATCGTTTCAATGAGTACTTTCTGATAATCAACATACTCACCGCCTTCAAAATAACCAATACGCCAGCGCTCACCATGATTCATTACCGGAGCAGTAGAAAACTCACTATTATCTGTCAGCGAGCCCGCCTGGGTTAAAGGCACAGCCAACATCCAGATCATCAGCATCAACAGGCGTTTAACAGATCGCATTATTCTCTCCTAACTAGGACTACAGAAACATTACACTCTTTTATACGCCTGTTTTAAACAGGCCTGCATCAATTAAAGATGCCTTATAGTAATTTTCTCAGACAGCTGCTCTCGCTGAGACCTTAAAAGCTGCGTTAATCGGTTTTCCACCTGTAATACCCCAGGCATTACATCAGCAACGGTTTCGGTCAGCGAAGCTGAGTGCGCGTCTCGCAGAGACATTTTCAGAATCACCTCAAACTCTGCAACACTTATGCTGCCGCTGGCCAGTATCTCAAGTAATCCGGCCGGCAGCAAAAACTCTCCCTGCTCCACCATGATCGTTTGCATACCCGAAAGATAGCCATCGGTGACACTGTCATGAATCACCGCAGCCAGTTCCGGTAAATTATTCTGCTGCAATACCTCAACAACACCTGCCTGTATTTGTGGCAGGTAGTCTCCCTGATAATACCCTCCCAGGCAGGTCACCCCCCGCGCCAGTGCTATAACAAGAAAGCAGCCGAACACCGATGGTAAAAGCCGACCATCACGAATCGCTTGAGAAAGTGCAGCAGGCTCGAAGCAAAAGTAATACTCCTCTCCATTATCATCGCAACCACAGAGTTGTAATCCACCTGAGATCTCTGTCAGCATCAGTGGAATGCGGCGAAAACGCTTATCAATCCCCCAGAAACAGAAGGTTCCGCAACCCGATGTTTGCAGCTGTTCAAGCTCACCCCTATGGGACCAACGTTGTTCTAAAAGAGCCTGATTCCAACAACCAGGCACCGAGTCCAGCCGTTTACAGACAGCCGTTATCAGCGGATCAGTAAATAATTGTGCAACCAGACTGGCTTCGCTGTGAAGGTCTTTAAGAAACAATCCCTCTGCCAGTTTTTCAAGCTCAATCGTAACCAGATCTGGCATACTAGCAGAGGAACAAAAGAGTCGACTCCAGATCCGTTGGTTTAAGATCACAGATTGGGCAGCATACCCCTGCTGCGACAAGACATCCTCAGACAGATACTCTGTTTCAATCAGCTCGAGCAACGTTTCAAGCAGAGCAGCATCAATCCCATGTCCCATCAAATCATGGACACGTTTAACCAGTTGCTGCAACATCGGCCTGTCCAGCCCTTTAACCCGGGCCACCAACTGACGCCTATATTTATTGGAGAAAGCAGGAAGTCGCAACGGCCAGCTCCCGGCATCCCGGTTGCAGGCATACAGAAGAGCCCCCCGGGGATAGGTGAGATTATCCAATGGAATATTGGCACAGGAAAAAACCGGGAGAGTTGTAACCCCTTCAATCTGCCGTTTTGCCAGCCCAAACAACAAACTGCCCTGAACGGACTGGGCAAAAAAATCAACACCATGGTGATTTGCCGTCAACGCAACCGGATGCTGGAGAAAATCTGCTGCGGTCCGCTCTGCTATCTTCTCACCCAGCAAAGGTGCTACATATTCGTAAATCACATCCGCTATGTCAGAGCGTGGCTGATAGCTCTGCTGACTGAACTGACAAACCTGCTGAAGATATTCGGACAGGGGGCTGCCACCCGATAGCCGCAACACCCGATCAACCACCGGAACCCGATTGCGCACAGCGCCGAGCAACTGCTCAGCCATACCGGCGCCGATCTCTTCACTAGTCATTGGCAACAGCCTTAACCTGGGAGGCCGCTTCAACACGCGTTGGAGCCCAGGTGAGCAAAGCAAACAGTATCGCTGTCATCAAATACGCTAGGCCAAACAGCATCACTCCGGACTCAATATCAGTCATCGCGATAATAGCGGCAAAGAGTACCGGCCCCAGCATCTGGCCAACCCGACTACTGGAACGGAATATTCCCATCGCTTTTCCTTCCCCATACTGCGCAGTCACAGGTTGTTTCAGGACAAAAGCGCTCTGGGCAGAAAGCACCAGACAGTTGGATAACCCCAGCAACAGAATTGCCAGGGTAACAGCGATAACGCCGTCAAATATAGCGAAAACCAGAAAAGCAAACCCACCCAGCATACAGCCCAGAATGATCGGCGTCCGCTTTGATTCGCTCAGATCGGCAAAGCGGCCAATCGCTGGCCCAAACAGCGCCAGAATCACACCAAACAACATCAGAACCTGACCAATAGCGGCGTCATTAACCCCCGCACGATTCAGATAGAGGGGGCTAAAGTAGTTCAGAAAACCCACCACAGCAATAGATGCCGGCATACTGCTGAAGAGCACCGCCGCGAACACCTGCCGGTCTCCCAGAAAGGTCAGAAAACCGCCGATCAGCCGTGGCTTTTGAGGATCGGGATGTGCCTCTTGTATGCTTGTCACCGGTTCAGGTGTTTCCCCAAACGTAACCCAGCCATAGACGATTACGCTGAAGACGATAACCGCACCTGTCAGGAATACCGGACCATAGCCAAACTGCTCCGCCAGCACCGCTCCGGTTGCCGCACCGCATATACTGCCCGAATACAGCCCGGCAAACAGATGCGCCAGCCCTCTGGATTTATTACTGCTATCCGTGTTCCGGATCACATAACTTTGCGATGCCAGCAGCGTCAGGCCATAACCCAACCCAAGCACCCCGCGGGAGAGAATAAACTGCACCGCATCCGGAGCCAGCCAGGAGTAAAAGCATCCCAGCCCTGTCAGCACCAGGCCGGTATAGAAGGGGGGCTTCCAGCCGCTTCGGTCTAACCAGACACCGCAGCAAAGGATTGCCACGCCGACACAGAGAAACTCAACTGATATCGGCAAGCCGATTAACAGATCCGGACTAAAACCGCTAAAACTCCGGGGTAAAGTTTCCATATGCAGTGGGATAAACGCCATCGACAGATCGATCCCAAACAGAAACAGAAAAATAGCCGGGCGCATCTGTTTGTAACGTTCAGGTTCAATCCGCCTCTGGCGACAGCGGCTCTGCTGCAACACAGCCAGCTCCAGCGATACCAGACAGGCAATCAGGAGTACAGTGGCCAGATCAAACAGGCTCAAATGCTTATTCCCCAACCAGAAATGTTGCCAACAAAGCAACCCAAGAGCGGCACCAGTAAGCCCCATCATCATCCGGCTCATCGCTTTACCTGTTAACGCGCCACTACGGTTTAGCAAACCCAGCACGCACAACAGCAATAACAATGAGGTGGAGGCAGCAGTCGCCCCCCAGAGAACGATCTCACTTAAATCTACGCCAAACCCTGCCCGCTGATAGGCAGCACACAGCAGTAAAGCGGCTAACAGGAGAACAGCGTAGAGCTGCAAACCGCCCCACAGCAATGCCCTGAACCGTTGTCCGTGACCTGATTGTGCCGTCATGTTATCAGCCTTTTAAGCTCAACTGACTCATCCAGTGAAGGGGAAAGCTTACCCACCACCCGATGATTATCGGGCAACAACCGGTAAACACCATCAAACAGCATGACCGGAGCACTCGCCAGGGACCAGCCACAATCAGTACGATGGATCCGGATCCGGGCTTCTTTATCATGCCAGCGACAGCGATGCGGTAAAATATCGATCTCGACCAGATCAGGCTGGCAGATATGATGATGGATATAGGCTACCGCCAGGGCCCCGGTACCACAGGCAAGTGTTTCCCTGTTAATCCCCCGTTCAAAACATCGGTTCTCAATCACTGTGTCACTCTGTTGTCGTGCCAGGTTAACGTTGATCCCGACCGGAAAAGTAGAGCTATAGCGTTGATTAAAATACTGCCCGATATGCTCTACCAGCCAGGTACCAAAGTTCTCACGACGCTCTTTAGTCCCTCCCGGGTTAGTGCTACCGAAGATACAGTCCGCCAGTTCGGGCAGAGAGAAGTCCCGGTCCGGAAAGATCACCAGATGAGGCTCACCGGTAAACACAAGATGCGCTCTGATTGTCAATTGCGTTGCGTGGCTAAAACCACGCAGGTCTCCTTCGCGGAACCTGATGGTCATCTGGGGGTAAAAGTCGATCGTCGCGGTCAAAGGGGTTGAATGCTTTGACCCCGCCAGTTCAACAGGCGTTCGGCGAGGATGCCCAAGGTTAACCCAGCCCCCCTGCGGATCATCACCGGCACCGATCTGAATCACTTTTGGGGTCTGCAATGGCACTTCCGTCATAATCGAAGTGGATGACACACCATGTTGATTGAAAAGATGGCTGGCAACACACATTAAGCCGTTGCCACAGCAAAGAGCTTCTTCGCCATCTGGCTCAAACATACGAAACAGATATTCTGCCTGGTCAGCATTCGGCAGCGTGTGCCAATAGCGCCTTGCGACCGCGATCGATTCCAGTGTTGCCGCATTGCAACGCTGGATAACCAGCAGGTTGTCACACCCTATACCGAAGCTGGTATTAGTCGCCTGAAAGGCAAACCTGGACATCTCAGCTTCCGTGAGCCATGAGTGCTCCGTCGCATCAACAATGACAAAGTTGTTACCGCATGATGTGTACTTCACAAACGGAACTAAGTTCATATCAGGTTTCCGGGGGTATGGGTTAGGTACTTCATATCCATAGCCAGGCTATATCAGACTGGTCAGGATAATTGCCTGTAAATCCCCCTGACCTGTCTGCTGCCGACAACCAAAGGTTGGTATAGTATCGCATATGCTCTGCCAGGGTTAATTCTCAGATAATAGAAACCAAACACGTGTTTAAATTATTCTTTGAGCAGCAATCTATCACTTGCCCGCTTAAGAAATCAAATAATAGGATACCCATTACGGGCCAGAGTGCTCAGCTAACCACTTGATTTCGACCGGTTAGCTTAGCCTGATAGAGTTTTTCATCGGCCTGGTGAAGCACCTCATCAATGCCACAGTCTTCTGGCCAGGTGACCACACCCGCACTGAACGTCAGTTGCACCACTGCGCCATTTTCAAGTGCGATCTGACTCTGCTGCACAGAGATCAGCAGGGTCTCAACCAGTTTGTGAGCTGTCGAAAGATCGGTATCGGGCAGAAGCAATACAAACTCCTCTCCGCCAATACGACTAAACAGATCGGTTTTTCGCAATACCCCCTGCATGATTCGGGCAAACTCTTTCAGCACCCAGTCTCCGGCAGCATGACCATAGCGATCATTGATCTCCTTGAAATGATCCAGATCGATCATGGCAATCGCTATTGTGGTGTTTAACCGTTGCGCCCGGTGACGCTCTTTGATCGCTTCCTCATTCAAGGCCCGGCGGTTCATGAGCCCGGTCAGAGCATCCTCCCGGGCCAGACGGGTGAGTTTGTCTTCACTGCGTTGCAGAGCATTGGTCATACGATTGAAGGCGCTGGCCAACTGACCTATTTCATCAGATGAACTCACCTCAGCTTTTACCGAAAGATCTCCCGCCTCAACTTTATCCACCGACTGTTTCAGTCTGACAACCGGGGCGACAATGTTCTGCGCCAGCATAAAGACCAGAACAAAGAGCAGAAACATACTCACCAACAGCCATGTAGACGCTTCCAGCAGCAGCTTCTTCCCCCCTTCCCGCCAGCCGTGATCGGCGATAAACACCAACAGAGATAACGATGATAACTGGTTGATAGCGTTCTGATACTCAGCAGCGGACACATTCAGTGTGGTTGTACTCACCTGCTCCATCAGTTGATTGAGCACCTGTTCATCGGCAACGGGAGCTGATGCCACAAAACCATCAAACTGATGCCTGAATGCCCCTGATGGCAGACCCGATTCTTGTAACGCTGCGACACTCAGATAGCGATAATCTGATTCAAAACGCAGAGGATTGTTTCTCAGCAGCACAACATCCACAGAGTGGATCCCCCGGTCTGCCAGACTGTTGCGCAGGTCATTAAGGATGTCATCGATCTTACTGCGGTCCAGAAAAGCCGTTACATAACCTTTTAGATTCCCATCACAGGAGAGTAGTGGCTGAGTAAAGAGGAATGTATCCCTCTCAAACAACAACCCCAGAAGCGCGGCTTCCCGCCCCCCGGCATAGTCGATATGTATCGGAGGCCGGGCGATATGCGAGGTCAGCCTGAATATTCGGTTCTGCAAACGGCGGTAATCAACAGAGTTGGCGTCGCCTCTGCGCTCCATCTCCAGCGCCTGCATAAACAGTTCGTTCTTTTGTCGTTGTAGTTCAGGTAAGTCATCCCGCCAGCGTTGAAATAATGCGTCTATATGCTCAAAGTGCCAGGCATCAAATAGCCAGCTCCCCTGCAGAGAGTGTGGCAGCTCGGATTGAGAGCTGCTGGCACGGGCTGTCAGGCTAATATCCACTTTGCCCTTTTCATCGGCAATGATCAGCGCCGAAAAACCCTGACTCTGTTGCAGCACATTGCGCACTGACAAGACAAAATTATCAGTGTTGCCCACGTTATCGCAGCTGTTAATACTGCTGCCCAGAAGCTCGAACTCACTGACTCTTAAACGGAGA
Source organism: Amphritea pacifica (assembly GCF_016924145.1). Taxonomy (GTDB): domain Bacteria; phylum Pseudomonadota; class Gammaproteobacteria; order Pseudomonadales; family Balneatricaceae; genus Amphritea; species Amphritea pacifica. Next base: position 16,590 of record NZ_JAFFZO010000034.1, on the reverse strand, counting down.
AAGTCGTTAAGCCGCTGAGCACCTGAAGTTGATGCCAGAGAACTTATATTGCCAATCTGTTCGGCACTCGCATCCAGTTGCACATGATAATAGCTCCAGGTAAATCCCATCACCGGTAGTGCAACCGGAAACATCCAGAACAGGATTTTGGTCAGCAGGTTCATTCGCAACGCCCCGACAAGCGGCATACAGTGGGTAGCCCCCTCATTGAGACGGCTGCACCACAGTCGAACGGTGCGCCTCTTCGGTTTAACAGCCCCTTAGCACTAAAGCCTGGAGCATTTGCAAGCTGCTCTGACATAACTGGCACAACGTCTCTCTCCACGTTGGGTACTCGCTGCGATTTAGCATGGTAACGATAAGCCTGTCTCTCATCATAGCGTCTGATCAGGTTTGTGCAGCTTTAAGCCAACAAAATGAGAGGTAAAATCAGGGATGCAGCTGAATCCGGCGTGCCAGCAGATCAACCAGGATGTTCATCATCGCCGCAATCAGAATCAGTAACAGAGCCACATCGAAGCGGATCTCCTGAATCGCGCTGTCGACAAAAAAACCGATCGTCTGAATACCCAGAATACCCAGAATAGCGGTCTCCCGCATAATCACTTCCCAGCGATAGAGCATAAAGGATAAAAATGCCGGATAACTGCGGGGCAGCAACTCATAAAAATAGCGGTCTGTGCGTCTCTCTGGCGCATCGGGTCTGAGCCGTATTTCATTGCTATTACGCCCGGTCAGATAGCCGATCAGGGCACCATTATGAATCGCCAGTGCAATCACTGCCGGTAACATCGAAGGTCCCAGTAACTGCAACAGAATATAAGCCAGCAGATATTCAGGCGTAGAACGGGCAACCACCAGAAAAATATGGCCGGGAATCCGCCCCACTGTATCAAAGCAATAACGATTGATCAGGGGAAAAAACAACAGCGCAAACAGGCCCGTCACCACCAGTGCTATCTGTGACAAGAGCAGTGTATTCCACACCCCTGGCAGCGCCTGATCCATTACAATAGTGCCTGCCCAGTCCACCAGAGAGTGCAGAGATGCATCACCACTGCGCAACGGGGCCGGGATAATATCCTGAGAAAAGAAACGCCCGACATTACCCCAGATAATCGGCATCCCCGAGCCCATAAAAAAAGGAGACCCCAGCAAAAAAAGCGGCAGCGTCCAGCGTCTGAGCCACAGTTTTTTCGTCGCGATTAACAGGTAAAAGAGAATCATCAGCCCCGCAACTTCGGAGTAGTACCCCTGCGAGAAAGAGGATTCCAGATAATATCCAAGGGTTGGCAGACCGACAAATCCTAAAATCGCACTGCTGCGGATGCCGCATTCAAGGCGATAGGAGGTATAGCTGACCAGATGGGGCCAGGCTTGCGGCAACCGGGTATAGAGAAGCGCACTGAAAAAGCCACTGCCCACGGGTAGCGCTTTTTCCGGCTGGGTTGCCACCTGATCAAAAATTTCGGCATACATACGGGCAAAAATTCCGCAATAGGGAACTGCGATTGCCAGCAAACCGGTTAACGGATGCAGTCCAAAAAACTGCAAAAAGATCAGCGCCCAGAACAGTTCATGAATCGAACGGATTAACGCACAGATAGCACGGACCAGGAGATTATGAAACATCAGTGCTAACAGAAAACCACAGATCACGGCCAGCGCCACACCGGCGAAGGCGAAAGCCAGCGTTGCCAGCAAAGCTTCGGTCACCAGAACGGGATCCATCAGCTGTGGAGAGATAACGCCCTGCAGCATCCGGCCTATCTCACGCCAGGGGTCCAGACTGGAAACATCCAGATCAGCGAAGGGCAAACAGAGCAGCGCAACCAGTAAAAACCACACCCCGGTCCGGACACCTCCAGGCCAGCGGTAGCGAGGCAGCGACAAGGGCTTAGTAGAATTCATTCAGCGCACTTGCAGTCAAACGCCCGGATGGCTGATCAAGGACAAGTTCACCATTCTGAATGGCAATAATCCGCTGACCATAGCGTAATGCCCGGTCAACATCATGCAGAGTAATCACTGCGGTGGCGAAGTTCTGGCCAAGCAGAGACATCACCCGATCCGCTTCCGGTCCGTCTAATGCAGATACCGGCTCGTCTGCCAGCAACACCGGGGCATCCTGAAAAAGCGCCCGGGCGACGGCGACACGTTGCTGCTGACCTCCCGACAGGTCCGCCACCTGCGAGAAGCACTTAGCGGCCAACCCCAGCCGCTCCAGCAGTGGCAGTATTTCAGCCACCCGTGCCTGAGCAGGGCGGATCAGGTTGCGAATATTGTGCAACACGGTGTAGCGCGGTAAACGTCCCATATAAACATTATGAAACACGCTCAGACACTCAACCAACCCCAGGCCCTGAGGGATCAGGGCGCATTCGCGACGGTTTTCGCTATAAATATGATTTAGCAGGGTCGACTTACCACAACCACTTTTACCCAGCAGAATCAGATGCTCGCCAGCCCGGATATCCAGGCTGACAGGGCCCAAAACCCGCTGATCACCGTAGCCCAGCGCATCGCTTTGTATCGCCAGCAGGGACATTAATCCAGCAAACCCACCTGCCTGGCCACCTTACGTACCGGCTCGAAATCATCATTCGATGCGGGAATAAAGCCTGAACGGGGGAAGCTGTTCAGCAGTTCAGGATCATTCATCTCCAACAGCGCTTTTTCCAGCCGGGCGGTAAAACCGTCACCATAGACAGCATCCAGATCACCGCGCACGCTCCACTGATAATCAGGGTAGGTGGGGGTTTCCCAGATAACCTGTACCTTAGAGGTATCCACTTTGCCTTCAGCCACAGCCGTTTCCCAGACTTTATAGTTCAGGGCACCCACCTGATAGGCTCCGGATTCGACCAGCGCAATCGTGCGCGAGTGGTTACCACTGAAACCGACCCGGCTGAACAGCTCATCAGGGCCGATTCCAAACTGCTCCCGCAGGTTGTATTCAGGCATCAGGCGACCGGATGTAGAGCCTTTTGAACCGAAGGTAAAGGTCAGCCCCCGCAGAGATTCCGGCAGATGATCAGACGGGCTGATACCGGTGCTGGTGTTGGCAATAAAAAACGATTTAAACTCGGGATCTTCAACCCCCTGAGCCACAGCACGAGACCCTGGCACCAACTCCCGGGCCTGTACACCGGACAACCCTCCAAACCAGGCGAGTTGCACCTGATTATTTCTGAACGCGGTTATCGAAGCGGCATATGATTTAACCGGAATAAACCGCACCTCAGTTTTCAGTTCCTGTTGCAGATAATCAGCCACTTTCTGAAACCGCTGCTTCAGCTGAGTTTCATCCTGATCAGGAATGGCAGTAAAAACGAAGACCGGGGCCGCATTAACAGCGCCCGCTAATAGCATTAAAAACAATCCACGGATCAATATTCTGAGCATTTTTTCATTCCTGAATAATCAGTAAAGTTAAGGCGGCTATTTTCGCACACTCCCCCATGATAATGCAGCTTGTTTAAGCAATGCAGATAGAAAATCAATGAAAAATACAAACACCTGTTTAATAAACTTTACTTTTTTAAAACATAAAATAATGGCTCCCGGTCTATGCTGAAAGGAGGCTTACCACCCTGTGACAAATAATTAGCCTGGGAAAACGGATACGAGTTTGGATCAGACTGCGTTAATATTCACCTGATCTTCAGTAGCTCCCCTCGCTGTATCAGGGCCTGAACACCTGCGCCGGATATACTATATGCTGCTTCATGCGTTAAAACTGCTTTCACTCTTGCTGTTATCACTGCTGGCCAGTATCAGTCATGGTTCGGAAAGTAATACCGATAATCTGACCCCTGTCAGTCTGCAGCTTATCTGGAAACACCAGTTCCAGTTTGCCGGATACTATGTGGCGAAACACAAAGGGTTTTACCAACGGGCGGGCCTCGATGTTTCAATTCATGAGTTTGAAAATGATGAAGATCCGGTCGCCACAGTGCTCAGTGGCAAACGGGATTTTGCTCTGGGCCGCTCAACTATTCTGGCGCAACGTATCAACGGAGCCAGAATTACCGCCCTGCTGGCCACCTTTCAAAGCTCCCCGCTGATGTTGCTGACCACCACAGCGTCTGGAATCTCAAAACCAGCCGACCTCAGAGGCAAACGCATCATGATGACCAGTGATGCAAAGAAACAGGTTGAGCTGCTGGCAATGCTACACCAGTCCGGCATCACTGAAGCTGATTTTGAACGTCAGAATCATAGTTTTGACATCAACGATCTGATCGACGGAAATACCGACGCGATGGCGTCCTACCTGTCCAATGAACCCTTTCAGCTAATGAAAAAAGGGGTCGGCTACACCATGATCCGGCCGGAAAAATTCGGTTTCAGTATGTACTCGGATCTGCTGTTCACCTCAGACACTCTATTGCATGAGAAACCTGAATTGGTTGAAGCCTTCCGACAGGCAACCATTGAAGGCTGGCGCTACGCTTTCAGTCATATTGAGGAAACCGCAGATCTGATTCTCGCAGAATACAACAGCCAGAATCGTTCAAAAGAAGCTCTGGTCTATGAAGGAGAACAGTTGGCAACCCTGGCATTTGATCAGGAGGGCAGATTCGGATCAATTAGTGAAGAGAAGCTTAACGCAATCTCACAGCTCTATCTGCTCTTTAACTTAATCCCATCCGATTACACCATTGGCAACTTTATCTACCAGCCGAAAGATAATAACCGGCTGTCACTGAACCATCGAGAACAACAGTTTCTGGCTAACAATCCAACGTTTAAAGTCTGTGGCGATCCTCTTTGGGAGCCCTATAGTCAGTTGACATTCAACCGTTACGAAGGGGTTATCCCTGATTATCTGCAGCTGATAAGTGAGCGCACCGGTCTCCAGTTTGAAACCATCACCTCTCAGGTATGGAGCCAGTCAATTGCCGCCATGAAAGCAGCGAAATGCGACATTATCGCCGGGGCGATGCAAACTCCGAACCGGGCGCAATACATGCAATTCTCTCACCCCTACCTGAGCATGCCAGCGGTACTGGCGGTGAGATCGGATACGCCAGCAGATATGCCGCTACAGGAGATCTTCAGCCATCCGGTAGCGATCATCGAAGAATCAGCCTTTATTGAGATTATTCGCGGACGTATTCCAGACGCCAATATCGTGCCGGTTGCCTCGGTTACCGATGGCCTTAAGCGAATTCAGAGCGGTGAGGTCTTTGCCTTGCTGAATACCCCCGATGGACTCAGCTCTGCTATCAGCCAACGCCAGTTATCCGGGATAAAAGTGATCGACCAGGTGAGAGACACCTGGGATATCAGCGTTGCAATCAACCGCACCTATCAGGACACGCCGTTACTCTCGATCATCAACAAGGCGATCAACTCAATTACCCCAGCGGAGCGAGATGAGATACGCAACCGCTGGATCAGAATAACCTTTGAACATGAAACCGATTACTCGCTGCTCTGGCGGTTTGTTTCCATCATCAGCATTGTGCTTCTGTTTCTTATTTATCGCTACCGGCTGATCCATATGCACAACCAGCAACTGCGCGAAATCGCCCGCCATGATCAGCTTACCGGTCTGTATAACCGGCGCATGCTCAACGATGCGCTCACCGACAGTATTGAGATATCCAGGCGTTATAAACGCCCGTTTTCGATCGTGTTTTTCGATCTGGATAACTTTAAAGAGATTAATGACCGGTTTGGCCATAATGAAGGAGACCGGGTACTTAAAGTGGTCGCCGATATATTACACAGTAATTGTCGGTTGAGTGATCATTATGGCCGTTGGGGAGGAGAGGAGTTTCTGATTGTTCTGCCTGAATCAACGCTGAAAGATGCGCAATCCAGCGCTGAAAAACTACGTCTGGCGATAGAGAAACATGATTTCACATTCTCTCCGTCCACGCAGATCACCGGCAGCTTTGGTGTTACACAGTTCGAACCGGGGGACACCATTAACAGTGTTATTGACCGGGCAGATCAGGCTCTTTACCGGGCCAAGTCTTCAGGTAAAAACCGGGTTTGCAAGGCCCAGGGGAATCAAAGGAAAACCGTTGCAGAGCTGCAGGAAAACCATTGATAACAATAGTCTTAAAGCAGGCGAAAGAGTAAACTAATCCCCGTTCATACCGAGGAAACACTCATGTCTTTCGAAAGCGCTATCACCTTTTTTATCGCTATATTTATCTTTGGCATCACTCCCGGCCCCGGCGTGTTTGCTATCCTGGCCAAAGCGATGGTAGAAGGCTCCCGACGCTGTTTTATGCTGGCACTGGGGATGACCTGCAGCGACATTATCTACCTGACCCTTGCCTGCCTGGGACTGGCCACTATCGCCGCGCACTGGGGCGGCCTGTTCACTCTGATCCGTTGGATTGGTGCAGCTTACCTTATCTGGCTGGGCTTCAAACTATTTACCAGCAAACCCAGTATTGACCCCGCAGCCACATCCATCGCCAGACGCTCATCGATGGAGTTTATGCAGGGCTTTCTTATCTCGGCTTCCAACCCCAAAGTGATACTGTTTTATATCGCCTTCCTGCCCACCTTTATGGACCTGTCTTCACTCGACAGCAGGGACATTGCCCTGGCGGCAGGACTGACACTGGTAGCCCTGATGCTGGGGCTGATGCTGATCGCGCTCTGCGCTCACTGGGCCAGTAAACGATTACAATCCCCTACGGCAACCAAGCGACTGAACCAATGTGCCGGGGGCATTATGATGGGGGCCGGCGTTTATCTGGTTTCACGCAGCTGATGCTTTATAATCAGCTTCCCACTTTTCAGGTTACAGAATTACGATGGAAACCCTTGCAGCCCCTCAGGGGAATTTTAAACTGTCCCGCTTTCCGGTCCGACAACAGGAGACGCTGCGCGCCTGGGACGCAGCAGATGAGTATCTGCTGAACTACCTGAATGATGAACAGCTGCTACACAGTAACTGCCACATACTGATTGTGAATGATAGTTTCGGCGCGCTGGCCTGCGCCCTCTCAGGTTATGACACCGTATCGGTGAGTGACTCATTTATTGCCCAGCAAGGGATGCAACTAAATCTCAACCAGAACCAGCTTGACCTGGATGCAGTCGAATTCAGGCACTCACTGATGGCTTACGGTCAGGCAGATAAGCCTTACGATATAGTGCTGTTAAAGGTCACTAAAAGCCTGGCACAACTGGAAGACCAGTTGCATCGCATCCGTCCCTATATCACGCAAAACAGTCGAATTATCGCTGCAGGTATGACAAAGGGGATTCACACATCGACTCTGCAACTTTTTGCAACGATCATCGGTCAGACGAAAACTTCTCTGGCACGCAAAAAAGCCAGACTGATTTTTGCCCGCCTCGATCCAGAACTGATTCCGCCTGAAAACAGCTATCCGCGATCATACAGACTGGCAAACACTGAGTATCAGATTCTCAACCATGCCAACGTATTTTCACGGGAAAAATTGGATATTGGCACCCGTTTTTTGATCGAAAACCTCCCCACTGATAGCCGTTTTCAACAGGTCATCGATCTTGGCTGCGGTAATGGTATTGTCGGTCTGATGGCGGCAGCGGCCAATCCGCAAGCGACCCTCCACTTTGTTGATGAATCCTATATGGCAGTAGCGTCTGCCAGGGAAAATTTCAGCCAGGCATTTCCTGACAGAGAAGCGCAGTTCGAGGTAACCGACTGTCTGAAAGGTATACCCTCAGATAGCAGTGATCTGATCCTCAACAACCCTCCCTTTCACCAACAGAACGCTATCGGAGACTTTATCGCCTGGCAGATGTTCACCGAAGCCAAAACGATTCTTAAATCAGGCGGCGAACTCTGGGTGATAGGCAACCGTCATCTTAACTACCACGCTAAGCTGAAAAAGCTTTTCGGTAACTGTTCAACCATCGCCAGCAATACTAAGTTTGTTATTCTGAAAGCAATCAAACGCTGACCATGGGCCTGTTGTCACATCCGGACCGATGAGTGTCAATCACAGGATAAAACCGTAATAGCAAGTTAACGGTTTTGCCGAGATTAGCGGGAAAACACACCGTTTTTCAAACAGATGTTTACATTTTCCTGGAATATTTATCGGAATCAGAATCGACCGAAATGGTGATATCAGGTATATTCGTAGCCTTTATTTTCCCTGATCTTTCTCGCCATTTGTTTATCAGGAACAGGTAAACATGTCGTAGGTTTTGAGTATGCAATGGATAATCGAACACAATGGTTTTATTATCGAAGCAATATTGATGGGTGTTATTGTTATTTGGGTGGGTACACGGATCTGATCAAACCCAATTGCAGGTTAAAACCACAACCATGTCATTTGTAAATATACGCAGGTTTGTCGCTACACTGTCTGTAGTCATCTTGTCTCCCACTTCTGCATTATGTGCCGATCAGAGCGAACTGTCTGAACTGGATTATCTGAATGATATTCCCGTTACTTTTTCAGCCACACGCCTGCCTCAGACACTCAGTGATGCACCCGTTTCTATCACGATTATTGATCAACGAATGATAGAGGCCTCCAGCGCCACCACTATTCCAGAGCTATTCAGACTGGTACCCGGTATGCAGTCATACCATATCGCCACTAACGCATCTGCAGTGGCTTATCACGGTATGAGTGATAAGTTCCCTCCCCGAATGGAGGTTATGGTTAACGGCCAGTCCATATACCTTCCGCTGTTCTCCACAGTCAGTTGGGAGACCCTGCCCATCACAATCGCAGATGTAGAGCGTATAGAAGTGATCAGGGGAACCAATACTGTCACCCAGGGCTCAAACGCTTTTCTCGGTGCTATCAATATTATTACCCACACGCCTCTCAGTGAACGGGCAGATTTTATTCGCTATACCCAGGGGGAGTTCGATACTCAAAATGTTCAGGCGGAGCACAATCAAAAGACAGCATACGGGCATTACCGGGTTGCTACCGGCGTATTAAGTAATGATGGATACGACTTCACTTACGACGCCCAGGATCCCTATTTTAAGCGCTACTTCAGTTTTGAAGGCACCCTGTCACCAACTCTGCTGGACACCATTTCAATTGATCTCGGATACTCTGAAGGCTATAGCTCTGTAGGCGATATAAAGCCAAGCCCCGGCTGGGGTTTCAAACGCCGGGAATTTGATACCAACTCTCAGCATCTCACCTGGTCGCACTTACTGAGTAATTCAGACGAACTAAAGTTGAGCTATGCTCACGCAGTCAACAATCTGAGCGCCAGATTGTTAACCGCAACGGAGGCATCTCAGTTAACCGGCCTCCCGGTCAACATAGCTCAGGAGTTTCTTGACACCAATGCTCCGCTGCTAATCACCGCTGAAACTGGCAAAATAGAGCAGCATGACGTTGAAATAACGCTGCAGCAACACCCTTCTTACGACTCAAAAGTAATCACGGGTATAGCCTTTCGTGCTGAAAAAGCCAAAAATCGACAATTACTGGGTACAAATGAGTGGGTCAGCGAAGAAAGCAGCCGCATATTCACCAACTGGGAGTACTCTGGATTTACAGACTGGACCCTCAATACCGGGGCACTGCTGGAACATGTATCGGGCAGTGGCACCCGACTATCTCCCCGTATCGCAGCCAACTACCAGCTTTCCCCCCTGAGTACATTCAGAACATCTCTCAGCCGGGCTTACCGGATGCCCTCACTGTTGGAAGCTAACTTTGAAAATATTATTTATGTGCCTGCCCCCTACACAGGCGCTTTCGGGGAAGTCTACGAATATGACTTCCTAGTTAATCAGGAACTCTCAGCTGAGCGACTCGACTCTATTGATCTTGGAGTGATGATCAACTGGCCTGAAATCCACTCACAGTTGGACACCCGCATCTTTTATGAGGAGATCAAAGGGGGGATTACGCCCAGTTACCAGTTCCTGGATCCCGCGATGTTATCCTCAGCGCCCTATGACCCAGACCAGCTGTATCGTACATTTATGAACCGCGCGCACTGGAGTAATCAGGGCATTGAGTTGCAGTATAAATATCAGTCCGAGGGCGACCTGAAACCACTGTTCGTTTTCAATTATGGCTATATTGATAGCAACGGTTATAGAAACGATGGCAATCAGAATAGAAGCGCGACTGACGTTTTCGACAGGCTGGAAACCCGTAACCCTATGCACACGGCTTCACTCCTGGCCAGCATCACCTTACCTGACAACCTTCAGCTAAGCATGAGCCACTATTATCTCAGCTCTGTTCGCTGGCAGGAGGCGGTCAAGGATACTGATCCTCCTAACGCCCCCTACCACCGGACCGATCTGAAAATTTCTAAGGGATTCAGACTCTCTCCTCAAAATGAGCTAAGTATTGCGCTGATTGTGCAGAACTTACTGGATAAACCCTATTCTGAGTTTTATGCTGAGAATATGTTTGAACAACGAACCTACTTACAAGCCCAGCTAAGTTTCTGATTTTCTGTCAAAACGGATTATGCCGAACGCGACACAGGAAGTAGTCACAAGCACCTTTCACAACTGTCAGATCGTCTGTTTACTGATAGCTCTTGTGCTTGCCTGCGGTAATGTGAGGGCGGCTGACTCGCTGCTGTTACTCAGCAGCGATAACCCTGCCTATCAGAGTGTTGCATCGACAATCATCAGCCAGGGCCCAACCATCCGCATGGATACATCGTATCCGGAACACCTGACGGAGAATGCCACAGCCCACCTCGCCGCTTATCAGTTGCTCATCACAGTCGGCAGCCAGGCGACTGAATTTGCCATGCAGTTCGCCCAGCAAAACAGCACCATCGTTAGCACCTTCATCCCCAGTCAGCGATTCCAGCAGTTATCACAGAAATACGCTGCTGAGATGAAACAGAGAAAAGTCAGCATAACCGCTATCTATCTGGATCAGCCGCTGCAACGTCAGCTCAGACTCGCCTCGCATATAAAGCCGGAACTAAAAAGCCTGGGGTTCACCCTTGGGCCTGACTCGCTGTATATGCTGCCACAACTTAAAGACGCGGCAGCCAGCATGGGGCTCAGCCTTAACTATCAAACACTGAGCCTTGAAGACAACCCTATTCAGCGTATCCAGCCAATCATGGAGAGCTCTGATCTTTTTCTCGTCATTCCAGACCAGAGCACATTCAATAAAACCACCGCTAAATGGTTGTTATATATGTCTCTACGCAACCGGGTACCCTTGCTTGCCTTCTCGCAAAACTACGTTAAGGCGGGAGCTATCGCCGCATGTATCACCACCCCGGAGGATATCGGCCGGTTCACCGCTGAACAACTACATCTGATTGCCGGGGGCACGCTACCGCCGCCGTCCTTCAGCCCCTATTTCAAAGTGATCACTAATCCACGAATTGCCAGACAGTTAAACCTGTCAATACAAACAGCGGAACAACTCCAGCAACAGATTATGGAGGCAGAAGCCCAGTGACAAAGGACCGGAAAAACCGTTACGGGATTCGCCAGCAGGTATTACTGATAGCGCTGATCCCCTTGGTCGCCATGACGCTGATTTTAGCAGGCTATTTTATCTCAACCCGTATAGCAGATAATAAGTCTGCCCTGATTGAGCGGGGGGAAACCATGTCACGCCTGCTGGCTCAGGCGTCTGAGTTTGGTTTGATATCAGAACTGACCCATCAGTTATCAGCACTCAGTCAGGGGCCTATACAGGAAGCCGATGTTGCCGATGTCATCTTTATTAATCGCGATCAGAGAGTGCTATACCGCTCCAACGATTTCCACCTGAAACCCAATCTACAGCCACAGCCCAGCTATCAGACCGATGCTTCTGTCTGGCTATTCACCACACCCGTAACCACCCAGGGAATCATCGTTGGCGATTCCCCCGAGACCAGCTCTACTCTGGCCGAGAGGGAACTTCTCGGCTGGGTCGTGGTTGCCATGTCGACCCAACCCATGCATAGCCGTGAAAACCAGATTATTACCAATAGTCTGTTGATTCTGCTGGGCGGGCTGGTCTGCACATTTATCATTGCAGCACGATTTGCAGAAACACTGACAAAACCGATTATCAGCCTGACAGCCGTGGTCAAAAGGCTTGAAGAAGGACATCTCGACGCCAGGGTAGATATCCAGTCTTATGCTGAACTAGGCTCTCTGGAGAAAGGGGTTAACCTCCTGGGTGAGCAAGTGCAGAGCTCAAATCAGATTCTGGAAAGCCAGGTAGAAAAAGCCACTGAACGTTTACGCAAAACCCTTCACCACCTTGAAAACCAGAATATTGCCCTGCAAAAGGCCCGTCAGCGGGCAGATCAGGCCAATATGGCTAAAGATCAGTTTCTCGCACGCATGAGTCATGAGCTAAGAACGCCACTGACCTCTATTCTGGGCTTCACCAATATTCTGCGCCAGACAGACCTGAGCTTTGAACAACAGGAACATTGCCGGATTATCAACCAGACCTCCAATATGCTGCTATCGATCATCGATGACATACTGGATTTTGCCAAGCTACAATCCGACGCTATAAAACTGGAGCGTATACAGTGCAATCCAGAACAGGTCATTTTTGAAGCGATTGAGATGCAGTCCCAAAGCGCAGCGGCTAAAGGACTTGAGTTGTCCTATCAGGTTGATGAAACGGCCTATGCTGATGTGTTAGGCGATCCAACCCGACTGCGTCAGATCGCAACAAACCTTATCAGCAATGCCATAAAGTTTACCGATACAGGGCAGATCCTGGTTACACTGCGAACCCTGAAAGAAGCCCATGGAGTAAAACAGTTACAGCTGTGCGTCAAAGATACCGGTATCGGTATCTCTGAGGAGCAACAGACACTCCTTTTCAATGCTTTCGCTCAGGCTGATTCATCGATAACACGCCGTTTTGGCGGTAGCGGACTGGGACTTGTTATTGTACAAAAGCTGGTACAGCTGATGCAGGGAAATGTTAAGCTTTCCAGTAAAGTGGGAGTTGGAACGGAGATCTGTTGCAGTTTTACCGTCAAAACAGACCATAAGTTACTGCCTGCTTCTGAAGTTGAACCTTCTGCAACCAGAGTGATCATCTTTGACAGGCACCCCGAAAGCCTCCATGCACTCAGCGATATGGCGCAGCCACTCGCATCACATATACAGACCTGTGCAACTATCCAGGATCTTGAAAAGACACTATCAGGTATTGAAGGGCATTTAGCCGGACTGATCTTCGGTCTGAGTGCCAATGTGGATATAGCCAATCAGCAAAAGCTTAAAATCACTACAATATTCGCTTCTTTTAAAGGCAATATCCTGCTACTGACGCCCGCCCTTGCGGGTAATACCGATGAGTTTTCCCACCTCATCGATAACCCTCGCCTCACAATTAACAGCAAGCCTTTACAGCGGGAAATACTAAAAAAATGGCTACAGCATGCCCCCGTCAATCATCAGCGACTGAAAACAGAGCACAGCGATGACTGCCTGTTAGCTGACCGGGTCATTCTGGTTGCTGAAGATAATGACTTTAACCGATTACTATTACGAAAGATCATTGAGTCCACCGGCGCCACGGTGTTCGAAGCACGGGACGGTGAGCAAGCGATCAAACGGATCAATGAAATAAAGCCTGACATTGTTATTATGGACGTGCACATGCCCAGAATAGATGGTATCAGAGCAACCAGTTCGGTACGTGAAGATTTTCCCGACCTGCCGATTATAGCGCTAACCGCCGATGTTATCTCAAGTGAAGAGCACGCACTACGCCAGGCAGGGGTAACCCGCATCGAATATAAACCGATCAATGACACGCGCCTGATCAAACTGCTGAAGATGCTCTGCGAAAAGGAGAATCAGAACCATAATGCAGACACTCCCTCGCAAAGCGAACCAGTGGCGAGTACGAACCTGCACAAGTATCAGATGAGCAAAGAGGATCTTCATCAAGAACTGATAACACAGATAGAAGGGTTACAGCAGGCTTTTAATGATAACAACAACAGAGGTATACGGGATCACAGCCATCAGCTTATCGGGCTTGCCGGACTGTTTGAGCTACCAGAGCTGGAACACTGTAGTATAGCGTTAAACGATGCTGCGAAAGCCGGCGACACCAGACAGGTATGGGAGACCCTGACCCGTTTACGGCGACTGATAATGCACCAACAATACCTTGATTAGAAATCGACCGTCAAAGGAGCATTACGGATAAACTCCTGTAACTCTGACGCCTGCTGTTTGACATAGTTACGGCCCTTAAGATCATAGAGATAGCCATTTAAGCCCGGCCCTGAAGCGATGTTGTCCACCTCCCCCTGATCCAGCTGATAACAACGACGACGAAACTCTTCAAGATCAGCATCATGGGTAATAGGAGTATGCACAAACAAACTCCAGGCCTGCTCCGTTGTCGAGCGGTCCTCAACCCCCTGCATCAATTTAAGGACATACTCTTTATCAGGCCGGTACGTTGGTGGACGACCAAAAAGTAGTCCAATAACCAGCAACATGAGTATGAAAAGACTCACCAGAAAAACAACGAAGAACTCCATCTACACCTCAATGATAACGATTGAAGTCCTGAGAGAGTAAACATTTAGCAGCGCTGATAACCTGATCGCTATAGCCAGACTCCAATACATCCATGTGTGCTATATACTCAAGCTTTTCAGGCCCTTTGAGCTTCTTCCAGGCCTCTTTACGCGGAATATGCTTACTCTGTTCGAAGACCTCATTAAACACAATATAGGCTTCTGACTGAGCTAACTGAGGGTCTAAGTTATCCAGCAACACTTTACACCGGATGCAAGCCTCAGTAAGCGGTATCTCATCATTCAGTATAGCCTGGCCAATCACTTGCAAGCTCTCAATAATATGCAATCGATTATCCCTGACCTCTGCGGCTATCTTCTTTAATTTGTTTTCAGCTTCCATCCGCTTCTGTTTCTGCTGCTTTACTAACCGCAGAATGTAATACACCAGAGCCACCACGATAAACAGATTTACCGAGATTAAAATATACAGCGTTGTTTCAGACATAAAATACCTACATTAAAAGCTGTCATAAAAGCAGTCGCCAGACCACTGCTTCGCAGCTCGCTAGACGTGGCTGCGCCACTTGCCAGAACGGAGCCTGCGGCTCCTGCCAGAAAAAGCTATCGCAACGAGGGCGTCCCTCCCACACTTGATATGGTGTAAGAGCCCCTTCCAGGGGCGATAAACAATCGCTGCTGGAAGCAGCTCCTACAAAACCACCTACCCTGCGGGGTTGTGATTGTGGGAGGCGCGCTGGTATGCCCTTTGGGTACCTCGCGGCAATAGTTTAAACCAATGCCTTTGCATGCGAGTACCCCCCTTCCTGTAGGAGCCCCTTCCAGGGGCGATAAACAATCGCTGCTGGAAGCAGCTCCTACAAAACCACCTACCTTGTGGGGTTGTGATTGTGGGAGGCGCGCTGGTATGCCCTTTGGGTACCTCGCGGCAATAGTTTAAACCAATGCCTTTGCATGCGAGTACCCCCCCCTTCCTTTAGGAGCCCCTTCCAGGGGCGATAAACAATCGCTGCTGGAAGCAGCTCCTACAAAACCACCTACCTTGTGGGATTGTGATTGTGGGAGACGCGCTGGTATGCCCTTTGGGTACCTCGCGGCAATAGTTTAAACCAATGCCTTTGCATGCGAGTACCCCCTTCCTGTAGGAGCCCCTTCCAGGGGCGATAAGCACTCGCGGCTGGAAGCAGCTCCTACAAAACCACCTACCCTGCGGGATTGTGATTGTGGGAGACGCGCTGGTATGCCCTTTGGGTACCTCGCGGCAATAGTTTAAACCAATGCCTTTGCATGCGAGTACCCCCTTCCTGTAGGAGCCCCTTCCAGGGGCGATAAGCACTCG
>NZ_JAFFZO010000034.1:0-691 GCF_016924145.1 Amphritea pacifica | reverse complement strand
CCGCTGCTGGAAGCCGCTCCTACAAAGTCATCTACCCTGTGGGATTGTGATTGTGGGAGGCGAGCTGGTATGCCCTTTGGGTACCTCTCGGCAATAGTTTAAACCAATGCCTTTGCATGCGAGTACCCCCCTTCCTGTAGGAGCCCCTTCCACAGGGGTTTAGCTTCTTCAGGTAGTGTAGGAGCCCCTTCCAGGGGCGATAAGCACTCGCGGCTGGAAGCAGTGCCTACAACAATCATCCACCCTTGTGGGATTGTGGGAGGCAAGCCGCGTAGCGGCGTCTGAACGAAAAAAGCCCCGATCATATCAATGATCGGGGCTGTTTCGTATTAGGTGCTTGGCGATGACCTACTCTCGCATGGAGAAGCTCCACACTACCATCGGCGCTAAGACGTTTCACTTCCGAGTTCGGGAAGGGATCGGGTGGTTCCATCTCGCTATTGTCGCCAAGCAAAACTGGTTGCTCTAACGATTTGAACATCAGTGTTAACTTATGCTCAAAGCGTCATTCGAATCCTGTAATCGGAGAGTTATGCACAAACTCTAATCCGCAATGTATCTTAATCTATCAGCTAACCAAACGCTTTTGGCGTTATATGGTCAAGCCTCACGAGCAATTAGTACTGGTTAGCTCAACGCCTCACAACGCTTACACACCCAGCCTATCAACGTCCTGGTCTTGAACGGCTCT
>NZ_JAFFZO010000033.1 GCF_016924145.1 Amphritea pacifica | reverse complement strand
TGGTCTTGAGGAACAAGTTCATCGATGCAAACAAACTCAAGGGCGGACTGGGTTGGGGGGCGTTCTCTTAGCATGAGCCTATTATAAAAAATCCTCGTCATTTGACGAGGACTTTATCAACAGCCTGCCACCGGACACCCCGGTGGTTTTTTTTGCCTGTGGCTATCAGTCAGATCCAGAGATCACTGATCGGTGCAGAGGGACTATAACGGTGCTGAATCTGCGCCTGCAATAACTCTGCAGTGGCGATGGCATCGGTCAGCGCATGGTGCTGCCCATAATGCGGCAAGCTATAGCGTAGTCGACTGTCCCCCAGGCGGATCGACTCCTGCTTTGCCCCTAACAGACGTTTAATCTGGCTGCAGATGCCGCGCCGATAGAGCTGAGCTTCCAGTTCCATGGTGTCGACCATTGGAAAGAGGATCCCCTCCCCCAGCCGTTTTTTCACCGCTGTGTAAAAAAACTCCCGTTCAATATAACGGTAATGCACGACAACAATTTTACCAGCAACTGCAGCCAGCACCTGTTCCAGAATATGAATAAGGTCAGGGGCATCATCTAACTGCGAATGAGTAATACCATGAAAAGGAACAGATGTTTCTGTTAATCCCTGATTGGGCTTTAATAACCAGTAACGACTCTCGCGCAGACGGATGCGGTTAAGATCAAAAGGAACCAGACCGATGCTGATGATCTCATCCTGCTCAGCACTAAGCCCCGTGGTTTCAAAATCCAGCGCCACGAAAGAGACCTGATCCAGCGGCGTTTGGGCAGCAACAACACCCTGCTGATAAAACCAGCGAAGTCGTTCATCATCGACAGTATCCACTCTGTCCCGATAAATGGCGGCCCAGTTCTCCTCCTCCGCGGAGGTGTTGGAGTGCCCCCCTGCTCTGACGCCGGGGGTGATACGAGCACTTTTATTGGTCACAATAGTCACTCTCTATCTGCCAGAAAATGGATAGCGGAATTTCAGGAATCGCTGACTATTACTGAGCACCTGAAATGCCTCTTTCAGATTACGACGATCAAAGTCGGTCAGTTTCTCCGGTTTTACATTATTGGAAGGCTCCCGTCCGGCCTCAATATCAGCCGCCTGATG
The DNA here is from genome assembly GCF_016924145.1 of Amphritea pacifica. Classification (GTDB taxonomy): domain Bacteria; phylum Pseudomonadota; class Gammaproteobacteria; order Pseudomonadales; family Balneatricaceae; genus Amphritea; species Amphritea pacifica. The sequence continues at coordinate 56,785 of NZ_JAFFZO010000033.1, read as the reverse complement.
GCGAATTCTGACCATCGAAATAAACTCCAGCGCATCTCTCAGGTCGGCAGCTTTGCCGGGTGGCAGAATATCAGCATCCACCACATCATCCAGCCGCTCGAAAGAGTTTTGTACCCGGGAACCGACTGCCAGTGCATGCACCCGGACCAGGTCGGCAAGCGGGGCGGTACCCCGGCGTTTAAGGTTAATAGAGTTACGGTGCTGACCATCCTGCTCCATAACAAAATTCTTAAAGAACCCCAACGGCGGGGTCCTGTTCAGAGCGTTACGCGCCAGACTGGCAAGAAATTTTGGTGACCGTTGAGCCCGTAGAGAGATAAAGGTGTTCAACTGCGAGGCCCACTCAGTTTTCCCCCACACACCATCGAGATCAAAAAATATTGAACAGTTCAGCAACGCTTCCGGCAACGGATTGTCCATCCAGTCGGCAAACGTCGCTTCCCACTGCTGCCGGGTTTTGCGCCATTCAGGGTTGGTCGCCATAATCTTTCCGGTGCAATAGGTATAACCGCATCTATTCAGACCATCACTGACAAAGGTCGCCAGCTGTTTGAAATACTCACCATGAAGTTCCGGCCGATAGCTATTATCCAGAATCAGGGCATTATCCTGATCAGTCACCACCAGTTGCTCGTCCCGGGCCATTGAGCCCAGCGCCAGAAAACAGTATGGCAAAGGGGGGGGGCCCAGCTTCTCCTCTGCCAGCTCCAGCAAACGCTGCTTAAACGTTCTGCCTATCACCGACATCGCACTGCCAATCATATGGGAGTTAGCATCTTCACTGACCATACGCACAAAACACGCGCTGATCTGTGGCTGTAACCTGGCCAATTCTTCAACACTGGGTTGACGCATGATATTGCTGACCATATAGAGACTGCTTTGCGACTCATAACGGACAATATCAGAGGTTGCCAGCACCCCAACTGGCTGATCGTCATGTAGCACCGGCAGGTGATGAAGGTTATAGCGCAGCATGGTCAGCATCGCTTCAAAGGCATAAGCATCATCATCCAGAGTAACCGGATCCTGGGTCATCACCTGGGTCACCGGGGATTCCAGATCAAGACCGGTAGCGACCACCCGGGTGCGCAGATCACGATCAGTGATAATACCCGCCAATGTGTACTCAGCCGATCCATCATCCCCCCTCTGCGGCTGCATAATCAGCAGTGAGGACACCCCCTCCTCGGTCATCTTCTGTGCTGCCTGGCGAATCGTGGTGCTGGTATCTAACCAGACTGGCGTCCGGCTGATCAGAGCCGTCACCTTAGACACCATCAGATCACTGCTTTCCTGTTTGCTGGATACCGCCTGGCGCAAACGGTTATCGTCCATCTCGACAAAATAGGCAAATGAGTCAAATCGTTCACACAGAGAGCTGAACAGCGTTTCGGGGATAAAGTAGATCAACGAGTCCTCTATCGTCCGGGCGGGCAATCTGACTCGCTGACTCATCAGCAGACTCAACTGACCAAACAGTTCTCCCTCACTCAATCGGTTATACAGATCCCCATTGCGACGATAGATCTCAACCGCGCCGCTGCGGATAACACACAGATCGTGGATCTCATCGCCAAACTGAAACACGTCGCTATCAGCCCTGAAATAGCTGATCTCAACCTGACAGGCGATCTCATCGATCACCGGTTCAGGCAACGCATTGAAGGGCGGGTACTGTTTCAGAAAACCTGCAATCTCTATCTGTTCTGCCTGCATCGTATCGTCCGGCTAATATTGAGTTAACAACTGACTGTACTCAAAGCGATTGCTTTAAGCGAAAAAAATCGCCCGCAGGCGATTTTTAAATGTTTTATGAACAGCCGTCAAAAATCGATCACAACATCTGTTTTTGCTGTGGTGCAGCAGGAAAGCACATAGCCGTTGGCCACATCTTCGTCGGTAATACCGCCGTTATGCTCCATGACGGTTTCCCCCTCTTTAACCAGCACTTTACAGGTACCGCAGATCCCCATACCACAGGCTTTTGGAATCAGCAGATCGAGTTTAGCCGCGGCAGTATGCAGGGTATCACCAGGAGCGATATGAATACTCATCCCTTTACTGGCAAACTCAACCCGTATCATATCCTCCTGTGTCAGCGCCTCAGCTTCTTCCTGAGCGATCTCGGCATTTTCAAAGGCTTCCTCTTCAATCTCGACCGGAGTCGCACCAAATGACTCTTCATGATAATGGCTCATATCAAAGCCGTTATCCTGAAGCAGCTTTTTAATGGCATTCATATAAGGCGTCGGACCACAGCAGAACACTTCACGCTCAAGAAAATCTGGCGCGATCAGTTCCAGCTTGGCCTGATCCAGGTAACCACGATAACCGTGCCATGCCTGACCATTTTCAATCTTTTCACAGATCAGATGGAGCCCGAAATTACTGATTCGTGATGCCATATGATCCAGCTCTCGCTGAAAGATAATATCTTTAGGCGTGCGGGCACTGTGAACAAAAGCGATATCAACATCGGCATTGGTATCAAACCACCAGCGCGCCATCGACATCATTGGAGTGATGCCGACACCACCGGATAACAGCAACACTTTTCTGGCGGGGAAATCGATACAGTTGAACAGCCCTACCGGACCATGCACCGCCAGTTCATCGCCCTCTTTGAGGTTATCATGCAACCAGCTTGAGACCTGTCCATTAGGGTCTTTTTTCACCGTAATGGAGAAACTATAAGGCACCGATGGCGAGCTGGAGATAGTGTAGGAGCGCATCACCATCTGCCCTTCGATCTCTAACTCAAGGGTGACAAATTGTCCTGGTTTAAAAAAGTACATCACCGGCTGTTCAGACATAAAACAGAAGGTACACACATCCCAGGTTTCATGGATCACTTTGACACAACGGACATTGTGACGACCATTGACCCAGGTCTGGGTATTGACCGGGATGAAGCTATCGGAGCCAACGGTGGCAGGGATGGTATTTGTCATAGCGTATCTCTCATCTGTGCACAGCTATAAATCGGTTCAGTCATCAGGCTGACAGCTTGCCCCAACATCGGGTTATACAAACTTCAGCCCATCAATCATACTCAATGAGTGCATTGTCTGCCCAGCAGGTTTTGAAATATTAACTACAAACGACATTTATTTGCTTATTGCGACCATCCCAATAGCTATGGGCATTACAGGTCGATTTATGTACTTATTCCTGTCGTTAATGGTCAATCCTGCAAATACACCTTGGAGGAGGATTAGCTCGTTCTATATCACTATTCAGGTCAGGGTTATTCCTGATCGACTATAATAAACAGCACAGCAGTGCATTGAAGGAAGATCGAACTGATGAACCAAAATGATCTATTGAACACCACCTGCGCAACTATCCATGATGCGCGCCAGGAAATGGCGACAATGCTTGAGGCCCGTCCGGCGAATTACTCCCTGCCTCAACCCCTGTATAACGATCCACTGATGTTCCGGATCGATGTTGAGGAAGTATTCCAGAAAGAGTGGCTGTTTGTGGGTATGACCAGTGAGATTCCGGCTAAGGGCGATTATTTCACGGTTGAGATCGCACAAAACCCAGTGCTGGTAGTGCGCGATGCGGACGGCAGTGTCAATGCTTTTCATAACACCTGCCGTCATCGTGGTTCACGTGTCTGCACTGAACATCGCGGTAAAGTGGCGAATCTGGTTTGCCCATACCATCAGTGGACCTATGACCTGAAGGGCAACCTGCTGTTCGCGGGTAGCGAGATGGGTGAAAGCTTTGAACTGAAAGAGCACGGCCTGAAAAAAGCGTTCTGCAAAACCGCCGGTGGATTTATCTTTGTCTGTCTGGGTAAAGAGGAACCTGAAGGTGATTTCGACGAGTTCCTGAGCACTCTGGAAGAGTACATGGAACCCTACGATGTTGAGAACACCAAACTGGCGGTGGAATCCAACATGTATGAGCAGGCTAACTGGAAACTGGTTATCGAAAATAACCGTGAGTGCTACCACTGCGTTGGTAACCATCCAGAACTGTTGAACACGCTGCTAGAGTGGGACGACACTAACGATCCACGCGCATCTCAGGAATTTAAAGATTACTGTAAAGACCAGGCCGCACAGTGGGATGCCGAAGGTATCCCTCACGAGCATCGCAGTTTCGGCCCTGGCCTGCGCAACCGTATCGTGCGGATGCCGTTGAAAAAAGGCACCAAGGTAATGACCCTGGATGGTGAAGCTGGCTGTAAGAAAATGCTGGGACGGATTAAGAATCCACAGTTAGGCTCAATGCGTATTCTGCACCTGCCTAACTCCTGGAACCACATGCAGTCTGACCATTTTATCGTCTTCCGGGTGCTGCCAATCTCCGCTCAGGAATCTATCGTAACAACCAAATGGTTCGTTCACAAAGATGCAGTGGAAGGTGTGGATTACGATCCTGAACGCCTGCGCCTGGTCTGGGATGCCACCAACGATCAGGATCGTATCCTGGGTGAAGAGAACCAGCGCGGCATCAACTCAGTCGGCTACCAGCCTGGCCCTTACTCAGAAACCTTTGAGTTCGGTATTATCAACTTTATGGACTGGTACAGTGAAACCGTTCAGAAGAACCTGAAGGCAAAATAAACATTCCCTTTTAAGGCAAAAAAGGCTGATGTGTCAAACATCAGCCTTTTTTATTTGTGAACAGCTCTATTTTTCACAGCAGCCTTTGCGCCACTCACTTCAACATCATTCTGGCAGTTGCCACTCACTTTCAATATACGCGCCCTGAAAACCGCTTAAACACATCCAGCCCACTGACCGCCATCGCTCCTCTTAACGTAAACCATTACCGTAAACAACAAAGACACCACAAGCAGCTTTTGCGGCATCAGGTCAGCAGTGCATAAAAAGCCGATAAATAGCTTATCGGCTTTGTACACTATCGTTTTCAGATCAGCCGTTTTCAGGCCTGCCAGCAATCACCTATAAAGCATCGGCTAATACAGCTAAAGCTTCCTGCACCTCGGGTAACATCACCGGGATCTGCTTCTGCAACAGCGCAACAGAGTCAGCGAACTGAGCGCGCTCCTGATCACCCTGAACAGATAACCATTGCAATGCCGCCTGACTACACTCCCAGGGCGACAGCCCTTGCTCAAGCGGCACACCTGCGCCTTTCAGATACTCATAGAAATCATCCTGATCAATCAGGTCAGTAATCATCATATTGACGTTCTCGCACTCGTTTCCTGAATCACACTTAAGCCGCATTTGAACAGAGAAGGCTAAACAGTCTGAATTAAACAAAAAAAGCTGGCACCAGGCCAGCTTTTCCTAAAGGATGAATCCCAGACTGGCTTATACCTCTGTCTTCAATCCTTTGTAGATACTGATACACATCAGCAACAGGATAACAGTAAATGGCAAGCCGGTGGTTATCGCGCCAGCCTGCAATGCTTTAAGTGCTTCGGATCCACCACCATACAGCAGAACACCCGCAATCAACCCTTCCAATACCGCCCAGAAGATACGCTGCGGCACCGGTGCATCAACCTTACCACCAGCGGTAATTGAGTCAATTACCAGTGAACCGGAATCGGATGAAGTGACAAAGAAAACCAGTACCAGAAGAATTGCCAGAGCGGAAGTAATCTCAGCCATTGGTAAGTTTTCCAGCATCTGGAACATCGCCAGCGACACATCTCCCAGACCATTTGCCAGAGCACCCGTACCACTCTGAACCTGATCCAGCGCCTGAGCGCCAAATGCCGCCATCCAGACTGCTGAAACCACTGTAGGAATCAGCAGGACTGCGATCATAAACTCACGCACTGTGCGACCTTTTGAAACCCGCGCGATAAACATACCGACAAATGGCGACCAGGATACCCACCAGGCCCAGTAGAACACTGTCCAGCCGCTGTAGAATTTCTCATCTTCACGGCCAATCCAGTTACTTAGCGGCAGAATATCAGTTGTATAACTGCTTACTGTCAGCCACAGGTTACTGAAAAACCCTGACAGCGAACCAGCAACGATCACAAACAGAAGCAGCAGTGCAGCAAGCCCCATATTGATATTACTGAGTATCTTTACACCACCATCCAGTCCGCGAACAACGGAGAAAATCGCGATTGATGTCACGACGATAATAACCGCAATCTGGGTAGAGATCGTATTATCCACACCGAACAGGAAGTTCAGTCCTGCTGAAGCCTGAGAAGCCCCCAAACCGAGGGACGTTGCCAGACCGAAGATGGTTGCCAACACTGCAACAATATCAATAACATGACCGATCGGGCCCCATACCCGCTCGCCCAGTAGCGGATAAAAAGCAGAACGAATTGTCAGTGGCAGCCCTTTATTGTAGGTAAAGAATCCCAGCGCCAGCGCTACGACACCGTAAATGGCCCAGGGATGTAACCCCCAGTGAAACATGGTGGCGCCCATCGCTGCGGCTTCACCGGCAGGGGTTTTGGCTTCCGCATTCAGAGGTGTTCCCCACCAGTCGGTGTAATAAGCCACCGGCTCTGCCACACTCCAGAACATCAGACCAATACCCATACCCGCAGCAAACAGCATTGAGAACCACGACATGCGGCTAAACTCAGGTTTTGCGGCGGCTCCACCCAGGCGAACCTTGCCCACCGGCAGTACAATCATCAGCAGACAGAACAACACAAAAACGTTGCCGCCAATCATAAACAGCCAGTCAAAAGTTTCAATTGACCAGGTTCTCGCACCTTCAAGCATCGTTTTGGCGTCTGCCGGGAAAATCAGCGTCAGTGTGATAAACGCCAGAATGGCCAACGCACTCGTGGTAAAAACAGGGTTATGGATATCCATCCCCAACACCTGAATATTATCCTGCCCAGCTTTATAGTCCGAGGTATATTCCTCAGACTTAGGGCGGAAGTGAACTTCTTCATTCATAGAACTACTCCAGTTTCTTTTTATATATCTATCAAGCCTGCACGCAGATCCCCAAGAATCGCCAGAGCCAATGGACGATATGATCTGCAACCTTTCTGACAGTTCCTGCATCAACTCTTAACTGCTGTAGCCAACAACGACTTCCGGTTAATTATTAAACAGGTCGCTTCGATTCTACGACCAAAGTCCAGTCAACAGCTGACTTATAACGACACAAAGAATCACAAAATGACCGTTCTCGACAGATAGCTTTTAACGCAGAAAAGAGAAGAAAAACAACCAAGCAGATATAAAAGGCAGACCATAATGACTGGTTTAGGACATATAAAATCCGACATGAAACAAGCACTAAAAGCCCGAAGCCCCAGACTCCATGACAGATTAAATCCTATCTGCAGCAAAACCGGGATTAGTCTAACAAAACAGAGGGCAAACCGCTAACGCACCCAGATCTGACCAGGGCAAAAAAAAACCACTCCGAAGCCGTGAACCTTCGGAGTGGTCAACATTTGCCTGGTGAATCGGATTAGAGATTCAGTTTTCGGGTCAGGCAGTTTCTGATAGAAACTAAGTGCAAGAAGCAGGATCAATAGTACAGAACAAAAATCACATGATACCCACAGTAAACGGCACTTTATTTACAATTAACGACAATTGATAGCATTATTGCCAATTATTGCTATTTTAAATAAAACCGGTATTCTGACCCGTTCCGCCAAACTCAGCGAAGAACCCCCTCCTCTTTAAGCAGATCAAAGATCGCCTGAGCCTGCTCAGCTGCAGACTCATTCTTCATCACTTTACCACCATCACCCTGTGATTTTGCCGTCGCCGCTTTAAAGCGCTCTGCTGCCGTTTTAGCTTTGACCACTTTCAGACGCTTAGGCCGTTTACGGGCCGCCGCCTCTTCCCAGGCCTGACGTACGTCATCAACGGAAGCACTGACCACTTCGATATCCATCAGCGCGCGACTGGCGGGGCCGAAAGCACTCTGCCGGGCTTCAGGCGCAGCAGAATCCACACTGGCAATGAAGGGCAGTCTCACCATCACAGAGCGTCTCTGACCCCGTGGCAATGCTTGCAACACTTCTGCCACACCGCCTTTCACAGAAACGATATCAGCCACCCGTGGCACTATCGGCCAGCCAAGTTTTTCCGCCAGTTGGTAGGGCACCATCCCGGAGGACTCACCACTCTCGGCCCGTACACCGGTCAGCACAATATCGGCACCGCACTGCTGCAGATGCTGCCCTAACGGCAGAATTGCATCGGCGGCCGGGTCCAGCTGTAACACCCGTACCGATTTTAGTCCCATCCCCGCATAGCTCCTCAGACTCGGCTCACTGGGATCACCCGCATGCAATACCGTCAGACTTTCACCTGAGTGGTTATCACCGGTCAGTTTAAGGCCCAGCTCGACAGCCCGGCTATCCTGATCTGCCCGACGCATACGACCAGACTGAGGATGTTTCCCCACCGAAACCAGCGATACGACTTTCAGTTTATTCGCCACATCGACGTTGAATTGATTAGGCTGCATCCCGATCACCTCCGGCAGATTGCTGGGCACGAAAATCCTCTGCCAGCTTTATCAGTTCACCCAGTATTGCTTCACTATCACCAATCACACTGAGCGCGGCACGCTTAACCATATCGCAGCCCGCATCAGTATTGATCGCGATCACCTTGTCACACTGCCCAATACCCTGCATATGCTGAATCGCACCGGAGATCCCCACCGCCAGATAAACCCGGGCAGTCACCCAGGTACCCGTGGCACCGACCTGACGGAAGCGCGGCATAAAGCCATCATCAACCGCTACCCGGCTGGCCCCCTCTGTGGCACCCAGCACAGCAGCCGCTGAGTGGAACTGATCCCAGTTATGGATACCGTTACCTGCAGAAAGGATGAACTCCGCCTCAGCCAGCGAGATCGCATTCGGATCAACCGCTACCTGTCCCCGATCCTGCAACTGAGCGATCACAGCAGGCACCAAGTCCAGTTCCACCGGCAGTGCTTCGTGACGGGTTTCATCAATCGGATCGGCACACTCCTCTGCCAGCATCAACAGACGCGGTGTACTACGGGTGATATCCGTAGTCCCTCCCGCACCGCGACAGACTGAGGTGTCACTATCGACCAGCCAGGCTTGTACCGCCGGACGCTCGCCAATACGTGCCGCCAGACGGGAGCCCAGATCAGAACCACCATTGACACTGTCGGGGAATAACCAGAATAGTGGCTTATAAGCAGATTCAACCTGCACCAGCGCCGCCAACCGCTGCTCGGGACAGTAGCCTTCATAGTACTCGTCCTCCAGCAGCAACAGGCGATCAACACCGGCCGTATCAAAATGCTCCTCTTTACTCTGGCCAAAGCAAACAGCCAGCACCGCGCCGTTACCTTCAGCTCCGGCAATCAGTTTATGTGCCTGACCAATGACATCTTTGTCGTGAGCGGTCAGACGACCACCCACCATATCCGGCACCACCACAACATAGAAGTCGGGGTTTTCCACCTGGTGCAACGGCAGCTGAATATCCTGTGCAGCACTGCTGCGTCGGCCTTTTCCGGCACCCGCTGCATTGCCTTTTAAGCGATCAATACGCTTAATACCATTGGGGCCAATAAAACCTACCTTATGGGGGTTTTTACGCAGCAACCCTGTTGGCCCGCGCACCTCGCCCATGTCAGCACTGACAACAGAGCCATGCAGAGGGTGTAAACGGTTACGGGCGATCCACTCAGCACGGGGATCCCGGCGCAACACATCATGTGAATTATGAGCGCTCATCAATGCACCTCCTCAGCCAGTCGATCCTGACGTGGATTTTCAACCGATGGATCGACAAGCTGATCCATCAGAATCTCGGCAATATCTTTCACCTCAGGGCGGGGCTCAACAACACCCTCGAGCATCGCAGTACACTGCTGGCACCCAACAGCAACCAGCTCAGCACCGGTACTGCTGGCATCTTCCATCCGCATATCCGCGATACGGCGTTCGCCCGGAATATCGGTAATCGGAGCACCCCCTCCACCACCGCAGCAGCGGGAACGGAAGCCGGAACGTTCCATTTCAGCAATCTCGATCCCCATGGAACGTAGCAGCTCACGAGGCGCTTCATATTCACCATTATAACGTCCCAGATAGCACGGGTCGTGATAGGTTACTTTTGCACCACTGAAGTTATTCAGTTTCAGACGGCCCAGCTGAACCAACTGATTGAGGAAGGTGGTATGATGCAGCACCTCAACTCCGTCCAAAGCATCTGAGCCAAAGTCACTGTACTCATTACGCAGACAGTGATAAGCATGGGGATCGGTAGTGACGATCTTACTGAACTTATACTGTGACAATACCTCAAGGTTACGCTTCGCCAGACTCTGGAAAGTGGCATCATCACCCAGACGACGGGCAACATCACCGCTGTCCAGCTCTTCATCACCCAGCACAGCAAAATCGACACTGGCCGCTTTCAGCAGTTTAACGAAAGCGCGCAGGATGCGCTGACTGCGCATATCAAACGCACCATCAGAAACCCAGAACAATACCTCGGCTTGTTTCACATCGCGCATCAGCGGCAGATTCTGATCCGCTGCCCAGTTAGTACGACTGGCCGGCGCATAACCGTTAGGATTATCGGTGGCGATAATATTATCCAGTACCTCTGCTCCCTTGTTTGGCGTCTTACCCCGCTCCATGGTCAGGTAACGGCGCATATCGACGATGGCGTCCACATGCTCGATCATCATCGGGCACTCTTCGACGCAGGCACGACAGGTGGTACAGGACCAGAGAGTTTCAGGGTCGATCAGGCCATCGGTAATAATATGATCAGGACCGCCCTTGGCATTACCGACCTCTTTGCCCGGGTAAGGGCTACCGGCATAGTTAGCATCCGTTCCACCAGCGAGCCCCACCACCATATCCTGGATAAGTTTCTTTGGATTCAGAGGCTGACCGGCCGCAAATGCCGGGCACATCGCTTCACATTTACCACACTGAACGCAGGCATCAAACCCCAGCAGTTGGTTCCATTTAAAGTCGGTTGGCTTCGCCACGCCCAGTACACCACCAATCTCTTTAGCCAGAGACAGATCAACCGGCTTCAGACCAGTCGAACGACCACCACCAAAACGCTCCTGACGGCGATGGAATGCCAGATGCAGCGCGCCAGCAAAGGCGTGTTTCATCGGACCACCCCAGGTCATACCGAAGAACAGCTCACCCATACCCCAGATAATCAGCACAGTCAGTATGACGGTCAACAGCACACCACCACTACCCTCGGGCAGTACACCGGCAGCCGGCAGTGTCAACACAAAGAATGCACCCGCAAACGCCAGCAAACTCTTAGGCAAACGCATCCAGGGACCTTTTGAGATCCGGCTGGGCGGATTAAGGCGACGCTTAAATACAAACAGCGCGCCGACAAACATCAGAGCCAGTGCTGCCAGCAGCGCCCAGGCCAGAATCTGGTTGTCGATACCCAACAGGTGAACCAGGATGATTAATAATGCGGAGAGTACAAAACCACCGCCGGTTGCAGCGTGGGTTTTGGACATATATTTGTCGCGCTCGACGATATCATGCAGGTCATGCAGATAACGTCCGGGCATCGCCATGAGACCCGCAATCAGATTGATCCGGTCCGGTTTACCGGCACGCCACAGATTCACCCGGCGCACAGCACCGATCACCGCCAGCACCAACGCTGTCGCAATCAGTAAAGGATGTAACCACTCAAAACTCATAGGGTACCCCAACAAAAAACAGCTATCGGGCTGTTACGTCAGCCCTGTTATTCTTACCAGCCCGGTATCACCGTGCTTAATATTTCTCAGGTGTTGCACTGACCAAACGCGTTGCAAACTCATGAGGGAGGCAGCCAGAGCCAGGCGAAACCAACAAGTTTCGATTAGCATCTGTAAATGCTGCCGGGGGACGAAGCATAGCAGTGCTATGCGATATCCTCCGGCAACGTTTACACTACCCCGTAAGTACAGCCGCGTTATAGATCCTTGCAGAGTCGTAACGCGTCGTACATCGCTGCATGCACATTACGCTGCGATACACAGTCCCCCAGACGCCACAGAATCATGCCATCACCGGACTCACTCAGTACTGGCTGCGGCTTGATATCAAACAACGCCTCGTTATCGATCTGGCCATTATTACGAGACTCAGCTTTCAGTGCGTAATACAGCTCCTCATTAGGTCGGGTGCCGTTTTCAACAACCACCTGATCCACCACCCGCTCTTCACGTTGCCCGGTGTATTCGTTTTCCAGCACGGCTACCAGACTGTCGCCTTCGCGATAGACTTTTTCCAGCAGGAAGTCAGAGGTCATAATCACCTCTTTCTCATACAGAGAGCGGTAATAGGTCGGGAAGGTTGTGCCGCCGATCCCCACACCCGGCTTGATATCGTCGGTGACGATCTCAACCAGCGAACCTTTCGCGGCCAGATAATCCGCTGCCGACAGCCCTGAGAATTCACAGATGGTGTCGTAGATCAACACGTTCTTACCCGGCTCAACCTTGCCACTGAGGATATCCCAGCTAGAGACGACCAGGCCTTCTTCAGCACCCCATTCAGGGTTCTGATCGATAAACGGACGTCCGCCGGTAGCGATAACACAGACATCAGGCTTCAGCTCACGCACCAACTCCTCGTTGGCTTCAGTGCCCAGACGGATCTCAACACCCAGACGCTCCAGCTCCATGACCAGCCAACGGGTAATACCGGCAATCTGGTCACGCTGTGGTGCTTTCGCTGCCAGGGTAATCTGACCACCCAGCTCTTCAGCTTTTTCAACCAGCACAACATTATGGCCCCGTTCAGCTGCCACACGTGCCGCTTCCAAACCACCAGGCCCACCACCGATGACTACGACTTTACGCACCTGACCGGTGGTTTTCTCGATAATATGCGGCAGTCCCATGTACTCGCGAGAGGTCGCGGCATTCTGGATACAAAGCACGTCCAGCCCCTGATACTGACGATCGATACAGTAGTTCGCGCCAACGCACTGACGGATCTGGTCCACCTGATCATTTTTAATTTTGGCAATAATATGCGGATCAGCAATATGTGCCCGGGTCATGCCAACAAAATCGACATAACCGGCTTCGATGATACGCTTAGCCTGATTCGGGTCCTTGATATTCTGAGCATGAATAACCGGAACAGAAACAACCTCTTTAATACCCGCCGCCAGATGCAGGAATGGCTCCGGTGGGTAACTCATATTCGGGATAACATTTGCCAGAGTGTTGTGAGTATCACAACCAGAACCTACCACGCCGAAGAAATCAAGCTCGCCGGTGGCATCATAGTAAGCGGCGATCTGCTTCATATCATCATGATTAAGACCGTCCGGGTGGAACTCATCACCGGTAATCCGCATACCGACAACAAAGTCACGCCCTACTTCAGCACGGACTGCTTTCAGTACTTCCATACCGAAACGCATACGGTTTTCGAAGGTTCCGCCCCATTTATCGGTGCGTTTGTTAACCCGGGGAGACCAGAACTGATCGATCAGGTGCTGGTGTACTGCTGACAGCTCAACGCCGTCCAGACCACCTTCTTTCGCCCGGCGTGCAGCCTGAGCGAAATCACCGATAACACGCCAGATCTCTTCCTCTTCAATCACTTTACAGGTGGCACGATGCACCGGCTCACGAATACCGGACGGAGACATCAGGTTCGGCCAGTTTTCACCGTCCCAGCGGGAGCGACGCCCCATATGGGTGATCTGAATCATGATCTTGCCGCCATGCTTATGCACCGCATCGGCCAGATTCTGGAAGTGTGGAATAATCCGGTCGGTGGACAGGTTTACAGAACTCCACCAGCTTTGTGGACTGTCGATGGATACTACACTGGAACCGCCACAAATACAGAGGCCACAGCCACCCTTGGCTTTTTCCTCATAGTATTTTACATAGCGATCAGTAGTCATACCGCCATCGGTGGCATACACCTCGGCGTGAGCGGTACTGACAACACGGTTACGAATTGTCAGATTGTTAATCTTTAGTGGCTCAAACAGAACATCAAACTGGGACATGATATCTCACCCCGATATATTTTAAATGGGAGCGGTTGCTTAAAGAGTTTGTGCTTTTAGCAACCATCTCTGCCGGTATTTAAATTTATTATTTAACTTTTTACAGTGGAGTTACTTCAAAGTAACCGACGTCACAGCCGTCCTCTGCTGCACACTGAGTCTGGACAGCTTTGGTCCGCACTGAATAGCCAAGACTCTCAGCTATCTGATCCAGGGCACCCGCAAACCAGCCGGTAAACATGTAATCAACTTTGCGGTTAACTTTGCCGTATTGGTAAACAAAGGCTGAATTTTCCAGCCGTACCTTAGCAGTGCCCGCTTCGATATCCAGTTCTTCAGTAATGAAGAAACCCCAGCCACGCTGAGACAGACGCTTCATATAGTGATCCCAGACATCTTTCCCGGAGATCCCATGCTCAGCAGCTTCCTTCTCACACCAGTAATGAGCAGATTTATAACCTGCCTTGTAGAGGATGTCGGCATAACGCTCTGCTCCAATCTCCTCTTCAATCCCCATATGGTTATTGACAAAGAAATGACGCGGAACATACAGCATCGGCAGCGCGTCAGTTGTCCATACTCCGGTTTCATCATCTACTTCAATTGGCATTTCTGGCGCATGTACACCCATCGTCTCTACCTCAAAATTCTTTATATTTTTCAAATAATTACTATCGGCTCAAACAATCACCATTCCTGTCGTCATGAGCATTCCGAGCCGGCTTTATAACGCCGCATCAGCAAGCGCAATAGTCAGGAACCCCAGACATCCTTCAACAACGTAACCCAGTTGTCCCCCATAATCTTGCGCACCTGGGTTTCAGAAAACCCATGCCGCAGCAGTGCTTCAGTCAGATTAGGGAACTCTCCTACAGTACGGATACCTTTAGGGTTCACAATCTCGCCAAAGCGGGTCAGACGACGGGCGTAACCCTTATCGTGGGTCAGGTACTCAAAGAAGTCATGACCGTGCCCCTGAGTAAAGTCAGTACCGATACCGATGGCATCTTCACCGACGATGTTATAAACGTACTGAATCGCCTCTACGTAATCATCAATGGTGGCGTTAACACCGGCACGCAGGAACGGTGTAAACATAGTGACACCAACAAAGCCGCCCTTATCAGCAATATATTTCAGCTCTTCGTCGCTACGGTTACGGGGATGTTCTTTCAGACCCGCTGGCAGACAGTGGGAGTAACACACCCGCTGCTTAGACTCGTCAATCACCTCTTTCGCGGTGTTCGGACCAACGTGAGACAGATCACACAGCAGACCGTGCTTATTCATCTCAGCAACAATCTCACGACCAAAACCAGATAAACCGCCATCGCGCTCATAGCAACCGGTACCGACCAAGTTCTGGGTGTTGTAACACATCTGTACAATACCCACGCCCAGGTCTTTGAAGACCTTGACATAGCCAATCTGATCTTCAAACGGATTGGCATTCTGAAAGCCCATCATGACGCCAGTCTTACCTTCACGCTTGGCGCGCTTGATATCTTCCGTGGTGCGCACTTTGATCAGCAGGTCACTGCTCTCTTCAATCAGTTCGTTCATCTCAACGATATTGCGCACGGTGCCTTCAAAGTTTTCCCAGAAAGCCACGGTGCAGTTAGCGGCAGTCAGGCCGCCTTTCGCCATATCTTCAAACAGGGCGCGCTCCCATTTGGCGCAGATCAGACCATCAATAACGATGGCATCATTGTGCAGATCAGCTGCATTCATTGTTGGTATCCTTCTGAATCAGAGTTTAGCAGCACCCGGTGAACTCACAGGCCTGCAGGCAAAAAGATCCACATCAGACCTTTTCATCATTAAAGCCAGTGTAGTTATTCAGAAAAATGAAACGGGGCTGGAAACGACTTGCACACTACTAAAAGCGACGACCGGAATAAGAAAGCCGAAAATAAGTTTTAAAGCGGGTCAGATGTTCAAAAGGGGCAAAATATGGATGGGAGATAGCCCGGCATTATAACGACAAGAGCGCAGGTATCTTTTCTTTCAGCCACAGTCCCCTTTCTCGATCAACCATGTGCAACATCTCTCTTAGCTGCAGTCCGGCTTCTCAGCTTTTAATGGGCAGGGTAATTTTCATGACGTTCAAACGCAATTTGTATATTTTCAACAGCCAGATCCAGTGCAAGCTTTGGAGACATGCCATTCAGGATATCGTTCATGGCTTTTTTATAACTGGCTGAAATCTCTGAATATGCAGGTGTCTCAGGCCGTAACATAGAAAAATGGTTATAAAAATCAAACAGCATGCGCCACTGCCCCTTTTTAGAGTAGACGTCTATGCGTTCGGCAACCTCTGCATCGGAGGGAAAGATACCTATGACCGTAGATATCGCTGACTGCTCTTCTGCTGACATTAAAAAAGTGAGCAGCTCTTTTACACTCTGGGAATACTGACAGTTTTCTGTCATTGCCCAATGCCAGGCTCCGCCGCCAGAAATAGGGCCATGACCAAAATCAGGCACGGGAAGTACAGCCAAGTCATCTTTAAAAGCACTGTAATAAGCACTTAAAGTCCATGATCCACCATACTGAATACCAACATCTCCATTAATAAAGCCATTATCGTCCTGTGGATGAGCGTCCATATAGTTCTGATTCACCAGAAACTGAATCCATTCACCAAACTGAACGGCTTCTTTTGAGTTTAAAACGCCCTCTACCGTCTGGTTGTCACTTCGATCAATCAGGTCTGCCCCCCAGGAGATCATAAACGGCAGCCAGGCGTAAGGTATCCATTCGGTCGTATCCTGGGCTCTCATATCAAATGGATATTGATATTCACCGGTCGCTTTGACCGCATTCAGAAATGACATAAATTCATCTTTATTCCAGGGATGTTCGATCGTTGGATAACGCGCCCCGATTTTTTTTATCAGTGACTTTCGCGTAAACAGGGCTAACGAAACATCATACGAACCAACAGAATAAACCCTTCCCTGATACATCCCCTTGCCTGACCTGTTGATTGACGCCAACAGATCAGCATCGAGCAGGTCATCCAAAGGTTTGATATAGCCACTCCAGGCGAAATTAGGTACCAGAGGTTGATCAATTTCTATAATGCAAGGCAGCTGTTCCGCCTGAGCTGCTGCCTGTATCGATAAGGTATAGGATGCTTCCGGAATAAAATCTGGCACAATATTCCATTGATCCTGACTCTCATTGAATCGCTTGATTGCCGCTAAAGATGCCTGTATCTCAACATCACTGGCCATATGACGCCAAAGCGGAATATTCCGGGGCGCTCCCATCAGGTTCTCCGCCAAAAACATGAAGACTATTAGTGCCATTGTCGAAATCTTCATAAATATCCCTCGCCGCAGCTAGCATGGATCTATGGAATTCACAATTCGGGTATCGCTTACTCTTTACACAGTTCAACTTTTTCAGACAGCTGCTCTATCGTTAAAGGACGATCAAAGTAGTACCCTTGTACCAGATCGCAATCATAGTTTAGCAGTTTATCGAGCTGTGACTTCGTTTCTACCCCCTCAGCCACGACTACCAGGCCACACAAACGGCCAATGCCGACTATCATTCGTACCAGCATGTCACTTTGATAAAAATCTAAAAACTTATTAATAAAAGAACGGTCAATTTTTATCTCCGTAAGCGGCAGGCTGTTTATATAACTAAGAGAGGAATAGCCTGTACCAAAATCATCTAACGACAACCCGAATCCCTGTTGTCTTAACTTAGCAAATAATGGCTTCACTATATCAAAACCATGAATAAAAACATTTTCAGTGATCTCCAGAGTAATCCGCTCAGGAGCAATACCTACACTAGTACAAATATCGACTAAATCACAAAAAAACTCTGGCTCAGTTAATTGAACAGGGGAAATATTAACTGACAGTTTCAGCGCACCTTCGCCATTAGAAGAAAGTGCATAGAGATCTTCACATGCTCTTCTGAAAACAAACAGGTCCAGGTCATGAATCATTCCTGACTCTTCCGCTACAGAAATAAACTCATCTGGAAAAACATTACCTAAAGATGGATGAAACCAACGAGCCAGGGCTTCGACACCCACCAGCTTTTCTTCACGCATGCTCATTTGAGGCTGATAATGAACCGACAACTCCCCTCTTTCAAGTGCACGGGCTAATTCATGCTGAATTTCCATTTTCCGCATAATCTGCACACTGATAAGATTATTATAAAAAAGATACTGTCCCTTTTTATCAGCTTTCGATTTATATAATACAGTGTCTGCATTTTTTATCAGTGTTTCGGCTGTAAGACTATCATCGGGACAGATTGACACCCCTATACTGCACGCGATGGTAAGTGTTCGCCCCTCGATTACAATAGGTGAGCTAAGGGCATTGCGCACCTCTTCAGCTTTATCCTGCGCTGCTTTTCTATCCTTTAATTGCGGAAAACAAAATACGAACTCATCCCCCCCAAAGCGTGATACGCTGTCACGCCCCCTCATCAACACTTTGAACCGCTGACTAACGGCTATAAGTAGCAGATCGCCAACATAGTGACCATATAGATCATTAATGTTCTTGAAGTTATCTAAATCAACAAACATAACCGCTAATTTTTCATTTTCTCCCTTTATTAAGTTAATATTCTCCTTAATCTCCTTCAACATCAATATTCGGTTAGGCAGTCCAGTCAAAGCGTCATGCAACGCCATATATTCCATTTTGTCTTTTGTATTATTAAGTTCATCAAAGTCCGCATTTATTTTACTTTGAAACATTTCAAATCGTCTGGCGATTAAATTACCAACATATAGAGAAGACAGCGTCAGCAATATCATAGAGGCAATTGTCAGATAAACCAGACGCATCAGGTTTTGGTAGTTCAATTCATTAAGCTGCTCCTCTTTTAGCCTTAAATTCTTTTCAAAGGCCTGAGAGCTGAATCCTGTACCAATAATCCACCCCCACTCACCAACCTCTTTAACATAACCAACCTGATCCAGGATTACCATTCCACTTAACGTAAGTGGCTTCGAGTACCTGATATAACCGCCACCTCCATCCTTAATCTTATCCTTAATATCTTTTATAAGATCAATATTGATTTTTTCTCCTAAAACGAAATCAAGACCTAAAAAATCATTTATATGATGAGCTAATAACACACCATTTTCATCCAGCACAAAGAAATATCCACTTTCCCCATACTTATATTGAGAAAACCATTTTAATAGTTCATTTTTAACATCTTCTTCATAGTCGGCCAGATAATCCGCTATAACAATCGACCAGTCATAGTGCTCGAATTTTTTGGCATAACCGATTTTCTCAAACTCTTTATCGTCGGCAGATCCTGGCTTTTTTATTTTCCATCTTAGAAATCCTTCTCCATTTTTCTGGTTAATTGACAGCGCGTTTCGAATAACATCAGTTTCTTCACTCTGCAACACCCAATCATTGATCTCTTCTGAGTGAGTATTAGCAGCATTCATAATGGTCTCTCCCTCACTATCTATAATGTAGAAAGAACCTCGCCCATTAAAAATCCATACGGACCTCAACGCTTCAATAATAATTTTGCTAATCTCAGCTTTGGACTTGCCAACATTTTGCGCATAGATATGATTCGCAATACCATATGCTTCATAAACACGCTGTTTAGCAGCGTCTTTTAAGTTACTTTCAGCTTTGTATTTTTCAACAAGCAGATGGCTATACACTTCATGAACTTGAGAACGAATCGATTCCTTACGTTGAAAGGTGAGTTCTTCACGAAGGGTTTCAATACTCTGAGCGGCTTGCTCACGATTGTCCTGAATAGCGATGAGGTTAACGGCCAGGGCAAACACAAAAACAACAGCGACAGGTGCATAGCGCATCAAGTTTAATAGCTGTTTATTATCAAGCGCTGACATTTAAGGCTACCCGTCCTGATTACGTAGCTCAAATGAGCTTTTGATAGTCACACTAGTATAGACAACAGGGCAGCCATTTACATGAGCGCGGTCACAGCTTTTGCTCAAACTGGGAGCATACCGGGCCCTCTGACCTGGCTAACCACCCCCCCCTTCAGCCCGCGTTGGCAGCAGCAATATCGCTATATCCACAGCCACTCAATGATGAGCATTGGTTATGGAGCCAGAACCTCCCCGATGGTCTTCTGGCTCCCCTTTGCTGACGGTTTACAATCCAACAACCCCACTATAAAGCGTGCCCGCAACGATGCTGAAAGCGATGACAAAACGCAGAGTGGAAGGAACCAGCCCATGAGCCAGTTGAAAGCGGTTCCATAGATCGAGTTTCTGTTGCAACTCATGCTCGTCACCCGGCAGTAAAACCGGGTATTCAGCCGGACAACTGCCAGCATGCGGCGCGACCTCAAGAGCCTTATTCTGCAACAGATGCTGAGCAACTTTCTCTTCACTTGCAACCAGCTCTTCAAGTGTCGCTGACTTGATTTCACTGAAGGTATACAGCAGGTTGTTCATCAGTGTCGAAGCCGCTTCACACCATTCGACCCAGTTCTTTTTGTTAACGTCGGCGATATCAAACTCAGGAAATCGCTCTGACCAGTTTTCAAAGCCCGTTGCTTCCACGATTGGCTCTGGCAACACAATTTTTGCCGCAACATCTGAGATTCGCCGCATCTCATCCTGAACCGCATTACAGACTTTAAGCATGCGCCGCTTTTCAAAATGACCCACTTTGCCATCGGCGGTGATCACTTCCCAGGTGTTAACCAGGAGTGCAATCTCATTTTCAATGCTGGCATGCAGATGTTCGCTACAATGGAGCAATCGTATCAGGGACTGCAAATAGTTTTCCCACCCCTGCCCACACTCTCTGGCGCCCTGCAGATGAGCAGTACGACAGCGGGCATCATGCACCTTTAAATGTTCTGCAACCGCTGCCCGCTCGGCATGAACCTGCTGCAGAGCAACAGGAATATCGTTTTTCTTCAGCTCATTACCCCGATGACGAATAACTCCGCCAGAGGGTTTAAGTTGTCCGGACGCTAACCCTTTCAGGGTATAACTTTCCAGATCCAGACTCCTCGCCAGCTCCAGCTGCCGTGCCAGCGATTCGGGATAAAGTGAGGCAATCGATTCTGCCGCAGAACCTTTTAAATCAGCTGATTGCATCATCTCATCAATACTGGAGAAATGACGCACCGGGCTACGACTCAGGTAGGTACCACGATATTTTGATGCAAAGGAATACTTGCTAAAGCGGTCAGTAACGGCATCTTCAGCGGCGACGGGTTCCATTTCCGCAATTTTGTCTGCGTTATAAAAATTCAGACTGACTCTCTGACGCAGCCCGTCAGGGTCGGAAAAGACCTGCCAGGAAGATCGCCGATCAATATTCGCAGCGATATAGATATGTTTAGCGTTGTCTTCACGATCTCTGTTAGCCGGGTGTGTTGACCACATCTGCGGAGGCCGGGCCATATCCTCAGAAAACACCCGGTGTTGACTGACATCATCACCATCGGGCTGCGGCACTACGCCATAGCTCGCGTCATTGAGCACCTCACCAATAACACTCACCGCTTTTTTCTGGGCAGTGAACAGATCGCTGATAAACTTGCCTTTACCAGCCTCAACACTGGCAACACCAAGAGTTGTCTGCCAGGCATTATCGGCGGACTGCAGCTTGTGTAAAGCATTGACCAGGGCATCACTGCCGGTGACTGATACGGCGACCAGATCGGCGTTAAACTCCATCTCCCGGCTCAATGCCCGCTCAGCAATAATCACCAGCCGGAACAAGGTATCCATCAGCGAACGGATCGACCATATTACTAATCCAAGTATCCAGCCTACCCATGCGATTCGCAGATCAATGCGTGAGATAAACCGCACGACAGAGTCAAGCCAGTCACGGGTAGACACCATATGGGCAATAATTTGCTGCGCGATATACACCCAGCGCCCCACCATCATCGAGCCTTGCGCAAAGTGACCAAACTCATGCGCCAGCACCGCCTTAAGCTCACCCAGATTGAGCACGTTGACCAGACCTAAACCGATAATCAGATTCTTCTTCGAGGGGAAGATCATATTGATCAGTGACAGATCATAGAACACAGCGGCATTGACATCCGGCGTGATAAAAACCCGGTGAGGTCTCGGAGCCCCTATCTCATCGGCGAGGGTATGCAAAAAGTCGAAAAGTTTCGGTTCTTCCTGGGCGGTGACCTCTATACCATCAATACGGTCAGACTTTCGTACTGAGAATAAAGACTTGATCATGAACAGGCTCAGCAGGGATGCGATGCCTGCAAACAACAGAACAAACAGATCAGAATCACCCGTCTGAATTTTTACAATGTTGCTATAGGCAATCCAGCCAAAGCATGCGGCTAACGCCAGATAAAACAACATAAAGACCGTGAGGCCAGCCATGGCTAACCAGGCCTGGCGCTTATAGCTGGCGGTTGCGCGGGTCAGATCTTCAGGTACGTCACCTGGACTGGATGGATAGAGCGATGAATCAGACATGTTACGTCTCCCTGTTGGTCGTGTTCGTCCTTGCAAATAAAAACGGATAACACTCAAAACTGTTATCCAGAGTTAGTTTGTTTCTCACATTTATCTATTATCGGCTCAGGCTATTGCAAACTGCCATCTGATACATCATTTGTTATCCTGCGGCAGCAGCACCGTCCCTCCATACAATCAGGGAGGACAACAACGACTGCGCCAGATTACAGAAGCCTCAGTGGCAGGAAGACTATGAGTAAATACCTCACCGCAGCCAGAGATAGCCGGGAGAGTAAACAGCATCCTGGTCCACGATAAGTACTGCTTACGGCTGCAGAGATATCCCTAAACCTTGAATATAAAGCCCTTTAACTGGATCCAGAGTTATAATTGATAACCCCGGTGGCTGCAAGTTTTCTCCCCCCTGATACCCACAAACTTTTTCTTCAAACAGGCAGATATATGACCGGATCTGGGAATGCAGGACTCCTTTTAAGGGGGAGTCTAAGGGCGATTCGCGCGTCACGACAAATATCTCTCGTCAGGACAGTCTGGGGAGCTAGTTCATAGTCAGATATTCAGCGGCAGCATGTACCTGATTACGCCCCATTCGTTTGGCGCGATACAGAGCAATATCCGCTTCACGCAGCAGCGGTTCAGAACCATCCATCGCTTCCGGCACAATCGTTGCGGTTCCAACACTCACGGTAACCACGGTGCCGGCAGAGGAATGCTCATGTACAATCGCCATATCCTGAACCGCCTGGCGGACTGTTTCGCCGACTTTAACCGCACCTTCAGCATCGGTATCCGGCAGAATAATCATAAACTCTTCTCCCCCGTATCGGGCAATCAGATCGGCCGGACGAAATAGTGTTTCCTTCACCTTTGCAGCCACCGCAATCAGACAGTCATCACCCGCCTGATGGCCATAGCTATCGTTAAATGCCTTGAAGTGGTCAACATCCAGCATAATAACCGACAGCGGTTTCTTTTCCCGCCGCAGTCGTCGCCAGACTTCAAGCAGATAGGCATCCCCTCTGCGCCGGTTAGCAACCCCCGTCAGGCCATCACAATCCGCAAGCCCCCGTAGTTCAAGATTGAGTTGCTCCAGGCTGGCGGTCCGCTCAATAACCTTCTCCTCCAACGTCCGGGAGTAGTCCTGAATCTGCTCGTACAGGCGCGCGTTCTCAATAGCAACCGACGCCTGAGCCGCCAAAAGGCGAATAACTTCGACTCTCCCGGAGGTAAAAACACCGCTGGCAAGGTTATTCTCTATATATAAAACGCCAGCAAAACGCTCACGCAGGAGGGGCACACAGAGTACAGAGGCAGGCTGGACCTCAAGAACATAAGGGTCCTGTACAAAGGCGCCCTCTGAAGCAGCATCCCGGAGCACCACAGCCTCACCGCTGTGCAGTACTTCACTGATCAGCGTCACCGGCAGGAAAACCGGCGCTCCCTCAGAGCTCTGCACCAGCGAACGCCCCGGCAGATCATCTGCTGATAAGCCGGTTTCGGGGAACGTGCCCGCCTCGACAACCAGACCTGCATCGCGTTTAACTACTAAGCAACCCCATTGTCCTCCAGCATTTTCCAGCAGAATCGACATGGTCTTTTTCAATAGCCGGTCGAGGATAATCTCTTCCGACATCGCCCGGGAGGCTTTCATAACCGAGGCGAGATCCAGATCACCAACCACATCAGTACCATAAGGCGTACCCGCCAGCGGCGATAGCTCACGCAATACCGCAAACTCCTGCTCGAGCAGAGTCACTTTACGATGGGCACCCCAGCGATCATATATCCGGTGAGCCGCGCGCAGATAGCCTTCCGCTGAGCGCCGCCGATCGATAGCCAGAAGATGACGCGCAGCCCGCTCACAAGCGGTGGCTTCATCCCGTAGAAAACCACTCTCACGCGCCGCATCGATGGCGATATCGTACCCCTCCAGAGCGGCCTCATTCTGACCATCCAGCCGTTGCAGTTCAGCCTCCATCAGAAGTTGCAGATGACGAAAGTTAGTCTCGCAACTGTCGGCCCATCGTTTCATACGCGCCAGATCTCGCTCAAGCCGGGCACGGGTTTCGGCCTGTTGTTCCACCTCCATATCGGGATACAGCGTTGACAGTGTCAGAAACGAAGTGATGTAGAAACGCACCAGTTGAGGCAGCGACATAGCCGACTTGATCAGCTCATCCTGTGCCCGTACGTGTTCAAGGGCGCGCTCATACTCACCATACAGAAAGCAGATCTCGGCGCTGTAAATATGGTAGTTGGCAATTCCGGTCATGAACTGGCGCTGCCGCATCCCCTCAAGACATAACGCTTCGTCAAACTGATCATCACTTAATGAACAGGGAGCATCCGTCAGTCCCAGTAAGTTACGTTGTAGCTGTAAGAACAAAGTGCCGGAATCCAGCGAATCCTGGTAGGCGCATTCACGCACAATCTCCATATTATCACTGTGCAACCGGTAAGCGGTTTCCAGATCCATAGAGGGATCCCAGATGACACAATCCTGAGCGCTGTAGGCAAGATAGAGCAGATCACCGGACTGATAACCCGCTTCAATTCCCTTTCGAAACCAGGAGGTCAGGCCAGACCAGGGCTTACTCCAGTGATAGACAAACATCGCATAGACATAGATCACCCGGGCCCGCAATGCCAGATCATCCAGTTTTTCATTAATCGCCAAACCCGCACTGGCATACTGGAACCCCTCTTCGGGCTCATCATATTCACCACACAACAACATCCCATAGGCGGCATAGGCGAAAGCAGTTTCCGGACAATTGCCATAACTCAGCGAGAGATTAACCGCTTTTGTCACCAGATAGGGAAACAGATTGCCACTGCCCGATAGGAATGCTGCAGCAAAGGTCTCCATCAGCAGTCTCATAGCGGTGAGCGTAGCAGGGTTATCAACCTGCTGAGCGTTAACCAGCTCCGCAATAGCCCGGCCACCTAAATTTTCAGTAACCCGTTGCCGTTCCCGGGCGACATCCTCCACTCCGGGATGTTGAATGAACTCAACACCAAGGATAGCCAACCCCTGAATGGCAGAAAGTATGGAGTCTTCCATCCGCCCCAGAGTCGCATATTGCCGGGTGCGGATCGCCAGAATATGACTGCGCTCCAGATCGGATTGAGCGTTTTCCAGCATCACTTCAATCCATTCATCGGCCTCTTTAACCCGCCCGGTCAGATAAGCACATTGCTGGGTTTCCTCTGCTAATGCCTGCATCAGTGATGGCACACTCTGCCAAGAATCAGCAGGTAAGAATTCGGCACTGATCTGAAGGTATCCGAGCGCCACCTCATAAGCCGACGCCTGTTTGGCACGAATGCCTGCGCGTAGATTAAGCTCAGCCAGCGACCGCTGTTCATCAGCAGAGGTGATCAGCCGCCGGCCTTCATTGAGATGTGCAACAATATCAATCAGTCTGTCATCGGGCACCTGGTTATCGGCATGTTGCAACATCAAACGCCCCACCGAAAGATGGACCGACGGCCGCAACGACGGGTCGATTAACGCATATGCAGCCTGCTGTACACGGTCATGCTGGAACCGATAAACGGGATTAACAATCACCGTGTTGCCAGAGTCAGTTGCCGAAACCTCTCCTACCAGACGATAATCACTGTTGAGCGGCTGCACCGTATGTTGCTTGAGTGCTGGCAACAGCGCCATAGCCGTTGCATCAACTGAAGCTTCATAAATGGCAGCAAGGGTAAGCAGGTCAAACGTCCCGCCAATACAGGCCGCTAACTGGAGGACCTGCTGCGTCTGCGGCGTAAAACGTCGCAGATTGTCCACCATAAACTCGACCACATCGTTACTCACGCCCGACCAGCGAGCCGCATCTAAATCCCAGCTCCACCGTCCGCTGATCTGATCGGCGACGATGGCACCCTCTTTATGTAACTGACGCAACAGTTCAGTGGTAAAAAAGGGATTTCCCTGAGCCTTATCATAGAGCATGTCACTCAGTGGCCGGGTTTGTTCCACATTGCTGCACAACGCATCAGAGACCATATCTCTTACAGAGTTGCGATCCAACTGGCCGAGATGAAGCTGATGGATATTCTCCCGGCCACCCAGATCCTCAAGCAATAGTCGCAAAGGATGACTCACACCAACTTCGTGATCCCGATAAGCTCCAATCAGCAATAAGTGACTCAGCTCTCTGGAGGTCACCAGACGGCGCATGAGTTCTAATGTAGGGACGTCACTCCATTGCAGGTCATCGAGAAATAACACCACCGGGTGCCCATCGCTGGCGAACACCCGGAGAAAGGCGATCAACGCCCTTTGCAAACGGTTGCGCGCCTCGGCGGGAGGAAGTTCGGCCACTGCCGGTTGTGGCCCGACAATCAGTTCCAGCTCAGGAACCAGATCAATCACTAGCGCTGCATTTGAAGCCAGTGCAGCCAGTAAATCTTCCCGCCACCGGGCAAGTTTTACCTCGGGTTCCGTCAGGATCTGCTGCACCAGACCACGGAATGTGGCGGCAAGCGCCGTATAGGCTTCGCCATGTTGAAACTGTTCAAACTTACCCTGAACAAAGAAACCCCGTTCACGCACAAGTGGCTGGTCAATCTCATTCACCAATGACGATTTACCAACACCGGAATACCCCTTAACCAGGCAGAAGACATTCCCTCCAGCGACAACCGTTTCAAACAGATCAAATAGTTGCCCTAATTCTGCTTCACGGCCATAGAGTTTTTGCGGCACCAGAAACTTCTGTACAACCTCTTTTCGCCCCAGCTCAAAGGGGTCGACCAACTGCCCCGCAGCCAGTCGATCAGCGCAATAACTCAGATCATGAATCAGTCCCCCGGCACTCTGATAACGCGCCTCGGGACTTTTGGATAACAGTTTCAGGATGATGGCTGAGACAGCCTCAGGCACCTCAGGATCTATTTCGTGTGGTGCTGGGGGAATTTGGCTGATATGACTGTGCACCCACTCCAGCACGTTGTCAGCCTGAAAGGGTTGCTGTCCGGTGAGCAGCTCAAACAGCAGCACCCCCAGAGAGTAATAATCGGAACGGTAATCCAGATCGCGATTCATGCGCCCGGTCTGTTCCGGAGAGATATAGGGTAACGGTCCTTCTAACTGACGCGACATCTGCAAAGCCTGTCGCTCCTGATCCAGCTCAGAAGCGATACCGAAGCCAGCCAGCCCTGTCGCTCCGTTAAGCGGATTAAACAATACGTTTCCAGGCGTCAACGCTTTATGCACAATATCCCGGCTATGAATCCCACCGAGAGTGTGGGCAAGACTCAGAGCAATTTCGAGACATTCCGCCAGCGGCAAACCTCCGCCCCCCCTGAGGGCAAGGTGAGACCTGAGGGACTGGTCAAACGGTTCGCACACAAGCGCCAGATTGCCACTGCCATGGGAGATCACGGCATACACTTTACGCACACCGGCAACATCAGCTAACCGTTGCGCGATCTCACCTTCACGACGAATTTCAGCTACCTGCTGACGATCCGGAAACTCAGCATCCAGAGTCTCAACGGCCACCACCGCGCCATCCACCGCACTACGTGCGCGATAAACAACACGTCCATCCGCACGGGATATTATCGCCTCAGGCTGATAGCCAGGCAGTTGTGGCAACGGCTCTTTCACTCAGATTCTCCTAACCGCAGGTCAGACACCGAAGATACGCTTGAAGGTGGCGTGATAATCCTCATAAGCGGTCTCACGCAGTGGATCGCCATGACCACACAGAGCATGCCTGAATGACAGCGTTTTCAGGCGTGAAAAATCATCTCCCTCAGGTGCAGCAGCCTGAAGCCAAACCGGGCCCAGATTAGCAGGAGTAAAGAACTCCATCGTCTGCATCAGCTCCCGTGAAGCATCAGAAAAATACTCATCCGGCGCCAGCCAGTTTTGTAATGCATCGCAGGCAATCAGAACCCCCCCGGCGCGGTCAATACGCAGTATCGCTTCCGGTATCTGAGTGGTCCGGAACAGGAACAGAGAGGCATCCGAAATCGGTAACCTACCGGCCTCTGACAGTGTATGTGTCGCTTGCAAGCCATCTGCCTGCTCAACCCCGGGCAGTGTCCAGTAATCAGCATGATAGCGGTCAACATAGAACTGATCATCCCGGCCATGCAAACAGCCCAGCCTGACCACATCGGTGACACGCCCCAGTTGATCAAGTTCAGCAAGGCCCTCATCACTCAGACGAACACTGTTAATGATGATCAGGCGGTCGCCATCACGCACCACCGTCATATTGCGACTGAACTGCCAATCCATCCCCTGAAGGACGGTTTCCATCGCGCCGCGGACGAAAAAGATATCTGGAAATACCTCTTCAATGGCGCCATGTGCAAGTACCTCTGGAAACTGATTCATTACTCTATTCCTTACTCAGTATTGTCGTTGGTGTTGTCGTTTGAGCGGTCATTGCATTTGAGCCGTAGTCGAAACGACCGACATAACGGTACTCTCGGGCATACTCATTGAGATAGCTGTTAAGGTAGTGCCATTGAGCATCACTGATCCGCCCCTGACAGATATCTTCCAGCGATTCATTACCGTCACTGCTATCCAGTCGCTTAATGTGGTACAGAGTCATATCCCTTCCAGCAAAAAAAACCTTCAGGTAATCATGTAAAGGCCGGGCTCCGGACATATCAAAAACGGCCCCGTACAGTGCGGTATACAACGGTTGATTCGCCAGTGTTGTCGCGTTGAAACAGGGGTATTCGCCTGCCGGCGGTTTGAACAGAGGATACTCTTCTGGCTGATGAACCGGGTGCTCTGTCAGGTAAGATACAAACTCTGATGCTAAACCAGCGGATCGCGCCCCTTCGATCAACAGGTTAAGATAGCGTTGGGTTGGCAGGCAGGCATCATTGATAAACTCTGGCATCCCGACATAGGTGAAAGCAGTTGCCTGAGCACCGCCATCATCCTCTACCTCAACAGTGATACGGTCATAACCATGGCCGTAAGCTTCCATGGCATCCAGCGAGGTAAGCGCCTCGTCCGGGCAGTCATACAGTACACCCAACACCCTGTCATCCGGGTTGCCGGAACGTTCGATATTGCCAACGCCCCCCTCATGGCGAAAGAAATGTTGTACATTAAAACGCAGCCGCCAACCCCGTAAAACCGCTCGTCTGGATGCCAAAGGCTCAACACCCTTCGCCCGCAACGAAGTCATGTTCATGTTGGATCCAAAACCAAAATAGCGAAACATCTCTATTACCATCCACGATGAATCGAAAATATTACCCGCCGAAGCCGTTATAATAAGACCTTAAACGCCTAACAATACAGGGTTAAAGATCGAAATCAATAGGTTACAACCCTGGGCATTTCAGGCCTGTCGAACGAGCGTGGAAATTCCTTCCCTTTGCCTGCATCTCAGGCTTTGTTTTATCGCAGCTGGGGATTAAACCACACTTATCAGACGCTCAGTGTCTTATAACACAGACAGAGCATTAATGGGGAAATTCTGTAGCCGGGCATGAGGGAGAATAATCTGATTTTCGCTATTGCCTGGAGCGCCAAAGACAGGGTTGATATCAGAGCATTCCCTGCAGTCGCCAGTTGCATCTGAAATACCCATCGGGTCTCTGGCAATACCGGTAGAGGCCTGGCAAACCAGCGGTCAGCCCCTATTTATCCCGCTTTCCTTTCAGATGAACCGAACCGAAAGTTGACTCCGTTTTCGCTTCGGAAAGGGTATCTCTGGAAACAAACGCTTTTGCCTCAGATGGTAATCTGGTGAACTGAGCAGACTTGATAGCGGCCGCCTCAAACAGCTCTTCATCGTCCCCCTGAACCGCCAGGGTGCGCTCATCCCGGGGCGGAATCCCCATCTGTTCACGATAACACTTACTAAAATGGGGACTAGAAACAAATCCACAGGCCGCGGCGATATCAATAATCGACATTGAGGTCTGCTTGAGCAACTGCCGTGCTCTGAGCAAGCGCAGTCGCAGGTAATAACGGGAAGGAGAACAGTCGAGATATTTCTGGAACAGTCGCTCCATCTGGCGACGGGACAGGTTGACATAATGCGCCAGCTCATCCATCTCGATCACCTCTTCAATATTGGCCTCCATCAGCGCCACTATTTCCAGTAATTTTGGCTGGGTTGTCCCCAGCACATGGCGCAACGGAATCTTCTGCTGATCGCTTTCATCACGAATGCGATCACAGATAAACATCTCTGAGATCGCCGTTGAGAGCTGATAACCATGCTCCAGCTTAATCATATTGAGCATCATATCCAGAGGCACGGTACCACCGGTGCAGGTCATTCGGTTGCGATCAAAACTGAACAGCCGGCTGGAACACTTCACACGTGGAAATGCTTCTTGAAGCGCAGCGAGATATTCCCAATGGGTACTGCACTCATACCCGTCAAGCAGGCCTGCCGCGGCTAACAGGTATGCGCCGGTGCAGATCGCCCCGATTTTACACCCTTTGCGTTCTCTTTCCTGCAGCCAGTTGATATGTATGCGGTTGTAAACTTTAGTGACATTCAGACCTCCGGCGACGATCACGGTATCCAGCCCGGGACAGTTATCAAAACCGGCATCAGGGGTGATGGTAATCCCGTCGCTGGCACTCACGGGCTGACCATCAATAGTGAGTGTGTACCAGACGTACAGCTCCTCACCACTGAGCTGATTGGCCATCCGCAGGGCTTCAACCGCCGCTGCCAGAGAGATCATGGTGAAATTATTTAACAGCAGGAATCCAATGCTTCGCGGCCGTCCACCGTTAATCTCATTCGTCATAAGCAAACCTGTAATCACGCAGCATTCCTTTCGGAATTGCATAGGGTGTATTAGTTAATCTCTGGAATCTGATTTCTTCAATCTGATCTCTTGAATCCGACTATACCTGAATTGGCCAGCCAGAGACTCAAAAACGCCATTTTAGTGATAAATGGCGTATACCTGAACCCTGTCTTTCAAAAAAACAGACGTGTAGTAAACAGATTATAGTGCATTAACTTTCAATACCCTTAACACTCGATTGCGTTTACCGCCAAACCGCCGCGGGAGGTTTCCTTATATTTATCCTGCATATCCATACCGGTGTCGCGCATGGTTCTGATCACTTTGTCCAGCGAGATAAAGTGTTTACCATCGCCGCGCAGCGCCATCTGAGTGGCATTGATCGCTTTCATGGCACCAATAGCGTTGCGTTCAATGCAGGGCACCTGCACCAGTCCGCCCACCGGGTCACAGGTCAGACCCAGATTGTGTTCCAGACCGATCTCAGCAGCATTTTCTACCTGCTCTGGGGTGCCACCCAATACTTCACAAAGACCAGCCGCCGCCATGGCACAGGCGGAGCCGACCTCTCCCTGACAACCCACTTCGGCACCGGAAATTGATGCATTTTTCTTACACAGGGCGCCAATGGCAGCCGCTGCCAGCAGGAAATCTACAACATTTTCCTCGGTCGCATTCGGGGTGAACTCGGTGTAATACATCAATACAGCGGGAATAATGCCTGCCGCGCCGTTAGTCGGTGCGGTTACCATCCGCCCACCTGCGGCATTTTCCTCATTCACAGCCAGTGCATACAGATTCACCCAATCCATCGCTCCCAGTGTGGAGGAGATAATATTGGGTTTAGTCGAACGGATCAGTGACTTGTGCAGCCCCATCGCCCGCCGTTTTACATGCAAGCCCCCTGGCAATATTCCCTCACTATGAAGACCGTTAGCGATGCACTCTTTCATCGCCGCCCAGATATCCATCAGTCCATCGCGAACCTCTTTCTCACTGCGCCAGACCTTTTCGTTTTCCATCATCAGTTGACTGACAGTGAACTTGTTCTCCTGACACAGCGTCAGCAATTCTACGGCATTATTAAACTCATAGGGCAGCTCAACCTGGGGGACCACATGAGCATCTGCAGTTGCTTCACTTTCATCGATGACAAACCCACCACCGATGGAATAATAAACATTGTCGTACAGCAGATTATCAGCGGCGTCGAAAGCACTCAGACGCATTGCGTTCGGATGATAGGGAAGGTTTTCCTCCAGCAGATTCATATCCCGCTGCCAGATAAAGCCGATCGGGAACTGGCCCAGCAGATTGAGGGTGTTGCTCTCTTTTACTGCGGCAACCGCAGGCAGAATCATCTGTGGGTCAATGCTATGGGGTCTCTCCCCCATCAGGCCGACAATAACTGAGTTATCAGTTCCGTGTCCCACGCCTGTGGCGCTCAGAGAGCCATACAGATCAACCCGGATCTGCACAACCGCCTGAGCCAGATTTTGCTGTGCCAGATGGTCAGCGAAATTTGCTGCCGCAACCATCGGACCAACGGTATGGGAACTGGACGGACCGACGCCTATTTTAAAAAGATCAAAAACAGAGATAGACATAGAGTCTCCACCGCGCATTCTGAGCGCAGAAATTGATAGTAAAAGTCGATTATCAGCTTATCTAAGTGTAGCTGTATGTCAGTTAACGACCTGAAATTTTCTTAAAACGATTAATATCGTTTTTGCAGGCTTATCGACTGAAAAAAGTAAGAAAAAGAGGCCAGTCAGGATGAGCCACACACTACATACCTCTCTGGAAGAGATAATCCTAACTGCCCTCGAAAAAGATACGCAACACAACAATTTGTGCTACGTCAATCAGCGATAAAAGGAAAACTTTATCAGCTGGAAAACACGATTGTACGTCCGCCATTGAGAAATACCCGCTTCTCAATGTGATAACGGATCGCATTAAACAGGGTGACCCGCTCAACATCCTGCCCTTTGGAGATCAGATCCTCTGGATAAAATGCATGATCGACGGTCTGGATTCCCTGGGTAATAATCGGACCTTCGTCCAGATCATTATTGACGTAGTGAGCGGTTGCCCCCACCATCTTAACCCCTTTTTCCCAGGCCTGATGATAAGGTCTTGCACCTTTGAAGCCCGGCAACAGGGAATGGTGAATATTGATCGCTTTACCATTCAGCTGGTCGCACATCCACGGGGACAGAACCTGCATATAACGGGCCAGCACGACCAACTCGATGTCATACTGTTCCAGCAGTTTAACGATCTCTGCTTCCTGGTAGGGTTTGGTCTCCGGTGAGATCGGCAGATGATGGTAAGGAATACCATGCCACTCAGCCAGATGCTCCAGATCAGGATGGTTGGAGATAATTACCGGTACTTCAATATTTAACTGACCGGTGCGATAGCGGTACAGCAGATCGTTGAGACAGTGATCGTACTTAGACACCAGAATCGCCACGCGGGGGCGGTGATCCGGCTTAGTCAGATCCCACTCCATGCCAAACTCTGCAGCCCTGGGCGCAAACTCGGCATTAAACTTTTCTTCGCTGAACCCGTCTTTGATCGGCTGAAACTCAATACGGATAAAAAAGCGTTTAGAAACCCGATCATCAAATGAGTGGATCTCATCCACATAGTTACCCGCTTCAGCCATATAACGGGTGACCACATCAACGGTACCCAGCATGCTTGGACAGCTGGCAGTAAAGATCCAGTGCTTTGGTTTTGTTGTATCTGTCATTTGAGGACTCCTGCTCTTATCTGCTGTTTGAACTACGGCTAGCCGCCACAATACTCAACAGAAGCAAACGGATAAAGCCAGCCCCGACCGGGGCTGGCATCTGTTTCAGTCTGATCAGGCTTCAACCACCAGACCATACTCCCGGCTGGCATCCTGCAACCACAGCCAGATATAGTCCGCAAACGAACGACGGATAATCAGTTCATAGCGCTGCTCACCGGAGCGGCGAATGATCGCACCGCTCTTGGCAAACACAGTCGAAACCACTTTCCCAACCGGGAACACCTTAGGATGCAGATCCACCGGAGTAGACTTCATCAGCACCTCAAGCGCATTCTCACCAGACAGTTCCAGTACGGTCGAACCACCACTACTGTTGACCAGCGAGTAATGCCCTGGCATCTCGTCGCGGAACCGGGTTTCAATATCGAAGGTTTCCAGGCCCGGCACCAGAATCAGCCACTCATCGGGTGACATCCAGCGAATGGAGTAAGCTCCGTTCTCAGCAGAAGTCAGTGGCTGAAGCGGCAATGCAACACCCAAGACACGCTCAACTGCAGCCAGTTGCTCAGCATTTTCCGCATTGCATCGCAGGGTCAGATGGCCCAGCAACTTTAGTTCACGCAGATGAACTCCGCCACTTTTAGGCCCCTGCTGCGCCAGAGATTCCAGGTCTGCATGGTGCAGTGGAGACTGCCCCTCAACCTCAGGACCGGGAACCTGATTCATCACTGCCGCTTTAGTGGCTGCACTCTCTTCTGGAGTCATTACATTCAGATCAGACATTTTGACGCTCCCCTTTTGGATCAAAGAAGATCGGGCTGCAAATTTCAGCTTCAATCACAGTACCATTGGCCAGCGGGTAGTATACAGTTTCACCCATCTTATCCAGGCCACCTTTAATAAAGCCCATCGCAATCGAGTGGCCCAGGTTTTCACTCCAGTAACTGGAAGTAACATGGCCTTCCATCGGC
Organism: Amphritea pacifica; assembly: GCF_016924145.1. Taxonomy (GTDB): domain Bacteria; phylum Pseudomonadota; class Gammaproteobacteria; order Pseudomonadales; family Balneatricaceae; genus Amphritea; species Amphritea pacifica. The sequence continues at coordinate 21,856 of NZ_JAFFZO010000033.1, read as the reverse complement.
ATCGGAATCGGCGCCTTAGGATCCAGCACTGCCTGCGCTCCCTCTGGAATCACCTGCTTAGGATCTTTGGTTTTCAAACCCACCAGCTGTTTACGGTTCTCACGGGTACAGTCAGCCCGGTTCATACCGCGCTTACCGATATAGCTGAACGGTTTCTGGTTAGACACACACCAGCCCATACCAAGATCATAAGGATGAACGGAGCCATCGGTATCCTGACCAGCAATAATGAAGCCTTTTTCAGCCCGCAGAATATGCATGGTTTCTGTACCGTAAGGCGTCAGGCCATATTTTTCACCCGCTTCATGCAGTTTTTCCCAGACATGCATGCCGTAGTTCGCCTGAACGTTAATCTCAAACGACAGCTCGCCGGTAAAGGAGATACGGAACACCCGGGCAGGTACACCAGCCACGGTGATCTGTTTCCAGTCCATGTATTTAAAGTTTTCGTTGCTGACATCATAATCGGTCAGCTCAGCCAACAGCTTACGGCTGTTTGGCCCGGTAATGGTGGCTGTAGACCAGTGATCGGTAACCGTATTGAAATACACTTCCAGCTCCGGCCACTCAGTCTGATGGTAGATTTCCAGCCACTCATACACCCGCGCAGCACCACCGGTAGTGGTGGTCATGACAAAGTGGTTCTCACCCAGACAGGCGGTGACACCATCGTCAAATACCATACCGTCTTCGCCACACATCAGGCCATAACGGCACTTACCCACCGCCAGCTTGGCCCAGGCATTGGTGTAAACCCGGCCCAGGAATTCACGGGCATCTTTACCCTGAATGTCGATCTTACCCAGTGTAGATGCATCCAGAATACCGACCGCATTACGGACCGCCAGACACTCACGATTCAGCGCCTGCTGCATCGATTCACCCGCTTTCGGGAAGTACCATGGACGCTTCCACTGACCAACATCCTCAAACTTAGCACCGTGCTCAACATGCCACTTATGCATCGCAGTGTAACGTTTCGGATCAAACAGCTCACCGCAGTTCCGTCCGGCAATCGCGCCGAAAGAGATCGGAGTATAGTTTGGACGGAAAATGGTGGTACCGGTTTCCGGAATAGACTTGTTCAGCGCTTTGGCTGCAACCGCCATACCGTTGATATTACCCAGCTTACCCTGATCGGTACCGAAACCCATCGCGGTATAACGCTTGACGTGTTCAATCGATTCAAAGCCTTCACGGCAGGCCAGCTCGATACCCGCTGCGGTAACATCGGTCTGATAATCGACAAACTGTTTCGGCGCCTGAGAAGTTGGTTTCAAATGCGGAATATGGAACAGACTCATCGGCGCAGACAATTTCAGTGTTTCTGCTTTCGGCAGAACCACTTCTGCAGCAGCCAGACCCACTTCAGCCAACGCTTTCTGGCCCGCTTCAAAGCCCTCTCTCAGAGCGGCTGCAATCTCATACTGACCGTTGATCCCCCCGGCAGTCAGCTGCTTCTGTACCGTTTTACCCGGCAGGAAGCCAACCACCTCATCGCTCCAGATCGGACGACTACCAGTATGACAGGACAGGTGAATAACCGGGCTCCAGCCACCGGAAGTGGCAACCGTATCAGCTTTCAGTTTTGTCACAGAGCCAATCACTTTAGAGCCAGATGCACTGATTGCCGCCACGGAGACACCGCTGACCCGCTTGCTGCCCTGCACTTCAATCACTGCCGAACCGGAAATAATATTCAAACCACGCTTGCGCGCTGCTTCGACACGATCTCCGACTGCAGTCTCACGGGTATCCACGATAGCCACGACCTTACGTCCAGCATCTGCCCAATCCAACGCTGCCTGATAGCCATAGTCATTGGTGGTCATTACGACCAGTTCATTGCCGGGCACAACGCCATAACGGTTGATATAGGCAGAAACTGCACCAGACACCATACAGCCCGGCACATCGTTGTTGGCGTAAACCAGTGGACGCTCATGAGCGCCGGTCGCCAAAACAACCCACTTGGCACGAACCCGATGCATCCGCTGACGCACCTGATTGACCGGCGCAATATCCGCCAGATGATCAGTACAACGCTCATGAATCGTGAGGAAGTTATGATCGTGATAGCCGTTCACAGTAGAGCGCGGCAACATCAGCACATCGTCATAGGTCGCCAGCTCTTCAACTACAGCGCGTACCCACTCAGCGGCAGGCTTGCCATCCAGCGTCTCTTTACTATTCAGCAGACTGCCACCAAACTCATTTTGCTCGTCGGCAATAATGACACGGGCTCCCCCACGGGCAGCCGTCAGTGCAGCCGCAAGACCTGCAGGCCCCGCACCTACAATCATCACATCGCAATGCTGATTGATTGAGTCATAGCGGTCAGGATCATTTTCCAGCGGTGAACGCCCTAAACCGGCCGCCTTACGAATAATCGTTTCGTAGGTGTCCCACAATGACTGAGGAAACATAAAGGTTTTGTAGTAGAAACCCGGCGGCATCATGCTGCCACCCACTTTCCCCATGATGCTCATCACATCAGTTTCAACACTCGGCCAGCCATTGGTAGAAGCTGACACCAGGCCATCAAACAACTCTTGCTGAGTAGCACGTACGTTTGGCACCTGAGTGGCTTCTGTCGCCCCCAGCTGCAGCACTGCATTCGGCTCTTCCGCGCCACAGGCAATAATGCCCCGCGGCCGGCTATACTTGAAACTACGACCGACGACATTGATACCATTCGCCAGCATCGCAGATGCCAGTGTATCGCCCTTATACCCTTTATACTGCTTACCGTTGTAGGTAAACGTCAGCGGCTTGGAACGGTCAATTCGACCTCCGCTGGTGAGGCGGTTCTGTTGTGTCATTATTCCGCTCCTGTTACTCAGCCACTACAGATGGCTGCTCGCCAATCTTGTAGACTTCTTTAATTTCATAGGTCTGGGTGTCGCGGGTCATATTGAAAAACTTACGACAACCGGCCGCGTGTACCCACAGTTCATGGTGAAGACCACGAGGGTTTTTCCGGAAAAACAGATATTCACCCCACTCTTTATCGGAGCAGGCTTCCGGATCCAGTGGGCGCGCGATATGCGCCTGACCTTTTGCGTGAAACTCTTCTTCTTCACGGTATTCCGCACAGTGCGGGCAGTAGATATGAAACATGTTAGTTAGCCCCTGTTAATGTGCTACACCAGCAGCGCCGTGCTCATCAATCAGCGCGCCATTGTGGAATCGGAACATAGAAAATGGTTCAGCCAGCGGATGCATCTCACCCTTCGCCAGAGACGCAGCAAATACATTGCCGGACCCCGGAGTCGCCTTAAAGCCACCAGTACCCCAGCCACAGTTGAAGAACAGATTCTTAACCGGCGTTTTACTGATGATCGGACAGGCATCCGGACAGGTATCAACAATACCGCCCCACTGACGGTTCATACGCACCCGACTGAAGATCGGGAACAACTCAACGATTGCCTGAATGGTGTGTTCAATTGTCGGGTAGGATCCCCGCTGACCATAGCCGTTATAGCCATCGATACCAGCACCGATAACCAGGTCACCCTTATCTGACTGACTGACATAACCATGTACATGGTTAGACATCACAACAGTGTCGAGAATCGGTTTGATCGGCTCAGATACCAGCGCCTGCAGCGGATGGGATTCCAACGGCAGATCAAAGCCAGCCATTTTTGCAACGACACCCGAATTACCCGCAACCACAGAGCCGACCCGGTCCGCCATGATATCGCCGTAACGGTTAGTTTTAACGCCAGTGATCGTGCCATCCTCAATAATCAGATCGGTCACTTCAGTCTGTTGAATCAGATCCACGCCATAGGCATCAGCCCCCCGGGCAAATCCCCAGGCCACCGCATCATGACGGGCAACACCGCCACGGGGCTGCCAGGAAGCACCCATAATTGGGTAACGGGTATTTTCTGAGCAATCCATGTGCGGCACGATCTCTTTGATCTGCTTAGGATCCAGCACCTCACCATCGATACCGTTCAGACGGTTAGCATTCACCCGACGCTCGATATCCCGCATATCCTGCAGGGTATGTCCCAGGTTGAGAACACCGCGCTGAGAGAACATAACATTGTAGTTCAGGTCTTGTGACAAACCTTCCCACAGCCCCATCGCGTGCTCATACAGATGTGCAGCCTCATCCCACAGGTAGTTAGAACGTACGATTGTGGTGTTCCGGGCGGTGTTACCGCCACCCAGATAACCTTTCTCAATAACCGCAACGTTAGTAACACCGTGCTCTTTCGCCAGATAATATGCCGTTGCCAGACCGTGGCCACCACCGCCGATAATAATCACATCGTACTTCTTCTTCGGCGTAGGGTTACGCCAGACACGCTGCCAGTTCTCGTGATGACTCAGACTGTGTTTCAACAGCCCGAAACCAGAATATTGCTGCATATCATCAGCTCCAAAAATAGGGGCAACCATCTATGACTGGCTGCCGGGTGTTTAAATAAGTTTTTGCTACACCGGCCTGCTTATCTACAGACCGGTGACGAAACCGTCTTTACTGTAAGTCTCAGCTATAAACCGGGAAGTCAGCACACAGCGCTTTAACCTGCTGCTGTACTTCAACGATCTTCGCTTCCAGCGCTTCTGGCTGATTCAGCACATCCAGCAGATCAGCAATCCAGCCCGCCAGCGTACGACACTGCTCCTCTTTGAAGCCACGGGTAGTCACAACCGGAGAACCGATACGCAGACCAGAGGTAACAAACGGTGACTGAGGATCGCCCGGTACCGCATTCTTGTTTACAGTGATATTGGCACGCCCCAGAGCGGCATCAGCATCTTTACCGGTCAGCCCCTGCTTGATCAGACTCAGAAGGAACAGGTGGTTTTTAGTACCGCCGGAAACGATCTCGAAACCACGCTCAACCAGTACTTCAGCCATCGCATTGGCATTTTTTACCACCTGCGCCTGATACTCTTTAAATTCAGGTTCCAGTGCTTCTTTAAACGCCACTGCCTTAGCCGCGATCACATGCATCAGAGGGCCGCCCTGGCCACCCGGGAATACAGCAGAGTTGAGTTTCTTCTCCAGCTCGTTATCACGGGACAGGATCAGACCACCACGAGGACCGCGCAGGGTTTTATGGGTAGTTGTCGTTACCACATCTGCAAAAGGCACAGGGTTCGGATAGAGACCGGCTGCTACCAGACCGGCAACGTGAGCCATATCAACAAACAGGTAAGCCCCCACTTTATCGGCGATTTCGCGGAAACGGGCCCAGTCAACAATCTGAGAGTAAGCAGAGAAACCTGCAACGATCATTTTAGGCTTGTGCTCAACCGCCAGCGCTTCAACCTGATCGTAGTCGATCTCGCCGGTCGCTTCGTTCAGACCGTACTGAACAGCGTTGTAGATCTTGCCGGAAAAGTTCACGTGAGAACCGTGGGTCAGGTGACCACCATGGGCCAGACTCATCCCCAGAACAGTATCACCCGGCTCACACAGCGCCATATAGACCGCCGCGTTTGCCTGTGAACCAGAGTGCGGCTGCACGTTGGCATAAACAGCACCAAACAGCTCTTTAGCACGATCCAGCGCCAGCTGCTCAACCACATCCACATATTCACAACCGCCGTAGTAACGCTTTTCCGGATACCCTTCAGCGTACTTATTGGTCAGTACAGATCCTTGCGCCTGCATCACCCGGGGACTGGTATAGTTTTCAGAAGCGATCAGTTCGATATGCTCTTCCTGACGCACCTCCTCTTTGCAGATCGCATTCCACAATACATCATCATATCCCTGGATCAGGTCTTGTTTCTTAAACATCTGTACCTCCGCACCAAACCGGGTCTGGTGAGTCATCTCTATTATCGTTATCTAAGTTGCTTCCGACACCACAGCAACAGCCATCACGCCGAAAGCATTTTTCATGAGTTTGATAGTAGCGGGTCTGATAAACAGCCCTATGCTCGAACACGCCGGGAGTATGTCCAAATACGACAGGGGTAAAAAAGGGATCAGTAGAGGTAATCGGCAGAATCGGACGGGAATATGCCTATGAGGCCAATGACTGTCCACCACCGCCGATGTTGTTTCACTGCCAGGTTTAGTACCAATGAAAAATAAGAGAATCACCTGACGGCTGAATCAAGGCACAGCCGAGTCTAACCACTGATAAACCGCAACAGCCAGAGACACAGCATCCCGCCCATGACCGGCCAGAACACACTGCGACTGAACTTAGCGATCAGAATCGCGACCAGCGCCGCAGCCAGTTGAAAGTAATCGACCTGATACTGTGTCAGTGGCCGGGTAAAAATAATAGCCGGAATACACAGCGCTGCCAGAATGGCCGGAGGCAGCAACACCAGAATATGCTTGCTGCGGGCGATCAGCGCTTCAGCACTGCCATGCAACTGAATAAACGACAGGCGTATCAGAAAGGTGCCCAGTCCGACGGCAAAAAACAGCAACCACAGCTGCAGAGTATCACTCATGTGAGGCCCTCCGCATCTTCAACAATCCGGGCAGCAGGACACCGCCGCCGACACCGGCGGCAACCGCAGCTATAAACCCGGTATTAAAAGGCAACAGCTGAAACAGCACAGCACAACTTCCGGAGATAACCGCCACCATCAACAGTAAACGGCTGGTAATAGTGGTCACCAGCATCGCCAGAAAGGCCAGAGGAATGGTAAATTCCAGTGACCAGGAGGGTGGTATCCCAGCGCCCAGAGCGATACCGAAGATCACCGAGATCATCCAGGTGAGATATAACGTCAGCGTCACCCCAGCCAGATACCAGACACGTTCAGCTGCGGTCTTTTGCATCTGCGCGGGCATTGAACAGAGCCCGTAGGTCTGATCCGACAGCATATAGGCCAGGGTAAAACGATAACGTTTGGGCAGCGGCCCCAGCAACGGAGCAAAGGTTGCACTATAGATGGCAAATCGCAGATTGATCACCATCGCGGTGGCCAGAATAATGATGAGAGGCGCATTATCCTGAATCAGCGCGTAAGCGGCCAGCTGAGCCGAGCCGGCAAAAAACAGCGCCGTCATGCCCATCACCATCTCCGGACTCATCCCCAGCGATACGCCGGTGGCCCCAACGATCATGCCAAACGGGGCGGCCCCTGATATCAGCGGCAGAAGATCCCTGGCACCCAGCCAGAACTGTTGACGATAGTCCTTCAATTAATCTTTCCTTTACGACAAAAACAGAACCCAGGCACGACAAACACAGCACCCAAGCCCTGTCATTAAAGTTTATAAACAGAATAAAAACATTGAGCTACTAAAAATCAGAGGTAACATCTGTCAATAATTCTACCGGGCAGAGAACATAACAGCAGATACTTGCAGCGGCAACGTTGTACACTTAGCTTTTCAGGGATAGCTCAACGGATTGATCCGCTACTGAAACGATCCCAGCCCGCTCAGCTCAACTGTATAGCCCGATAACCAGAGATTCAAAACATGCAAGACACCGCCAAAAAACGTGATTTCAGTTCAGTCATGCGCAGCAGTAACAGTCGTTATCTGTCAGCGGGAGGCGTACCGGAGAAGCCGGTAAAAGTCGGGTTTGTGCTGCTGGAGCATTTCTCCATGATGGCCTTCACCGCAGCGGTCGATGCACTGGTCACCACCAACCTGGTACGCACGGCCCCGCTGTTTGAGCATATTATTCTCGGTGTCGATTCGCGCAAAGTTCTCAGTGATCTGGGTATTGAGATCGCCACTAACGCCACACTCGAACATTTCACCATTGAGCATCGCGGCAATATTGATATTCTGATCGTCTGTGGCGGTTTTCGTTGTGATCTGAATGAAAACCCGCAACTGACTGAAACACTTAAAGCAGCCGATAAGCTTGGCCTGACCCTGGGCGGCATCTGGAATGGTAGCGTGGCTATCGCCTATGCCGGTCTGCTGAATAATCAGCGCTGCGCAGCTCATCCGGAAAATCATGCGTTTATCCGTGAGCAATTTCCCAGGGTTGAAGTGGCGGATACCCCACTGGTCATTACCGAGCGGTGTGTCACCTGTGCAGGCCCGGTGAGCGCACTGGATATGATGTTAACCCTGATCCGCAAACACTATGGCGAAGATATTGTGCGGGCAATACGGGAGATTCTCAGCTGCGATCAGGTGGCGGAAAGCGGCGGTAAAATGAAGTTACAGGCCGGGGACGATCCCACCCACCCTGAGAACCTTCGCACCCTGATGCAGTTGATGAACAACAACATCGAAGAGCCCCTGACACTGGAAGAGCTAACGACCCATGCCAGCATCTCCCGCCGACAGATGGAGCGTCTGTTTCAGACCCATCTTGAAACCAGCCCTTCGCGATATTATCTGGAACTGCGCATCACCCATGCCCGGCGTCTGCTGTTGCAAACCAATGAAACCATCACCAATGTCGCCCTGGCCAGCGGCTTCGTCAGCACCAGCCACTTCAGCAACTGCTATAAGGATTATTTTGGTATGTCACCCAGCGCAGCACGGCAGAAACAGCACAGCTAAATTCTGTTCGCATTTCAACCAGTTACTAAATTCTCTATCGCCCCTTGCCAAACGTAGCTGGCTATAACCATCCTTTTATATCAGAAATTTCCGGCTCGCTCTTTTGTGCTTACATTCAACCACGGAAACCGGTTAACAAACGCTCAGGATCGATGAGCCAGGAGCGACGATCAAGACCCTGACCGATACTTCAGAGCTCTGCTCACTGCCCGTTCACGCCAGAAATCTATCTTTTTACGACACCCCCAAAAACTAATGAATAAATTTCAATCAGAGGGGTTTATTTAAAATTAATATATATAAATCATGCAGTTATATGTCAAAAAATATAAATATCTGAAAAAAACCTCTCAGTAATCGATAGCGCCAACCATTTTAGTTCTAAAAACGACACCGATCTTTTTTTGACATTTGCCTATAAAGTAGCCAGTATTATTTTTAATTAAACGATCAATTAATAAAAATATGACTGCCGACTTACTCTGACAGCGTCATAAGCAGTATCTGTAAAGTAAGTATCTGTCAGACGGAAACAAACACAGATGGCTACCAGGTTAACCGCCATCAATAAGCGAGACGTACAGCGATGCAAACAGCTCTATATATTAACGGCCGATATCAGAACGCAACCTCTGGCGAGACATTTTCAACCTTCAATCCAGCCACAGGAGAGCTGCTGGCCAGAGTTCAGCAAGCGTCAAAAGATGATGTCGATCTGGCCGTCGCCGCAGCGCAACAGGGTTTTAAGGTCTGGTCGGCCATGAGTGGTGCCGAGCGGGGCCGGATTCTGATGCGGGCGGTGGCTATTCTGCGCGAGCGTAATGATGAACTGGCGCTGCTGGAAGTACTGGACACCGGCAAACCGTTACAGGAAGCCAATTGCGTAGATATCGTCACCGGTGCAGATGTCATCGAGTATTACGCGGGCCTGGCTGCGACAATTCATGGCCAGCAACAGGATCTGGGCGGCACCAACTTCTTTTACAGTCGTCGGGAACCTTTGGGTATCTGTGCTGGTATCGGTGCCTGGAACTACCCGATTCAGATCGCCATGTGGAAATCCGGCCCGGCGCTGGCGGCGGGTAACTGCATGATATTTAAACCCTCAGAGGAAACCCCGCTGAGTGTACTGAAACTGGCGGAGATCTTTACCGAAGCGGGCCTGCCCGATGGAGTATTCAATGTCGTGCAGGGGGATTATCGGGTAGGCCAGGCGCTGTCCCGGCACCCGGAGATCGCCAAAGTCTCTTTCACCGGCGAATGCGGTACCGGCAAAAAGGTGATGGCTGATGCGGCCGGTTCGCTGAAAGAGGTCACCATGGAGCTGGGCGGAAAATCTCCGCTGATCGTGTTCGACGATGCCGATATCGACAATGCAGTCTCTGCTGCCCTGCTGGCTAACTTCTACACCCAGGGGGAAGTGTGCACCAACGGTACCCGGGTGTTTGTCCATGACAGCATCTACGATGAGTTTGTCAGCAAAGTCGCAGAGCGTACCGAACGGATGATTATTGGCGATCCGACCGACCTGAATACTCAGGTGGGGGCGCTGATCTCAGCCAAACATATGGAAAAAGTGCTGGGCTTTATTGATGCAGCGAAAAAGGCTGGCGCGCGGCTGGTGTGTGGTGGCGAACGGGCAGTGGAGAACGGTCTGGATAAGGGCTGCTTTGTAAAACCCACGGTGTTTGCCGACTGCACCGATGAGATGCCTAACGTCCAGGAGGAGATCTTCGGTCCGGTGATGTCGATCCTGCGGTTCAGCGATGAAGAGGAGGTAATCCAGCGGGCAAACACTACCGAATACGGCCTTGCAGCAGGTGTATTTTCGACTAATTTCTCTCGTGCTCACCGGGTGATCGCCCGTCTTCAGGCGGGGATCTGCTGGATCAACACCTGGGGCGCCTCCCCTGCCGAGATGCCGGTCGGTGGCTATAAGCAATCCGGTATTGGCCGGGAAAACGGTATCGAAACTCTTAATCACTACACCCAGATCAAGAGCGTCTTTGTCGAGCTGGGTGATATTGAGTGTCCTTACCAGTAACAGTCCATTATTAACGGTAGCAGTATGACAGATCAGAACAAATACGATTACATCATTGTTGGCGCAGGTTCCGCCGGTTGCGTGCTGGCCAACAGACTCACCGAGGATGGCAAACACAGTGTGCTGATTCTGGAAGCCGGTGGCAGCGATAAAAGTATTTTTATTCAGATGCCCACCGCCCTCTCCTATCCCATGAATACGCCAAAATACGCCTGGCAGTTCCACACAGAAAAAGAACCCTGTCTCGATGGTCGTTCCATGCACTGCCCCCGGGGCAAAGTATTAGGCGGCGGCTCATCTATCAATGGTATGGTTTATGTTCGCGGCCACGCCTGTGATTTTGATGAATGGCAAGAGCATGGCGCGCTGGGCTGGGGTTATCAGCAGTGCCTGCCCTATTTCAAAAAAGCGGAAAGCTGGGACAAAGGCGGTGATCCGTATCGCGGGGATAGTGGGCCCCTGACCACCTGCGGTGGCAATGATATGAAGCTTAATCCGCTCTATCAGGCGTTTATCGATGCCGGACAAGACGCCGGTTATCCAATCACTGAGGACTACAACGGTTATCGTCAGGAAGGTTTTGGCCCGATGCATATGACGGTGAAGAACGGCGTGCGGGCGTCCACCTCCAACGCTTACCTGCGTGATGCCATGAAACGTAGCAACCTGACTCTGATCAGTGGTGTTCTGACCCGCAAAGTGATTCTGGAGGGTAAACAGGCTATCGGAATAGAGTATGAAAAAAATGGCCGGATCACTGAAGTGACAGCCGACAAAGAGGTGATTCTGGCGGCCGGTTCTGTAGGGTCACCCCAGCTGTTGCAACTATCCGGTATCGGCCCTGAAAAAGTATTACAGGATGCCGGGGTTGATGTAATACATAACCTACCCGGTGTCGGCGAGAATCTTCAGGATCATCTGGAAGTCTATTTCCAGTATCACTGTAAACAACCGATTACGCTGAACGGCAAGCTCGATCTGATCAGCAAAGGTCTGATCGGCACCCGCTGGATGCTGTTTAAAGATGGACTGGGCGCGACCAATCACTTTGAATCCTGCGGTTTTATCCGTTCCAGAGCCGGGCTGAAATGGCCCAACATTCAGTATCACTTTCTGCCAGCAGCGATGCGCTACGACGGTGGCAAAGCGATCGAAGGTCACGGTTTTCAGGTGCATGTCGGCCCCAACAAACCGGAAAGTCGCGGCCGCATCTGGATCAGGTCCGCCGATCCTGAAGCAAAGCCAGTCATTATTTTTAACTATATCAGTACCGAACAGGATAAGCAGGACTGGCGCGATACCATTCGCCTCACCCGCGAACTGCTCAACCAGCCGGCGATGGATAGCTACCGGGGTGATGAGATTCAGCCCGGCGTGCAGATCACCTCAGATGAAGCGATCGATCAATGGGTACGGGAAAACGTTGAAAGCGCTTACCACCCCTCATGTAGCTGCAAAATGGGCGCCGATAATGACCCGATGGCGGTACTGGATAACCAGTGCCGGGTGCGTGGAATTGAGGCGCTGCGTGTGGTTGACTCCTCCATCTTCCCAACGATCCCTAATGGCAACCTTAACGCCCCCACCATTATGGTGGCGGAAAAAGCGGCAGATATGATTCTCGGCAAGCCCCCCCTGGCGGCGGCTACTGTTGATGTCTGGATCGATGATCAGTGGCAGACACGACAGCGCATCGGTACAGCCAGAAGAACACTGTTTAATCCGACAGAAACACAACAGACAGGCTGAGAGCCTGCAACCTGCGCGCCAATGATAACAGCGATGAAGATTCAGCGGCGCTCAGAAAGATCACTGAACAATAGAAAAAAGAGAACCTGGCACAACTACAATTATTGAATGAAGGGTAGACACTAATGAATACACGACTGAAGAACACCAGCACACAGACGCCTCTGCTTAAAAAACTGCCAGCCCTGCTGGGTCTGGCCATAGCAACCAGCATCTCTGCATCCGCAGCCTTTGCCGGTCAGTGCGAAAATGTTCGTTTCTCAGATGTAGGCTGGACCGATATTACTGCCACAACGGCAGTGACCAGCGAAATCGTTACAGGACTGGGTTATAAGCCATCCACTCAGTTGCTCTCTGTACCGGTCACCTACACCTCTCTGGCGAATGCTGATATCGATGTATTCCTCGGTAACTGGATGCCCACCATGGAAGCAGATATCGCTAAATACCGCGATGCGGGTACTGTAGAAACCGTTCGCGCCAACCTTGAGGGTGCCAAATACACGCTGGCAGTACCTAAATACGCCTATGACGCAGGCCTGAAAAGCTTTGCCGACATCGCTAAGTTTAAGGATGAACTGAAAGGCAGGGTGTACGGTATTGAACCGGGTAACGATGGCAACCGCCTGATTCAAAGCATGATCGATGATGATGCCTTTGGTCTGCAAGGTTTTAAGCTGGTTGAATCCAGTGAAGCCGGGATGATCTCGCAGGTATCCCGTGCGGCAAAACGTGAGCAGTGGGTTGTCTTCCTGGGATGGGCTCCCCATCCCATGAACTCAAACATTGAGATGGAATACCTCTCCGGTGGTGACGACTTCTTCGGCCCCAACTATGGCGGTGCCAATGTCTATACCAACGTACGCAAAAACTACACTGAAGAGTGTCCGAATGTCGGACACCTGCTGAAGAACCTCACCTTCACACTGGAGATGGAAAACCAGATTATGGGCTCTATTCTGGATGAAGGGATGAAGCCCGATGCGGCTGCCCGTGCCTGGTTAAAAACGCACCCGGAGACGCTGAATGACTGGCTACAAGGTGTGACCACACTAGACGGCAAAGATGGCCTGACCGCTGTTCGCGCCCATCTCGAACTTTAACACGCTGATACGTTCCCTCGCTGAGGGTTCGTCTATCACGATCGTTCAACCACAGGCAGATTAACCATTGATCCCCGATCTGCCTGCGCGGTTGTTTTCCACCGCCCGTATTCGCCTGTCTGCATTGAATACTGGCGATCTAACTGTAACAAAGGCCGTTGTATGAACTGGATTACAGAACATAAAATCCCTCTGGGTAGCTGGATGGAAGCTTTCGTTGACTGGCTGACATTTAATGCAGCGGGGTTTTTCGATGCTATCTCTGTCTCTCTGGAATGGGTAATTCTCTCCGTCGTAGAGATCTTTCAGTGGTTTCCCCCCTATGTGCCGATGATCATGGCAGCCGCCCTCGCCTGGGCCCTGCACCGCCGCATTTCACTGGTGATTTTTGTGGTACTCGCGCTGCTGCTGATCCTCAATCTGGGCTACTGGCAGGAGATGCTGGAAACCTTTGTGCTGGTGCTTACTGCCACCACGCTATCGGTGGTAATGGGTGTTCCTATCGGAATACTGGCGGCACACAAGCCCAAACTCTATACCTTTATGCGGCCAATACTGGATATGATGCAGACCATTCCGACCTTTGTGTATCTGATTCCAACGCTGGTGCTGTTTGGTCTGGGGGTAGTGCCAGGACTGATCTCCACCATTATCTTTGCTATCGCAGCGCCGATCCGTCTGACTTATCTGGGCATCAGCAAAGTACCGGAAGAGCTGATCGAAGCCGGTAAAGCCTTTGGTGCTACACCATCAAAACTGTTGTTTAAGGTGGAGTTGCCGGCTGCGATGCCCAGTATTATGGCGGGTATCACCCAATGCATCATGCTATCACTCTCCATGGTGGTCATCGCCGCACTGGTGGGCGCCGATGGTTTGGGTAAGCCGGTCATCCGGGCACTCAACACCGTTAATATCTCTCAGGGGTTTGAAGCGGGTCTGGCGATTGTCCTGGTCGCCATCATCCTTGATCGTATCTTTAAAAACCCTGGTTCAAAAGAGGAAAGCTAATCATGTCTGCTATCAGTATTCGCAATCTGGATGTGGTTTTCGGCGACAAGGTTGAAGCCAGCCTCAAACTACTAGACCAGGGTAAAACCCGTCAGGAGATTATCGACCTGGGGGGCAATGTGGTGGGCGTGCACAACGCCAGTATCGATGTCGCCGAAGGAGAAATCTGCGTCCTGATGGGGCTCTCCGGATCAGGTAAATCAAGCCTGCTACGAGCTGTAAATGGATTAAACCCGATCAGCCGGGGTGAGCTGCTGGTCAGGGATGGAGAGCAGATGGTCGATATCGGCTCCTGTGATGAGACAACTCTGCGTCATATGCGCACCCGTCGCATCTCGATGGTGTTTCAGAACTTCGCCCTGATGCCCTGGCTGACGGTGTTGGATAACGTTGCCTTTGGTCTTGAGATGCAGGGCATGGGCAAACAGGAACGTCGTGCCAAAGCGATGGAAAAGCTGGAGATGGTCGGATTACATGAGTGGAGTGATAAATATGCTCATGAACTGTCCGGCGGTATGCAGCAACGGGTGGGTTTAGCCAGAGCCTTCGCTATGGACAGCGACATTTTGCTCATGGATGAGCCTTTTTCTGCGCTGGACCCTCTGATCCGCAGTCAGCTGCAGGATGAACTGATTGAGTTACAGCAGCGGCTGAATAAGACCATTCTGTTTGTCAGTCATGATCTGGATGAAGCGCTGAAAATCGGCACCAATATCGCCATTATGGAATCTGCAAAGATCATTCAGCACGGCAGGCCAGAGGACATCGTACTGAATCCGGTCAACCATTACGTTGAACAGTTTGTTGCGCATACCAACCCCCTCAACGTCCTCAAGGGCCGTTCCCTGATGACCAATACAGCTCAGCTTGAGCGCCTTGAAGATATGCTGGTTCTTAACCGCAACGATAATACCTGTATCAGTACCAACACCGATGGACAGGTCATCTCTGCCAGCCGTCAGGGCAAACCACTAGCTCTGCATCACTGGCAGGAAGGTCAGAATATCAGTCAGCTTCCGGAAGATACCCTGGTGATGGCAACACCAGATATCTCGATGCGTCAGGCGATCGAGATTCGCTATCGCACCGGACATCCGGTGTTGCTGAATGAGAAGGACAGTCTGATAGGCATCCTGTCGGACAAAGACTTCTACCACGCGCTACTGGGTAAACACTTTACCACCACAGAAGCTGGCATGGCTGGCGGATAAGAGTAACCGTCAGACCTTAGCAATACCCACCCGCAACAACTGCGCTTACACAGCTGTCACCACTGCCTGACCCGTCAGGTAGCGAACAGACTCAACCTGAAAAAGCCCCATATTCATATGCAACGCGAATATGGGAACAAAACCATCCTAAGTAGGGGATTTACGATGTATAAGAAAAGCTTATTCACAATCCTGATCGCCACATCAGCAACCTTCGCGCTGCAAGCTCAGGCAGATATCTCAGCCACCGGTACACTGGTATCTGATTACGTGTATAACGGTGTCAGCAATACCGATGGTGACCCAACCCTGCAGGGCAGCGTTGACTGGTTTAACGATGCCGGTTTCTATGCCGGAATCTGGGGATCAGGTCTGGATGCTGCGACCTATAGCAGCGCTGAAGTCGAGATCGATTACTATGCCGGATATGCCGGCAGCATCAATGATGACTTCGGTTTTGATCTGGGTTACGCATTCTATACCTACCCGGGCGCTGACGATGCCGGTGCAGAATCGGATTATGGTGAAGTGTATGGTTCTGTCACCTATAAAGAGAACACCACCGCTAAAATCCTATTCTCGGATGACTACTTTGGTGAGGTAGGCAACTCAGTGGTGGTAATTGTGAACCACACGATCAACCTGCCGGAAGATTTCAGCCTGACACTGGAAGCTTCACACACCAAGCTTTTCGACGACAAAGCTGCAGCCTATTTCGGACCTGATGCGAATGACGATTCCTACTCACACTGGGGTGCATCTGTGGCCAAGAGCGTTGCCGGATTTGATCTCGCTCTGGCCGTCACTGACACCAATATTGACAAAGATTACTGGGGCGATAGCGCCGATGCCCGGGTCTTTCTGAGCGTCAGCCGTAGCTTTGAATAAGTTAGGATTCAGAGAATAGATAGACGGCACCATTCCTTCTAACTGTCTCCATAAAACAGAAAGACCCCGAAAACCGGGGTCTTTTTCTGCCAGAAGTGCCTGAAATCAGGTTAACTGATGTTCCAGATAATCGGTAATCATCCGCTGCGCCAGTTCCGCATTAATCCCCTGGGGAGACAGCGCCCCGCGCAACCAGATACCATCGATCAGGGCCGCAATTCCCTGGGCAACAAACGTCGCTTTATCTGGTGGCAAGACCTTCTTCAGCTCCAGCGTCAGATGAGAGATCAGCCGTTTCTCATTCACCCGCTGAAGACGAAACAGCATGTCGTCATGCATCGACTGCGACCAGAACGCCAGCCAGGTCTTGACCACTTTACTGTCCAGTTGATCCGGCGAGAAATTACCACCAACGATCGCCTGAATCCGCCCGATAACATCATCAGGTCCCGCCTCCTGCAAGCGACTCCTGACGCCATCCGACAGCTGTTTAAGAATCGACCGCATGGTCGCTTCAAGCAGACCACTTTTTCCGCCAAAGTAGTGATTAATAATGGCAGGAGAAACCCCCGCATAACTGCTGATCATCACCACACTGGCCTTTTGTAAACCAACAGAATCAATCGCTTGCATAGTGGCGTTAATCAACTGAGGCTTCCTGATTTCAGGCATTCCTACTTTAGGCATTTACAAGACCCGCATACTTAAATAGACGTTTAATTAAAAATGCCTTTCTGACTCTTAACTGTCAACCCCACATAAGTAGGCATCAGGCTGAAAACAGCGGGAAAGGTTCCTCATTATCAGAATGGTGAGCTACGGCGGGGTCATTTTCTTAACCTGTTGCAGCTCCTCTTCAGTCAGTTCGCCATAGCCTCTGGGATAGGACCAGCCATAACCCCAGCGAAATCCGGTCGGTAAAGCAGGAGAGCCTCCAACCCTGACCCCCACCAGCATCAGCAGCGCAGTTTTTGGCTTACCCAGTGCAGCAACACACTGTTTAAGCTGTTTATCGGCATCAAGACGTTGCTGATATGTGCCCCCTTGCCAGTACGCCCGGTCATGCTCCTCACAGCAGGCTAACCAGAGTGTATTCTCTTCCAGTGTGCCATCAGGAAACGCGCTGCAACCATCACTGGTAAAGGGTTTCAGCTGATCGGCAAAAGCGAAACCGGGCAGCAGGCAGATCGATAGCAGCAGGATCAGATATTTCATCCCCGAAACCTCCTCTGGTTAGTGAATAGACCTGGATCGGGTCTGCTAATTATGTCTGCAACTCCGTCAATCACCATTGATACAGATTAGCTCTTGCGAAAAAGATCTCTGTGAGAAGCAGACCAACACCCCACCCCGATAAGTGTCACCTCAGACATGAGGAAACAGACATAAAAAACTGTTCATAAATTGAGCAATCTGAAAAATCTTTCCTATACTGCTTTGTCACCGAAACACAAAACAGAGGAACAGGCAATGAAAGCCCTGCGTCTGAGAAACGTACCCAAACCACCTGCAGCCAAAGAAACCCACGAGTCGATTCGTCATCAGACCAGCCAGTTTTTACAGCAGGGCGGCAGAATTACAGTAGTGCCTTCCGGCTTTAGCGGTATCCCCAGGTTACAGGGTCCACAGCAACGGACCGGAAAAAAATTACTGCTCTAAACCGTCGCGGCTATTCCGCCAGTTTCAACTGCAGCGCCGCTACGGTGTGCTCCAGTTCGGCTATACGCGCCTCGAGAGCCTCTATCGTCTCACTACTGACACGCGGGCTGCTTGCCGTTGGTACATAGTCAGACGGATCAGCCGCTTCGACCTCACCACTGAACAGATGTGCATAGCGGGACTCCCGCTTACCCGGCTCCCGGGGCATACGTACCACCAGCGGATATTCCTCCCGTTCACTCATCTTCTGCAGTACCGCCTCGGTCTCACGGACATCACTGAAACTGCACAAACGGTTGGTCCGGCTGCGCAGTTCACCCGGCGTCTGGGGACCTCTCAGGAACAGCGTACAGACTATTGCCAGCTCCTGATCGCTCAGCTTCAGCTCAGAAAACTCGGTGTTACAAAAGCGGTGTTTATACTTGGGGACGCGGCTGCCAAAACTGCTCTCCTCGCGAATCAGATGTTTCCTGTTCAGCTCATCAAGCACCTCCTGTACATCCGTATCCGACAACTCCATTACCGGATCACGGTTACTTTTCTGATTACAGGCGGAGGTGAGGGAGTTCAGCGTGAGAGGATACTGATCCGGCGTGGTTTTCTCTTTCTCAATCAGACAACCAATCACCCGGGTTTGCAAAAGACTCAGATCCATATCCATGTTATGCCCTCTTACAAAAAATAATTAACACATTCATAAGGTTACCCTATTTTCAGCAAATGGCACCTTAATTATTCAGACAAATTTAACGTTAACCCGCCTCTCCAACTGGTGATTTCAGTCACGCCACTCTACACTGATCCACTGACTCAACAGAGGACAGAAACATGCAGTCACGCTCAGTATCAGTTGATGGTATCTATATCGGCCAGCTAAACACTATCGGCCCTGACAATACGCCAACCGGTATTTTTAAAACGCTGTCGGAGGGCAGTCATGAGATCACAGGGCTGGGACTCAGTGGTGATATTCAGGTGGATAAGCGCGTACATGGCGGGCCGGAAAAAGCGATCTACCACTACCCGGCTGAACATTACGCGCTGTTTCAACAGGCGTTGCCCCATCTGAGCGACAGTTTTGTCCCGGGTTCTATTGGTGAAAACATCTCCACCTGCGGGTTAACCGATAACGAAGTCCATATTGGCGATACCTTCCGTTTGGGAACGGCTATTGTGCAGGTATCACAACCCCGTCGTCCCTGTTGGAAAGTGAATCAGAAATATGGCAATGCCCATATCGCCTCGCTGATCATGTCCGAAGCGATCTCCGGCTGGTATTACCGGGTCTTGGAAACCGGCAAGCTGAGCCCCGGCGACTCACTTGAGTTACTTGATAGAATGGAAAACAGCATCCCGGTTACGGAGATCTGGCAGATATTTATCGCCCGCTTTGATAAAAACCTCAGTTACACAGCGCCACAAGTGATTCCGGGACTTTCCGATGAATGGCGGTTTGACTAAGGTTTACACCTCACGCGCCTTCCAGCTGTTTCAGTTTGCGGTACAGGGTGGCGCGGCTGATGCCTAACTCAGACGCAGTTGCTGAGATATTCCCCTCATTCTGCTCCAGCACCTGCTGAATGGTTAAAAGCTCACTGGTTTTCAATGCCCCAACAACCAGGTTAAACGGCATACTGCCCTCAGCAGATTGTCCCTGACTGTTCAGCTCTTCGAGAAAATCATCACTGATATGACAGCGGTTAATCTCCACTTCATCCGGCTCCATAAAGGCGATAGCCACCCGCAGTGTGGTTTCCAGTTGACGTATATTACCGGGCCAGTGATAAGCTAACAGCTGCTCCATCAGCTCAGACGCAATCTCAATCTGGCGACCATCCGGCGTCAGTAGCTGCAGGAAGTAGCGAATAAAATCCGCTTTATCGGTACGATCACGGAATGCAGGAATACGCAGACAGACACCGTTGAGACGATAGTACAGATCTTCGCGGAACAGACCTTCAGCCACCAGCGCTTTCAGATCCCGATGAGAGGCACAGATCACCGCGATATCCAGCGCGATCTCATCCCCGCCCCCCAAAGGCGCAATGGTGCGTTCCTGCAATACCCGCAGCAACCGGGCCTGCAATGCCAGCGGCATATCGCCGATCTCATCGAGAAACAATGTCCCTCCCTGTGCCTGTTCCAGCCGCCCGATCATCCCGCCTTTGCGGGAGCCGGTGAAGGCTCCTTCCCGATAGCCAAACAGTTCCGATTCGATCAGTCCTTCCGGTATCGATGCACAATTCACCGCAACAAACGGCCCGCTGTTGCGACGACTATCGAGATGCAGTGATTTAGCCATCGCCTCTTTACCGGTACCGGTCTCCCCCTGAATCAGCACAGGCAATTCGTGGGACAGTGCCCGGCTACCCATCCGCACACCTTTCTGTAAGCGGGGATCCTGTCCCGCAAGTTCTTGCAGAGGAGGCGCATTCAAAGGGGCCGGAGCGGGCTTAGTGCGATTTGATTTAACCGGCGCTTTGTAAGCAACAGGAAAGCGATTGGGGAAGTGCAACAGTTCGCAGTAGAAATCACCGCCGCGGGTTCGGAGCTGCCCCCGCCCTTTGCGGTGCAGATCGGTCAGCAGCACTTCAGGACGGACCCCAAACAGCTCTTCCAGATTACGCCCCACCAGTTGTTCCCGTTTACGATTCAACAACTGACAGATCTGCTCATTGGCCGCCTGAATATGGCCATCCAGCTCCAGTGCCAGCAACCCTTGCCAGGAAGAGCGCAGGTACTCCGGACGGCTGTGAACACTGAGAACAATATGCTGCTGAAACTGGCCGCTGAACATGCGGTTTTCGATAGAACGCACCGCCTGCTGCACCAGACTGAGATTGGGAGGAAGATCACGATTATCGGTGGGTGAGGTCAGATCCAGCCCCCCCAGCAACTCACCTTTAGGGTCGGTAATCGGTGCAGAGCAGCATGAGAGATAACCGATGGAATCGAGAAAGTGCTCATTACCCCGAATCATCAGGGGAGAACGGTTAACAATGGCGGTGCCCGGCCCATTAGTACCGCGAAACTCTTCGCCCCAGTTGGCCCCTGGTGCAAGTGCATAGCGGGTGGCAGAATCCAGGTGCCGGGTTTCCCCCTTTATCTTGAGAATCGTTGCGGACTCATCGGTGAGCATCACCAGCCCACCATCGGGTCTGAAATAGTCAACCAGTTGCTTAATTTCCGGATGAGCGGCTTCGATCAGCCCCCGGTTTTTCTCTTGCAGATCGTCGATCCGGTCTCTGGACAGATTTTCCAGATCCAGCGGTGCTTCACAATTTAATCCGGCATTGACACTGCGCTGCCAGGAATCTTCAATTTCGCTGCGTAAGACGCCACTGGGCACTTCGCCTTCCTGAACAAGCCGATTACGGGCGACCTTCACCGAATGAAGGGGGTCGGTAGGTAACACGGAATCTGTCGACTTCTTCATAGTACTGATTACTCGCCACTGCTTAATTCAACGATTCAAATACAGGTTATCAATTTTTTACCGTATCTCCATCACTATAGCAATCAAATGGTTTGTACACTGTACAGCCTGCGTCTTTTTTAGCTGCATTGCTTAATGCCTGTTCAACAGCAAAAAACGAGTTATTGTCAAATCTGGTGTATGGGATCAGGCGGCATTCCTATCTGATTGATCCCTTACCTGTTCTCCATCCTTGAACTCAACATTATTGACTACCAGGGTCAGTAAGTTGAAACCTTTGATCCT
>NZ_JAFFZO010000032.1 GCF_016924145.1 Amphritea pacifica | reverse complement strand
AGCTCAGCCTTTTCTTCTTCAGTAAGCACAATAGGGGTGGCAATTCGCATGCGATAAGTCCGATTCTCTCAGGGTATTTGAGCTGAGGATACATTAAGAATCATCAAGAGTGAAACACTACACTAGTCAATCTATTTTTATAATCCGCTGTGCTTGAGCTTTTCCAGCTGATCGCGGTATTGCGCAGCTTTTTCAAACTCCAGATTTTTTGCCGCTTCATACATCTGATCTTCCAGGCGACTCATGGTTTTCGCCAATTCAGCGGTACTGAGCTGTTTCGGATCAATCTGATATTCAGCGCCAGGCTCAGCCACTTTACGGGCCGACTTGCCTTTACGTCCGGGAATGGCAGAAGCCCCTTCCATAATATCGGCAACTGACTTCATTATTCCCTTCGGAGTGATACCGTGAAGCTGATTATGAATAATCTGCTTTTCCCGCCGACGCCCGGTTTCATCCATCGCCCGCTGCATCGAACCGGTAATCCGGTCGGCGTAGAGAATGGCCCGGCCATTGATATTCCGCGCCGCCCGACCGATCGTCTGAATCATAGACGTTTCGGATCGCAGAAAACCTTCCTTATCAGCATCCAGAATCGCCACCAGCCCCACTTCCGGCATATCGATCCCCTCCCGCAACAGGTTGATACCCACCAGCACATCAAACTCTCCGATACGCAGATCACGAATAATCTCAACCCGCTCTACGGTATCAATATCGGAGTGCAGATAACGTACCCGGACACCGTGTTCATCCAGATACTCGGTGAGATCCTCAGCCATCCGTTTAGTCAGCACCGTGACAATCACCCGTTCGCCTTTTGCGGCAACTTTATGGATCTCCCCCAGCAGGTCATCCACCTGATTGCGGGCCGGACGCACTTCAACCTCAGGGTCAAGCAAACCGGTGGGGCGTACCACCTGTTCCACGATCTGGCCGGCGTTTGCGGCTTCATACTTACCCGGCGTTGCCGAAACAAAGATCATCTGCGGTGCCTGCCTTTCCCACTCCTCAAACCTCATGGGCCGGTTATCCAGAGCGGATGGCAGTCGAAAGCCATACTCCACCAGCGTCTCTTTACGGGAACGGTCACCTTTATACATCGCTCCTAACTGCGGAATTGTCACGTGTGACTCATCCACCACCACCAGCGCATCATCCGGCAGATAATCAAACAGGGTGGGCGGTGCCTGTCCAGGGTCCCTGCCTGACAGGTAGCGGGAGTAGTTTTCAATACCTGAACAATAGCCCAGCTCCATGATCATCTCGATATCATAAAGGGTCCGCTGTTCAAGTCGCTGCGCTTCAACCAGTTTATCGTTATCCCTCAGCTGCTTCAGCCGCTCGATCAATTCCTCCTTGATCCGGTCCACTGCGGCAACCAGAATATCCCGCGGGGTAACATAGTGAGACTTGGGATAGATGGTGGCGCGGGGAACCCGCCGTAGCACCTCCCCGGTCAGCGGATCGAAATAGCTGAGGTTTTCCACCTCATCATCAAACAGCTCGATCCGTATCGCTTCTTTTTCCGACTCCGCCGGAAACACATCGATAACATCACCGCGAACCCGGTAGGTTCCGCGATGCAGCTCGATATCGTTACGGGTGTATTGCAGCTCCGCCAGACGACGCAGAATTGTCCGCTGGTCCGCTTCATCTCCCCGGTCCAGATGCAGCATCATCCCCAGATAGGATTTTGGGTCACCCAGACCGTAGATTGAAGAGACCGTGGCAACGATAATGGCATCTTCACGCTCCAACAGCGCTTTAGTGGCAGACAAACGCATCTGCTCGATATGCTCATTAATCGACGCATCTTTTTCGATAAAGGTATCTGAGGAGGGAACGTAAGCCTCTGGCTGGTAATAGTCGTAGTAGGATACGAAATACTCGACAGCGTTATTGGGGAAAAACTCCCGGAACTCACCATAAAGCTGGGCGGCGAGCGTCTTATTATGAGCCAGAACGATCGTTGGCCGCTGCAATTCAGCCACTACGTTGGCAATGGTGAAGGTTTTACCGGAACCGGTTACCCCCAGCAGAGTCTGCGAGGCCAGACCGGCCTGAATTCCGTTGACCAGCCCTGCGATGGCAGCAGGCTGATCACCTGCGGGCTGAAATTTTGACTGAACCTGAAAACGCTGCTTCATAAATGATCTTTACGGGCCAAAAACTGAAGCGGACTATTATACCTGTAAGAAAAATTTTCTGCTGAATGATCCTTCAGTCAGCAGAGCTGATCTGTTTTGCAAAAATAGTTGCCTCTTTATTGAAATAAATACTACTTTTAATCTGATTTCGAGTCGAAAAGGATTTTTCCGCACCCCGGATTCCGGTATCATTTATCGGTTGAACACACCGTGGTACAGCGCCACATTTTTCAGAGGATACAGCTAGGACAATGCAACTCTCCGATCGCGTTAACAGCATTAAACCTTCTCCGACACTGGCAGTGACTAACCGCGCTGCTGAACTGCGTGCAGCGGGTAAAAATATCATTGGCCTGGGGGCCGGCGAACCTGATTTCGATACCCCGGATCACATTAAAAACGCTGCTATTGAGGCCCTTAACAACGGTTTCACAAAATACACAGCTGTTGACGGCACACCCGCTCTGAAAAAAGCGATTATTGCAAAGTTCAAACGGGACAACGGCTTTGACTATGAAGCCAATCAGATTCTGGTTTCCTGTGGCGGTAAGCAGAGCTTTTTCAACCTGTCTCTGGCTCTGCTGAACCCTGGCGACGAAGTGATTATCCCGGCACCCTACTGGGTATCTTACCCCGACATGGTGCTGATGGGCGAAGGCGTACCCGTGATTGTTACCACAACCCAGGAAGCGCGCTTCAAAATCACTCCGGAGCAACTGGAAGCTGCGATCACAGACAAGACCCGTCTGCTGGTGCTGAACAGCCCATCCAACCCAACCGGTGTTGCTTACACAGAAGCAGAGCTGAAAGGCCTGGGGGAAGTGCTGGCGAAACATCCGGATGTTCTGATCGCAACTGATGACATGTATGAGCATATCCTGTTCACTGAAACGCCATTCATCAACATTCTGAATGTCTGCCCTGAGCTGTATGATCGCACCATCGTGCTCAATGGCGTATCTAAAGCCTACTCGATGACCGGCTGGCGGATTGGTTACGCCGCAGGCCCGGCTCAGTTGATTGGCGCGATGAAGAAGATTCAGTCTCAGAGCACCTCCAACCCGACGTCGATCTCTCAGGTTGCCGCGCAGGTTGCACTGGATGGTGATCAGGAGTGTGTGAAAGAGATGGTTAAGGCGTTCAAACAGCGTCATGACTTCGTGGTTGAAAAACTCAACGAGATCGACGGGGTCGATTGTATTCCGGCTGACGGGACATTCTACGCCTTCCCAAGTTTTCAACAGATCATCGATAAAGATGATCGCTTTGCAAACGACATTGATCTGGCTGAGTTCCTGCTTCTTGAAGCCGGTGTTGCACTGGTACCGGGATCAGCGTTTGGCGCACCGGGAAATATGCGCCTCTCTTTCGCCACCTCAATGGAAATACTGGCCGATGCCATCAGCCGGATCAAAGCCGCGCTGGAAAAATAAAGCTATCGCTAAACAAAAAGCCGGGCAAAGCCCGGTTTTTTTTATGCTGATCACAGATACCCTGAGCAACAGCAACACCGGTCATGCTCCGGTAAGCAAAAAACTTTAATCTAAACGACATTGCATTTCATTCAGTGGGAACTATAATTGCTTTTCCACTCATGAGACGACCGGTCTAATTAACATGAACCGCCCGAAGCGCAATGAACACAACCGAGAAAGGATTCTGCAAACAGGCATGGAGCTATTCAATCGGAAAGGCTATCACGGCACCGGCCTGAAAGAGATTCTCGATACCTGCCAGGTGCCGAAAGGCTCTTTTTATAACTACTTCGAAAGTAAAGAGCAGTTTGCTGTAGAAGTGCTGGAATACAGCCATCAGCTTGAAGATGCAAAATGGGAAAAACGGACCAACGCCATCGAAGGTAATCTTCTTGAGCGATTCCGCCTTGCGATCGACCAGTTCATCGCTGATTATGAGAATGACCCTGATTCGACAGGCTGTTTATTAACCAACCTGATGGGTGAGGTAGGTAACGCCAGTAACTCATTTCGCGAGATTATCAGTCTGTCCTGTAACCGCGTGATCGACTGCATCGAAGAGAGTTTTAAGGAGGGCCAGTTACAGGGCTGCTTCCGCAATGACCTTTCCGCGAGGGCACTGGCACAACTGTTCTGGGATAGCTGGCAAGGCGCACTGCTACGCACCAAAGTTGAAGCTTCAACCACCCCTCTGCGAGAAGTGGCCGACGTTATTTATACACTGTATGCACCATTGGATAATCCTGAGACTAAGGATGGAGATAATAATGAAATTTAAACAGTTCTTGCCCCCTACACTCCTCAGCCTGATATTGACCTGTACACCTGCTGTACATGCTCAGGGACTTCCCGCTGAGGTAATCCACGTACAGAGCAAATCACTCACCCATATGATCGAAGCGGTCGGTGGTCTGAGTGGCAACGAATCAATTATCCTGCGACCAGAACAGAGCGGCAGTGTTGAGAAGGTTCTTTTCACCGAGGGTTCCACCGTTAAGTCGGGTGAGACGCTGATCGTACTTGAGTCATCCCTGTACAAAGCTCAGCTTCAGGAAAGTAAGGCCCGTGTTAATCTGAGCCGTATCGCCTACAACCGGGCAGCCAGTCTGGTTAAGAAAAAAGTAGGTTCACAACAGGATATGGATTCCTCCCTGGCTCAGCTTCAGGTGGATCAGGCGCAACAGCAGGTGGCTCAGACTCAGCTGGATAAAATGACTATCAAGGCCCCGTTTGACGGCGTTATCGGACTGCGAAAATTCAGCCCTGGGGACTATGTCACCGTTGGCCAGGATCTGGTGGAGCTGACCGATATCGCAACCATGAAAGTGGACTTTAAGGTGCCGGAAAATCAGTTGGCTAATATCCATAACGGGCAGCAGATTAAGGTACAGGTTGACGCACTGCCGGGTGAAACATTCAATGGTGCCATCTACGCCATCGCCCCCAGCATCGACGAGCGCAGCCACAATATCGCTATCCGCGCCAGAATCGAGAACCGTGACAACCTGCTGCGTCCGGGCCTGTTCGCCCGCATTCAGATTATCACCAGCACCAATGACAACGCGGTGATGGTGCCTGAAGAGGCGATTATCCCCCAGAACAACAGCTTCTTCGTTATGACTGTCAACGATGGAAAAATAGCGATGTCCCCGGTTAAACTGGGCCTGCGTCGCGAAGGTGAGGTGAATATTCTCGAGGGTCTTGAAACAGGCCAGGTGATCGTAACGGCCGGGCAGATCAAGCTATTCCCAGGCTCGCCTGTCACACCTGTTTTTGTTGATGGTACAGAACAACCCGCGCAGCCTTCGGCTGAACAACCGGGAGCCTGAATATGATCCTTTCTGAAATCAGTATCAAACGACCGGTACTGGCGACTGTTATGAGTCTGCTGATATTACTGGTCGGCGCAGTATCTTACGATCGCCTGACGGTTCGGGAATATCCGAAGATTGATGTACCGGTGGTGACCGTTGAAACCAACTACCCGGGTGCCAGCTCATCGATTATAGAAACGCAGGTAACTCAGATTATTGAGGATTCACTGTCAGGCATCGAAGGGGTCGATTACATCAGTTCGGTTAGCCGCTCGGGGAAAAGCCAGATCACGGTCACCTTTAAGCTGACCCGTGACCCTGACGATGCGGCCAGTGATGTCCGTGACCGGGTTGGCCGGGTGCGGGGCGCCCTGCCCGATGATGTAGAAGAACCCATCACAGCGAAAACCGAAGCGGACGCGCAACCGGTGTTCTGGCTGGCACTCTCCTCCGACAATCACAGTATGATGGAGATCTCACAGATTGCCGATAAGATGGTTAAAGACCCTTTGCAAACGGTAGATGGCGTTGCCAACGTTATGCTGTTCGGTGACCGCCGCTTTGCCATGCGCATCTGGCTGGACCCTGCACGTATGGCGGCTTATCAGGTTATTCCACAGGATATTGAGAACGCTTTGCGCAGTCAGAACGTAGAGATTCCTGCCGGTCGTATTGAGAGCGATCAACGGGAGTTCAGTGTCCTGGCGAAAACCGACCTGAACACCGTCGGACAGTTTGAAGATATCATCATCCGTAATGACAACAACTATGCGGTCAGAGTCCGTGATGTTGCCCGGGTGGAGATCGCCCCGGAGGATGAACGTCGCAAATCACGTTTCAAAGGCAAATCAGCTGTCGCCCTCGGGGTGGTGAAGCAATCAACCGCCAACCCGCTGGATGTATCAAACGGTATTCAGGAGCGTCTGCCGCAGATTACAGCCGCGCTGCCGGAAGGGGTGAATGTCGAAATCGCTTATGACTCCTCGATCTTTATCTCAGAGTCGATCAAGTCTGTGTTCAAAACTATTTTTGAAGCCAGCGTACTGGTTATCGCGGTTATCTTTTTCTTCCTGAGAAACCTGCGGGCAACCCTGATTCCTGTGATAACGATCCCGTTGTCACTGATCGGCAGTTTTGCCCTGATGCTGGCGATGGGCTTCAGTATCAACACCCTGACTCTGCTGGCGATGGTGCTGGCGATCGGTCTGGTGGTCGATGATGCCATCGTTATGCTGGAAAATATCTACCGCCATGTTGAGGAGGGTTTATCGCCTATCCAGGCGGCTTTTAAAGGCAGTAAAGAGATCGGCTTTGCGGTCATTGCCACCACCCTGACACTGGTCGCGGTGTTTGCACCGGTAGCCTTTACACCGGGACGAACCGGCAAGCTGTTCACTGAGTTTGCCCTGACGCTGGCTGGCGGTGTGCTGGTGTCCGGCTTTATCGCCCTGTCGCTGTCACCGATGATGTGCTCACGCCTGCTACATCATGAGAAACGCCACAGCGCGATCTTCAATCTCATTGAAGGCTGGATTCTGGGTCTCACCAACGGCTATCAGTCACTGCTGAAGAAGGTACTGCGCTCACGTCTGTTGGCGGTATTGATTATGGCGGTCAGCCTGGGTGGTGCCGGCCTGCTGTACACTAAGTTACCGCAGGAGCTGGCGCCTGTGGAGGACCGGGGTACAATTCTGGCGATGTCGATCTCTCCCGATGGCGCATCGGTCGATTATGTCGACCGCTATGCCAAACAGGTTGAGGGAATGATTGCCAAACAACCCAGCGGCAATCGCTACTTTACCATCGTCGGCTTCCCGACTGAAACCAACTCGATGACCTTCCTTGGCCTGAAGCCCTGGGACGAACGGACACAGAAGCAGCAGAGTATTGTTGCCGAGCTGACACCCCAGCTGTTTGGCGGCGTCACCGGTACCATGTCATTTGCCATGAATCCGCCCTCCCTGGGACAAAGCTTTGTCTCCCGGCCAGTGGAGTTCATCATCAAGTCGAATACCGATTATGCTGAGCTGAAAACCATTTCTGACCAGTTGATGGCACGGATCTTAAAGAACCCTGGGTTTGTGCAACCCGATATCGACCTGAAGCTTAATAAACCCGAGCTGTCACTGAATGTGAACCGGGATAAAGCATCAGAGATGGGCCTGGATATCAACCTGATCGGACGCAGTATCGAAACCTATATGGCGAGCCGTAATGTCACCCGCTTTAAGAAAGAGGGGGAACAGTACGACGTTATCCTGCAGGTTGAACCCAGCCAGCGTCGCAGCCCCAGCGATCTGAGCAATCTGTATCTGCGCACCAACGACAACACGATGGTGCAGCTGAGCTCGGTGGTGGACATTAACGAGAGTGTCGCGCCTAAGGAGCTGAACCACTTCGATAAAATGAAATCAGTTAAGTTTCAGGCGATTCTGGCACCCGGCTACAGTCTGAAACAGGCGCTGGATTTTCTTGAGCAACAGATGGCAGAGATCAGCCCGGAAACCCTGTACGACTTTGGCGGACAGTCACGGGAGTTTAAAGAGTCTGGTAGCGGCCTGATGGTCACTGCTATATTAGCGCTGATCTTCACCTTTCTGGTGCTGGCAGCACAGTTTGAAAGCTTCCGTAATCCGATGATCATTATGCTCTCGGTCCCCCCGGCGCTGTTTGGTGGTCTCTTTGCACTGTACTTCTCCGGCGGCAGCCTGAGCATCTACAGCCAGATCGGTCTGATCACCCTGATCGGTCTGATCACTAAACACGGTATTCTGATTGTAGAGTTTGCCAACCAGCTGCAGGATCAGGGACGCGAGCTGCAAGAGGCTATTATTGAATCGGCAACCATGCGTCTGCGCCCTATTCTGATGACCACCGGCGCCATGGTGCTGGGTACCGTACCGCTGGCAGTCGCCTTTGGAGCCGGTGCCGAGAGCCGGCAGCAGATAGGCTGGGTAATTGTCGGTGGTTTGACCTTTGGTACCCTGTTAACCTTATTTATAGTACCAACGGTTTACAGCTATCTGGGACGGCGTCTGTTCAAAAAAGTAGAGCCGGACTATCAACTAATGGAACAAGGATCAGAGCAGTGAAAGCAACTCAACGTACAATACACCGTACTCTGCTGGCGACCGCCATCAGTTGTGCCCTGATTGCTCCCCAGGTAAACGCCGGAGCACTGACAGAGATCTATCAGCAGGCCCTCGATCAGGATCCACAACTGAAGGCCGCTGAGGCGGGTGCCAAAGCGGGTGAAGAAGCCCTGCCACAAGGCCGGGCTGGATTGCTGCCGAGCATTTCACTGACCGGCAATACCACCTGGATCGAAGCGGAAAACGCTGATTACAACAATCACGGTTATACCGTCAGCCTGAGTCAGCCACTGTTTTCCGCAGCTTCCTGGTTTACCTATAAGCAGGGAGAGGCGCAATCTGAAGCGGCCAGTCTGCAGTTTGATCAGGCCCAGCAAGCTCTGATTCTGCGGGTCGTGAACAGTTACCTCAGTGTCCTGAGAGCACAGACTGCCCTGGAAACCGCGCAGGCTCAGGAACGGGCGATCAAACGCCGTCTGGACCAGGTTAACGCCCAGTTTGAAGTCGGTCTGATCGCCATTACCGACGTTCAGGAAGCTCAGGCAACCTATGACAATGCCAAGGTTGCCAGAATCCTGGCCGAGGGTGATCTGGACAACAGTTTCCAGGAACTCGAGCGGCTCACAGGCGAGCCTGTCGGCAGCATCGATCCCCTCTCCAAAGAGTACCCGATTGAGAATATCAGCCCAATCGATCCTCAGGCCTGGATTGAAAAAGCACAAGCTGGCAACCTGTCACTGAAAGTCGCCCAGGCAAATACTGAAGCGGCACGACGTCAATCGCAGGCGGCCGCCAGTGGCCACCTGCCAACCCTGTCGCTGACCGCCAGTTATGATCGGGATAAAGGTAAGCCTACCGGCAATGACAACTGGGAAGACACCAACCAGATCGGTCTGACGCTATCAGTACCGATCTTCTCCGGTGGTGCCACCAGCTCGAAAAGTCGTCAGGCTGAATACGGCTTTGCTCAGGCCCGTTATACACAGGACGATACCCTGCGTGCCGTGATTCAGGAGACCCGCAACCTGCTGCGCAACCTGCAGACCAATGTCCTCAGTGTAGCGGCCCGCAAACAGAGCATTCTCTCCAGCGAGACCGCCCTGAAAGCAACGGAAGAGGGCTTTAACGTGGGCACCCGAAATGTTGTCGATGTGCTGCAGGCCGAACAGCAACTCTATTCAGCCAGACGGGATTATGCCAACGCCCGCTTCGATTACATCCAGAACCTGTTCAGTTTTAAACAGCAGGTGGGCACGCTGAGCCCGGATGATATCCTCGGCCTGGATCAGTGGATGCAGGCCAATTAAAGCGCAATAAGGGCAGTACATCTGACAGGGGACTCTCTTCCCCTAATCCCCCGCTGAATGCAACGCAAAAAAGGCTGATGTGATGACACATCAGCCTTTTTTATTCCTCTATTGCAAAAAGCAAAGAGACACTCAGTCAGTAACCACGATCTCATTTAACCCATTTTTTACTGCTGACTGATAAAGCTTATTGCTCTTTTTCATCGCCTTAAGGAAATCATCCACCTCTTTTAACCAGTCGATCTCTCCTTTTGGTACAGCATAAGCATAATAGGTTTTTGCCAGTGGTATTTTCGGTGCCATCAGCACCGCCCACTGCGTCAGCGAAGCCATCCGCTTACCATAGGGGTAATCGGTCATAAACACATCGGCCCTGCCGCTCAGCACCTCCTGTTCACGGGCTTTAAAACTATCAACAACGGAGACACTGGCATACTTAAAAGTCTGTTTCACTACCGGTTCCATATAGGTGCCTTTCTGCACCACGACCACCACACCGGTCCTGTCAATATCCTCCCAGCGGTTGATCCCGGTATTATCCTTAGTGCCGACGGCATAGATTCCACTGGCCAGATAGGGTTGTGAAAACTCCATAAAGGGCTTGCGACTGTCTCTGATACCCACACCATGCATCGCGATGTCACAGGCGTCATTTTTCAGATTACTCACCAGCTTAGAAAAGGAGCTTTCTACGAACTGTAACCCGACCCCCATCGAGTCGGCCAGTTCATGGGCCATATCGATGTCGATCCCTTCCAACTGCCCGGTGCGGGGGTTACGATAGCTGATGGCAAAGTAATCAGGCCAGATACAGACCCGGATCTGACCTGCCTGGATAATTTTTTCAGAACGTTCGCTGGCGCTGGCACTGTTAATTGAGATCGTCAGCAGCGATAATGCGATAAAGAGCATGATTTTAGGGTTAAACGGCATCATTTTTTATCTCCGGGTTTGCTGTCAGGGGTCAATTAACTTCAATGTTCTGATTCATTTCAAGTCTGCAACTGATATATGATCATTTTTCTTCCGCTTCTTTGATGCGAGTTGTAATTTTATGCGTAGTACTAATCAAAAGAAGCCTCCCTCTTTCGCCAGATGGGTCTATGGGGGGGTGTTAGCCACCACCCTGCTGTTTATTGTTGTTCTCTGGTTTAGCTTTATGCAGAGCATTGAAGAACGCACTGAGCGTTCTGCTCTCTATACACGCATGATTGAAGGCACCGTTACCCGAACCCTGGAAGGACTCGAGGTCAGCCTGGTGTCACTGTCCGATGACTTGCTGGATGGCGATCTGGGAAAGGGACATACAGCAAGAATCCGCGACAAAGCACTAAAAATCCTGAAGTTTGCCCCTCAGCTGAGGCAGATTGTAGTGATCAAGGGGCGCGATACCCTGATGGACACTCAGACAACCTCACCAGAAAATATTAATCTGAATATTTTAGGACTGGATCAGTCTGTCCGCAGCACCTATTCATTAGGGTTAATCATAGGCAACACCCTTAAAGGTCGATTTCTCCCAGCGCAAGGCACCTTCCCCGATGAAGCCAGTTTGCGGGAACTTATCCCCATCGCCATTGAAACCGACTCCCGACAGGGAGAAAGGTTACTCATTATTGCGACCTTTAATCCCAGCTATCTTACCCGCTATATCAGCGACCTCGATCTGGAAAAAAGCGACTGTGTATACCTGACGGATCTCGAGGGTAACACCCTGCTGCAAAAAGGATTATACGGGCCGAACCGCTCCTATGTTATTCAGCACCTGAAAGCTGTTTTATCGGAAGGCGCAGATGAACACTGGGTCAATAACACTTTCGGGACCCTCCCCCTCAACACCACAGCGATCCGCTTACTGACCAAGTATCCCCTCGCAGTTGCCATCGTGGTTAACCATCAGGGCTCTTTTTTCCTCTGGCTGCAACAGAAACTCAGTCTGCTGCTCATCCTGCTCATATCAAACATTATCCTGATTGTGGGGGCACTGTTTGTGGTTCGTAACGGCCACAGAGCGATGGAGATGAAAGCAGAGGTTGCACTGCTCTCCGAGGTGGTTGAACACAGCCCTACCGTTATCGTCATCACCGACCCGGATGGCACAATCGAATACGTTAACAGTTGCTTTGAAAAGATCACCGGTTATCGCAAAGATGAGGTTATCGGACGCAACCCACGGATTCTCAAATCCGGAGAGACCTCTGATACTGAATACACAAAAATGTGGCAAACGCTATCAACGGGGGGGACCTGGCAGGGTGAATTTCATAATAAGCACAAGGATGGCAGCTTATACTGGGAGCGCTCCTCTATCGGCCCTCTCATCAATGAGGAGGGAGAGATCACCCATTATATTGCCCTGAAGCAACCGATCACCGAAGAGAAAAAAGCGCAGGAAAAACTCAGGCTGGCCTCTGCTGTATTCAGTGTTGCAGCAGAAGCAATAATGGTGACAGATCAGCATAACCGTATTCAGATGGTTAATGAGTCCTTCGAGCAGATCACCGGATACAGCGAATCAGAAGTCCGGGGTAAAACCCCCTCGATTCTGAAATCTGACTTACATCCAAGCAGTTTTTATCAGGACATGAACCATCAGCTGGAAGCAACTCATGCCTGGGAGGGAGAGATCTGGAACAAGCGAAAAAACGGAGAGATCTATCCCCAATGGCTGACAATCTCCTGCCGCTTCAACCCCGCTGGCGAACAAGAGGGCTATGTTGCGCTGTTCAGTGATATCACCCAGCGAAAGCAGGATGAAGCGATCATTATCCAACAGGCGAATTATGATACCCTGACCGGCCTGTGCAACCGCCATCTGTTTGAAGACCGCTTAAAACAGGCTCTTGCACTGTCCGACCGCAGCCAGACAAAAACCGCCCTGCTCTATATAGACCTTGACCGCTTTAAGTATGTCAACGATACATTTGGCCATTTTGCCGGGGACCTGTTACTGAAACAGGTTGCCGGGCGGTTAACTTCCTGTATCCGCAGAACCGATACGGTCGCGCGCCTGGGGGGTGACGAGTTCGCGGTAGTGATTACCGAATTAACCCGCATCGCATCCATCGAAGAGATTGCCCAGAAAATCCTGCACAGCCTTGTACAAACTTATCAGCTTGAAAACAATGAGGCCTATATCTCCTGCAGTATCGGTATCGCAATCTATCCCGATAATGCGGCAACCCCGGAACGCCTGCTACTGAATGCCGATAACGCTATGTATAAGGCAAAACAAAGAGGTCGCAACACCCGGGAGTATTTTAACCAGCAGCTGAACGAAGACTCACTGCGCCGCAGCCAGCTGGAGCAGGATCTGTTTAAAGCACTGGAAAGAGATGAGTTCTACCTTCTATACCAACCCATATGGTCCATCGATGGCGAGCGCATTGAATCGGTAGAAGCGCTGATCCGCTGGCAACACCCTGAACGGGGCACGGTTTCTCCCCATGAGTTTATTGCCATCGCTGAGGAATCAGTTCTGATTCACGCGATTGGCAAATGGGTGATCCACGAAGCTTGTCAGTTTGCCCGTGAACTTTCGGATAGCTGTAAACATGCGCCCAAAGTAAGTATCAATATCTCCAGCTCTCAGTTTCTCAGAGGGGATGTGGAGGAACAGCTGACACAGGAAATAACAGCCCTGAAACTAAAGGGTTCCGATCTGATCATTGAAATTACTGAAAGCATTCTGTTACTTGAAGAGCAAAAGATCTATCAGCAACTGGAGTCGATCGTTTCGATGGGGGTGGATATCGCCGTCGATGATTTTGGTACCGGCTATTCATCACTCAGCTATCTGAAAAAATACCCGGTTCAGCGACTGAAAATTGATAAGTCATTTATTGATGACCTCGAGTCCAATCAGGATACTCAGTCACTGGTCTCAGGCATGATCTCCCTGGCCAGCTCCCTGTCCCTGAAAACAGTCGTTGAAGGGGTCGAAACACAGAGTCAGCTTGATCTGCTGAAGCAGTTTGGTACACCCATGATTCAGGGCTATCTGCTGGCCAGGCCGATGACCGGTGATACGCTGTTAACCCTGCTGCAAAAACAAACCACAACACCAGCCGGAAAATAACACCAGCGCCTGCGGGGCGGTTTCTTCGGCTATCCAGGCTGGACAAACGACGCCCCGATAATGATATTTTTAATCTATTTTCTTTTTTCCAGATTATCCCGGATCACATCCAGACGCTCTTTCAACTCTTCATCATCCTGCATCTGATCAAGTTCAACTGAATGAGAGGTGGTGTGAGACTCGGCACGCTCCAGAGCGCCGCTCAGCGCTCTAAGACTTTGCGTGATCGATTCATAGGTCTTGCGATCTAACGTTTCCAGCTTATCCAGCGCATCGACCGCTTGCGCCATCAATGCTGGCAGTGTTTCCAGAATAGTCGTTTCAATCGATTTCTCTTCCAGTACAGACTGCAACCGGGTTCGGTCAGTCAGCCAGTGTGCGAGCTGTTCCCGCTCATCCTGAGTCAGTGCCGCAGCGACATGGGGAGCGACCCGGTCAACCTGCGCGTTAAACGATGTCACCACCAACCGCTTCTCTTCGCCAGTATCGGGATCATTGAAGACCCGAACACAGTTGATAGTTTCGCCAACCGTAATAAATTCCATCCTTACCTCGTTGTCTGGTATCTGTTATTGGTACTCATTATCGACGGGTTAAAAAATCACTTCGGCTGAAAACAACACCACCGTTATCACGCGATGGCGCTATCCTGTTTCAGCTTAACCCTGTTTTAGCTTAGCATTTGACGCTCTGGCTTGCTTATGGCTGGTTTATGAGTCAGATAAGCAGTTTTGCCAACCCAAGGAAGGAAAAAAAACCGATAGCATCGGTAAACGTGGTCAGCACCACGCTGCCCGCCACAGCGGGATCAATAGACATCCGTTGCAACAGTAACGGAATAAAGATTCCCCCGATAACACCGGTGACCAGCACGATCATTAACGCCATGCCAAACACGACACCCAGCATCGGATCACCAAACCAGTAAAGCGCGATGGCCGCCACCGCCAGCGCCCAGACCAGGCCATTAAGAAACACTACAGAGGCTTCGTGGGCGATCAGTTGCGGGATATTGCTTCGGCCAATCTGGTTAAGTGCCAGACCTCGGGTCACAATTGTCAGTGTCTGTGATCCTGCCACCCCGCCCATACTGGCCACCACCGGCATCAGCACTGCCAGCGCAATCAGTTGTTCAATCACCGCTTCAAACAAACCGATCACCCAGGCTGCAACAAACGCAGTAATCAGGTTGATCCCCAGCCAGTACCCCCGCTTATACGCGTTGGTTAATACCGGGGAAAACATATCGGCATTACTTTCCAGACCCGCCGAGCGCAATAGTTTATCGTCGGCCTGCTCCTGAATCACATCAACTACATCATCAATCGTGATGCGCCCCAATAAGCGATAGTTGTGGTCAACCACCGGCGCAGACAGCAGATCACAGTCGACAAATATGCGGGCTACCCGCTCCTGACTGGCGTCCACCGGAATCGCCTGAAAGCTCTCATCCAGAATATCGGCGACCAGCGTGTCGGGAGGCAATGAGACAACTTCACTGAGCGGTAGTACCCCCAACAGCTTATTGGTTCGGTCTACCACCATCAGACTATCCAGCTGCTCGGGCATTTCACCCTCTTTGTTGCGCAGCAAACGCAGATAGCGCAGCACGGAAAGCACCGAGACATCGGCTCTGACCGCGGTCGCATCGGTGTCCATCAGGCCACCCGCGGTGTTATCCGGATAATGTTTAACGCTGTTATAGCGACGCTTGCGCAGCTCATCCATTGCTGCAATCATCGCATTAATAACGGTACCGGGAAGATCTTCATCGATATCAGCCAGCTCATCCGGCTGCAGCAGGAACAGACTCTCTAACAAAGCCTCTTGCGGAGTATTATCGATGAGAAACTGACGCACTTTACCGTGAATGCTTTTAAGCACCCCGGCTCGCTTCTGCACATCAAGGCAGGCCCATATAACTGAGCGATTTTCCGGAGTAGACGCCTCAATAAGCCGGGCTGTTTCGCTACTGCTGACTTCGGCCAGCAGGTTATTCAGCGTAACATCGTCTTGTCGCTCGATCGCTTCATGGATCTGATCGATGCGCAGATTAACCTGAGACATACCCTACTCCTGATTGATAAGCTCCCTGAACGATCCAGTACGGTCGCAGCGTGTTATGGATACCCATAAACACCCGTCTGAATACTTTACTCCGCAACCCGTTGAAAAGAACGCTATATTTCAATCATTGATATTTTAATCATCTTGCGGTCTCAGTCCAGAATAGAAAGTCAGGCAAGCTATCAGTTAACAGGCTGTATCGGATAACCCGCCAGACAGATCGCCCGTCCATGGTCATGTACTTCCACCAGGGCTTTATGAAGGCTTTTAACGGCGTTATCGTAATCGGTTTCCTCAACCACAAACTGCATATCCACCTGTCGCATCGACTGGTGAATCGCCAGCACACTGATATTGCCTTCTGCGATAGCGGATACCGCTTTAGCCAGAATACCCGGCACCTCCATATCACTGCCGATGGCCGAAGCGATCGCCACTTTTTTCTGATCCAGTTCTGCCTCAGGAAACCTTTCGGCCAATGCTGAACGAATCCGCTTGACCGTTTTCAGATTGGTCGCCAGATAGTGGGTGATGGTGTTGGCATTAACATCCTTAGACACAATATGCGCGCGAAAACGCTTAATCAGCGCCAGAATTTCCCGGTCATAATCTTCGAGACTGCCCGCCATATCCTGATCAAACAGCTCCAGCGCATAGACCCCTTTGCAACCGGCGATTATCTCAACCCGGGGAGTATCGCTGACATAATCTCCGGTAATCAGGGTGCCGGTATGTTCCGGCTCAAAGGTGTTTTTCACCCGTAACGGAACATTGTGCTGCCGCAAACCTTTCGCAGCCTTCGGGTGGATCGCCTCCATCCCCAGATTGGCTAGCTGATCAGCCACATCATAGTTGGTGCGCCCTATCGGCACCGCATTATCCTCACCGACCAGACGCGGATCAGCACTACTAAGGTGAAACTCTTTGTGAATAACCGCTTCCCGGGCCTGGGTCAGCACCGCCAGACGGCTGAACGTCATCTCGCTGTAGCCGCGATCAAATGAGGACATAAGACCATCTTCACTGTGGGCATAACCGGTCACCACCGGTAACTGTCGATTCAGATCAATCGACTGGAACGCAGAGCGAATACGATCATCCAGTGACATATGCCGATCAGTATCCCAGCCCGTCAGGTCGACATAGCAGGCATTGACACCATCACGCTTCAGCAGCTCAACCATATTCCAGGCGCTGTGGGCTTCACCAATACTGGCGAGCATCTCACGAACGGTGGCCAGGTGGGCATCCAGTGCAAAATGACCATGCATACACAGGCTGTGCAGATCTGTAAGACAGTTCTGGGCATCCTGTAACCGCTCATCAATAAAATTATTCGCTCTGATCAACAGCTCACCTTTACCGAACAGCTGCAGATTCAGATCGTACATCTCACATTTAAGCTGTTCCAGCGCCTGAAGCCAGCTTTTATCTTCCATACTGCTGGCAAACAGGCCGTAAACGCCCGGCTGACCGCTCTTCTTGTGCTCCAGCAGCTTATCCGTTATTCCGCCATAGGCTGAGACAACAAACACTCGCTGATAGAGTGTGTCAGGATTAGAGGGTTTAAAAATAATATTATCCCGGACCGACACATAATCAGACATCGATGTGCCGCCGATCTTTTCTATAGTGTGCATAACTCTCAAATTTTCAGTTTATAAGATGATTGCAACAGTAACTGCCGCTCAAAAGTGAAGCCGCTCAAAGCGGCTCGCAGTTCATTCGGCAGGCGGAACTGCCGAAATATTTTCACGGCTGCAGATATATTCCGGACGGGGAGGCTGATCACAAAACGGCGCAACAACCCGGTTACTCATGGCGTTATAAACAAAAAACACATTAGAACGCGGTTCCGGGGTAATATTTCCGTTTGAACCGT
The DNA here is from genome assembly GCF_016924145.1 of Amphritea pacifica. Taxonomy (GTDB): domain Bacteria; phylum Pseudomonadota; class Gammaproteobacteria; order Pseudomonadales; family Balneatricaceae; genus Amphritea; species Amphritea pacifica. Next base: position 42,823 of record NZ_JAFFZO010000032.1, on the reverse strand, counting down.
GCATCACATTACAATCAAAAACGATGACACTGCCGGGTTTGCATCTGGCGCTCACTATCCCACCGGATTGAGCCATCTGCTTTAGCTGATCATCAGAAGGCACGCCATATTCCTGCTTTTTCAAGGAGGACTGAAAGTGATTTTCAGGCGTTTCTCCGGCACAGGCGGCATACTGCTGATGGGAACCGGGAATCAGCATTAACGGACCGTTATAGTCAAAATTTTCCGTTAATGTAATCGACATACTCAGTGCCCGCATCCGGGGCATCCCATCCTCTACATGCCAGGTTTCAAAGTCTGAGTGCCAATAGAACTCTTTACCCCGAAATCCCGGCTTATAGTTAAGGCGGGACTGATGGATATACACCTCATCATTGAGAATATACCGTGCCAGTTCTGCCAGGCGCGGATCGGCCGCCAGCTTCCTGAACAGAGGGCTGTTTTCATGTACCCGAAACACCGAGCGCACTTCGCCGCTTTCCGGCTCGGTAATGGTTTCGCCCGACTGTTTCACTTCTGTATCATTGCGTAACCGTTCCAGCTCCTGTTGAAACAGGTTGACTTCAACCGCTGAAAACATATCCTCCAGCACCATAAACCCCTGCTCGGCATAGTCATTTATCTGCTGATCAGAGATGGGCGCAACCCGCCCCTTAGGCGCGTAGACCGTTGGATCCTGGCGCTGGGTAATACGATGAACACCCTGTCGTGAGGGGTAAAGGTCTTCACACTCTGGTTCACCCGCCATAAACATTCCTCTCATATTCATAATCAAGCCGTCACTGTTTCCGCATTCAGCTCATATGCACCTTCCGCGTTATGAACCTCTTTACCGTTCAGGGGCGGATTAAAAACACAGGCCATCTGCATCTCTTCAAACGCCCGTAAGATATGCTTATCATTTTTATCAAGAATATAGAGCGTACCCGGTTTAATCGGATATTTCTTTCCTTCAGGTACCGTTTCAACCTCACCCTCACCCGATATACAGTAGACCGATTCCAGATGGTTCTGATAATGCATGCCAAAATCAGCATACTTATAGATGGTGGTGATGTGAAATGAGAATCCCATATTGTCATCTTTCAGCAGCATCCGGGTGCTTTCCCAGTTACCATCGGGAGATACAATTCGACGATTACTCTGCTCGGCTGTTGCTAAATCACGTACAATCATTTTGTTTCCTTAATATTCAGTTTTTAGTTGCTTCTGCATCTGACGCGGGCTTCAGGGTGATGACCATATCCTCACTGCCGGAGACGGTAACCACCTCATCAGCCGGAATCAGCATGCTTTGCGCCGACTTCAGCCGATAGGGCCGGGACCGGGACATCACCCGAATCAATCCCGACCCACTGAGGCAGTGAAGCCTGTAGAGACACCGCTGTGGCCTCTCGGGGAGCAATACCCGCTCCCCTCTCCAGATATGAATCAGATCCTGCTCGGCCATGTTTAGCTGGCCATAGAAACCTGATCAAAATACTTTTTCTGCTCGGGGAAGCTATCCTCTTTGGCACACACCTCACGGATTGCACTCTCCAGAATATCAACACCGGCGGCCAGGTTTTCCATACTGATAACCAGCGGACAGAACAGCTTGATGACCTGGTCATCGGCACCGCTGGTTTCGATGATCAGGCCTTTCTGGAACGCCCGGGTCGTAATCTTGTCGGCCAGCTCTCCGCTGACACAATTGATACCCTGGAACATGCCCCGGCCCCGGGTTGAGAAATTACCATCACCATACTGTTCAACAAACTGCTCCAGCCGCTCTTTGATGTAGCGCCCTTTGCTCTGGATATCGGTGGCAAAAGCATCGTCAGACCAGTAATGGTCAATCGCAGCCTTAGCAGTAACAAACGCGAAGTTATTACCACGGAAAGTACCGTTGTGTTCACCCGGCTTCCACTGATCCAGCTCTGGACTAAAGAGTACAACGGCGAAAGGCAGACCGTAGCCCCCCAGGGATTTAGACAGGGTGACGATATCCGGCTTAATCCCGGCCTCTTCAAAGCTGAAATAGGTACCGGTTCGACCACAACCGGCCTGAATATCATCAACAATCAGCAACACCTCATGTTTACGACACACTTTTTCCAGCTGTTGCAGCCACTCCACAGAGGCAACATTGATCCCCCCTTCACCCTGAACCGTTTCCACAATCACAGCGGCGGGCTTATCGATACCGCTGCTGGAATCTGTCAGTACTTTATCCAGATACACGGTAGTGTCGATGTCATCTCCCAGATAACCATCGAACGGCATCCGGCTGACACCGCTCAGACTAACGCCGGCAGCGCCACGATGGTGAGAGTTACCGGTCGCCGCCAGAGCGCCCATAGTGACGCCGTGGAAACCATTGGTAAAACTGATTACATTTTCACGACCGGTGACATTTCGTGCCAGCTTCAGCGCTGCCTCCACCGCATTGGTTCCGGTCGGTCCGGTAAACTGCATCACATAATCCAGATCTCTCGGTTTAAGGATTTTTTCATTAAACGCCTCGAGAAACTCACCTTTCGCTTTAGTATGCAGATCCAGGCCGTGAGTGATGCCATCTGCGTGGATATATTCCAACAGTTTCTCTTTGAACAAGGGGTTGTTATGACCATAGTTCAGGGTGCCGGCTCCGGCGAGAAAATCAAGATAGCGGTTACCATCTTCATCATAGAGGTATTCACCCTGGGCCTTGTTAAAGACACGGGGAAACGAACGTGCATAGGACTGAACTTCTGATTCAATCTGTTCAAAAATTTTCATAACAATACTCATATTTATTAAGAATTAAGGGACAACTTATATAGAACTACGAAATATTAACGATGGAGTGGACCGATACGGACCAGGAACTCTGAAGCGTGCTGATCGTTAAAGTGCTCTGCACGATCAAACATCAGCGCTCTTTCGAGGGGGGCATTACACTGCTTAGACAGACGTGTAAACAACGCCCATGAGGGGGCGTTATCCTCTGTGATTGTTGTCTCAACATGTGACACCGAACGGTTTCCATCTGATGCCAGAAGCTGCAGCAACATCCGTGTTGCCAGCCCACATCCACGGGCTTTTGAGGAAACTGCGACCTGCCAGACAAACAACGTGCCTGATGACTGAGGTTTATGATAGCCACTGATAAAACCAACTACCTGGCCCTCATATTCAGCCAGTATTGAGGTCTCTGAAAAATGGCTGCACTGCAACAGGTTGCAGTAACAGGAGTTACTGTCGAGTTCTGGAATGTTATTGATAAGGTGATTCACTGCAAAGCCATCGGCAGCGGTAGGGGTGCGTAAAATTACGCTTGAGATATCCATTGTTCCTCTAATATTTAGAATTGCATTTATTTAGCTTTACTAATTACTTTTATATTATAAAACATACTAAGCCACGTTAAACAACCTATGAAAACGGTTATTAGCGAGTAATAACTGAAATAAATACTTAGAAATACAAATTATCCCCTCTGCATAGCGGTCTCTTTCTAGAAAACACAGATAAAACTCCGTAGAATAGCCAACCAAAATCGTTTCAGGACAGCCCATGGAAAACAGCCAGAAAGCGCTGGTATTACTGCGCCAGATCATCCGCTCAACCGATATGCAGGATAAGGATATCAGCCGCAGCACCGGACTGACGCCACCACAACTGATGGTGATGCAGACCCTGCGGGAAAATACTCAGTTAACCACGGGTGAGCTGGCAAAGGAGATGGTTCTGACTCAGGCAACGGTCACCAGCATTCTGGACCGACTGGAAAGAAAGGAGCTGATAGCCCGGGAACGGGGCATAGAGGACAAACGGAAAGTCTGGGTCAGCCTGACGGAAAAAGGGGTTGAGCTGATGAAAGGCGCCCCGACAACCCAGCAGGATATTTTTGTCCGGAACTTTGAGGATATGCAGAACTGGGAACAGTCGATGATCGTCTCCAGCCTGGAACGGATCGCTTTCATGCTCAACGCTCAGCATCTGGATGCAGCACCACTATTGGATATCGGCGAACTGGACCGCTCCCAGCAGGAGTATTCAAAAAACTGATCGACCCGCAAAGCCCGCAGCAACCGATGCAGCCCGGCAACGATCAGTGAATCACAGGCCCTGCACCGTCATCCTCCGGCGGCAGCGGATGACCACTACTGTCACTGCCAAGCACACCCTGCTCTACAGCCAGCTCCAGCAATTGAGAGACCACCATCTGAGTCAGATGAGCGCTGACAATCATGCCCGCGGGCGGGTCTCCTTCAAACATCTCCTCATCCACCATGCCATCCCCGCGCAAGCCTAATAGCAACGGATTTTCCTCGACCAGCGGGGCAATATCGTCAGGAGCAAACAGGGAGTGCTCGGAAGCAACCTGCAGCGCCAGGGCGTAAGCATTCTGTGGCTCATCATTAAGCCGCTGTGCATAGGCAGATTCGGCACCGTTCATCACCCGGGTCAGCAGACTCTCCCCCGGCAATAGCAGATTCTCTCGCGCAACCTCAGAGACACTGTAATCCACTTTCGCTGCCAGCGGCTCTGGCAATTTCAGCTCCTCAGCATCGATCATCAGCCGCCCCTCTCCGTCCACTGACAACCAGCCATGCTCCAGAGCAACATCAACCAGTCCCTCCATCATCGCCGCGACAATATTGGCACAGATAATCATGCCTACACTGGGGTTATCACGCTCACTTTCACTGGCGATAAGATTACCCCGGCGCGCAGCCAGCAAAGTCGGATCTTCAGCGACTATCGGCGCCAGCTCATCTGCGCTGAGATAAAGGCGCTCATTGCAGATTTTCTCTGCTGAGGTATAGGGATAGCGGCCATCATCCTGCTCCATCAGCTGCAGATAATCGGCTCTGACCTGCTCTATCAGCCGGGTTAATAACTGACTCATATTTGTCTCCGCTCTGCAGCCAACTACAGATTCAACTATATTATCAACTTTAGCCGGTCTTCAACAAAACAGGCCAGTGAAAAAACTCTATTAATGTTTATACAATCACAGCCGAAGCAGTATTAAGAGGCAGGAATCCTCAGTAACGGGCCGGATTTCATACCTCTGCGGATCAACACAATGAGAGGATGAATCATGTTTAGTCAGGCACCCTGGAGCACGTTTACTGGCGAAGAGGATGAAGAGGGCAGCATCTATATACTATCCGACAATTAAAGCGACGGCTCAAAGCCCGGATTAATGATAGGTTAGCCCGATCGGGCTAATCAGGATGCGCTGCTGGTCAAAACAGTTACGCAGCTCAGACAGCGGCTGTAACGCATAATCGACCGGGTCCACCGGAAGATCATACCAGTCCAGGGTTGACACCCGGGTCATAAGGTCGTATTCGCCAATCAGAGCATCCAGATAGATCATCACCGCTTCAATACGGGGCTCCATATCCAGTGATTCCGGCAAATCATGCATGTAGATGTCCAGATGGTAGCGCCCCGATTCGACCCGATAACCAAACCAGAACTCATCTAACTGAAACTGCTCATCACCAAAATTCACCGTGGCAGGCACCGGATCATAGCGATTATTAAACGCAACGAAACGCACACCACCAATATCCGGTGCTGCACCCACAAGCGTTAATACTGAAGTAATCGATTCGGGATAACCATCGCAGCCGAAAATCATCTCAACATTGCCCTCACCCTCTTCACGCTCGAAGTGAAAGGTCAGGTTGGCGTCGATACTTCTCAGGCTTTTGCTGTATTCCAGCAGCAATGATTCGTTTTCAAACTGATTTTCAGACTCACTGGTCAGCAGCCGGTCAATGGTCTGCTCTACCTGCTGCCAGAAATTCTGGATTTTATCGCTCGACTCAATCATGTACGGGGAACAACCACTCCTGTCTGCCCCTGATATTTACCATCACGGTCTCTGTATGAGGTCTCACACACCTCATCAGCTCCCAGAAACAGCATCTGAGCAACCCCCTCATTGGCGTAAATCTTCGCCGGCAGCGGCGTCGTATTGGAAAACTCCAGTGTTACATGCCCCTCCCACTCAGGCTCAAGCGGTGTGACGTTAACGATAATACCGCAGCGGGCATAGGTGCTCTTGCCCAGACAGATCGTCAGCACATCGCGGGGAATGCGAAAATACTCAACCGTGCGCGCCAGCGCAAATGAGTTGGGCGGAATGATACAAACATCAGACTTCACATCAACAAAACTACCATCATCGAAGTTCTTTGGATCGACAATAGATGAGTTGATGTTAGTGAAAATTTTAAATTCATCGGCACAACGAACATCGTAACCATAACTGGATGTACCATAGGAGATCAGCCGATCGTCACCCCGACGACGTACCTGACCCGGTTCAAACGGTTCGATCATGCGCTGTTCAATTGAAGTGCGGCGAATCCAGCTGTCTGATTTGATACCCATCTTTTCAGTTCCAGTTCTCTGTTATTTTGTGCGGCCGCACATAATATCGTTTTTGCTAAAAAAAAACCGCATTTTCAGAAAAAAAATGCGGTCGGTGACTGATACAGGGTTGCTGCCGAATCAGTCCTGACTGATCGAGATATTCGGCATCGACTGCTGTACGCCACTCCGGTTTTGCAGTGCTTCAACTACCTGACGGGCCGTAGAACGATAGATCAGTGACTCCGGGCCCTGAGGATCGGCAACCAGAGTAGGCTTACCCCCATCAACGGCCTCTCGGATAGACATTTTTAGTGGCAACTGCCCCAGCAACGGCGCGTCATAAGCACGGGACAGATCTAAACCACCGCCACTACCAAAGATCGCTTCGGCATGACCGCATTCACTGCAGATATGTACACTCATATTTTCGACAATTCCCAGAACCGGAATATCGACCTTACGAAACATCTCAATCCCCTTGCGGGCATCCAGAAGCGCAATATCCTGGGGTGTTGTTACAATCACGGCGCCACTGACCGGTACCTTCTGCGAGATAGTCAGCTGGATATCCCCGGTGCCCGGCGGCATATCGACAAACAGAAAATCCAGATCGCCCCATTCGGTCTGTGTCAGCAGCTGCTGCAAAGCACCACTGGCCATCGGCCCGCGCCATACCATCGGTTGTGCATCATCAATCAGAAAGGCAATAGACATCACCTCCAGACCATGCGCCCTGACCGGCTTCATCGCGTTTTCACCCGCTGGCTCCGGCCGGGTTGTCGGCGCAACCCCCAGCATCGTACCCATACTCGGGCCATAGATATCCGCATCGAGAATACCGACACGGTAGCCTTCAGCAGCCATCGCCAATGCCAGATTCACCGTCGTTGTCGATTTACCCACGCCCCCTTTACCGGAAGCGACAGCAACAATATTCTTTATATTTTGCATCAAATAACACCTTAGCCTGTGGCTTTGCTATGCATATAGATACTATTAACCAACCATATTAGTCAGGTATTATGCATGAAGCGGCGGAAAAGTTCCACGAGCAGAAACCCGATGCACAGCATGGTGCCACAATTTCAGCTCTGTTGCTTACTCTTTATAGGCTTCAATCTTAAAGGCATCCATCGTATATCCTGAGGTTCCCATCTGATGAATGGTGGTTTCAACACTGAGCTTACCTACAACCCAGATAGCATCGTAAAGGTTCTCTACATTAACGCCCGGCTCAAAGGTCACATGAATAATCTGATTCGAAGGCGGTGGCGGGACATGAATACAAGCGCCAAAATAGGGTACCAGAAAGAACTCAGTGACACTCTGCCCCTCCTCCACCAGCGGCACAACAAACCCGGGGATACGGATCATCTTACCATCCATCTCCTTAACAACCGGCGCAGAACTCAGCGCTTCCATCATCGCTTTGAGTTTTATTTCAGCCATAGGGTCATAATCATCCAGTGATGAGAACTGACTGGTATCAAAAACAGCCAGCGGCGAGTAATCTTCTGGCATCAACAGATCCCAGTCGATCTTCTCAACCGTCTCCCCCTGAACCGTTTCACCCCGCACCGGGGCGAGACAGGCAGCCACCAGAATACACACCAAAACAACCAGTCTAGCTAACATTTATCATCTCACTCAGTTACAAACGCACCGTCATACCATCTGCCAGGCTGTATCGATAGGCTGTATAACCGGGTATCAAACCACACAGAAGGCCGGTAACAAAGACTAACAACAGCAGTTTTAACTCATAGAGTCCGGGTAAGCTCAGTTCTAAATAGAGCCCCAGGTAGCTCTCAATGAGCGGAATGCAGATCGCCAGACCACCGTAGAGAAACAGCATCGCCAACACAATACCTGCAAGCGTCAGACCGCCGGTCTCCAGTACTAATAATAAGCAGACCTGCCAGGGTCTGACGCCAACCGACCGCAAAATCGCCATCTCCCGACGACGCTCAGCCAAACTGGTCATCAATACCGTCAGCATACCGAACAGTCCCGTCGCGACAACAAACCCAGAGATGACTAACAGGGTACTTTCAACCACCCCCAACATCCCCCAGAGCTCCTGAAGCGCTACGCCTGGCAAAATCGCCTGTAACGCTTCCTTACGATAGTTATTAACCGATCGCTGCAGTTGGAAAGTCGACAGCTTTGACTTCAGCCCCACCAGCATCGCAGTAATCTGTTTTGGCTCCAGCTTTCGCTCTGCCAGAGGTGCTGTCCCTCCTGAGCCTGGTATATAGGTGCCCGACTGCCAATCGATATGGATCGCTTCTATCGCCGCAAGACTCACATGCAGTGTCCGATCCAGCGGCGTCCCGGTCGGTTTCAGGATGCCCACAACAGTAAAAGGCTGATCCTCGTGTTTGCTGAAGCTGGTACTGCCAATACCATGACTGATGATAACTTTCTGACCTAGCTGATACCCCAGTGTTTGCGCGACTTCTGCCCCCAATACCACATCATGCAGCGCAACAAACGGATGCCCGTCACGAAAAGCCAGAGGGTGTTTACGTCCATAGCGGTAGTACTTAAAGTAGTCCCCGGTGGTCCCCAGCACCCGGTAGCCCCGATGAGAGTCGCCCAGCGATATGGGAATCGTCCATGCCACGGAAGGCTGAGAGGCGATCTCCTGATAACTCTTCCAACTGATATTATTGGTGGCATTACCTATGCAAAATACCGAGTAGAGCAATAACTGCACCGACCCGGAACGGGCGCCGATAATCAGATCTGTACCCGAGATAGTCGAGCTGAAACTGTGCTTCGCTTCCGTTCGTATTTTTTCGACGCCGAGCAATAGTGCAACGCTGACAGCGATAGAGATCATCGTCATGATAGCCGTCACGCGCCGGTTATAAAGGCTTCGCAGAGCCAGCATCAAAACAACTCTCACATCAACTCCTTTGCATGATTAAGATCACGCAATGAAATAACCTGGCTGAAATGCGTTTCCAGTGAACTGTCGTGACTAACAAACACCAGGGTGCTTTCAGACAGATCACATTCACGAATCAACAGTTCAAGAAACGCGTTGCGGCTATCACTGTCCAGAGCAGAGGTTGGCTCATCTGCGATCACCAGTTCAGGACTGCCAATCAATGCTCTGGCAGCAGCAACCCGTTGTTGCTGACCAATACTGAGCCGTGTCACCCCTCGACGGTGCAACGAATCACGGGGGATTCCCAGATGTTCAAGCAGCTGTGTCGCAGCGTTCTCGAGTGATCCATAGCGCTCCGTGGCCCGTGCATTGCGCGCCACCGAAAAACGACAGGGCAGCATCACATTTTCCAGCACCGAAAGGTAAGGCAGCAGGTTAAACTGCTGAAATATCAGTCCAATATGATCAGCTCTGAAATTATCCCGCCAGGCACTCCCCTGGCTATGCAAGGCCTGTCCCAATACGCAGACACGACCCTGCAAAGGGGTATGTATGCCAGCAATCAGGTTGAGCAGTGTACTTTTACCACTTCCTGAAGGTCCTTTGACAAATACCCGCTCTGCAGCGGCAATGTTCAGCACAGGAATATCCAGAACCGGCTGGCCCTCAGGCCAGCCAAAGACCACCTTATCCAGCTCAATAACAGCGTTCTTCATATCATCCATTGGTTAAAAGTTTAACCATCTGTTTTCATCATCCAGCTGCTGATAGCTCTGTCCGGCCGGACCAATTAACTGCACCTGAAGCTGATGCATCTGTGGATAATACTGAAACAGCTCAACGGAAAAACCCTTCAGCAATGCTGGAGACCCACAGTGAAACCGGTATGACAACATAAAGTCGCTGTGATTATTTCCATCATGGTCATGACCAGCGTCATGATCGTGATCTGCCTCATGGTCGTGATCCGCTTCATGGTCGTGATCCGCTTCATGATCATCATGGCTGTCCATCATAGTCGTTTCAACGTCCGCCAGCGCAGTATGACAGGCAGAACCTTCTGGAAAGCCAAATAACTGCTCGGTTTTTTTCAACTGTGCAAGGACTGAGGCCAGTGCCTGCTGCTGTTGCTCATCCGCAGGCGCATGCTCAAACCCAAGAATATTAGCTGCTGGAGATTTAATCTCAATTTGCAACTCACCGCCTTCTAAAACCACCATCATGCTTGCTTTACCGTGCTCATGACTTTCATACTGGCGCTCAATCCCCTCAGCGACTACAACCGGCGCCGCCAGTAATAGCAATACTCCACCCAACAGTTTCATCCGTCAAACCCTCAATATTTACGAAAGCCAGCATGTTACAATATAACATATCATAAATACAATAAACGCCGCTCCCATAGACAGAAGCCCCCATGAAAAGGAGTACCGGCACTTTTTGTGTTGAGCAATGAACAAAGCCCGACATCCGGGCAGCAGTGAACAACTGAAGAGAGATAAAACGGAGGAAAACCGGGCCGGAAAAGGCCCGGTGTATATCCAGGAGTCTAGCCTGAAGCCAGCATTTGTTCAGCAAGCAGTTTTGCCGCCGGATAGTTGGTTTTACCACTGCCCAGCAATGGGATCTCAGCAACCCGGAATACCTTCGCCGGCAGCATCAGCGGCGGCACCCCCTGACTCGCAAGATGACTTCTGAAACTTTGCGGATCGATATCTGCATCCACCAGCAACACAACCTGTTCACCTTTGCGCTCATCCGGCAGATTAATGGCCACCAGTGCGGACTCATCATCCACAAGATGCTTTCTGACCTCCTGCTCAACCGCCCCCAGGCTGACCATCTCACCGCCCAGCTTGGCAAACCGTGAATAGCGATCAACAATCGTCAGGAAACCATCATCATCCAGGTGGCCTTTATCGCCGCTTTTATACCAGCGCAGGCCATCCATTTCGACAATCACCTCGGCGGTTTTCTCCGGATTATTCAGATAGCCTTTCATAATCTGGGTGCCTCCGATCAGAATCAGACCATCTTCCCCGGTTGGCAGCTCCTCAAGAGTTACCGGATCGACGATACGGAAAGTCGACCCCGGCAGCGCCAGCCCTACGGTACCAGGACGGGTACCCACCTGCACAAACCAACCATCAACAGACAGATGGTCGGGCAGATTTACACTGGCAACCGGCGTCGTTTCAGTCGAACCATACCCCTCAATAACCGGCACTCTGAAACGGGCTTCGAACGCCTGCTGCACCGCAGGATCGAGTCGCTCGGCACCGGCAACCGCAACACGGATCGATTGAAACATCAAAGGGTGAAGTTTTTTACTGCGCGTATAGAGGCGCAGAAAAGTGGAGGTGGCACAGATCATCGTTGCCCGGTACTTAGCCACCCCTTTGCCGATGTTCACAGCATCAGTGGGGTCTGGATGACACACCACAGGCAAACCCTCTATCAAAGGCATAAAGGTGGTCACTGTCAGGCCGAAAGCGTGAAACAGTGGCAGCGTCGCCATAATGCAATCATCTTCACGGACATTCAACACATCGGCTATCTGGCGCAGGTTGGCCAGAATATTCCGGTGACTGAGCATCACCCCTTTAGGTGCACCTTCACTACCGGAGGAGAATAAAATGGCGGCGGTATCATCCACCCTGGTACCTGCCCCCAGCCACCCCTGCAACAGAGTAGCGGGCACCACACTCAACAGAAACATTGTTACCAGGGCTTCCGCTTTACCTATGCCCGCCTTCAGGTCCTCCATGTAAATCACCTGGCGCCCCTCAAACAGCGCCTCGGTGCTGACTCCCCGGGCCTTCAGTTTAGAGACAAATTTATGGGCGGTGAGAATAGTTTCCACCTCGCCCTGCTCCAGCGCGGCCAACTGAGCAGACTCACTGGCGGTAAAATTGATATTCACCAGTGTCCGACCGGCAAACAGCCCCGCCAGGTTAGCGATCGCACCGGCACTGGAGGTTGGCAGCAACACACCCAAACGCTGCCCAGGCGTCTGTTTCAAGCGCTGACTGAAAAGCACCACGGCGGTCAGCAGGCGTCGATAACTCAGCGGCTCCCCCTGCACATCGCTGATCGCCATATCGGACATGGCACTTTTTGCCGTGCGAATAAAACTCTGTGGCAGCGGCTGAAAAGTCTGGGTATATCGCTCCCAGGTATGAATCGACAGCTCAGCGACTTTCTTTTTCACCTCTGAGGCGCTGCTGCTCACCGGCATCGGCTGGCCATAGGCGACAATCACATCACGCTTCAGACCGCCCCGGCGAATCATCTTCATTTTATCAGTGGAACGGGAGAAACGGCTGCCCCATAATCCACGCAGATAGAAAGGTACAATCACCCCTTCGGCCTCTTCACAGGCCCGTTCAAAACCCTTTTTAAACTCGCCAATCTGACCAGTGTGACTGATCGCACCTTCGGGAAACAGGCAGACCACATGTCCAGCGCTGATCAGCTCGCCAACCGCCTGCAATGCATCCCGGCTATGACCACTGGAGATCGGAATCACCCGATACATCGATAAAAACCATTTCAGGTACCAGCGCTCGTAGATTGAGCGTTCCATGACAAAGTGGATATGACGCGGGCAAGCCATCTGAATCATCGCCCAGTCCAGCCAACTGATATGGTTACCCAGCAACAACACCCCCTGGCCCGAACGCGGCAGATTCTCAAAGCCCAGCACCTGAAGGTTGTATTTACGCTTAATCAGACCAGCCACCAGCACCCGCACCAGTGCCTGAGGCAACATCCGGATAGCAAACAACGCCCCCACAACCCCCAACAGTGCAAGCAACCAGAGCAGCCAGAGGCCATCAATCCCAGCCCAGGCAAACAGTACCGTCAGTGACAGAAAACCCAGCATCGCGATGTTCTGAATAAAGTTGCTGCCCGCCAGCACTTTACCGGTCTCACCCCGACCAGCGTTAAACTGAATCAGCGCCTGCAACGGTACATTCAACAGCGCACCGCTCAGGCCGATAAGAAAAAACACCACTCCCTGCCAGAACACTGAAGCAGCCTGCGGCAGTAACACCAGCCCGGCGGCCACACCCGCCGCCCCCAGTGGAATCAGGCCAATATTGATATAATGCGGCGACCAGCGTCCGGCCAGCACCGAACCGGCCATAATACCAACACCTGCCAGCGCCATGGTCCCCTGGATGATAAAGGTGTTGTGGATACCATGGTGGCTTTCAGCCACCGCAGGAAAGACCGCCAGCATCACCTGACTAATCGACCAGAACAGCGCCACCCCAATGATTGAAAGCCAGATGGTTTGGTTATGGTAGATCATCGAGAGATTGCGGCTCAGCGTCTTACCGCTACGGTAGGCCCGCCAGTCATAGTGAACCTGATGGTCAGTATCGCGGGTTTGCGGCAACCGGTATGCCAGTATCAGCTCAAACACCGAGCCTATCACCAGCAACCAGCCTAACGGGGCGATCAGCTCCAGGCTCTGTCCGGGTGATAGCTGAAACGCCCCGTTTACACGGATCTCAAACAGCAACGAAAATACCGCGATACCTGACAGAATCGCGACCATGGTCACCGCCTGAACCCAGCCGTTACCTTCGGTAATATTCTCTTCCCCCACCAGCTCACGGATAAAGCCATATTTAGCCGGTGAATAGAAGGCACTTTGCAGCGCCAGAATAAAGGTCAGCGCGAAGGCTGCGATAAACCAACCCTGAAAATAGCACAGGGTTATCAGCAGCGTTGCGCCAACCGCAGCCCAGGCGGAATATTTCATCACCCGGTTTTTCGGATATTTATCTGCCAGGAACCCCGCAGGGGTAAACAACATAATGAACGGCAACAAAATCAGTCCATTGACCACTGCCGTCAGAACGATCTGCAGATCACCGTCATACGCTTTGAACAGCGTGTTCTGAATAATGATCTTATGACCCAGATCGACAAAGGCATTGATAAAGGCGATGGCAATAAACGCCAGAAAGCCATTGATGCGAAGAAGTGCTGACATCCTACTCTCCCTGATAGAACGAATAAGCAACGGTAAATGCCGGTGACACGACCATTGGTGCTGAACAGATAGCGTTGAGCATAATACAACCTCCCGATAAAATGATCGCTAAAGTATCTTTTTATCGTTAACGCAACACCAACTGCGCGCAAAAAGTATCAATTAATAATACCCAGGGTGGATATTTGCAGATCTGAGAGATTCAAACCCGTTACTAACTTACTTCCTTGTCAGATATACCCCACACTCCAGATGATGGGTATAGGGAAACTGATCAAATAGCGCAAAACGCTGCAGGTCATGGGTCAGGGTCAACTGCTTCAGATTCTGCTGCAGTGTTTCCGGGTTGCAGGAGATATAGACAATATTATCGTATTCAGCGACCTGCTTAACGGTTTCATCATCCAGACCACTACGTGGTGGGTCCACCAGAACAGTACTGAAATTATAATCAGCCAGATTAACACCACTCTGCTTCAGACGACGAAACTCGCGCACCCCCTGCAATGCCTGGGAAAACTCCTCGCTGGACATCCGCAGGATTTTCACATTATCAACCTGGTTAGCGGCAATATTATATTGCGCCGCATCCACAGAGACTTTAGCGATCTCAGTGGCAATCACCTTATCGAAGTTTTCTGCAAGCGCCATGGTAAAGTTGCCGTTACCACAGTACAGTTCCACCAGATCGCCACCGGCGTCACGGGTAACATCCACAGCCCATTCCAGCATCTTAACGCACACCCCGCCATTGGGCTGAGTAAAACTGTTTTCAACCTGCTTGTAGATCAGCTCCCGGCCATCGACCCGCATTTTCTCCAGCGCATAATCCTGATCGAGAACGATCTTGGTTTTACGGCTACGACCGATAAAGTGGATACCGAAATGCTGTTTGAGTTTCCGGGCTTCCTCAATCCAGGCGTCATCAAGGGGCTTATGATATAGCAGGCTGACGATCAGTTCACCCGACAGGGTGCTGAGAAAATCGACCTGAAACAGGCGGCGACGCAGCAGTTCATTGGGGCGCAAATAGTCCAGCAGTTTAAACATCACCTGCTGAATCGGTTCTGATACCATAGGGCAGGATTCAAGCCGGTTGTGCTGATGCTTGTCCCCCGGCTTAAACATCACATAGTAAAGATCATCACCTTCGTGCCACACCCGAAACTCGGCGCGCTGGCGATAGGCGGTTGTGGCCGACTCAAACAGCTCAATGCCGGGTAGATTAAAGTCAGCAAACTGCTGTTCGATGTCAGTTTTTTTTTCGCTCAGCTGAGCATCATACTGGGACGGATCAACAACAGGCAGCGCCATCTAAACCTCGGAATATAGAATCAAAACAGGCCGCGCATTCTATCAGCCTGCCCCGGTCACTCCAAGCTTTCACTGCATATAGCAACCGGTTCAGAAGCCATTCCCGGTTCCGGAATAAAGTTGTGCAGCAAAATCTTCAGACATCTGCTGCCAACGGGGAAGCTTATTCTGCAGCCCAAGACGGGTCACGTACTTCTCACTGATCTGGCTACTGATACGACAATCATTCACATTAACCACATCAGGCAGAATAGAGTCTGCCAGATGCACGGCGGTTAACGGGGTAAACTTTTCACTGGAGGTAGCATTTGGATTAGAGTGATAAAGCACCGCCTCAACCACTTCCGGCGGCAGGTTCCACAGCCCCAGCATATAGGCCCCCACCTCCATATGTGTGACCCCCAGGCGAAGTTTTTCGATGGCATAAAGAGGGTGATTCAACAGTGCAGCTTCCTGAAGTACCTCACTGTAATGCTCCGCTTCACGGGTTGCGATCACCAGCATACCGATATCCTGAAGCAGGGCAGCCAGAAACGCCTTATCGGCTATATCTGCACTCACCCGCTGTTCGCGACAGATCGCCCGGGCAAACCGACCAACCACCATGCAGCGATCGAAGAGGTTTTCGAACGAAAATCCAGACCAGTTTCTATCCTGCGGATAGTGCTCAAATATGCGCGACACCAGAAACAGATCCCGAATCTGCCTGACCCCCAGAATCACCACCGCATCTTTGATTTTAAAAACCTTACTACTGAGGGCAAAAAAAGCAGAATTCACCAATTGCAGGATTTTCGCACTCATCGCCGGATCCCGCTCGATGATAGCAGCGATATCCGCAGCCCCAGTGGTATCAGAAGCCAGCGCATCATTAAGCGCAACATACACGCCCGGCAGGGATGGCAACCTTTCAATCGCACCGACGTACTCCCTGACCACCGGCTTATTACTCGACTGAATCAGACGCAGACTCTGTCCGACTTCATGAAACAGCTCGGTAACCCCCGAAGTGAACAGCAGCGAACGGTGACAAAGCTCTGACGCTTTGGCCACCTGATGATTCTGCAGGCCGTCATTCAGCATAATCCGGATAACCCCCGGATATTTGGCGACCACTTTGCGCAACCAGTTATAACGAAACTCAAAATCGTCCTGACTCAGCTGAACAACAATCACCTGATAATCCTGGCGCCCAAGCATCTCCATCGCCTGTTCGGGTACCTTAGCCAGATTGATACTAACCCGGCCCTTCAGCTCTGCCGGCACATTGTTCAGATCAGCCAGCGGCTTACCGAGCCAGAGCACCGCAACTTTATCTTCCTTAAGAATATATTCGAACATGACCCTCCATCTCCTCAATAGAGTGGCTACCCCCACTCGTCTCCTTTACGTGCCATCTCCGGATCTGCGATCCGGGTGGAAACAGATCTGTGTTGTACCGCATCGTTCACTCAATTTAACCCATCACTGCAGCTACCTGCGACGCTCTCAAGGCGGCCCTCAAATCGTCTGCACAAGCTGATAAACATACCTTAGTATTTTTCATATCAGACGCGGAAGGTGCTGCCGGTAAAGGTTACAGTATAGCTGTTAAATTACACCGTTAAGGCAACAACAATTATGCGACAAACCGTTACAGACTACTTTGTTCCTGCAACGTAACAAGTGTTCCTTAACAGGTTGTAGCGTTATTTGAAAAAGCTGTCTACCGATTGTTACCCAGTATAGTTAACTTAAACCAGTGGGTTTGAATCATCACCGGATAAAAAAGATCGCCCTACCTTGCTGTAATTTCAGTCATTTAAGAGTAAAATTGCGCGCTTATCTCTGCAACCTAGACCTGCTCCGAATCATGACTGATAAACAACGTAAGATTCTTGTCACCAGCGCTCTGCCCTATGCCAATGGCCCGATCCATCTGGGTCATCTGGTAGAGTACATCCAGACCGACATCTGGACCCGCTTCCAGAACCAGCGCGGCAACCACTGCACTTATGTGTGTGCAGATGATGCCCATGGCACGCCTATTATGCTGAAGGCAGACCAGATGGGGATTACGCCCGAAGCCCTGATCAGCCAGGTAAGCCAGGAGCACCAGCGCGATTTCGCAGGCTTTATGGTGGGGTTTGATAACTACTACTCCACCCATTCAGAGGAGAACAAGTATTTTGCCTCGCTGATCTATACCCGTCTGCGTGATGGCGGTCATATCGCTAAGAAGACTATCACCCAGGCGTACGATCCTGAGAAAGAGATGTTCCTGCCAGATCGTTTCGTTAAGGGTGACTGCCCGAAATGTGGCGCCCAGGATCAGTATGGAGACTCCTGTGAGGTCTGCGGTGCAACCTACAGCCCGGTTGAGCTGAAAAATGCCTATTCCGCCGTCTCCGGTGCCAAACCCATTGAAAAAGAATCTGAGCACTACTTCTTCAAACTGGCAGATTTTGAGAACACCCTGCGCAACTGGGTCGACAGCTGTGTGCAGGAGCAGATGATTCATAAACTCAATGAGTGGTTTGAATCGGGTCTGCAGAACTGGGATATCTCCCGTGACGCGCCCTACTGGGGCTTTGAAATTCCCGATGCCCCGGGCAAATATTTCTACGTCTGGCTGGATGCCCCTATCGGCTATATGGCCAGCTTTAAAAACTGGTGCGAAAAAAATTCTGTCGATTTTGATGAATACTGGAACGAAGCCTCCGATACCGAGCTATATCACTTTATCGGTAAGGATATCGCCTACTTCCACACCCTGTTCTGGCCTGCCATGCTGGAAGGGGCCGGTTTCCGTAAACCGACCAAAGTATTCTGTCATGGATTCCTGACGGTTAACGGTCAGAAGATGTCCAAATCCCGTGGCACCTTTATTATGGCGGAAACCTATCTGAAGCATCTGCGTCCGGAATATCTTCGCTACTACTTCGCCGCCAAGCTGGGTTCCGGTATCGATGATATCGACCTGAGCCTGGATGATTTCCGTATGCGGGTGAATGCTGATCTGGTTAACAAGGTGGTTAATATCGCCTCCCGCTGCGCTGGCTTTATCCATAAGAAGTTTGCCGGCGATCTTGGCTCTATACCTGAACCCTTCAAAATAAAAGATGCAATAAATGCTGGAGAAAAGATAGCAGCTGCATACGAAAACCGTGAATACGCGAAAGCAATGCGAATTATCATGAGTATTGCTGACCAAGCAAACCGATACATAGATGAAAAAGAGCCTTGGGTTATTGCCAAACAAGAAGGGCGAGAAAAAGAATTACAAGGCATTTGCAACACTGGTATAAACTACTTCCGTACGATAATTACCTACCTTGCACCTGTACTTCCGCAAGTAGCTGAAGACGTTAAGAAATTCCTTAATCTAGAAACCCTCGAGTGGAATCACCAACCTCTCTTCAATCACAAGATCAACAAGTTTAAACCGCTGATGCAGCGCATCGAGGAAGATACCATCAGCGCGATGATCGAAGACAGCAAAGCCACACTGGCAGCGATCGCGGCGACAACCCCCTCCGCGCCATCAGCAGAAGAGACAGAGCTGCAGAAAAATCCGGTAGCCGATGAGGTCACATTTGATGACTTTGCCAAACTCGATCTGCGGGTTGCCCGCATCGCCAGGGCTGAGCATGTCAAAGGCGCCGATAAACTGCTTCAACTGACACTGGATCTGGGCGGAGAAACCCGCAACGTCTTTGCCGGCATCAAATCCGCTTATAATCCAGAAGATCTGGAAGGTAAGCTGACCGTGATGGTGGCAAACCTGGCCCCGCGGAAGATGAAGTTCGGCATGTCAGAGGGAATGGTGCTGGCGGCTGGCCCCGGCGGAAAAGATCTGTGGATTCTAGAGCCCCATGAAGGGGCACAACCGGGCATGCGGATTATGTAAACTGGCATTCATAATGCTTAGATATCATCCCGATACGTTATAATTCAAAGGCACTGTAAGGTGCCTTTTTTATTAAGGAAAAGATATGGCACAGGAAATTGAACGCAAGTTTCTCGTGAATATGGATAAAGTTGACCTGCCAGAACAGGGCCTGACCATCTGTCAGGGCTATATCCAGACCACCGATAAAACCACCGTACGTATCCGCATCATGGGTGATAAAGCGTTTCTCACCCTCAAGGGAGAAACCAAAGGGATCTCCCGCAGTGAGTTTGAATATGAGGTTCCGGTCACCGATGCCCGGCAGATGCTGGATGAGCTATGTAAAGGCCCGGTAGTGGATAAGACCCGCTATCTCATCAGCCACAAAAACCACCTCTGGGAGCTGGATATCTTTGCCGGGGACAATGAGGGGCTGATCGTCGCAGAGGTCGAGCTGGACAGTGAAGATGAACAACCTGAACTGCCCGACTGGGTGACCGAAGAGGTCACTGGCGATAGACGCTACTACAACTCTAACCTGCTCACCCACCCTTTCAAAAACTGGTAGACCGATGACCTCACTGCACCCGTTTGAACACCTCACACCCAGCTTTATTCAGGACGCCATTGAAAGCCTGGGATATCTCTGTGATGGGCGGGTGTTCGGTCTTAACAGCTACGAAAATCGTGTCTATCAGGTCGGCATAGATGAAAGCGAGCCTATGATCGCCAAGTTTTATCGTCCGAACCGCTGGAGCAGAGAGCAGATTCTGGAGGAACACCAGTTCTGCTTTGAACTGATCGCACAGGAGCTGCCGGTGGTTGCCCCCCTGATTCGCGAAGGTGAAAGTTTGTTTACCTATGGCGACTTTATGTTTGCCCTGTTTCCCCGCAAGGGCGGTCACGCGCCCGAACTGGACAACATGGATAACCTGTTTACGCTGGGGCGGATGCTCGGCCGGATCCACACCATCGGTGCCAGCCAGCCTTTCATCCATCGCCCAGAGATTGATATCGCCAGTTACGGCCATGAAAGCGTACAACTGATCAGCGAGCAGTTCATCCCGGCGGAACTGAAGACCTCCTACGACACCCTGACAACGGACCTCCTCAGGCTGATGGAGGAAAACTGGCAGATCTGTGAACCAATCAACCGGATACGGGTGCATGGCGACTGCCATATCGGCAATATGCTCTGGCGGGATGACGCTCCCCATTTTGTTGATTTTGATGATGCCCGCATGGCACCAGCGATTCAGGATATCTGGATGCTACTGTCAGGCGAACGGGAGAGTCAGCAAGCACAGCTATTGGAAATCATTGAGGGATACAGCGAATTTTGTGATTTCAACCCCGCCCAGTTAAGACTCACCGAAACCCTGCGCACCCTGCGGATCATGAACTACGCCGCCTGGATCGCCCGCCGCTGGGAAGACCCCGCTTTCCCCCATAACTTCCCCTGGTTCAACAGCGTACGCTATTGGAGCGAACATATCCTGGAACTCAGAGAGCAACTGTTCGCCCTGCAGGAAGCGCCGCTGCAGCTGTATAATTAGCAAGCGTTGATCGTTGTTCAGGATGGACTGAAGACTGCCCCGATATATCAATTTTTACTGTGGGAGCGGCTTCCAGCCGCGAATGAAAATAGTCATATCATGCTCGCGGCTGGAAGCCGCTCCAACAGATATTAAGCAGGCTTTGCCGAGCAATGAGCCAGTCACATCCTTTGCAACGTTCTACATCTAGCCAACTAACCGATTTTGAACCACTGCCCACAGCTCTCTACCCCAAACACCCCATCCCGCTCTTCGGCCAGATCCACCAATTGATAGAAGACATTGCGGTTTAACCGGCCTTCCATGCCATAACGCACCATCAGGTAGGGAGAGGGTTCATCCGTGTCCGGATCGATCTCTACCCGTAACGGGTGCTCTGCGGAAGCGATAACAACATCATCGGTGGATGAGGTAAACACCAGTTCCTGCCCTGACTCCCCCTCACGAACCTCCAGCGCGGTAAAAAAGAAAGGCACATCCTCAACCTGGATGCCGACCTTCTCAACCGGAGTCACCAGAAAATAGCGCTCTCCTTCACGCCACAGGATAGAAGAAAATAACTTCACCATGGCGGCCCTTTTGATCTCACCACCTTCATGTATCCAACGACCATCACGGGTGATCTGCATATCCAGATCACCACTGAACTCCGGAGTCCAGAGGTGTACCGGAGGCAAAGAACGGGGTTCTCGATGGTCTGTATCCAGTTGCTGTTGTATCGATTTTAAATCCGCTTTTTTCTCACTCACACTGCCCCCTTAACGCTTGGTCTTACTGATATCTATAGTGTATTTCAAGCGACATTAAATCGGCTCATATTAACTGCAAAAAATTTCACCTTATAACTTAAACACATGAAAGGCATTCATTGTTAGAATAGTTCGTACTTAAAGAGAAGTACTGGCAGCCAGAACACTGTCGCGCCACCGAGAACACACATTACGGGACCCCAGATGAGCCACTCACGACTGAAACAGAAATTCGCCGACCCAACACGCGGCGTCTATTTTATTGGCACCACCCCGCCGAAATCTTCTGTTTCGATGGAGCAGCTATCTGAGATCGGTAATAAACTGCTGGAACGTCTGCAGCAGATCGACTATGACGGTGTCATCGTCTATGACATTCAGGACGAAAGCAGCCGGATCGACAAGCCCCGTCCATTCCCGTTTATGAACACCCATGATCCCCGGGATTACTCAACCATATTGAGGGAGAAATCAGGCCGTCCGGTGATCACCTATAAAAGCGTCTCTCAGCACAACAAAGATGACTTTAATGAGTGGCTCGACAAGGCCTGGTGCCCCCATGGCGTACGGGACATCGTTCTGGTCGGCAGTCCCTCCGCTGATGGCGATATCAAGCTCACTCTGCCACAAGCCTACACGGCATTGAAGGAACACAGCCTTGATTTCAATCTGGGTGGGGTGACGATCGCTGAGCGTCATGCCAGCAAAGGCAATGAGCACCTGCGACTGCTGGAAAAAAGTGCACAGGGGTGCGAGTTTTTTGTTTCTCAGGCGGTTTACAACCCGCAGGCCACTATCGATCTGCTAAGCTCCTATGCCCGGGAGTGCAAAGAACGGGGTGTCGCACCGAAACGGATTATCCTCACCTTTACGCCTTGCGGCAGTGCAAAGACACTTGAATTTATGGAGTGGCTGGGTATCTCAGTGCCACAGGCGACCCGTCACCGGATTCTTGATGCCCATAACCCACTGGCTGAATCGATCCGCATCTGCCGCAACAACCTGGATCAGATCCTGGAAGCCTGCGGTAACCTGGGTATCCCTCTGGGTCTGAATATTGAAAGCCTGACCAACCGCAAAGAGGAGATCGATGCCGCGATCCGGCTTTATAAACTGCTCAAAGCCACGCTCGATCTGAAGCTGGCAGAACTGGAACTATAATAGAGCCAATGACTCTGGCAAAAAGCCCGCGATGAATGCGGGCTTTTTTGATTATTCCTTATCGGCTGCAACAGCATCTTCGAGCTCTGCCTGAGGATGCTTCAATGCTTCAAGTGCTGCACTCATCTCTTTATACTTACCAGGTGCCCAGACAATTTTCCGCTGAGCGAAATCGATGTTGTAGCCGCCTCCGCCGAGAATGTCCATACCGAGAAGCCCGTCAAATGGTTGCGGACCACTGGTTTCAATCACTGCTGTGGATTTGTTTTCAATGCGGTAGGGCCCCAGTTCGATCCGGTCGAACACCACCCGTTCGGTTTTGATCAGTCCGCCTCCGGCAACCTGCGCATAACTGGAATCACGACTGGTAGTATTCAGTGAGCTGACACCGTCGCGGTGAAGCACAGTCATACTGGCACCCGTATCCAGCAGCAGATTGAGGCTGGCTTTTCGGCCTCGCCAGACAACATTGACCGGCACCAGCACCTGATTGCCCATAATTCTGACTGGTGTTGTCATGTTCGCCAGCGTTCTTTCCAGCTCACGTATCTGCTGCTTCCTGCGATACTCCTCACTAATCTGTTGACGACTTTGCTCACTGGCCAGTTGTTCTTCAACGGTCATCCGTACCGTCTCAACCTGCTGGCTCTGGTGCCGGAACTGGGGGGGAATTTTATGGGGACTATCGACGTAAACTTTGCGCCCACTGGCATCGATGTAATGCAGAATCTCTGCTGATGCGAATGGAGACAGCGCAGCTGCCGCCCACAGAAGAATAGATAAAAACCTGATTGATCGGTACATAACGTTCGCTCCCTGTTTTTGCTTCACCGGCGTCCTACCGACGTGAGAAAGTTAGTTCCAGAACTGATAAACGCCATTTAACAGGAAAACCGCAACAATCGCCAGAAACAGCAGCATAAAACGGATCATGAGGCAGTATTTGCAAACCTTTTTACGCTTCGGTAACGCCATATCAGCCTCCCGCCAGCTTTACGGTAAAGCCCTGTTGCTCCAGCAGCTGTTTGAGTTTTTCCCGATGATCACCCTGTATCTCGATAATCCCATCTTTCAGCGAACCACCCGTGCCACACTGCTGTTTGAGCTTTTTAGCCAGATCTTTCAACGCTTTCTCCGCCAGAGGTACGCCGCTGATGGTGGTAACCCCTTTGCCTTTTCTGCCTGCGGTTTCGCGACGAATCCGAACAACGCCATCCAGACTGGAAAGTCGTTCCTGGTCTGCCAACTGATCACACACACAGTGATCAACAGATTCTTTACACGCAGGGCACAGCGCCCCTTTTTCAGTAGAAAATACCAGATTACTTAGCTGATCACGCATCGACACAACGAGACACCCTATGGTTACAGTTTGCAGTTAATTGACTGACATACCGCCTATCTGACGGGACAGATAGGCGGCGTAATTGTCTGTCATTCCTCCGATAAAATCGAGTACCCGCATATAGGATTGATACAACGGCCATTGCGGATCGGGGCTGTGTATCCCCATCAGGCTAATGATTTTCTGACTACGATAACTCAGTTGGTCACTGCTCTGTGTATGCTGCTCGTAGGCCGCTGCACAGAATGAATCCAGCAGGCCTCCCAAGGTACTGTAGGCTCCCACCTCCAGTTCTGCTTTACGGTTGTCCGGAAATACCCTCTCACGGGCCAGCTTTTTGGCTTTTTCCAGTCCTTCCCGCACACCGGCATCGCCATCGGCGAGCAGCTCTCCGCGGTATTCACCCGTCATAATCAGCGGCAGGTTCGCCATAAATGCCGCGACGGTCGATTCAACCATGTTTTCCATCGCCATACCGCGCAGTGCGGATATTTTCCGTCGGGCTGACGCCTGAGTAAAAAAGATCTCGTCTTCGTAGTTAAGGTCACCGCAGATCTGCAACATGATCGGTTTAATATCATCAAAACCGAGAATGTTCAGCTCTATCGCATCCTCCAGATCCAGAATCGCATAACAGATATCATCGGCGGCTTCGACGAGGTAAGTCAGCGGGTGGCGACACCAGTAGTCGTCCCCCAGCTTAACCAACCCCAGTTCCCGCCCCAGTGCGTTGAGAATCTCCCGCTCGGTGCCAAAACTGCTGAATTTGCCTTTTTTACCTGCCCGTTCCACTGTCCAGGGATATTTCAGCAGCGTCCCCAGTGTCGGGTAGGTCAGCCTCAGTCCCCCATCGAACAGATTATTTTCAATCCGGGTCACCACTCTGAACCCCTGAGCATTGCCTTCAAAAGTCTGCAGATCCAGTAGTTCCGCCGCGGATAGCTCTTCAAGATAGTGTCTGGGGGCTTTGTGTTTAAACCAGTCCCGGATAGCATACTCTCCGGCATGCCCAAAGGGAGGGTTACCAATATCATGGGCCAGACAGGCTGATTGCACGATAGTGCCGAGATCGTGGGGACTGATCCATGGGGGTAACTGATCCTGCAACAACTCCCCCACCCGAATCCCCAGACTGCGTCCCAGGCTCCCCACTTCGATACTGTGGGTCAGGCGGGTATGGATATGATCATTCAGCGATAGCGGGTGTACCTGGGTTTTGCGGCCCAGTCGCCGAAAGGCACTGGAGAAAATTATCCGGTCATGGTCTTTATGAAAATGACTTCGCCCAACCTCTTCGGGCGTCAGGTTCTCATGACCATAGCGTTTCGTTGTCAGAAGTTTGTCCCACTCCATTATTACGATCCATCAGATTCTGTTTGCTCCAGTGTGCGGTATCAGACCAGGCAAATCAATCGCTACTGATAACGGCAGAGAGAAGATCAGCACTGCTTACTTTCCGGTTCATCAGGCACAACCAGAGAAATATCATGCCTGGTGAAGATGAAACAGCTGTCACAGTGACGGCACTGGTAGATCTCGGCTATCGGTTTCTTTAACAGAGACTTCAGACCCGGATGCGGTTCAGTGTCAAACTTCGATTCGATCAGAAACTGGCAATCCCGACAGTGTGGTTGCATATATCCCCCCCAGAGCTATAGCAGACAACCATCAGTATAGATCTATTGCCGATTATAACATCAAACATTCATACCAAAACCAGACAACAACCGTACTAATAATCTAGGATTTCTCTTAAATATCAATACTATGACATAAATATACCGTTTAGATTTTAAACAAATATAGTTATAACCTCTTATTCTGTTTTACAGGTCGCGACCAGGAAACGTTTCACTAATCCATTGATAATGCGACAATTTGCCACATTCAGATCTTCATCAGGATCGGTGACAATTCATTGCAGAGGAAACATCCACAGATGGCCCAGCCTGTAGCCAAAAATAGTAAACCACAATACCTGTATCTGGCCTTGTTGGGGGGATTCATTCTGGCAATATGGCTGGGCTCAACACTGTTCGGTCTGCCCTCTGTGCAAGCACCTGGGATAGCCAGCGATTGTGATCTGAACCAGCAGAGCTGCACGGTCGATATGGGCGAAGTCAGCCTGACTGTGGATATTCAACCCCGGCCTGTTCGCTCGATGACACCGCTGAACTACCGGGTCAGCATCGACGGAACCAGCGCCAGCAAAGTGATCATCAATCTGCAGGGCAGTGAAATGTATATGGGCATCAATCAGACTCAACTAACCCCTGTTGAAAGCAGCCCCGGGAATTTCAGTGGTCAGGGTGAATTAGCCGTCTGCACCACTGGCGAGATGTTATGGCGACTGACTGTCTCGGCAGAAACCGCTGCCGGACCGATCAATACATGGTTTGAATTCAGAGCAAAATAATGGCAAGCAATCTGACAACACTACGCAACCTGTTACTTCTGACGCTGGCCCTGCTTGCAGGCATCGTCACCGCTTATATGCTGTCGCCGCAAAGCGGTTCTCCGGGTCAGCCGATGTTGAAAACTCTGGGCGGGGATTTCACCCTGCAAGGGGTCGATGGCAACGTTTCCCTGCACGATTTTAAAGGTAAAGTGGTCCTCATCTATATCGGTTATACCCATTGCCCGGATGTTTGCCCAACCTCTCTGGCGGTGATATCACAGGCGATGAAAAACCTGGATACCGATCAGCGGGATCAGGTTCAACCCATCTTTATCAGTGTGGATCCTGATCGCGACACCCCCGAAAAACTGGCTGAATACAGCGCGTTCTTCTACCCCTCTATTATTGGCGTTACCGGCAGTCGGGAAAAAATTGATCAGGTGGTTTCCCAGTATGGTGCATTTTACCGCATCGTCGATATGAAGGATTCAGCGATGGGCTATGCCGTTGATCACTCCTCGCGGATCTACCTGATCAATAAGCAGGGTGAACTGAGCAGCACTGTGGCCCACGGTACACCACCTGAAAAACTGATGACTGAGATAAAAACACTGCTTTAACAACCAACAAAGCACTCAGGCTTTGAACACAGGATGTTATCAGCAATTCCCCTATCACTAGAACTGTTATGGATAAAAACGCTATGAAAAAGCTTATTACGCTGGTTGCCGCGCTGACACTTTCAGCTTCCGCTTTTGCCGAGGTCAAGGTTGACCACCCCTATGCCCGTGCTGTGCCACCGGGGCAACCTAACAGTGCCGCTTTTATGACGCTGACGAACAACAGCGATACAGAGGTCTCTCTGGTTTCGGCGTCCTCCTCAGTTGCCAAAGTTGCCGAGTTGCATACCCACACTCAGGAGAACGGGGTGATGAAAATGCGCAGGATTCCTGAGATAACCCTGCAGGCCAATGAGCAGGTAGAACTCAAACCCGGAGGCCTTCATGTTATGTTGATAGGCCTGAAGCAGAACCTGGCTAAAGATCAGACCATTGACCTGACACTGAATTTCAGCGATGGCAGCTCAGAGAAGCTGGATATTAAGGTGATGGATGTCATGTCTGGTATGGGTAATATGCAGATGCATAACGGGATGAAAAAACAAACACCCTGAAACTGAAACCTGATATCTGAAAGAAGAAAACCGGCATCATCCGCCGGTTTTTTTTTATTTTCCATCCAGTGAAAACTGATCGGCGCTGAGCGGTGCCGTACCATAATAGTGTTGCAACGCCTTGATCAGAGTGGCTGGACGCTCTGGAATACCATCAACAAGGTAGCGCTTCACCTGCGACAGCACAGCATTCTTGAACTGCTCACTGGCACCGATATCGCTGCCTAGATTATCGGCACTAAAATGAAACTTATGGCCTGCAGCCTGCGACAGCAGCCACTCCAGCGCCTGCGGTATGACCTCAACCTTCTCAAACTCGGCCTGCTCTTCAGCGGTTCGGCCATCAGGCTTATACCAGTAACCAAAATCGACCAGTTGACGGCGCTGCTCGCCG
This sequence comes from Amphritea pacifica, assembly GCF_016924145.1. Classification (GTDB taxonomy): domain Bacteria; phylum Pseudomonadota; class Gammaproteobacteria; order Pseudomonadales; family Balneatricaceae; genus Amphritea; species Amphritea pacifica. The sequence continues at coordinate 14,597 of NZ_JAFFZO010000032.1, read as the reverse complement.
GCAACACACCAGTGGCTGATCTCATGCAGCGCACTGGCAAAGAAGCCGTGGGCAAAAATCACCCGGTGTTTGGGATGTCGGGCATCGGCTGGCAGATAGATCGGTTCGTCCTCTCCTTTGACCAGCTCAGTATTCAATGTTTCGCTGAACAGTCCGTTAAAAAGACCGATCAGGCTTTCAGGGGTCGGTTGTGTCATTTTGTCGCTAATCTTACTGCTGATATTTAACCCAGGTTTGCTGATTCAGCCACCAACTATCGCCACTGTTATGGTCAATACGGGCGGCAACATATCCTTTGACATCGTTGTTAGCCGGTAACAACTGTATATCGTAGGAAGAGATTGATGGCGTCTGCTCCTCTTCAAGAGGCTGCCAGCTATTAGCGGCAGAGATCCAGCTCTCGCCCGAAAAGCGATTGTAACGAATCATCACCCACTGCCCTTTCGCGGTATAGCAACTGGCCAGTTTAAATGGATCGCCACCGCCCAGCTCCGGCGCAATCTGCTGTAACTCAGTTAACTGCTGATCCAGCCGTTGCATCATTTCCGGCAAGCCAGGATCTGGCTGTGCTGCCTGAGGTTTTACAACAGCCGAACGTTTAACCTCCTGCGCCAGCACCTGAAACTGGGTCAGTAACAACTGCACACGCTCAGCAACAGAGCTGTTCTGTACTTTGAGTTCGAGAAACTGCTCCTGCAACAGCGTGATACGTCCATTCAACTGATCGAACTGTGCAGACTGATCCAGGGTGTCCGGTGGAGAGCCCGCCTGCTGCTCAGCCGAAGGCGACTCAGCAGATGAACTAGCATCCGGCTGGACATTCGCGGCATTACAGCCAGCCAGTGTGGATATGCTCAGAAGGGCCAATAAAGCGACTCGGTTCACAAACTTCTCCTTCTCATTTGTGCGCTCATTCTAGCGGATGGACAGGCTGAGTAGAACCGCTTTTCCCCTGACATGGAAAGATTCGCTGACGGAGGATAAAACAAATCAACCGTACTGCGCAGAGCTGGCTATGCAGGCCACATAATCTCAGGTAATTAGAAGTTAAGTAAAATATACAAGAGCATTGCTAAGCTAGTCGATTGCAGCCGTCTGACTACCGGACTTCCCGGTGTTCTCGACCCAGTTAATCGTTAGCGCTTCTCCCTTAACCCCACCGGAAAAGCTAAAAGCCAGAAAAGGATTTTCAGCGATGGCGGTACTGAGATTTGCAGCAAAAACGGGTTTCCCTTCATGCATCACTTTAATCTCGCGCAAAAACTTAGCCGCAATCGACTTGCCGGTCTTTTTATCGGTGCGCTGTCCATCCTCCATACTATGGCGAACCTTCAGCTTGACCTGAGTGATACCGTTCTGCACATGGGCGTTAACGTTAATCATATCAGCCATCATTACTCCCCCTGTCTGACCTTAGCTCCCGCGTCGTCAACCTTCACACCCTCCGTTGGTCACTTTCGTTTCCTGCGAGGCGCTCATTAGCTGGCCACCCGCTTTAACTACCGCCGTAATACTGGATGACTCACGCATCCGGATGCGGGTCGACACCGACGGCTCGGTGCCATTCGGGATAATAAACTGTGCCACCAATGGGTGGAGGTTGGCTTCAACAAACAGGCTGATGGACTCAACATTGTCCAGAGACGTTTTGACTGTCACCGGCACCATCGCCCCATCGGCTGCGATGGCCGGCGCTTTCACAATAACCTGATCACTGACAACAGGCACGCCACCCAGCAACAGTTTCACGGCAAATACCTGGCTTTGTGCAGCAAAAGCACTCTTATTCCACGCCATTGCCAAACGCGGCATCAGTGCCCCAACACCCACCAAAGCCCCACCATTGATGATCGCCTTTACAATGGCACGCCGATTCAACATTGTTTCAGCCCTCTATACTTCGCTACTCTTGCCTATCCTGCCCTGACTTTGGGCAAGATAACACGCCTCCACGGGTTTCTCATTAATATGAGACAATATAAATCTATTGAACACAGGCGCCTGACCTCTTCTGACAACCTCAACAGAAAACAGTAACAGGTGGCCCCTGCTCAGCGATGTTGCCACTGTGGTTTTCGCTTATGAATGAAGGCATCAATCCCCTCAGCAGCATCGTGGGTAAGCATATTTTCCGTCATCACCCGACTGCATTCGATGTAAGCCTGCTCCAGAGGCTTATCTATCTGACGGGCATAGGCCAGCTTACCGATAGAGATCGCCTTACGTGAGCTGGCAGCTATTTTAGTGGCCACCTCCCCGGCTTTTTGTCCCACAGATGATTCAGGAACGACCCAGTTCAGCAGGCCTATTTCAGCCGCTTTTTCGGCACTGATCATATCACCCAGCAGCAACATCTCCATCGCATGCTTCTTACTCACGGCACGACTCAGAGCCACCATCGGCGTCGAACAAAACAGACCGATATTAACCCCGGGCGTTGCAAAACGTGCGGTTTCACTGGCCACCGCCAGGTCACAACTGGCGACCAGTTGACAACCCGCCGCCGTCGCGACACCGTGAACCTGTGCAATCACCGGAACCGGAAGATTGACGATTCGCTGCATCAGCGTTGAGCAGGTTTCAAAGGTGCACTGATAATAGCTTTCCTCTCCCTCTCCCAACATCTGCTTCAAATCATGGCCGGAGCAGAATCCACGGCCACTGCCCCGCAAAATAACAACACGAACAGAGATATCTTCAGCGATCGCATCAAATGCGGCGATGAGGGCTTGCATCAACTCCATAGAGAGAGAGTTGTATGCATCAGGGCGGTTTAGTGTCAGTGTGCAGATACCATCAGCATCCTCACGGATCAATAGGGTGTCACTCATAGCGGCCTCAGTTATTGTTTTATGTTAGAACAAACGCTAAAGCAAAACCGGCAAAAAATAAAGGATATCCCCTATTGTTAGACTAAAAGCGAAGTAGGCAGGCTTGCAGGGCTTACTGACGCAACTGTTTAGCCAGAAACCGGTCCAGTTGATTGGCAAACAGCTGACGATCCTGCTGGTTTAGTTTGGCGGGACCTCCGGTGTCAATGCCAGAACTGCGAAGCTGATCCATAAAGTCACGCATATTCAGTCGCTGGCGAATATTTTCAGGGGTATAGAACTCTCCCCGGGGATTCAGTGCATGTGCCCCCTTTTCCAGCACCTCGGAAGCCAGCGGAATATCGGCCGTAATCACCAGATCTCCCGCATTGCACTTCTGCACAATATAGTTATCCGCGACATCAAACCCGGCAGGCACCTGCACCGCACTGATAAAAACAGACGGGGGCGTTGATAAAAACTGATTAGCAACCAGAACCGTTTTAATACCCAAACGGTGTGCCGCGCGAAACAGAATCTCCTTCACCACATTAGGACAGGCATCCGCATCAACCCAGATATTCATAGACGGGTCCGGGTGTGGTCAGAGTGAGAGAATGTCGATCATCTCCGCCATCTCTTTCGCCGGAGCGCTAAAGCCCTTGTCAGGGTCACTGATACCATGCGCAAAGCCGCGTTGCAGCCCCTTAAAATCAAACAGCTCAGTATCGACAAGGTGGGAGGGAACCACATGTCTCAATGAGCGGAACATGGTTTCAATACGTCCCGGATGATGTTTATCCCAGTCCTGCAACATCTCTTTAACTACCTGACGCTGCAGGCCATCCTGCGAGCCGCACAGATTACAGGGGATAATGGGGAATCCACGCATCCCGGCATAAGCCGCGATATCTTTCTCACGGGCATAGGCCAGCGGACGGATCACCATATTCTTGCCATCATCGCTCACCAGCTTCGGTGGCATCGATTTCAGCTTGCCCCCATAGAACATGTTGAGAAAGAAGGTTTCCAGAATGTCATCACGGTGATGGCCCAGGGCGATCTTGTTGGCCCCGATCTGTTCGGCAAAGCCATACAGCGTGCCGCGACGCAGACGGGAACATAATGCACAGGTGGTTTTACCCTCTGGCACCAGCTCTTTAACAACCGAATATGTATCTCTTTCGACAATATGAAACGGCACACCTATCTGAGTCAGATACTCAGGCAGCACGTGTTCGGGAAAGCCTGGCTGCTTCTGATCCAGGTTAACGGCAACAAGGTCAAAACGGATCGGGGCACTCTTCTGAAGATTCATCAGAATATCCAGCATGGCAAAAGAGTCTTTACCACCGGACAGACACACCATCACCTTATCGCCATCTTCGATCATATTAAAATCTTCGATTGCGCGGCCAGTTTCCCGACGCAGGCGTTTTTGCAGTTTGTTCAGCCGGGTTTTCTGTTGTTTTGCCAGTTCTTCGCTCATATACACTTTCTGGAAGCAGTTTAAAAAGGCGGCGATTATAGCGGATAACAACAAAATAATCAGCCTGCAAATCCGCTGCGTTCAAAACTGATCGCAGCGGACAAACAGACGGATTAGCTTAGTCACGCAGAGCGGAGATCTCTGCCTGATCTTCGCTGGTCAGGATTGACTCACGATCAAGATTCAGAACAGTCAACAACTCACCCATTGCATTCAGAACCCTGAACTGAGTCATGATACGATCTTTATCAGCTTTGAGAAGCTCTTTACGCGCTTCAAACAGTTCATTCTCTGCATCCAGCAGGTCAACCAGAGTGCGGCGCCCCAGCTTAAATTGCTGCTTGTATGCATCCAGCGTTTTCTCAGCTTCAATCACATGCGCTTCCAGGAACTCCATCTGACGTTCCAGCAACTGGTAGGCGTTCCAGGACAGGCTCATACCTTCAGCTACTTCCCGCTGTGCCCGGTCACGAATTGCACTGGCTTCCATCAACTGGTAGTACGCTTCTTTCTGACGGTAGCTGTCTGCATTACCGTTAAACAGGTTGTAACGCATCCGGATCATCGCTGTCAGATCATTATTATATCCAGCGGCTCCATCAAGATTATTATTCCAGGTGCCTCCCAGTTCCAGCCGAACATCCGGATGAAAATCTGAATCCCGGGTCTTCAACTGAGCAACCGCGGCATCCACATCAAATTGTGCAGACAACAGTGTCGGATGTACTTTACCGGCTCTTTCAAGCGCCTGCTCATAGGAGACCGGCATATACTGATCAACCGCTGCGGGTTTCACCAGCCCGATCGCTTCCTGTCCGACAACCTTGTAGTAGCGGGCTTTCGCATCAAGAACATTATTATCGGTCGCCAGGTAGTTAGAGTGCGCCCTGCTCAACCGACCCTTAACCTGCGACAGATCGGAAGCTGATCCAAGCCCGTGTTCTGAACGCTTACGAATACCATCAAGAATCTCTATATGGGATTCCAGGTTGGCCGCCGCCAGAACAGACGCTTCCTCAGCATTAATCACTGTCATGTAAGCGTCAGCTACTTCCAGCGTGGTATTCTCTGCCACACTCCACAGCTGATACCGCTGAGCTTCAGCCTCTGCGGTTGTCCGGTCATTATCATTTTTAGTCCGCAGACCATCGTACAACAACTGACTCATGGTCAATGACGCTTCGCCACGCTCCAGATCGACATAATCGGAGCTACCGGTTGCTGCACGGGTAGATGGACTATTGGTCCACTCTCCACCCCAGCCCAGCGCGGCATCGACTTTCGGTTTGTAGCCCGCTCTGGACACACCGATCTGCTCGATACGACTCAGATACTGACTTTTCACAATTGCGACGTCAGGTGAATTACCAATCGCAAATGATGTCGCTTCCACCAGAGTCTGCGATGAGACTGTGCCTGACCACGCGAGTAACGTCAGCGCACACACGCCAACCCTGTTTATCTTACCCATAGAACCGTTCCCCCCGGATAAAGTCCATCTTAACGTTATCGTTCTCGTAAAGCTTGTTGCTGCGCCTTGAAAATAGGCTTCAGCAAATAATCAAGTACACTCTTCTTACCCGTCATAATGTCGACAGTCGCCATCATGCCAGGAATAATTGGCAGGGAGTTGCCTCCTCGCCCAAGGTCTGTATTTTCAGTGCGTACCCTGATGAGGTAATAAAGGTTCCCCTTTTCATCTTCAATGGTATCTGCACTGATATGTTCCAGCGTACCTTTTAAACCACCATAGATTGAAAAATCATACGCTGTCAGCCGCACCACCGCACTCAGCCCAGGTCGCAGAAATGCTATATCCTTGGGCGAGATCTTTGCTTCGATCAGCAGATGATCTTCTGTCGGTACGATCTCAATCAGATCCATACCCGGTTGAATAACACCACCGATGGTATTCACTGAAATGGTTTTAATTGTGCCGTGCACTGGTGACACAACTGTTGTCCGGTCTACCCGGTCACGTAAACTCACCTGTGCTTCCGTTTTCTGATTCAGCTGAGCCAGGTTTTCATTCAGTTTCTGCTGGCTCTCACTGCGTGCATTTAACGCGATTTCACGACGTTTCGCAACCGATTCCTGAATACTTAGCTGCACTTTAGGCAATAGCAGCTTGGCCCCTTCAAGTTCCTGTTTGTAGCTATTCAGATCTCTTTCAAGCTTGATCAGTTCAATCTCAGGAACGACCCCCTGTTCCGCCAGCGGTCGTGTCATTTTCAGTTCACGCAGACTCAGTCGGTAGGAGCGGTCCAGGTGACTGATTTTAGACTCCAGCTCCTTCGCTTCCTGATCACCCTGCTGAATCTGCCGGCCAATAATCTCCAGTTGGTTAGTCAGATTACGCAGATACTCCTCCAGTTGAGACTGCTCCCGCTCTAACAGATCGGGATGGCGTTTCTGCCAGTCTTCATCCACTGAGATAGGCTTAGGCACAATCTTAACCTGCCCCTGCCAGTCACTGTTGACGGCCTCATCGCTGATCTGAATACTGGCAAGTTCTGCCCGGTGACGAGCTATCGATATTTCCAGATAGGCCTGCTCCTGAGCCTGCCCCCTGAAGTCCGATAAAAACCGCGTTTCATCCACACGCAGCAGAGGTTGGCCCGCTTCGACCTTATCCCCCTCTTTGACATACAGCTCTTTAAGAATCCCACCTTCGAGATACTGCACAACCTGAATCTGTTGTGAAGGGATCACACTCCCCTGTCCCCGGGTGATCTCATCCAGCTGCGCAAAATAGGCCCAGACGATGGCGACAATCACAAAACACACAACCCCCCAGAGGAGCACGCGTGAACTTCTCGGCGTATCCAGCAATACACTGGCCGCCGCATTATCAATAAAATCATGTAGTTCATCTGCAACCACGGTTTTGTCGCGCCGGGCTTCAGTCTTTGCGCTCAGTGCAGTATTTTCTTTCGAAGAGTTGTCTTCAGCAGAAACCGGCACCTGATCTGTGTGCATATCACCCATCAGGCCTGAGCCTCCCTTTTGGCTTTCTGTTGATTGACGCCTTCGCGTAACCAGTTAACGACTTCAGCCTTAGGACCATCTGCAACAAGACGCCCATTCTCCAGAACAATGATCCGGTCAACCACATCTAAGAGACTCGATTTATGGGTACTCAGAATAACGGTTTTGCTCTGATCGAGTAACTTAAGTTGATTCATCAGCCTCACTTCAGACTTTCTATCTAACTGACTGGTAGGTTCGTCCAACAGCAGTATGGGCGGGTCCATCACAATCGCCCGGGCTGCAGCAACAGACTGACGCTGCCCTCCCGATAGCTGTCTGCCACCCTCGCCCACCTGTCGCTCCAGCCCATCGGGATCATGGTTGGTAAATTCGGTTACTCCCCCCCACTCGGCGGCACGCAGCAGATTTTCGTCGCTGGTAAAGGGCGCTCCCATAACAATATTGTCACGGATACTGCCAAAGAAAAGGTGGCTTTCCTGAGTAATACTACCGATATTACGACGCAGATCTGCCGGGTGTAGCTGTGCGATATTGACACCATCGATCCGTACATCACCCGATGTTGGCTGGTACAATCCCAGTATCAGTTTTTCCAGCGAGCTTTTACCGGCACCAATTCCGCCAATCAGGGCAACCCGCTCCCCTGGACGGATAACAAAGCTAACCTCGTGCAGGGCGTAGCTTTGCTGTCCCGGATAGGCAAAGCAGACTTTATCAAACTCGATCTGCCCTTTCAGCTTAGGCCGACTGACATAACTTTTACCTTCTTCCTCTTCAACAGGCATATCCATTACATTATTAATCAGGCTCATTGATGCCTTAGCCTGATTATACCGGGTTGCCAGCAAAGAGAGTTGGGCCAGAGGCTGCACTGCACGTCCACTCAGCATCACCGAGGCAATAATCCCTCCCATACTCAACTCACCTGCAGCGACCAGATAGACACCCAGTACAACGATACCAACGGTCATCATCTGTTGCATAAAGCCGGAGAGTGTTGAAGCACCATTGGCCAGCTTACGGGTTTGGATATCATGCTGCCCCATCTTGCTGACAGCCTGTTCCCAGATCACCTGATACTGGCTCTGAGCACCATTAATTTTAACCGCCTCAATCCCCGTCAGTCCTTCAACCAGAGTGGCCTGTTTTTGCGAGGCAATCTTAGAAGTCAGCTCAATCTGTTTTGCCAGTGGCTTTTGAATATAGAGGCTATAACCTACCAGAACCACCATGACAAACAGTGGCACCAGGGCCAGCGGGCCACCCACTATCCATATCACCAACAAAAACAGCAGCGCAAAAGGCAGATCTATCAGCGCACCCAGTGTTGCAGAGGTAATAAATTCACGAATCGTTTCGAACGATTGCAGATTATTAGCGAAAGCCCCCACAGACAGAGGCCGGGCTTCCAGACGGATTCCCATCACTTTGGCAAATATTTTTGCTGATAATTGCAGATCAAGTTTTTTCCCCGCAACATCAATAAAATATGACCGCAGGTGTTTAAGAATCAGGTCAAAGACGAACACTAACCCAACACCGATCGCCAATACCCAGAGTGAATCGAATGCCAGATTGGGGACGATGCGATCATACACATTCATCACAAACAGCGGTGATGCCACAGCAAACAGGTTGATCAGCAAAGAGGCGAGCAGCACATCACGGTAAATCGGCAAAGCGCTGCGGAATGTACCCCAAAACCAGTGCCCTTCCCGGGTATTCAGAACATCGGGACTACGCTGATCAAACTGATACTTCTTGCGAATATAGAACAGGTGGCCTGAATAGATCTTCTCCAGCGCGTCGATGCCCAGTTCAACCTCACCATCACCACTCTCCGGCTGCAATATCCGGGCAGTACCCGCCTGATGATCGATAGACATCAAAACACAACAGCTATGATTCTTTAACAGCAGCACACAGGGCAGTAGCAACTCATGAATCTTTAGCAATCGCTGGTCAGCCAGTCGCGCAGATAAACCCGCACGCTCAGCTGCACGGGGAAACAGCTCCACTGTTAGACGGTTATTAACCAGAGGCAACCCGCTACTGAGAGAGTCTTCAGACGCAGGTGTGCCATAGTACTTACTCAAAAGCACCAGGGCATCCAGCAAAGGGTCAACAAATTGTTCCCGACTGCTGCCAAAAATCCAGTCTGATTGTGGTTGTGTCACTGTTATTTTTTGCCTCAATAAACAAATATTTAGCCGTAGCTATCTGTTTCAAACCCTGACATCAAACAGCTGTTCGATGCTATATGCTAAACAAAAAAACGGGCAGCTCCCTGGAGAGCCACCCGAGTCAGTTTCAGACAATCAGTTTAGACTGATCAATCAACTGATTCAGCAGGTCATTATTAGTTGCGCCCTGATCAATACTCAGATCGGTTTTGAGATCCTGGATGCTGACATTGTCCAGCACAATCTCCTGAACGACACTTCCTCCGGCGCTGTCCTTAACATTCAACACCGCCTGATTCGATGCGTTTTCAGTCAGACTCAGATAGGACTCAACAACCCCTCCCTGAGTTGCCAAACCAAGCGAATCCAACAGATCAGACAGATCCAGGGTGTCGTCTGCAACTGAAAAGTCGGTGATATGGTCTGTTGCAGGTGTACCTGCTATGCCCTCATCCCCACCATTCCAGTCAAAGAAGTCAGAACCACTTCCTCCCATCAGAAGATCATCGCCGGCACCACCCACCAGGATATCGTTGCCAATACCGCCGATCAGCGTATCGTCGCCATCAAGACCGATCAGTGCATCGTTACCATCAAGGCCATCGATAGTATCAGCTGCTGCAGATCCGACCAGACGATCATCTCCGCTACTGGCTGGGGACAAGCCGTCATTGGTCCCGTCACCGTCGCTGTCTGGTGTCAGATAGTCCGGTGTACCATTCGTTGCAACCGGAGTCTGACCTGCCGGCTCGTAGGCATCATCAAGCCCATCATGATCGGCATCAATTCCGGATGAGGTGATATAACCGGCATTCGTCTGTGCTTCGATATTATCAGCAATACCATCGTTATCACTGTCGATATCCAGGCTATTGATAATACCGTCACCATCGGCATCAGCGATGGTGGTTGTAACAGTAGTCACGCCAGAAAGTGTGAAATAGTAATCTACCCCAACAAATCCGCCGAAACTGTCACTTCCAGACCCAGTCTGGCCTGTGACAACAATCGATGGGACACCACCCACATCCACTACCGTTGCAGTAATACTGACATTCTGGAGAATCGGATGATAGGCATTATCCTGGAAACCAGTTGTCAGATTGCCTGTATTGGTAACGCCATTATCAAAGGATAAATTAAACCACTCATTGGTGTTGTTCAAATCCCCCTTAGCAAAAATATTACTGATGGTAACAGTATCGCCCACAGCTACGCCGTAAGCAGACATATCGATAGTCTGGGAGCCGGTTCCACCGTTTGCAGCAATATTAGCTGCAGGCGTTTCCAGACTGAAAGGAGTGGTCGTGGTTACAGTTGTTCCATTCGCATCTTCGACTGTATCCAGAATACCATCGTTATCATCGTCCACATCAATGCTATTGATAATGCCGTCACCATCTGTATCAATACCGCGGGATACATTCAGAGTAACAGTACCGGATGTAGTATCTCCATCGTTATCGGTTGAGGTAAAGGTGAAAACCTCCTGAACCTGGGTATCCATCACCAGATCCGCATCAGCAACATACTGATACTGCCCGGTGACAAAGTTCAGCGTCAGAGTCGCCCCCCCCGCTGTATCGATGGTAATCTCGTTCCCCGCAACACTGCTGCCGGAACTGAGATCGATCTGTCCAGTCCCGCCATTGGCAGCCGGATCATAAGTATAGGTAATACCATCCATCTCTATCTCAAGGAAGGCACCATCGTCAGCGCCAAAGCCATTATTTTCCAGAGAACCGAATATGCCGCCAATCACAGGTGGCTGAATAGTCGAGAGCAGCTCATTGGACAGCTGGCTGGAATCGGTAACAATGACTCCGTCCTTATCTGTTGAAGCAGCCCCATCGTATGCCAGCGGATCCAGTAGCGCCTGGTCGGCTGCCGTCAGTCCTGATCCAAATCCTACAGCATAGGAATCGATCGCATTGGAGGTCAGGAAGTTTTGCCATTGAGTGATTTCAGCACCGGTGATACCCGTAGTGTTTTCAGTCCCTCCTGCTGTTGTAGGCTTGCCATCAGAGAGGAAGTAGGAAACATTAGCGACTGAATAACCATCGCTGGCAACCAGTTTACCATCGGCAGCAAAGGCCGTTTGAGCGGTAGCCACGGCAACGTCGTAATCGGTGCCACCATTCGGCTCCAATACCGGATCACGGGAGCCGCTGGTACCATCGCCTATCAGCGCTTTTGCTTCATCAACTGTCAGCCATACTGACTGATAGGTTGAGTCTGCCCCAGAATCGAACGTCACCAGTTGAATCTTCACATCACCCATGGCGTCATAGGTATTAATCACCTCAAGAATCGAGGTGAGCAACAACTCCATCCGTTCAACCGTTGTAATGGTATTGCTGCCGGTTGCAGCATCCCACGCCATACTGCCGGAGGTGTCGATGACAAACATCAGGTTGGTGTTCTGTGGATCAATTACCAGGCTTTGATAGATATCGCCACTGACCGGCTGATCATCCTCAATGGTAATATTGATAGTGCCATTATCACTCACTGTTCCATCAGACACCTGGAAGCCCAGATCGAAGCTAAGACGGTTTTCACCCTGGCCCGGAGCATGGTCAACCGGCCCCAGAAGTGTGACAGCATAAGTTCCATCATCAGCGATACTGATCCTGATAACGTCGCTTCCGCCCGCACTACCGGTCAGCGTATGGCCATCACTGCTCAGAGCAAATGCGACCTGCTCTCCACCGGAAGAGAGCGGAGTACCATCAGAGGTAGTAACCGTTGTAATGCTGTTCAGTGAAGCGGTCAGGATATCACCGGTATCAATATCTGTTGCAGTATATGTCCCGGTAAACTCAGCAGCATTGGTAGTATCGCCCGGTACAGGCTGATTATCCACAACGCCCGCTGGCAAGCCCTCTTCAGATACCACGGCCGATTGAACAGAACTAATCTGAGGAGCATTGTTCAGCGCAATAACCGTAATATCAAGATTGGCTACCTGAGTTGCAGTGTCAACAACTGCACCGGAAGCGATCTCCTGTGAAGTCGCCGTAACCACGATATTATCGACCCGTGTTTGCCCCTCTGGCAGGTCAACATTCGCAGTATAACTGAGGTTATCCAGATTCCAGCTGGTTACATCAATCTCAGTATTACCTGCAGTTGCAGTAAAGCTGTTTGTGCCATCGGTCAGTACAGAACCTTCAGGAATAGCTGAGATAACGATACTGCTAAGTACTTCAGAACCATCGGTATCAACCAGAGCAGCATTAATAGCTGACAGCTTGATCGGTGAACCCTCATAGCCTTTATTGAGTTCTACCGGATAATAACCACCGTCACTGCCGGATGTCAGAATCAGATCCGAGTGCTGCCCCTGAGCAGCATCTACCGCATCAATACCGGTGTACATATTAACCGCAGCAGTATCGAATGGCTGACTGGCGCCGCCATTCACACTGACGTTAACCGACAGGTCACCTGCGCCAATATGGTTGTAGATATACATCTCGAAGGTGTAGTAGCCGGTTGATGCTGCGGTGAAGTCGCCATATGTGGATACAGTACCGGATCCCACCGCTGCAGTACCTACAGTTGACGTATCGTAGTCTCCATAGGCATCTCCGGTGGTATCAATCAATGTAGTACCACCAAGCTCTATGCGGAAAGCGTCATCAGAATAACCATTGAATGACAGGGTTGTACCCGCTTCAAGATAAATAACACCTGTAGTAACTTCAAGATTATCAACAGGGATATTATCCACACCATTACCGCCAGCGCGATAGGGCTGCGTTTCGACAGTCGTTGTGCCGCCTGTCAGACCATCAGCAATCGCTTCAATCGTATTACTATCGATTGTGGCCGGGCTAATTCCCACATTGGTATAAACCGTTTTAATTAAGCCTTCAGAAGCTGGAACGGTAATCAGATCAACAAGATCAACACCACCACTTGACTGTACACCATCCACTGTCAGTGTCGGAGCATCCGCTACCGGCGTAACATCAATGGTGAGTGTTGCAGGAGAGGTACTCCAGTTAACACCGTCGGATACACCGAAAGTAAAGCTGTCATAATCATTTAACTGATCACCTTCACCCGCAGCGTTATAGCTGTCATAACCGGAATCATTAAGGGCTGGTTCAAAGGTCAGCAAACCGATCTCGGTATTGCTTATCTCATTGCTACCGCCATTAAAGCTGGTCAGATTCGCAGCAGTAATCTCGACGCCATTGAAGAATAGCGTTCCATCAGTCGGCAGTGACTCAATCCGCACAGCCTGTAAACTGTTACCGGCATCTGCATCACTGAAACCGAAGTCTGCAGCACTAAACGTCAGTGTTGTATCTTCCAGAGTCGAAGCACTGCTGTTAACAGCATCAGGTATATGGTCATCATCAGTGATAGTACCTGTACCGGTTGCATTGCTGTTTGTAGTGGTACCGCCGGTAACCGTGGCTGTCAGATCGAAACTTTCAGGGCCTTCAACCAGAGCATCCTGCACGGTAGCAGAACGAACCTGAAGAGTTGTGTCGCCAGGCGCAAAGCTGAGATCACCCGTAACAGGCTCCCATAGGCTTGACCCCGTATTGAAGTATTCAAGAGCCGGACTGTAATCGGTGGTATCCGTCGCACTGCCAGTATCAACAGTCGCAACACTGAAACTGATTGGCTCAATACTAGGATTACTCAGACTGATAGTGAACTCCATCTGCCCGCCTTCACCCACACTCGGGCTGCTAACAGACAGAGTCGGAACGTCATTATCAGGTGTTCCAGGACCGCTTGGGTCGAACGGACCCGGGCCGGTGCCGTCATCCAGGATGGTACCGGTGGCGGTGCCATCGGCAATGGTGCTGCCCGCGGAGTTGTTGCTCAGGGTCGCGGTGAAGGTCTCGCCGCCTTCATAGATACCGTCCTGCGTAGTCTGCACGGTGAAGGTCTGGCTGGTGACACCCGGCGCAAAGGTCAGGGTGCCGCTGTTGCCAGTAAAGTCATTGGCTTCGGCGGTATCACCGGCCCCGATGCTGGTGGCAAAGTCGATGGTCTGGGCATCCGCCGCATCCCCGCTCCGGGTCACGGTGAAGGTCATCAGGCCACCCTCACTGACGCTCATGTCGCCAATGCTGAAGCTGGTGGTGTCGTTATCCG
>NZ_JAFFZO010000031.1 GCF_016924145.1 Amphritea pacifica | reverse complement strand
CAGGACCGCCGCAGTTGCCCTGGAAGATCTGATGCACCGGCAGCCAGGCCTGAACATACTTTTCCGGTTCCTCTTTGAAGATGTCGCAGCAACCATCCGAGCAGAAGTGATAGCGCTCGCCCTGATAAACAAAGTCACGCATCGAGTTCTGATTGGGGTTATCCATCTCGGTAAACAACATCGGGATCTGACAGGTCTGGCACAACTGTGGCAGGCCAGCGTTGTAGAACCGCTCCCCTTTCGCTTCCATCTCTTTGGCCAGCTCCCACAGTGGGCGGTAGTATTTATCGAAAGTATCCGGGTATTGCGCCGACAACCAGTCCAGCTCCTCATCGCTTGGAATCCAGGTGTGGAACCCGGCAACATGACCATGCGCATAGAAGGTCCACCAGGCCTGATGCGATACATGCTCTTTCTCTTTTTCTATAACCTCTGCGTACTTAGGCATGCGGATACCGTAACGGGCCAGATCCTTAAACAGCGAGCCACCCGCGTCTTCGAAGTAGACCTCCCAGGCCTCTTTCCAGGACATCACTTTATTCGGCAGCATGTAGTCCATCATCATCGCCACAAGACTCAGCAAACGCGTACCGCGCCAGAACCACTTATCGATCCATTTTTGTACGATGGGTAAGTTATCTTCATGCTGCTCCAACAGGAACTTGATCACCTCAAGTCCCAGAGTCATATGGCGCGCTTCATCAGACTGCGCCGAGAAGCCGAAGGTCACCGTGGCCATATCGCCGTTGTGAGCAGCGCCGGACATAAAAGGGACAAACAGAAGGTTGGTCAGCACATACTCAAAGGCAAAGCCGATCGCCAGCATAAACTCAAACGGCCCACCCGAACGGGCATCATGAAAAAATGAGCGAGGGACTGACAAGTACCACACCCGATCCTGCATATGGCTGAACTCCTGGAAGCCATCGAAGAACTTGTTGTAGTGGCTCATCGCATGGATCTGCGTCTGTAAATGACGCAACTCATCCAGCGATTGCATCTGGCAGGCCACCCGCGCGCCCACACCTCCCAGCTGTCGTCCGACATGGGCAAAACCTTGGTAAGCCTGATACTCTTGCGGAGAAATCCCGGTCAGAAACAACTTAATCGCATTCACATAACGGGGATCGGTCACATTCAGATGACCATTGTTCTGCGAGAAGGCATCTAGGATCGCATAGAGTTTCTTCTCCTTCTCTGCCTGGTATTTCCAGTAGGAATCCATGGTCAGACGGAACGGGTCTTCCCACTTATTCCAGTCGGTGATTTTAATCCCTTCAAACTCTTCGTAGGGAAAGGCCTGTTGACGATCTTCGTAGGAAAACTCCCAATCCAGATCCCGGGTGAGCAGACGATACTTATCTTTGATATTGAGTTTTTTAGCAGCCATGATGTTACCCCTTACTGTTTCCACTCGAGGACGAACTGGTCGTCATCTTCATCTACGTTACCGCCGAGGGTGATCAGATTGACGTGCAGCTCCTGCACATCCCACTCCCGGCCCATCTTCTCTTCCACGACCGCCCGTTCAATCACCAGGCGGTGTTCCCGCTCGATGCGGATCATGGCGGGCTGATGGATAACCGTGGCATCCGGGTTACTCTCTTCGATGGCTTCGACGATATAGCGGGACTCATCATTGTCCTGCAGGGCGATATAGACTTTTGACATGGTGATTAACCTTATTGTTGTTATTCGCGGTGTTATTACAGTCCGGCTTTTGCCAGACGTTGACCCCAGCTATCTTCAGCAATCGCCAGGGCCTCTGCACCGATCATCTCTTCAGCCAGCGGCGCCAGCGCTTCCAGGGCTTTCCCCTTCCACTGCTCAAGCCACTGACTCAACTGCTGCTGATTGGCATCGGATTCCGCAGCCGCGGTTTTCATCACAGCATCGACCCAGCGGTTGGTGTCTCTGTTCCAGTTCTGGATAAACTCGGTGAGCATGCTGATATCCTGACCGCCGTTGTCCGCCAGCCACTGATCGAACTGCAGATACACCAGTTCATAGATCAGGCCATCCAGCACCACATCCTGCGCAACAAAGGATTCAAACCAGTCTTTGACACAGATATTGGCTTCACAGTAAGCGCGCACACCCTGCCACACCGCATCATCCATCCAGTAGCGCTTGGCCTCGGCCAGGGCATCACCGGAGTTGCCATCAAGAATCAGACCGATACGGGAGAGATACTGAGCGTTGCCCAGACGATCCATACCGTTAAACAGCAGCGCCTGGGTGATAGCGGTGCCATAGCCCAGCGAACTGCCATACATATTGTTGAGGTTGGCGGCCTGTTCCACGTGACGTAACGGCAACAGCAGGCGGATCACTTTCTGTTGAATGTCATCCGGAATCAGGCGGGCCAGGTCGCGCTTTTCGAAGAAACTGTAGTTACTCTCAGCCACCTCCTGCTGTTTGGCGCGCATCTGCACATAGGTGCCGTAGTAGAACTGACGGGGGTCTTTGAAGGCATACCAGTCCTGCATCACGATGGCGGTACGGCCTTTATCGTTGAGTTCAAACTCGGGTTGCCAGAGAGGCTTGTAGTGAAAGTTAATCTCGGAAGCGACATCATAGGTGGCTTCCTGATAACGGGTGGCCGGTTTATCTCCAAAACGGCGCTCAATGTGTGCAAAGGTGTTGCGCACCGGTTCCAGCATGGCTGTTTTAATCTCAATGGTCATTTGCTTTTATCCCATCTTAGGGTTCATTGTTTTTATTGAATCAATGCAGTGTTACAGCAGGTTCAGCGATGGTTGTTCGCCATCAGCGTCTCCTCTCCGTAGCGCCATTTTTGCATCTCGGCATCCACAGCTTCCTGCTGTTCCCGGGTCATAAAGACGACGTTATTGTTTTTACAGAAGTGCTCGAAAGCACCTTTTGGCATAATCAGTTCGACGAACAGCGCCGGATCGCCAATGGCAAAATCAAACTCTACGAAGCGGGCTCCCTCAGCACTACGAACCCGAATATATTTGGTGTAACGATCCAGTCCGTTCGCATCAGCGTCGGCTGTAGTCATTTTTTTTGCAGTCATAAAAAGCTCCACTACAAGCCCACAGAGACACCCGGAAAAGGTACTCCACAGCTCTGGCTGGTGAAATCAGGTGACAATCGTCAGGAAAGATTCGTGAAGCTTACGTTGCGGATAGTCCAGTCCCTGGGGGAAGTGATCCCAGTCCCAGGTGATGGTTTCATAATCAGGATAGGGCTGATACCCCCCCATAAAGGTTTCAAAACGGTTACCGGAGGGATCCCAGGCATAGATAGTACAGCCACGGGTAATGCCATGGCGGGTTGGGCCAATATCAACCGAGACCTCATTCATCGACATAATATCGCCGGCACGCAGCACCTTCTCCCAGCTCTCCATCAGGAACGAGCAGTGGTGCAACTTGCCAGGCTCAGGGTGTTCAACAAAGGCGATATCGTGGACTTTATGGGAACAGGATAACCACAGGGCAGCTTCAAACTGGCCATCTTCAGCCAGTACACGTTCTACCAGAAAGAATCCCAGAATCTCTTCAAAGATCTTTTTGTTAGCCGCAACATTCGGTCCGTACAGCAGCATATGATCCAGTCGAACCGGTGCAATACCCTGTTCGCTGGCGCCATTCCAGGGGCCCGGATTAGCATTGGGCAGGCCATTACCGACAGAACTTTTTTCGGCATACAGTTCCATCACATGGCCGGTCGGCAGGGTAAAGCGCACCCGCTCACCGGTTTCCAGCATCTCTCCCGCTGCCATACGGGTGGTTTCGATGCCATATGCGTTCAGGTCTGCTTCCAGCTTATCCAGCGTTGCTGTATCGAGGACTTTAAAACCGAAGAAATCGATACCCGCTTCTTCAGCCTGGCGGATGATGTAACTGTTATGATCACGTTCATCCCAACACTTGAAATAAACGCGGCCCTGGTTATCACGGCCGGTTTCAACCAACCCCATTACATCACGATAAAAACGCGCACTCTCTTCCAGATCAAATACTCGAATCTGAACATGCCCAGGTCTTAACACACCGGTCATTGCCATAACAAAACTCCAGTTTTTAAAATTATTTTTGGATATTCCGTACAGGCTATACTGCACACCACAGGCCAAAAAAAAAATTATCTATATAAATTAAAGACTTAATAAAAGACCCATGGACTGGATATGAACAGGCCCGTTCAAAATTGTTCAATCCTACTGATGTTTAACGTCCATTTTTGAACGCATAACGAGAATCGTACAATTTTGAACACTTATTTTTTTCTTCTCAGATGCCGATGCTTTAATCTAAAAACAACTAGACGTACTCAATGCATAATGAGTAATCTGTTAAGGCACACCTCAATTATTAATAATAAAAATTATGCAAAATTCTGAACTGTTAAATCGTTTTAAAATCCATGAAAAACTTCGATTTGAAAGTGATGACGGTGAAATCTGGCTAAATAATAACCGCATGCTTTTATTGCACAGCAAAGCGCTGGCGGAGATTCGGAAAAGTCTGTTTGATAGCCTCGATCCTATTCAGGCCCAGAGCATTCTTGTGAGAATGGGCTTTACCTCCGGCCAGCTAGACGCCGAACTCGCATTACGTCTACTGGGAACCGATGATAACTATGATGTCTTTGAGATTGGTCCGGCACTACATGGTTTAGAGGGGATGGTTAAAGCCCAGATCACCGAGTCAGTCATTGACTGGGAGAAAGGTAGTTTCTACGGTAAAGTTGATTTTACAAATTCAATAGAAGCTGAAGTTCATCTTGAAACAATGGGTGTAAGTGACAGTCCGGTATGCTGGATGCTCGCAGGATACGCTTCTGGATACTCATCGACCTTCTTTAAACGCTTTATAGTCTTTCGTGAAACTCAATGCGTGGGCAAAGGTGATAGCAAATGCGTGCTCGTTGGCAAACCGGTCGAAGCCTGGGGAGACGATGACTATATCGATTATTTCAAGCAGGACCCTGTAAAACAACAGTTCCGTTCAATCGAATCTGAACTCACCAGTCTGCGTGGGGCAGCCACTGCTAAGCTGCCAGAACAAGGTGAACTAATCGGAAACTCACCTGAATTTATTAAAGCATTCACGTTGCTTAACCAGGCTGCAGACAGCCCGATCAACGTACTACTGCTAGGCGAAACCGGCGTTGGCAAAGAGTTATTTGCCCGCTGGCTGCATCAGAACAGTGGCCGATCAGACAAGCCATTTATCGCCATCAACTGCGGCGCAATCCCAAATGACCTGATCGAGGCCGAACTTTTTGGGGTAAAAAGTGGCGCCTATACCGGAGCTAATGCCTCCCGCCCGGGGCGTTTCGAGTCGGCCAATGGTGGCACTCTGTTTCTTGATGAGCTTGGTGAGTTATCCCTCTCTGCCCAGGTCAAGCTGTTACGGGTATTGCAGTCCGGGGAGCTGGAACGCCTGGGTGATAACAAAACCGTTAAAGTGGATGTCAGGCTGATTGCCGCAACCAATATGAAACTCCACGAAGCGATTGATCAGGGACGTTTCCGTTCAGATCTCTATTATCGAATTGCCACCTACCCGGTAGAGATTCCGCCGCTCAGATCGAGGAAATCAGATATTCCGCTACTAGCCCGTTCAATGGTTGAAAAATATGCTCCGCTGTATAGTAAGTCGATTGAAGCGATCAGTGAGCCCGCTTTGCAGACATTAATGAACTATGACTGGCCGGGCAACATCCGCGAGCTACAGAACATTATTGAGAGAGCGGTTCTGCTGGCACCCAATCACGGGGCCATTGAACGTCAGCATGTGGTTACCGGTTCTTCAACAACGCAACGAACTGATATTCTGGCAACAGAGTATGAAACGCCCGGAATCGCAGAAAACATCTACGACCACCTACTGGAAGAGAATCTTCCCCTTAAAGAGTTTGAAGGCAGACTGGTGAAAGCAGCCATGGAAAAGACTAAAGGTAATATGACCAAGGCGGCTAAACTGCTGGGGATAACCCGACGTCAGATAACTTATAAATTGAAAAGCCTTGAGGAAAAAACATCCGCGGAATGATCTGGACCCTGTAACTGACGTAAGTCCTTTAAAAAGAGAGTTCTGAATGCAGATCTCACAGATGAAGCCAGAAACAAGCTGGGTAAGCGCCAACGCGCTGACTGATAAGCTGAAGATTTTTAGATGAGCTTATTATCAACCTCATTTAAGTAACGGCCCCAGCGAGGATGGTGGCAACTCATCCAGCGGCATCGCGCGATATCGTTTCAATAGCAGCTTTTTATTATTTAATTCCGGTTTCAGTGACGCCCGCTCGACCAGATTCAGATAACGATCAACCATTTTTAAGCGGCCTTCGCGACGCTCTTTGTCATCGCGGGCGGTTTCGAGAAACAGCTGGGCGAGATTAAGTACTGCAGACTGGTTATTAAAATCAAAATCGACGGCGGCACCGAAAGACTTAATCGCCAGACCGAATTTACCCGAGAGATAGTGTTTGATGCCCAACCGGTTAGCCTTATCACTCATATCCGGATTAAGCTGCTTAGCCTTAGTCTCTCTCTCTTTATTTGCAGACACCTGCTGAGATTTTTCCAGCACAGGCAGGGCTTCACCAGACATCACCAGCAGCTCACGCTCGATATCAAGCGGGCTATCCAACTCCCGGTTGACCAGCTTGGCATCTCTGAGAAAACGTTCCTTATCACTGTTTTCACCCAGATCTTCAGCTAACTGGCTGCGGATAAGAAAAGCACGGACTTCAGCGGCACGGTCTGATGAAAACTGTTTCCGGGTACTGACCAACAACCCATCTATCTCGCGCTCTATCTGCTCCCGGGTCACATTGTCACTGGCTTTAACCTCCATGCGCCGCAGGTTTGCCAGTTTCAGATAGGGCTCAGCCGAGTGATAACAGCTATGCTTACCGAGCGCAATTGAGCGCCGGTAAGCCCCCTTTGCCAGATCCATCTCCTGCGTCTGCACCGCGACACGCCCCAGCTCCATCTGCCGCGGAATTCCCAGGGGGGCCCGGGTGGTTGCCTCTTTCAGGGTTTCCCGGGCCTGGATAAGATCCCCCATCTGTTCATGCACTTTTGCCAACAGATCATACGCCGCGATCAGCAGTGGATTATCGGAAATCAGCTCCTGCAGCAGTTGCTCTGCTGCCGCCAGGTCGTCCAGACCGACATATGCCCGGCAAAGGTAGAGGCCAGCCTCCTTATCCCGGGTTTCCCAATAGATTCCATCCAGCAGCTCGCGGGCTTTGTCATACTCGCCCAGATCCAGCAGCAACGTCCCTCTGACTTTTTGCAGATGAGTATATTCCGGATGCTGGCGATCAATCAGCGCCTCACAGATTTGTAACGCCTGATAATACGCACCAGACTCTATCGCCAGATCTACCGGACGCAGTGCCAGCTTGCGCCGTATGATATGGTCGAGACGGTATTTGAGCTCTTCAATAGAAAAGGGTTTTGAGATCAGATCATCCGGCTGACTATCAATGGCATGCAGAATCACCTCTTGCGAGGAATCGCTGGTCATACAGATCCAGGCAGCACTGGGTTTGATATAACCTCGGAAACGGGCCTCTTCAAGAATCTGAATACCGGTGACGCTGTCACTGGCATTATGCCCCAACAGGATGACATCAAAGTCGTTTTGCGCGATTAACGGGATAACCTTGTCATTGATTGTGACTGCTTTAACATTGCTGATGCCCAGTTCCCTCAGCATGTAATAGATAGTCGCACGCATATTCCCACTGCTGTCGATTAACAGAACATGCTTGTCTGAATAATCGATCTGTATATCAACGAGATTGTTGCGCACAGAGGTCACGGGCCAGCCTTATTCTCAATAACTTAGTTCAATCAAGTATAAGAGCCACACCTCCGGGGAGAAAGAAAAAACATCTCAAAAAGGGGATCCGTTTTTTTCAGGCAAAAAAAAAGCACCGGATGTAGGGTGAAACGCCCGGTGCTAAATACAGTTCTATGCTGTGAGAACCATAGTATAGTCATCTGACAAAATAGATAATGATCCATGTCAACAGTCTCACTATTAAGCTGTTTTGCTAAACGGTTATTCCCTACAACTTTTGACTAAGCGCTGCCACAGTGATATTCCAGTAGACTTAATTACAAATAAAAGAATCAGATCCGCTATGACTACCGCATTTATTACTCATCACGACTGCACCCTGCACAATATGGGACCGGAACATCCCGAAAGCCCGATCCGACTTCTGGCAATTCAGAAAGTGCTGCAAAAAACAGGACTGATTGAGCATCTTCAACAGATGGAGTCGGTGCACGTCACGCCTGAGCAAATCCAGCTGGCTCACGCTAATCTGCATCAAAAGCGACTGGAGATGAAGCTTCCTAAAGAGGGGGTTTTCTATGCTGATGAGGATACTGCACTCTGTCCTGATTCGCTCCATGCCGCCAGCCTTGCTGCAGGCTCTGCTATTCTGGCAACCAGTCAGGTGTTAGCAGAGAAAGTCAATAACGCGTTTTGCGCTGTGCGCCCCCCGGGTCACCATGCTGAACATAATGCTGCGATGGGGTTCTGTTTTTTTAATAACGTTGCCATTGGTGCTATGCATGCGTTGCAACAACCTGCAGTTAACCGGGTAGCCATTGTTGATTTTGACGTACATCACTGTAACGGCACAGTCGATATCTTTAAAGACAAGCCCGAGGTCCTGGTGTGTTCAACCTTTCAACACCCCTATTACCCAGAACGCTACAGTGATATTCAGCGGGATAATATTGTCAACTGCCCGATTGAAGCCCACACCCGCGCGTCAGTCTTCCGGGAGCAGTTAGAAAAACGCTGGTTACCTGCCATCCAGAATCATAAACCCGATATTATCTTTATCTCGGCAGGTTTTGACGCACACCACGAAGACCCTATGGCCGATCTGAATCTCACGGAGGAGGATTACCGCTGGGCAACCCAGCTACTGATGGACGCAGCCCGCACCACCTGCGGCGGTCGCATCGTTTCCGTTCTTGAAGGGGGCTATAATCCGGTATCCCTGGCGTTCAGCGTTCAGGCACACCTGGAAGTGATGGCTGGGTATTAAGAGCAGAACGTCGCTGCGCGACTGGCTAGTATCTAGACGTCACTTCGTGACTTGCCAGAAAAAGCAAAAACAAAAAAACCGCCCGAAGGCGGTTTTTTTTTAAGATCGCAGGTTTAACCAACGAACTTGATCATCACACCGGCAGCAACCGCAGAGCCGATTACACCGGCTACGTTGGGCCCCATGGCATGCATCAGCAGGAAGTTCTGTGAGTTTGACTCCAGACCCAGCTTATTGGATACCCGGGCGGCCATTGGTACAGCGGATACACCGGCTGAACCGATCAGTGGGTTGATTGCGTTACCACCCGCCATCTTATTCATAACCTTAGCCATCAGTACACCACAGGCAGTACCGATACCAAATGCGATTACGCCCAGCACCAGAATACCCAGCGTCTGAATATCCAGGAACTTATCTGCGGACAGTTTAGATCCAACAGACAAACCCAGGAAGATAGTGACGATGTTGATCAGCGCATTTTGAGAAGTATCACTCAGACGGTCAACCACACCACATTCACGCATCAGGTTACCGAAACAGAACATACCCAGCAGTGGTGCCGCATCAGGTAGCAGCAAGGCTACCAGAATCAGCAACACGATCGGGAACATGATCTTTTCAGTCTTCGGTACATGACGCAACTGAACCATAGAGATCTTACGTTCAGCTTCGGTCGTCAGTGCCCGCATAATTGGCGGCTGAATCAGAGGTACCAGCGCCATGTAGGAGTATGCAGCCACCGCAATCGCCCCCAACAGATCCGGAGCCAGTAGTGAGGCGACATAGATCGCCGTGGGACCATCAGCCCCCCCAATGATACCGATAGCCGCTGCATCCTGAATGGTAAAGTCCATCAGCCCCAGAGTCGTCAGACTCACCGCACCCATAATGGTAGCAAAGATACCAAACTGAGCTGCAGCCCCCAGGAACAGAGTTTTAGGGTTTGCCAGCAGCGGACCAAAGTCAGTCATCGCGCCAACACCCATGAAGATGATCAGCGGCGCAGCACCTGAGGCGATCGCAACGGTGTAGAAGTTATACAACATACCGTTGTTAAAGCCGTGATCATTGGCAGCATAAACAGCTGCCGTATGGGACGCGCTGTCAGCAAGATGATAAGCATGCTTCAGGGCTTCAGGCTCAGTGCTGCTGATATGCAGCGCTGCAGCCAGATTGCTGAGCATCTCAGGGCCACCCAGATGGATGGCGTTTTCAACGGCTGACATCGCCAGCCCCGCTTCAGGGATGTTGGCGAGAATACCACCAAAACCGATCGGCACCAGCAGCAGGGGCTCAAAGTTCTTACGAATAGCAAGAAACAGAAGCAGGAGGCCAATCAGGATCATGAAGGCCTGCCCACCTGTTATATTGTATAACCCTGACGCGTGCCAGAGATCCATTAGCTTATCCATTTAGATCTGCCCTTACGCCAGAGTCAGCAGGCTGTCACCAACCTGAACTGTATCACCTTCTTTAACATCGATGCTGGAAACAGTACCGGCACGAGCCGCACGGATCTCTGTTTCCATCTTCATCGCTTCCAGAATAACCAGAACGTCACCTTCCTGAACCGTCTGGCCTGCCGATACAACAACTTTCCAGATGTTGCCTGCCAGCGGAGCCGGAACAGACTCAGCAGGACCGGATGCAGCAGGTGCAGCCGCTGGCGCTGCTGCGGGAGCAGCCGCAGTGATTTCACCACCCTCTGAAACCTGAACAACGTAGTTATGACCGTTAACATTGATAGTGTAAGTCTGTGGACCAGTATTCTTAGGTGCAGCCATTGCTTGGGCGTCCTCTAATGTAGGTGCGGGTTCAAATGCGTCAGGGTTACCGCGATTTTCAAGGAATTTCAGACCGATCTGAGGGAACAGTGCGTAAGTCAGAACATCATCAATCTCGTTCTCACCAGCCGCCAGGCTTACGCCTTTTTCTGCAGCCAGAGCTTTAAGTTCACCAATCAGCTTTTCCATCTCAGGTTCAAGCAGATCAGCCGGACGACAGGTAATTGCTTCACCGCCATCCAGAACACGCGCCTGTAGTTCAGCATTGTAAGGTGCTGGCGCTGCGCCATACTCACCTTTCAAAACTCCCTGAACCTCTTTAGAGATTGTCTTGTAGCGTTCGCCCATCAGGACGTTGATAACGGCCTGCGTACCAACAATCTGTGAGGTCGGAGTCACCAGCGGTATCAGACCCAGGTCTTCACGTACCCGTGGAATCTCAGCCAACACTTCATCAAACTTATCGGCGGCTCCCTGCTCACGCAGCTGGCTTTCCATGTTAGTCAGCATACCGCCTGGAACCTGGGCTACCAGAATACGGGAATCAGTTCCCCGCAGTGAACCTTCAAAACGGGCATACTTCTTCCGCACTTCACGGAAGTAAGCAGCAATCTCCTCCAGTTGCAACAGATCCAGACCGGTATCACGATCAGTACCTGCCAGCGCAGCAACAACAGATTCTGTCGCCGTGTGACCGTAAGTCATGGACATAGAGGAGATCGCAGTATCAACACGGTCAATACCCGCTTCAACCGCTTTCAGGATGGTCATATCAGACAGCCCTGACGTTGCGTGAGCGTGCAGTTGCACCTCCAGATCCGTCTGAGCTTTCAGACGGGAAACCAGATCAAAGGCATCGTAAGGTGTCAGGATACCGGACATATCCTTAATCGCGATGGACTCCGCCCCCATATCTTCCAGCGTCTTGGCATACTCAACCCACATATCGTTGGTGTGTACCACACTCTTGGTAAACGAGATGGTACCCTGTGCATGCTTACCGGTCGCCTTAACCGCTTTGATCGCAGTTTCCAGGTTACGGGGATCATTCATCGCATCAAAAATACGGAAAACATCAACACCGTTGGTCGCGGCACGCTCCACAAACTTGCTAACCACATCATCAGCATAATGGCGGTAGCCCAGCAGGTTCTGGCCTCGCAGCAACATCTGCTGCCTGGTGTTAGGCATCGCTTTTTTCAGTTCACGGATACGGTCCCATGGATCTTCGCCAATATAGCGGATACATGAGTCAAACGTCGCTCCGCCCCAGCTTTCCAGGGACCAGAAACCGACTTTATCCAGTTTCTCAGCGATTGGCAGCATATCGTCGATGCGCATACGGGTAGCAAACAGCGACTGATGCGCGTCCCGCAATACAACATCGGTAATGCCAAGAGGTTTTTTATCAGACATGGGTATAGGCCTTTTGTCGATTAATGCTCTTTAATGTTTATTCTTGAATTCAGCTACCGGATCAGTCTTTTCGGAACTGATGTACTGCGGCAGTCATCACTGCAACCAGCTCATCATCGCCAGCAGGCGCTGCAACAGCAACGACTGGCGCTGACTTGGCTGGCACCGGGGCCTCGGGGGCCACCTTCGCAATCAGCTTCGACATAATGCCGGTAGCAAAAACCAGCAGGGTCAGGAATACGAAAACGAATCCCATACCAAAGACCATTAAACTGAGGCCTTCTGACATTAGATTATCCATCTAACGGGTGCTCCTTCTTTGTACGAAACCCATAAGTCTGTTGCCGGCTTGTGGCCGCAGTTTCTCCCCCGAAAGGTCGATTCCGGCTGCAACAGAACAGATGAACAGTTAATAAATGGTGAACAATTAAACCTGAAATAAACCTTTCAGGCAACTGGTTACAATATAATTAATGCATAAAAAGTGCCGCAAACTTCTGTAAATAAACTACAAAAAACAGCGAAAATACGTCAACTTACGATCTTAACTAACAAGGTTTTTACCAGCCGGTTCACACCTCAGGCCGATACACCTTTACGTTGCAAAACCCCTTATCCTGCAGGTTCTGAGCATGCATCTGACTCATAACCCCTTTATCACAATACAACAGGTATTCCTTGGTCTGATCCAGCTCCTGAAATTTTGTTTCAAGATCAAAAAACGGGATCGTCAACACTTCAGCCTTAGGCATATTAAGGGGTTTACGCTCCTGTTCCCGGCTGTGACGGATATCAATAATCATCTGATTCTCGCCCACCCGGGTCAATGCCTCAATAGTTGCATGGATATTAATATCCTCAACAATCTTATCGATGGAGATCACCTGAGTATTTTCCAGCGCCTGAGCCAGAACATCAAAATCGAAGTTAGCTTCCTCCTCCTCGATTCGCTCCAGTTTTGCATTAGTCGTCGGACGATCAGAGATCACACCGCAGTACTCGGGAATATTCTTGGCAAAGTCGTAGGCGCCGATCTCTTTTGTAATATCGATAATATCCTGCTTATCCATAGTCACCAGCGGACGCACAATTAACTTAGAAGTGACAGAGTCGATCACCTGCAGATTAATCAGTGTCTGACTGGACACCTGAGCGATGCTTTCGCCGGTCACAAACGCCGGCAGCTTCATACGGTCGGCAACTTTCTCTGCTGCCCTCATCATCATCCGCTTCAGAATCACCCCCATATGGGTGTGATGCACATTCTGCAAAATCTCTCCCACCACCTCATCGAAAGGCACTGAGATAAATTTAACCCGGGCCGCACTGCCATATCGATGCCATAGATAAAGTGCAATCTGCTTCACGCCGATCTCATGCGCCCGCCCGCCGAGATTAAAAAACAGAAAATGGGTTTTACTCCCCCGGCGCATCGTCATATAGCTGGCCACAACCGAATCAAAGCCTCCGGAGATAAGCGATATAACATCCTCTTGCGTGCCCAGCGGGTAGCCTCCCAGCCCTTTATGCTGATGCGATATCAGAAACAGCTGCTGATCACGGATCTCAAGCTTGACGGTCACCTCAGGGTTATGCAGGTCAACCCCCCGGGTTTCGCAATGCTCTAATAAGCCGCCACCGATATATCGCTCAAGATCGGTGGATTTAAACTCATGCCTGCCACCCCGTTTGATACGCACCACAAAGGTTTTCCCTTTGACCTGCCCGGCATACACCTCCCTGGTGATCTGAAAAACCTCTTCAAAAGTGCCCAGCGGATACTGATCCACCTCAAGGATATGCTGAATACCCGGCGTACAGCACATTAACTCCACCGCCCGAGCCCTCAGCGCGCGGTCTGCAGAGGGGAGCTCCACCTCAACCCGGTCCCACAAGCCCCGCACCTTAATATCATTATCAATGCGCTTGAGCGTCACCTGCAGATTAGATTGCAGGCGCTGAATAAAGCGCTTACGCACAGGCTTACTCTTGATAGTGATTTCAGGGAACAGTTTGACGATAAATTTCATGTTTGACTTCTGCACAGGGTTAAAAGGCCGGCTATTATACATTGCCTCGAAGAGGGGACAAAATTCATACAATTATCAGGAGGCCAAAGGTCAGACAAGCAGATTTAAGCCATCAGCGTCTCTGCCATATGATATGGCAACTCCGGAATATTACTTCAAAGAAGAGCCCTGCCATGAGGGAGTAGAAAAAGTGGCGCGCCCGGCACGATTCGAACGTGCGACCGCCTGGTTCGTAGCCAGGTACTCTATCCAGCTGAGCTACGGGCGCGTACAGGAAAATATAAAACAGGAAAAACAGAACAGGATATTTGATGGGGTGGCGCGCCCGGCACGATTCGAACGTGCGACCGCCTGGTTCGTAGCCAGGTACTCTATCCAGCTGAGCTACGGGCGCTTAACCCAAAAAATGTTGCATCCGCCATTATTTAAACACTTTTAAGCGATTATTAAATAATCCCTAAAAAGTGGCGCGCCCGGCACGATTCGAACGTGCGACCGCCTGGTTCGTAGCCAGGTACTCTATCCAGCTGAGCTACGGGCGCTAAATGGCGGTGAGCGAGGGATTCGAACCCTCGATAGAGTTTCCCCTATACGCCCTTAGCAGGGGCGCGCCTTCAGCCACTCGGCCAGCTCACCTAAACAACGGCGCGTATAGTACAATACTGATTTTCAAAAGAAAAGCATAAAAACCAGAAAAGAAAAATTATTCGCTATCCTGCTCTTTTTCTTTCTGAATACGCTGATAGATCTCTTCACGATGGACAGATACATCTTTAGGCGCGTTAACACCGATACGTACCTGATTTCCTTTGACGCCCAATACCGTAACGGTAACGTCATCTCCAACCATCAAGGTTTCACCAACTCGGCGAGTAAGAATAAGCATAGAAAAATCTCCTTATTTAACAGACAAGTACTACAGACCTGACCTCTCCTGTTTGCATTATAGCGTAACAACGGGCTGCCGCAGGGTGACCTTGCGTTAAACATTATAATTGTCCATCAATGGTCTAACTATAGACCACTGATGATAAGTTTATTCGCTAACTGTATCAGCCGCGTCCAGATCGAAAGCTGAGTGCAAACCGCGCACAGCCAACTCAAGGTACTTCTCTGCAATCACAACAGAAACCTTAATCTCAGATGTCGATATCATCTGAATATTAATGTTGTCGCCCGCCAATGTATCAAACATCTTGCTTGCAACACCAGCATGAGATCGCATACCCACACCAACAATGGATACCTTGGCAATTTTATTATTACCTACGATCTCCCGAGCCCCCAGTTCTTCTTTGATCTTTTGCAGGATTTCCTGCGCAGCAGCAAAGTCATTCCGGTGCACGGTGAACGTAAAGTCAGTAGAGTTATCAGCAGCGATGTTCTGAAGAATCATATCAACTTCAATATTAGCGCGACTGATCGGCCCCAAAATACGAGAAGCGACACCGGGAATATCTGGCACGCCCAGAACTGTCAGTTTTGCTTCATCGCGGTTAAATGCAATACCTGAGATGACCGGTTTTTCCACTGTATCGTCTTCCTCTGTTGTAATAAGTGTACCAGGGCCGTCCTTAAAACTATGCAGAACCCTCAGCGGCACATTATATTTACCCGCAAACTCGACCGAGCGAATCTGCAGTACTTTTGAACCGAGACTGGCCATTTCCAGCATCTCCTCAAAAGTAATCTTATCCATACGTTGCGCGCCTTCCACAACCCGAGGGTCTGTGGTGTATACGCCATCGACATCCGTATAGATCTGACACTCATCCGCCTTCAGAGCAGCGGCAAGCGCAACACCCGTGGTGTCAGAGCCTCCACGACCCAGTGTAGTGATATTGCCATCAGGATCCACACCCTGAAAACCCGCCACAACCACAACCCGCCCCTGCTTAAGGTCGGCACGCATGCGCTCAACTTCGATATCCTGAATCCGTGCTTTCATATGCACATCATCAGTCAGAATTTTCACCTGCCCGCCAGTATAGGAGCGCGCACTGACGCCACGCGCCTCAAGCGCCATACACAGCAGCGCAATGGTAACCTGCTCCCCTGTTGAGACCAGCACATCCATTTCACGGGGACTTGGTTGCTCCTGCATCTCTTTCGCCAGAGCAATCAGACGGTTTGTTTCGCCGCTCATGGCGGACACAACCACCACGATATCATGCCCAGCGTCACGGAACCCCTTAACCTTATCGGCTACACCCTGAATTCGATCAACGCTACCGACAGAGGTTCCACCATATTTCTGTACATATAGGGCCATACTTATCTGTTCCCTTCATCAGCCTTTCAGCTTCAGTTATTACATGCGTTTATTACAAGCCGTTCTTAAAAGCCGCCATTAAAAGCTCTGTTCAACCAGTTGTCGTACTTCAGCCAGTGCCGCTGGCAGAGCGCTGACATCGCTACCTCCGCCCTGAGCAAAATCGGGACGACCGCCCCCTTTGCCCCCCAGACGGGCGGTCAGCGTACGTACCAGATCACCTGCTTTAACCTGACCAGTCAGATCCTTAGTAACACCGGCAGCCAGACTTACCTTACCATCGGCTATTGCCGCCAGAACCACAACGCCACTACCGAGCTTATTCTTCAACTGATCAATAGTGTCACGCAGTGCTTTTGGATCAACACCGTCCAGCTGCTCAGCCAATACCTTCACACCATTAACATCGACGGCGTTACTCAGCAGATCTGCGCCTTTGGCAGCAGCCAGGCTGGTTTTCATCTGCTCAAGCTCTTTTTCCAGTTGCCGGCTCTTGCTGATCTGCTCCTGCAACTTCGCTTCCAGCTGCACTGTCGACTGATCGATATACTCCAGCGCTTTCGCCCCTGTCACTGCTTCAATACGGCGTACCCCCGCCGCAATGCCCCCCTCGGAAACAATTTTCAGCAGCGCGATATCACCCGTCCGCTGAGCGTGTGTTCCACCGCACAGTTCGACTGAAAAGCCTTCGCCCATGGTCAGAACCCGGACAGTATCTTCATACTTTTCACCGAATAACGCAGCAGCACCGGTCTGCCTGGCGGCCTCAAGATCCATAATCTGCGTCTGCACTTCAGAGTTGAGACGAATCTGCTCATTACAGATCTGCTCAATCTGCTGAATCTCTTCAGGTTTAACCGCCTCAAAATGCGAAAAGTCGAAACGTAACCGGTCAGCATCACAGAGCGAGCCTTTCTGCTGCACATGTTCGCCGAGTACCCGGCGCAGCGCTTCATGCAGAATATGGGTTGCCGAATGGTTAACTGCGGTGGCACGGCGTTTAACGCTATCAACCTGAGGCTCAATAACATCACCCACTTTAAGACTGCCACTGACGAGCACACCATGGTGCAGGTGATTTTTTGATTCTTTAGTACAGTCATCAACCCGGAACTCAGTTCCATTCGCGGTTAACACGCCCCGATCACCCACCTGTCCACCGGATTCACCATAGAACGGTGTCTGATCTAGCACCACCATGCCTTTATCTCCGGCGGTCAACTGATCAACAGCATCACCGTCACGGAACAGCGCCACGACGTTGGCGGAACCATTCAACTGGGTATAACCAACAAATTCAGTCTGACCATCAAGCCGGAGCGAATCATTGTAATCAACGTTGAACTTACCCGCTGCCCGAGCACGATTACGCTGATCCTCCATCGCCTGATCAAAACCATCCATATCGACGGTTAATTTATGCTCACGAGCGACATCCGCGGTCAGGTCGACAGGAAAGCCGTAAGTATCGTATAACTTAAACACCGTTTCACCGGGAATCTCTGTGCCGCTCAGATCCTCGATAACCTCTTCCAGCAGGCGCAGGCCATGATCCAGCGTCTTGGCAAACTGCTCTTCCTCTTTCAGCAACACCCGCTCAATCTGAGCCTGTTTCGCTTTCAGCTCAGGATAGGCATCACCCATCTCGGTCACCAACGCAGCCACCAGCGAATTAAAGAACGGCCCGGTAGCGCCCAGTTTGTTACCATGACGCACCGCACGACGGATAATACGGCGCAACACATAGCCAGCACCCTCATTGGACGGAATGACTCCATCGCAAATCAGGAAAGCACAGGAGCGGATATGGTCTGCGATAACCCGCAACGACTGAGTATCGGTTTCTTTGCAGCCAACAGCAGCAGACGCCGCTTTCAACAGATTCTGAAACAGATCGATCTCATAGTTAGAGTGAACGCCCTGCAGCACTGCAGCAATCCGCTCCAGCCCCATACCCGTATCAATAGAGGGATTGGGTAGTGGTACCATAGACCCGTCAGCAGACCGGTTGAACTGCATAAATACCAGATTCCAGATCTCGATATAGCGGTCACCATCCTCTTCAGGACTTCCGGGAGGCCCGCCCCAGACATCGGCACCATGATCATAAAAGATCTCACTTGAAGGACCACAGGGACCAGTATCACCCATCGACCAGAAATTATCTTCATCCAGTCTGGAGAACCGCTCTGGGTCGATCCCCATCTCATCTTTCCAGATCTTCTCAGCCTCATCATCGGAAATATGTACGGTTACCCATAGCTTTTCCTTCGGCAATTCCAGAATTTCAGTCAGGAAATACCAGGCAAAACGGATTGCGTCGCGTTTAAAATAATCGCCAAAACTGAAGTTACCCAGCATTTCGAAAAAGGTATGATGGCGGGCTGTATAGCCGACGTTATCCAGATCATTATGTTTACCACCAGCACGCACACAGCGCTGGCTGGTCGTCGCACGACTATATGAGCGCTTCTCGCTACCGAGGAAGACATCCTTAAACTGCACCATCCCCGCATTGGTAAACATCAGGGTGGGGTCATTCCCGGGAATCAGTGAACTACTCTCCACAATTTCATGCCCCTGGGACTGAAAATATCCCAGGAAGGCCTGACGCAGCTCAGCACTTGTCATATTTTTCATAGCTTTAGTCGCTCTAATACCTAACCGTCACCAGACCTGTTACTGATACAAAACAGAAACTTAGAAACAGGCATGGAATTCATTATAAAAATGGCGAAGTAGTATATAACGAGACGATTAAATCTACGAATTTTTTTATTTCAGAGGGGGACGCTGTCAATAAGCAAGGCTGATGATCAGCCAAATGATTAAGCCGGATATTCACTCCCGCTGCGATGCTGACTCAATAGCATAGTTTATCTGCTCTGATGTGAAGCCCCGCTGCGCCATAAAGCGCATTCGTTTTGCCCGCTCCTTATAGTCAGACCGGTCCAGCTCTGTTCGGTACTTACGCTGGTACATCTCCTGCGCCAGAGCAAACCAGTCAATCTCTGTCGCCTCGGACACAGCAGCAACCAGCTCATTGTCGATACCTTTACGTTGCAGCTCAAAACGAATTTTTACCCAGCCCTGCCCCTGCCCTGCCCGCATGCGGATAAAGCTCTCGGTAAAGCGCTGATCAGACTGATAGCCATTGCCTGCCAGGTCATCAAGAACAGCCTCAAGATCGACCGCCTCACAACGACTCGCAAGCTTATCCCGTAGCTCTTTGCGTGAGTGTTCGCGCCGTGCCAGCAAGCCGATAGCCGCACTTTTTGCTTCAGACTGGGTCTGGTACATAAACCCTCCTGCCTACACTGTTGCAGATGAAAAGAACCTCTCCACTACCTTGGCGTGCGGTTAACCGCCACAGCAACTTTGCGAGGACAAAAAAGGAGCCATTCGGCTCCTTTATTTAAAACTGATACAGCCGTTACAGATCCAACTGCGGTTCAGCTTCGGCTTCTTCCTCTTTTACCTTCGGTTTTACAACTGCCAGCAACTTTTCACGGATCGCTGTCTCAACCTCGGTAGCCACCTCGGGATGCTCTTCAAGGTATTTAGCCGCATTCGCCTTACCCTGACCGATTTTGGTGCCCTGATAGGCATACCAGGCACCCGACTTATCGACGAAACC
Source organism: Amphritea pacifica (assembly GCF_016924145.1). Classification (GTDB taxonomy): domain Bacteria; phylum Pseudomonadota; class Gammaproteobacteria; order Pseudomonadales; family Balneatricaceae; genus Amphritea; species Amphritea pacifica. The sequence goes on along the minus strand of NZ_JAFFZO010000031.1, from coordinate 46,259 downwards.
ATGCTTAACACCCAGATCGATCACCTCACCCATATGGTAGATACCTGCGCCATACATGATCTGGAACTCCGCTTCGCGGAATGGCGGCGACACTTTGTTTTTCACCACTTTAACCCGGGTTTCGTTACCAACGATCTCATCCCCCTGCTTCACCGATCCTATGCGACGGATATCCAGTCGAACAGAAGCATAGAACTTCAGGGCATTACCACCGGTTGTGGTTTCAGGGCTACCGAACATAACACCAATTTTCATACGGATCTGGTTAATGAAAATAACCAGGGTATTGGCATTCTTAACATTACCGGTCAGCTTACGCAGTGCCTGAGACATCAGCCGTGCCTGGAGGCCCATATGGGAATCCCCCATCTCGCCCTCAATTTCAGCTTTAGGCGTCAGCGCAGCAACCGAGTCCACCACCAGCACATCAACCGCATTAGAGCGCACCAGCATATCGGTAATCTCCAGCGCCTGCTCTCCGGTATCTGGCTGAGAAACCAGCATCTCATCGACATTCACACCCAGCTTTTCCGCATACCCCGGATCAAGTGCATGCTCAGCATCAACAAAGGCACAGGTCTTGCCCATCTTCTGGGCTTCAGCGATAACCTGTAGCGTCAGTGTGGTTTTACCAGAGGATTCAGGACCATAGATCTCAACAATCCGGCCAGTCGGCAGGCCGCCAATTCCTAGTGCAATATCAAGCCCTAATGAGCCGGTAGAAATTGCCGGAATCGCTTCCCGGGGATGATCCCCCATCTTCATTACGGCGCCTTTACCAAACTGACGTTCAATCTGACTCAGGGCAGCATCAAGTGCTTTCTGTCTGTTCGCATCCATTGTAATGACCTATCTCTGCAGCGCAGTTAAAATACTGTATGTTTGACCAGCATTATTAACATAGCGCGTTTCGTTTGCAAGTAAAAAATATGTTTTTTTATACAGTGTTTTTAGCTAGTTGTTTTATAAGCCCTTTTAACGCCTCTTTCACGGCCGACCGACGCACAACGTGACGATCACCAGACAATTGAAAGCAGCGGCTTTGCACCTCACTCCCTTCAAGATACCAGGCCATCCATACCATGCCTACGGGCTTTTGCGGGGTTCCACCTCCGGGACCGGCCACACCACTAATCGACACACTCAGAGTTGCCCGGCTATTATCCACAGCCCCTTTAGCCATCGCTTTCACCACGGCTTCACTGACCGCGCCATCACTGATAAACAATGCCTCAGGAACACCCAGCATATGAGTTTTGGCCTCATTACTATAGGTAACGAAGCCACACTCAAACCAGTCTGAACTGCCTGCCAGCGCGGTCATTTCCTGCGCCACCCAGCCTCCGGTACAGGACTCTGCGGTTGCTATACGAATCTGTTTATCCAGCGCCAGCTGCGCCAGGGTTTTAACCAGCTGCCTGTGAGCCATTCGACCATCCTGTAACTGAGTTTCGTCAAAGCCGCTTCACCCAAAAAACCTTCGACGATAGTGATATCTTTTCCTACTTAGTTCAAAACACTACCCAGGGAAAGGTTTGTCCAGATTTAACTGCGCTAACCAGTACCAATGACCTAAATCCTCCTGAACCCAGCGCTCCAATACATCATTCAGCTGGGCAGCCACATCCTCTGTCGCGCGCAGTCGGCTTGAAGTATCACCCACCACAATCGGCGCCTCGATAACCGCCTCATAATGAGCTCCGGTTTTTCGCTGAATATGAATAGGAATCAGTGGCACATCGTGTTTTACCGCCAACTTAGCCGCCATGACCCGATTACCAGAAAATGGAAGCTGCCTGCCCAGTGCGGGAGACCATACCAGCCCATCTTTTTCTTCATCAATGTAGAGCAGTAAACCTCGCCCGGATTTCAGCCAGTTAAGCAGTTCTCGTGCGGCGGTCGGTGATGCAGGAATATGACGGTTACCGGTATCTTCAGGGCAGAAATACCTGCGAATTTTCAATGCCTGCTGCAAGCGCGCCTTATCGGGAATAGGATCATATAAAACGGCTCCCATGATGTCATGACGGCGCATCACCTCAGCCATTAGCTCCCAATGCCCGGTATGAGCGCTGACACAGATAATAGGGCCATTGATATTACTCAGATGTTCACTTCCCCGAACGGTTAAACGCTCCGCTGCGATCTTATGCAAAACAGGGTATTCGGCATAGACCCGACCAATATGCTCGATATGTTCGATTATCCTCGCCTCCCGAGCCTGTGGATCGGTGATCCCCTCTAAGCGTTCAAAATTCTGGTGTAAACGTGCCACCCATTTACGCTTCAACCGAATCGCTTTACGGGCACTCCGGCGTCCCAGCCAGGCACCAATCGCTGAAGCGACATCAATGGGCATAAACCGCAGCAACCTGGCCAGAAACAGCTCCGCCTTTTGCTGTAAAGAAAACCCTTTATCAGCCATATCAACGCCTTTTGCTAAGAATCATTGGCAAGCCTCCCTTAGGGCGTAACGTTAGGCGACACTCAATATCTACTTTATGCTTATCGGGCAGACTGAGACGATAACGTTGTGCCAGGGTAGCCAGACACAAAATTCCCTCCGTAAGGCCGAAACGTAACCCCAGGCAGACCCGGTGCCCCACGCTGAAGGGGATATAGGTAAATTTGTCGGGTTTAGGGTTGCCCGGCATAAAACGCTCAGGGTAGAAAGCATTGGGGTTATCCCACTCTTTCTCATGCCGATGCAGCAACCAGGGAAGCGCCAGCATAATAGTTCCGGCCTTGACTTTACTGCCACGAATCTCGTCCTCACTACGCGCCTGACGGCTCAACAGAGGAACAGGCGGATAAAGCCGGAGGGATTCTTCAAACACTGCGCGGGTAAAAGGCAGATTCGCCACATCTTCAAAGGTGGGGGTTCGCCCCTGTAATACCTGATCAATTTCAGCATACATTTTGCCGCGCGATCGTTCGCAGCCATCCAGCAGATACCAGGTCCATGCCAGCGCATTAGCAGTGGTTTCGTGGCCCGCCATAAACATAACAATCGCTTCATTCCTGGCGGCTTCCGCACTCATAGGGCAGCCCCCCTGACCACCGGAGGCAGTATCTCCCTCCAACAATGCAGATAACAGAGTTAACCTCTCCGGTTTCCTACCGCGCTTAAAGCGATCAATGATCTGGTCAATCACCTGATGCACTTCAGCGGTCGCTCTGGCGGCTTTTTTTCGCCGCAACGGACTCCCAAACTGGCGCAAAAATGGCAACCCGAAGGTATCTGCATAATCGATCTGGTTGATCGTTTGCTGATACTCGGTAAAACCACTCACCACTTTAGCGGCATCCTGGTCAGAGACATCATCACCAAACACGGTACGCCCAATAATCTGCGCGGTCAGACGCGCCATCTCATTAAGGACATCGACGGTAGAACCATCCGGCAATGCAGCCCAGCGGTCCGCCATCTCAACTGCAGAACCTGACATGATTTTGGCAAAACCCGGCAAGTAAACGCTTTCAAATGGTGGCGAGCATGCCTTACGTCGTTCCTGCCACAGCGCTCCATCACTCACAAACAACCCATCACCGAGTAACGGCTCCAGCGCATGCCGCATTTGTGGGCTTTTCTTATCATAAATATCATGTCTATCGAGAAAAACCCGCCTGACCGTATCCGGGGAATTACACAGGATGTATTCCTGATTCAGCAACCGGAACGACATTTTTCTGGCCCGATACGCTTTATCTGACCAGATTGATAGCATGTTTCTGCGAAAGGCCGGCAAATTCCACAGCGACAAACTGAATGAGTTAGGTCTCGGCGCCATGACCGGTACAAACAGAGCCTGGTTCTCAGGTGTATTCATAGCTGTTTTTCTACCCACAATATGATGATGACTGGTGATAACTACTCCACAAAAGCAGTGAAGTAAATGTGTAAACATACGCCAACCGGAAGAGTCGCAGACTACAGACGCATTCCCCGAAGGAACTGTAACAGAATTCTATACGCTCTCGTTAGCAACGCCATAAAAGACTGCTACATAACTCATTATCTCTTATATCAGGGGTACATTTACTTTAGAATAGGTACCCCATCGATATGCTCTACTGGACGTTATTATTAAGCATGGATAAACGTGTTGCTCTGATTGGCTATTCATTCCGCCTGCCACAAACCACCACAGATACTTTCTGGCAGGATCTGGTTGATAAAAAAGACTTTATTACTGAGGTTGAAGCGGATCGCTGGGCTTTTGACACCCTTCTTCATCCAGACAAAAACCATCCCGGCAGCAGTTACACGTTCAAAGCCGGGTCATTAGGCAATATTGCCGGCTTCGATGCAGACTTTTTTGGCATTTCGCCCCGTGAGGCGGCCGTCATGGACCCGCAACAGCGGTTTCTAATGGAGATGACCAGCGAAGCGATTGAGCATGCGGGTATCAAAGCATCTGAACTGAGAAAATCAGACACCGGCGTTTTCTTTGGCATCTCCAGTCTTGACTATTCATACCGCATGAGTGATGACCTGAGTGTTATCAACTCATCAACCGCAACAGGCAACACTTCCAGCATCGCCTCAAACCGGATCTCCTACAGCTTTGATCTGAAAGGGCCAAGTATTTCGATGGATACGGCATGTTCATCGACTCTGGTGGCCTTCCATCAGGCATGTCAGTCGATCCTCAGTGGCGAAGTAACATCCGCCCTGACGGGAGGAATCAGCCTCCACCTTCATCCATTTGGATTTATCATTTTTTCTAAAGCGACCATGCTGTCCCCGGATGGCCGCTGTAAAGTTTTTGATGAGTCAGCCAACGGCTATGTTCGCTCCGAAGGCGGTGGGGTATTTCTGCTAAAAGATTATGACCAGGCGAAAGCAGATGGCGATACTATTTACGCGGTCGTCGCCGCCTCATCAGTGAATACCGACGGTAACAAATCCGGTATAACCATCCCCTCCTGTCACGCTCAAACCGCTCTGATGGAACAGACCTATCAGAAGGCAGGCATCACTGCTGACCAGGTTGACTATCTGGAGGCACACGGGACAGGCACACCGGTTGGTGACCCTATAGAGACCCGGGCTATCGGTAATGCCATCGGCAAAAAGCGCCAACTGCCGCTACCCATCGGTTCAGTAAAAAGTAATCTGGGGCACCTCGAAACAGCCTCAGCGGTAGCCAGTCTGGTTAAAGCGCTACTGATTCTGAAACACCGGGCGGTACCGGCTACGATCAGTATGAAAACGCCCAACCCTGAAATAAAGTTCGATGAATGGAATATTCAGGTCGTAGATCAGTTATTACCTCTCAGACACGATGGCACGATTACTGTCGGGATTAACTCATTTGGTTTCGGGGGGGCGAACGCCCACGTCATTCTGCAAAGCGATGAAGCTGCAGCTATGAGCGACCAGACAAATACAACTGAAACTGAATTTCTACCGTTAATCGTCAGTGGTAAAACAGACCAGGCACTACAAGACAATGCTAAACGTCTGGCGGCCTATCTTGAACGCAACGAATCCATTTCGCTATACGATGTAGCCTGGAACTACAATCTGCGGAAAGAGCGTTACGATGAAGCGCTGCTGCTATACGCCCGTGATTCAAAAGACGCTGCAAGCAAACTACACCGTTTTGCAGAGCAACCCGAAACCCTGAATAGCGAAGGCATATACACAGGTAATGGGCTTATCTCTTCACCTGGCGCAGTGTTTGTCTACTCCGGTAACGGCTGCCAGTGGCAAACTATGGGTAAATCTTTACTGGCATCCTCCCGGGTATTTGCTGAAACCATCGCCGAAATTGATCGACTATTTTCACACTATGCAGACTTCTCCCTGGCTGATGAAATTAATGGTCTGAACGGTGAGAATCGTTTCCAATATACTGAGATTGCTCAGCCCGCCCTGTTTGCAATCCAGGCAGGTATCACCAGACACCTGTACGATCAGGGGATTACACCGGTTGCAGTTACCGGCCATAGCGTCGGTGAAGTGGCAGCAGCCTGGGCCTGTGGCGCACTCACCCTGGCAGACGCCGTAAAAGTAATCTACTTCCGCAGCCAGTGTCAGGGAACAACCCGGGGACAGGGAGCCATGACTGCCGCGGCCCTGAGTGCAGAGGAAGCCTTAACGCTCCTGCAACAGGCAGAATTCTCAGACATTCACCTCGCAGGCATTAACAGTAGCAAAGGGGTTACCCTGGCAGGAGACCCTGATCAACTGGCACGTCTGGAACAACAGCTAAGCGGCGATAATACATTCAACATCCGGCTACCCCTGGATTACGCCTTCCATAGCCCATCTATGGACCCGATTGAACAGCAGTTGCTGCAGTCACTGTCAGACATAAAGCCAGGAAAAAACAGTATCCCGTATTTTTCCACTGTCACCGGCTCACTTCTCGATGGTCTTCAGCTTGATGCTGAATATTGGTGGCAGAATATCCGTCAGCCCGTCCTGTTTCAGCAGGCAATTGATTCGCTTATCGGTCAGGGACACAACTGTTTTGTTGAGGTTGGCGCTCATCCTGTGCTGCGCAGCTATCAGCAGGACCAGATTCGGCAGCACAATATAACCGCCAGAGTTATTCCGACGATCAGCCGGAACAATGGCTCCCTGCAAGAGCTGCAACAATGCATTGCAGACGTTTTCATGGCCGGTGCTATCAGTCTGGCCCGCTGGTTTCCCCATTGCGGCCAACGGCTGGAACTGCCTTTGTACACCTGGCAGCATGAAGATTACTGGTATACCAATACCGTCGAATCATTACAGCTGCTCAACCGTTATTCAGTCCACCCTCTGTTGGGCGCAGCTATCCCTCACGCCCCTCTGTTCTGGGAAAGCCAGCTTGATACCGCGCGCCACCCCTGGCTGGCTGATCATAAGGTCGGAGATAGTGTTGTCTATCCCGGCGCCGGATTTATTGAACTGGCTCTGAATGCAGCAAGCCACTTCCGCCAGCACGATCATATCGAGATAGAAGAGTTTGAAATTCTCGGGCCATTGATTTTAGAAGAGGGTCAAAGCAAGGTCGTTCAAACCCGGGTCAACCCGGAATCAGGCGATATCAGCATTAACAGTCGCAGCTACACCGTTACCGATCAATGGACCCTGAACTGTAAAGCCCGTACGGTGCATCAGACCACCGGGGCGGCGCTTCTGACTGAATCTCCTGAGCGCCCTCAACGGGAACCTGACTTTGATGCCAACGAGCACCAACGGTTAGCGCTACAGGCCGGGCTTCAGTACGGCCCGGCATTCAGTGCCGTGACGCGGGGCTGGATAAATGACTCAGAAGTGATGGCAGAATTATCGCTACCCGAATCAATCAGTGCAGCTGCCGGTCAATACCTGCTCCATCCTGGGGTGCTGGATAGTGCGATTCAGCTAGTCATCCACTTCCTCACCAAAGAGCTGGCAACGCATAACGGCACAGCCTTTATCCCATCCCGGGCAGATCGCATTCTGATTAGCAGACATTCAGGCGTCTCTCCAACCCTGGCGCATTTAAAACTGTTACGCAAAGCCCCTCACTCTCTGTTAACCAGAATCGAACTGTTCGACTCCCAGGGGCGCACAATTGCACTGCTGGAAGGGGTTCGTTTTAAAGCCGTCCGGCTCTATAAATCCGGTGCCAGGGAGATTGCATATCTCAACTATCATCTGACCGCTGTTGCCAACAGATCAACAGAGAAGAAGTCACTGCTATCGCCACTGAACACGGCACTTGGCAAGGCTTATCAGCTCCAGCAACATCAGATCCGCCGCTATAGTGATGAAGTTGCCCCTCTTCTGGAAAGCATGATTGCCCATGCCATGGCAGAAGCCGTCCGTTCGCCGATGGCAGATATCTCTGAGTTGCATGCTGATGCAGTAGAAGCGCTCAATTTGCAAAGCCCGGACCTGAGTAATATTCGCAGTCAACTACTGAAATCCGCATGCGAATATGGGGTACTGGAGTATACCGGCACTGAATATTCGCTGACTGCTGAGTTTATCGAGCCGGAAATCAGCAGCACTCTGATCTGGAATACCCTACTTCGCGAATACCCCGACTTCTTTTCTGCTATCCAGTTAGCAGGAAGAACATCGCTCTTATTGCGGGATATTTTCAGACTTTCCGGTGACCAGAGCCAAGCCAGCGCCAGTGACGATACAGATGAAAGACCCAATAGAGAGAGCTATCAGCGCCTGCTTAAAGACCTGCTAAGCCAAACCGTCTACCCGGTCGTCGCATCAGCATTAAAAGAGGTGATTACAGAGCGGCAAGGCGACCTGAAGCCAGGCGAGCGTTTACGAGTTTTGGAGGCGGCCTCATCACAATGCCACTTTGGTTACAGCATCTGTTCAGAGCTGAACTTTAACGTCTCAGATTATACTTTTGCCAGTGACAACGAGACAGCCCTGGAAAGTGCTGATCATCTGCGTGAACGCTATCCGCTCGCCAATATATCAGCACTGGATCAAGCCGATGCTGTTGCGCCATACCAGTTAGCAGTGCTCACCTTTGACGATTACCTGCCCTCAAACTGCTTACAGCTGCTACAACAGGTACAACCGCTACTGGAGAAAGGAGCAACGGTACTGGTGTGTGGTATACAGCCATCATTCTGGTTTGATTTTGCCTTTGGTTATAATCAGGACTGGTGGTTAAACCAGCACTCTGTTCAGGTGTCCGATGAGCAGTGGTTAACAACTCTGGAGCAGCAAGGCATTGGCGAGCTTCAACCACTGTCTGATACCGCGGGAGACAGCAGTTTCTTTCTGATCAGCGGGAGCCTTACTGAGGCAAACACACACCAAAACGAAGCTGAAGACATATCTGGTCAGTGGCTGATTATTGGCGGCGACAACGAGAAAGAGCAACAGCTGACTACCGCTATCAACAGTGTGCATCCAGCATCGATAATGCATCATAGCTCTCAGTCCACCCTGAAGGAGCAGCTGCTGGAAGCCAGGCAGATGAACACTCCCATCACCAGAATTATTCTTCTGGAACAGATAGGAGATAATACCGATCCTCTGACCAGTCAGACGTTACGCTGCGCCCAGGCAACCGAAGTGTTGCAAGTGCTGGAGGAACTGCAGAGCGAGGCGGAAATCTGGCTTCTCACTCAGGGAGCCGGGGCAATCTATCCCTGTGACCAGGTGTACCCGACCGCCCCTCAACCCGGCCCACCTGCAGATGCCGCTCTATGGGGCTTTGGCCGCACGCTGATGAATGAGTCTTTAGCTAATCCGGTTCGCCTGATCGACCTGCCATTGGTAATTAGCACCGCAGCCAGTGACGCACTTTTGGCAGAGTTACAGACACCTTCAGCTGAACATGAACTCTTCATTAGCGAACAGGGGAGCTACTTTGCCCCTCGGTTGCGCCGGGAACAGCAACCCTCTGAAGCTACTCATAACCATGACACTGACCTGATCTCATTAGGCTTTGAACTTCCAGGTCAGCTGCGCAATCTGCAGTGGCAGGCCCGCCCAGCCAGGGAACTGGCTGATGATGAGGTCGAGATTGAGGTGATGGCGACCGGACTGAACTTCAGGGATATCATGTACGCGCTCGGCCTCTTATCCGATGAGGCGATTGAAAATGGTTTTGCCGGAGCAACGCTGGGACTGGAGTTTTCTGGCCGTGTTATCCGCACCGGTAGCGACGTAGATAATTTCAGCGCAGGCGACAAAGTTGTTGGCTTTGGCTCCTCGTGTTTCAGTAACCGGATTATTGCCACCTGCTACTCAATCGCCCCGATTCCGGCAGGGCTAAGCTATGAAAGCGCAGCTACCATTCCGACAACGTTCCTCACTGTTTACTATGCGCTTCACCACCTGGCCCGCTTGCAACCCGGCGAAAAAGTACTGATTCACGGGGCTGCTGGCGGTGTTGGCATAGCATCGATTCAGGTGGCCCAATGGCTTGGAGCTGAAATCTACGTTACCGCAGGTTCACGGGAAAAACAGGATTTCCTCAAATTGCTGGGTATCCCGCCTGAACGGATATACAACTCACGAGCACTGACTTTTGCTGAACAGATTCTGCGAGATACCGAGGATGGTAAAGGCGTCGATGTGGTCCTTAATTCGCTGGCAGGCGAAGCGATCCGACAAAATTTCAGAGTTCTGAAGCCCTTTGGCCGCTTTCTGGAACTGGGCAAGCGTGATTTCTACGAAAATACCAAAATCGGGCTACGACCGTTCAGAAATAATATCAGCTACTTCGGTATTGATGCCGATCAGTTACAACGGGAGCTACCTGAGCTGACCAGTCGTTTATTTACAGAGATGCTGGAGCTGTTCAATCAGGAAACGCTGTTTCCCCTGCCCTACACAAAATTCAATGCCCATCAAGTGGTCGATGCCTTCCGCTATATGCAACAGGCCAAGCAGATCGGCAAAATCATTGTCTCCTATGAGGAGGGCCTCAACGCCGATGCTCTGATAACTGCAGACGGGCATCACAACAGCTCACTAAAGTTAAATGCTCAAGGGACCTATCTGGTGACCGGAGGCCTGGGAGGCTTTGGTCTGAAAACGGCTCAGTGGTTAGTCGCCAAAGGGGCAAAACACCTGCTACTGCTCAGCCGGCGGGGGGCTACATCACAAGAGGCGGCTGAGTTTATCGCTCAGTGTCAGGACGCTGATATTAATGTCCGGGCTGAGGCTTGTGATGTCACAGATAAACAGGCATTACAACAGGCTATCGGGTTATGTGGAGAGCAGATGCCGCCACTTAAAGGCGTGGTACATGCGGCAACTGTAATTAATGACAACCTTATCCGCAACCTTGATGCAGAGCAGATAAGAACCAGCATGGCGGCTAAGCTTCGGGGCGCACAATACCTCGATGAATTAACACGGGAGCAGGACCTGGAGCTGTTCATACTCTACTCCTCTGCCACGACATTGCTGGGGAACCCAGGACAGGCAGCATATGTTGCAGCCAATCACTGGCTTGAAGCTCTGGCGGCAACGCGTCGGTCACTACAGCTGCCAGCCACCTGTGTCCGTTGGGGTGCGATCGATGATGTAGGCTTCCTGGCCAGAAACGAAACCGTAAAAGATGCATTACAAAACCGGCTTGGCGGCAACTCTCTCAACTCCGACACAGGGCTGGCAATACTGGAACAGATCATTCTGACAGATGCGCAGTCCCTGGGTGTCATGGAGCTGGACTGGCATGCTCTCAGCCGCTTTCTGCCTACCGCGCAACAAAATAAGTTCCGTGAGCTGGCCCTGACGGCCAGTGAAGCTGAACAACATGATGATGATACGCTTGATCTGGAAGCGATGATGCGTGAGATGAGTGAAACCGAGTTTCATGCAGCCGTGGTTGAAATTCTGGTGCATGAGCTCAGTGAGATACTGATGATCCCTGAGAGCAAAATCAGTCCTGATAAATCGATCTATGATATGGGTATGGACTCTCTGATGGGTGTGGAACTGATGTCCGCACTGGAGTCCCGCATCGGTATTCAGGTACCGGTTATGGCACTAACGGAAACCCCCAAACTTTCTCAGTTGGCAGACAAAATTATCGGTCTGGTGAAAGGCAAAGACTCTGCGACTGAAAACACAGCTCAGGCAGAGGTGGAAAAAATAGCCGCCCAGCATGGCGCCACGGATAGTCAGATGACGGATAAAATTGTCACCTCTATCGAGCAAAGCAATAATAACCGGATGAAGCACTGAATATGGTCGCCAAAAAACTATCCCGTGACCTGAAACAGAAACTGATTCAGCAATCGCTGCAACGAAAACTTAAACAGGCTGAAACGGATGCAGCCAGACCCGCTGTTTCACTAAAAGAAACCACGATTCCCGATAAGTTTTACCGCTTTGATCAGCACCCGGGATATATCCAGATGCAGATAATCAACCGGGGAGCAGAACAGCTCGGTGTTGAGAGTCCGTTCTTCAGAGTCCATGAAGGTCTGGCGGGAGCAACCACAGTTATTGCCGGTCGTGAGCTGATCAACTTTGCCAGCTACAACTATCTCAGCCTATCTGGCCACCCTGAAGTCAATCAGGCGGCAACACAAGCCATGGAGCGTTATGGCACTTCGGTATCCGCCAGTCGTATCGTCTCAGGAGAACGCCCTATTCATCGTGAGCTGGAACATGCCCTTGCCAGAACTTACGGTGTTGATGATGCGGTGGTCTTTGTCAGCGGCCACGCAACCAATGTATCCACTCTGGGCTATCTGTTCGGTGCAAAGGATCTGATCATTCACGATGAGTATATTCATAACAGCTCAATTGTTGGAGCTCAGCTTTCCGGCGCCAGGCGGCTGTCTTTTCCCCACAATGATCTGGATGCTCTGGAGCATTTACTAAAGGAGAAGCGGCACCAGTTTGAACGGGTGGTGATTATTGTCGAAGGCCTCTATAGCATGGATGGCGATTTTCCGGATTTGAAACGCTTAGTTCAACTGAAGCAACAGCACCGGGTGTTCCTGATGGTAGATGAAGCCCACTCCTTTGGCGTCCTCGGCAACTCCGGTAAAGGACTGCGGGAGCTCGCGGATGTAGATGCGACCGATGTCGATATCTGGATGGGCACCCTGAGCAAGACTCTCTCTGGCTGTGGTGGATTTATAGCGGGGGAATCCGCGCTGGTGGAAAACCTGCGCCATCTGTCACCCGGCTTTCTCTACAGTGTCGGCATCCCGGCCCCTATTGCAGCGGCCGCGATAAAATCCCTCGAAATAATGGCCCGGGAACCTGATCGCGTACGTCGGTTACGCTCAATTTCAGAATACTTTATTACCCAGACCAGAGCGCTGAAACTCAATACGGGGGATAGCAGAGGCATTGCGATTATCCCCGTTATTCTGGGAAGCTCGGTTAACGCTGCCAGAATATCCTCAGCATTATTTGATCGGGGGATCAATGTACAACCGATTCTATACCCTGCAGTGCCAGAAAAAAGTGCCCGACTTCGCTTTTTTCTCTCCTGTGAGCACACGCAGGAGCAGATCGATACAACCCTGAATACTTTAGCCTCGTTACTGTAATTAGCCGGTATTGATGTAGATGGATAATCGCAATTTTATCTTTCTTCAGGGCCCCACCAGTCCCTTCTTTTCCCGACTGGGAGATAGATTACTGGCCAGGGGGGCCAGGGTCTACCGTGTCAACTTTAACATGGGGGATTACGTTTACTGGCGCGCCAAGCCATCAATGCAGTTCCGTAAAGATGTTTCTCAACTCCCCGCCTGGCTTGAGGCCAAACTGATTGAACTCCAGATCACCGATATCATTATGGTGGGCGATACCCGGCCCGTAAACGCCCCCGCTGTCGCGCTGGCGAAGAAACACGATATCAGACTGCACGTATTTGAGGAGGGCTACCTGCGGCCAAACTTTCTGACGCTGGAGGAGGATGGTATCAACGGCTTTTCCCCGTTACCAAAGGATTCAGACTGGTACAGATCGGTAGCAGCAGAACTGCCCCCTTTGGAGGAGACGAAGCCGGTCAGAACCCCCGTAGCTCTGCTGGCCCTGCATGAGATAGGTTATCATCTGCCAGGCCTGCTGAATTGCCTCTTCTACCCTGGTTATAAAACCCACCGCCCCTATATTTCCGGGATTGAGCTATTAGGTTGGGCAGTCCGGCTCGGTATTATGCCCTGGTATGAAAAGCGCGATGAAAAAATGATTCAGACACTGATCGATAAGCAATCAGCGTTTTTCTTACTGCCATTACAACTAGACAGTGACAGCCAGATTCAGACACATTCTCAATTTGACTCCATGGCCGACGTCATCAGATACACTCTGTCCTCTTTCGCCCGTCACGCCCCGGAAAACAGCTTACTGGTAATTAAGAACCACCCGCTGGATACCGGTTTTTCCAACTACAGAAAGCTGATCAGACAATTAGAGAAAGAGCTGAACATTCGCAATAGAACGGTATACCTTGAAAGTGGCCACTTACCAACCCTTCTGGATCATTGCCAGGGCACAATCGTCGTCAACAGTACAGTAGGCACATCTTCTCTGATTCACAAGCGCAGAACAATTACCCTCGCAGACCCTGTTTATAATATCCCCGGGCTAACGTCCCGTTGCAGCCTTGACCAGTTCTGGTGCGATACAGAGCAACCAGATATGCACCTGTTCCACTGTTTCCGCAAAGTGGTTCGCCATACAACCCAGATAAATGGTGGTTTTTATTCCCGCGAAGGCGTGGAGATCGGGGTGGACTCATCTATCGAACGCTTACTGATGAACAGATCGCCGCTGCAAACACTCTTTGGAAGCAATCCACTGGGATCACAGCAGTTACTGATCCCTGCGCAAGAGCCTCAGGAAGGTGCTGGCTGCAACTAAATACCGCTTAACAATGTTAGGAGATCGCGGTTTTTATAGCGCTGCATAACACTGCACGCTCAAAAAGCTCAACCGACAACTGATCGACCCCTATATCCTGCTTGCCGCCCTGCTGTTCTGCAGTCTGGTTACACCAGATAAAATAGGGGGTTTCAGCAACCGGTTCCCCCATCTGTTTATAAACCTCAGTCATAACCGGCACATGATCACCATACCAGCACAGATAACTCTTCCGGGCTCTGGACGACAGGTACTGTGTTAGCTGATCAATCATCTGATCGGCATTTTTGAGATGCCTCAGGTAAACCGTCAGGTCGCTGGACTTAGCAGATGGTATCTCCCGATAGAGCGCAGCAATATCGATCCCCTCATCCGATTCCAGATGCAGAGGCCCGTGGTTTTCCATTGTAATAGTGAATACAAAACAGGGGCCTCTCTCCTCATCCAGCACCTGTTTCAACTTTTCGGACACCGCCCTGTCACTAATATACTGTCCATCTTTTGATCCGGCACTGAACCCGCCAATATCGATAAACTGATCAAATCCGAGCTTAGGAAACACCAGATCCCGGCGATAAAATTCAACCGGATAGGGATGGATACAGATAGTTTTGTACCCCAGAGATTTCAGCCTGGAAACCAGGTTGGGTAAGTGGTTTCGTGACAGATACCAGTAAGGATTAAACTGATGAATCCCCATCTGCTCTGGCTGCAGGCCGGTTAAAAATGAACTCTCCGTACGTACCGTATTTGCCCCCCATGCAGGCACCCTCAATTGCCCAAAAGAGAGTGACTGTTTCACCACCCGGTCATAGTGCTGCAGAACACTGCTCTGTACAGAGGGATAGCTCACCCGTGGGTCAAAAAAAGATTCACTTTGAACCACCACCAGATCGGGCAGGCCCTCAGTGGTTTTGACACCGACTTCTGCTCCATAAACGGCGTGTGGCAAGAGCTTTGGCGTCCGTTTGAATGCCAGAAAATACACCCAGAAACTGGTATATAAACCGGATATACGCAGGTCATCTTCCGGTCTCAGTGTGGGTACCGGCAACACCTTAGCGGCCATATAGAGGGCCCAGAGAGACAGTGTCAAAAACACAATCGTTACGGCAACAAAGGTGCTCCAGGACACCACGCTCAGAAGCGACGGCTCCAGCATTAATGCGCCATATACAAGGGCAATAAACACTGTGGCCCCCAGAATCGCATTCCAGATACCAAAGAAAGGCAGATAGAGACGTGGGTGTCTGATCATATCGTAAAAATACTCAAAGTCCTGAAGAATAAAGGGCTCTCTGAGTGAGCGATATTTAACAAAGTTAACCGCCAGCAAGAGTAACTGAAATGAAGTCGTCAATAAAACGGCAAACCATGGGCGCTGAAACAGCAACAGACACACAAAGAAAAAACTCAACCAACTTGCACTGTGGACCAAATAGCCCGTAAAGCCTCTTTTAAAACAGACTGACCTTCGAGGCACCAGCAGAAGAAACTCAAACAGCAAAGATGCACTTAGCCCCACAGCGATGGCAGAGGTCAGTTGACCACTAAAGGACATAAGAGTAAACAGATTCGACACCGCTATTTTCCGTGGTAATCAAGCAACGCCAGGATCCGCCCCGACACAGCATATGGCAGCACCGAAAGAAACCAGCAGCCGATGTTCAATGGAAAGGGAAATGTTATCCGGGCTTTGTTACGGATTAACCCTCTGGCGATTATTTCAGCCGCTTGTTCAGGCTGCAAAAGAAATGGCTTAGGCCCCGGCATCTCATAACACATTTCAGAGGCAACATACCCAGGCATAATAACCGTTACCCCAACCCCAAAGGGGGCGAGTCCGCCACGCAAAGCCTCACCATAGGCTTTAACTGCAGCTTTACTTGCGCAATAACTGGGAGTCACAGGTAGCCCATGGTAAGCCGCAAGTGAGCTCATCAACGCGATTTGTCCCGCTCCACGCTGACGCATCAACGTGGCAACCTGACCCGCCATCAGCAGAGTCACTTTTACATTGAGATCGAGTAGCGCTTCCATTTCGGCGGGCTTCTCTCCCGACAGGTCGTCACCTATATTGATATTCATACCCGCACAGGCAATAAAAAGATCCAGCGGGCTTGTGTTATCAAGTTGTTCCAGCCATGCCTGTAAAGAACGAGTCTCTGAAAGGTCATTGCGATAGGTCATCACTTCAGCACCCGCTGCCCTGCATTGTTGCGCTACGCGCTCCAGTCCTGCCGGATTACGTCCATGAAGATGCAGCATCACACCCGGTTCAGCATAATAGTTCGCCAGTGCTCCTCCGATTGCGCCAGTGGCACCGGTAATGAGGATAACCTGCGGCGCTTTAACAGTGTTACGCACGGGCATCATACTCCTCAGGCGTTGTTTTCATGATAAATGGGTCTTTATAATGTAACTGGTGACAGGTAGTGGCCTGCATTAAAAGCTGACTATCCCTGCTGCTTTTCGCGATCTCTGAGCATATCCGAGATCTGGTTTTTTAACGAATGTACCAGAAGCGCGATCTCCTCAGGATTTTCCCCTGTGACATCCTGTATTAAATAGTCTGGCCTGATCATCCTGATGAGCGTTTCAACAGTAGGGCGATCCGGATGTAAAAGATCAGCCTCTGATTCGATGTTACTGTTGAGTCCCGCCCTGTTACCATTAAAACGCCGTCCTAACCGTTTCTCAATCCATGCAATATCATCTTTATGCGCGTCTAAAACCGGATCAAGAATACGACCTGAAAGACATAGTTTCTCACCCGGTATTTTGCTAAGCCTTCTCACCAGCAGATTATTTTCCCGAAGACTGATCTGCTCGCTGCCATATTCCACACCAAATTTACGATATATATAAAGCAGTGACAGCGCGTTTTTAGAGATAGATTCGTTAGATCTGATAATATCAAAAGTGCCTTGTTTAATTCCGAGACGCCCGGCAAAGTCTGCAACAACATCTCCGCCTGCCAGCTCAGCCCTTTCATACAACCAAAGATGGACATTAGACCGGCCAAAAACAGCATCAAATTTACTGAATACTTTGTGATAATTTATGTACGATCTCTGAATATTTAACTCACCAACAGGAGGTCGTTTTATCAGCTGCTGAAAGGACGAGCCGATCAGAGACCCGGGCGGTCTGACATAGGCGACAACAACAATATTGTTGAAATATTCCTGTAGAAATAACCTGAACCGGGTCAACCCCTCAACAGAGAGCTGAGTGATAGACTCTCCAGAAATGATAAGATTGTTTGCAGCCGATTGTTCAATAGCCGCCGCAAGCAGTGCTCTATTATCATCATTAAAAGCTTTTAAATCATCACCACTTCTGCCTGCCGACAGGTTGATTCTGTGCTTCTCAGCCTTAGGGTCAAATAAGCTATACACCACAAAGCCATGATTTGCTTGCTCAAATGGGGCATACAGGAAGTCAGGGTCATCCAGCCGGTTTTTCATGGAATCCTGGATCGAAGAGCTGCCGGTTTTAGGCATTCCTATATGTACATAACACGTTTTCACCCACCCCTCCTATTAACACAATGCACGGCTAACACAAACTAGCACTTCAGAAAGGTATTTCTGAACACCCGATAAAGTCTGGCTTTTATATCTGTACCTGAACAACTGTTCCTGCTCTGGTTAAGTATCTGAATAACCGTCTCGATATTCACCTGATCACCCGAAACAGGATCGATATACACCGGATAAACAATGAGTGTTATCGCCACCAGCTCGTCCAGAGTGAGATGGCGTTGTCGCCGCTCCGAAGCCTCAGCGTCCCCGGTCAGCCCCCAGCCCGCATAAAACGGCAAGCCGTATGTAAACACTCTCACACCTCGTAACAACGCTTCAAACCCGGCCAGCGAGGTTATTGTGTGAACTTCATCAACACTGTCCAGCACGTCTGCTATAGATACATTTTTAAGCTCCAGATCATACAGGGATGCAGCCGCACTAGCCTTTAATTCGCCATAGCGACCACCGCTAATCACATCAGGGTGGGGCTTATAGATAATATATGCATCAGGATTGCGGTTACGCACCCTCTGTAGAAGCTCAAGATTGGTTTTGACAGAGGAGGAACCTCTCAGGATTGAAGCATCGGTTTCAACCTGACCCGGCACTAAAATAATTTTCCGGGTTTCTGGAAGAGACAGCGTTAACGTGTCGCCCACATTATATTTTGACAGTTTTAACTCAACTACCGCCTGACGTACTCGTCGTGCACGCTCTGTTAACGAACGGCAGACATCCATACTGTTCAGCATATTCTCAAGATCACTGGGGGCAGATGGATCATAATAGATGCCCTTCGAATCTAAAACGAGCGACAGGGGCTTCACTCTGTCGACCCCAAGCCCTGTTGACCTTACAAAGCCATCTTCCATCCGCCATAACTCTATACCCGCTGAAGCACAGATCCCTGACAACTCGGTGCTCAATGAGCTGGCCCACGCAAGCACCCGCGTAGATGGCGTTAAATGTTGCCTGACCGAACCCGCCCTGCGAATAAAATCCATGCGGGCATACCTCCCGAGAAAACGCCCGACAAACCCTTTCTTCCACTGAGAAAAGCCAACAGCAAGCCATCTGCCCCGATAGCGATCCCGCTGACGCTTCTGATCACTGAGTAAATAGATCGTATCTTCCAATTCACATCTTTGCCCAGTATAAGGGTTGATATAACGTGGATAGAGCAGATAAGCCGCGGCAAAAACCTGTTCCAGGCTTCGGCTCACGCCACGCCGTTCGCAGTGGAGAAAATCGTTGGTCAGCCCCCAGCCAGAATAAAAGGGTAAACCAAAACAGCTCACCTGCTTGCCCGCTAACAGAGCCTCAAACCCCAACTGACTGGTAACAACATAAACATGCTCCACGGTATCGAACAACGCCCAGGGAGAGATATCCTCAGATAGAACCACACAATTTCGTGTCAGGGCGGCACCCAGCAGGTAACCCTTTTTCTTGCCTGCAATCACATCCGGGTGAACCTTTACACAGATCTCGGCTTCAGGATGTTCAGCAATCGCAGAGTCCAGCATGCGGATAAAGGTATCCGAACCGGCGCCTCCATAAACGACAGATGCATCGCCAAAAGTCTGATCGACAACTAAGACTCTTGATTGTTGACCAGTGCACGCGGGGGGAATATCCGGGACATGATTATACTTTGATAACCGGTGATATCTGAGGAGATCGATACACCGTGCCGCGCGCTGCAAAAGCCCCTCATCAAACACGGTTGAGAGAATCAGCGTTTCCAGATCACTGGGGCGGCTGGAGTCATAATATATTCCACTATAATCAGCGATTACGCTGTGGGCAGGCGCGCGATCCACACCCAGTTCAAGCGAGCGGATAAAACCATCTTCCAGGCTGATATAGGGTATATTCTCCCTGCAGGCATACCTGCGGGCCTGGACAGAGGTTGGTTTTAGTCCCCATCCGGCAATATAATCACAGGCAGGTTTATTTAATGCTCCCAAGTGAACAACGTCAGCATCCAATATCTCAGACAGATAGGGAGTTTTAAATATCCTGCCGGAAAAAACGCCCACACAGCTCATGTCTGCCCTAACCTGAAACAGTGAGATCTGGCTGCAGAGTGTAGCGCTAAGCGTTTGGCTTTGTTATCGATCAGATCCACTATCGCGCTGACCCACTCGGACTGATCCATTGCGATGGTCATTCCATTCGATTCGTGCTCGATATATGAGGTATATACCGGGTCATCTGCAAACACCCCAGCGGCCCCAGCAGCGGTGATATCAAAATATTTTGTATGAGACCTTGCCCGATTAAACGGGGAATCCAGCAGTGGAGCCAGGCCGATATCCCGTCCACCCCGAAGGATTAACGCCTGATAAGAGGGCCAGCTCATTGGCTGCAACACATTTACCCGGCTTAATCCCTTCAGCCATTTACGCACCTCAGCATTGCCGATCGCTTCAAAAACGGTATTTTCACGGCGCCTTAATACCTCCTCGAGGACCGGCACCAGCCAACGAATCTCTGCATTATGGGAGGATGAGCCATGATAAAAGATCGTCAACGGCCGGGGCTTCTCAGGAAGAGGAACCGGTGCAACAAGAACAGAATCAAACGCGCTATAAACCGATTGCAGGTAAGGTGTACTCACCCAGAAACAGGCATTGTGTTTCTGCAACCAGCTCCGGGCCAGAAAAGCATAGCGGATCAGCTTAAACCGGTAGCGTAAAGGCAACCCTGAAAGAGCGGCA
This sequence comes from Amphritea pacifica, assembly GCF_016924145.1. Classification (GTDB taxonomy): domain Bacteria; phylum Pseudomonadota; class Gammaproteobacteria; order Pseudomonadales; family Balneatricaceae; genus Amphritea; species Amphritea pacifica. The sequence goes on along the minus strand of NZ_JAFFZO010000031.1, from coordinate 25,698 downwards.
GGATTCAGAAGATCATCGTCCATAAAGTAGATGACCTGATCAAAATGCTCTCGATAACGATCAATGAATAACTTCCAGCGCCGGGGCACATAGCGAACAAAGACGACAATACTTTTGCCTGCGTCCCCAGCTGCGGGACAGCTATCAAAACCAAATCGTCTGATCTCATACCCCCGTCTTTTCAGCTCAGGTATCACAAAAAAATCTGATGAGGGGTTTATCGACTCTTCAACTACAAAAGCGACTTTCTGATCAGGCTTCATCGCAACGAAAAGTCCTCATGTACCAGGGTCAGGTTTGGATTGTAAGCCGGGTCCTGATATAACTGCTCTCCCCACTGCTTTCGCATATATTCCGCTTCACGCTTTGCTCTTTTGCGTTTTTTTGCAGAGTCATCAGCGCCGCGGGACACAGATTCATGATGGTAGAGTTCCGCATAAGGGGTCCAGATGTTTCTATAGCCAGCGGCTCTCACTTTCAGACACAGATCGACATCATTAAAAGCAACAGCCAGATTAGCTTCGTTCAAGCCACCCACCTCTTCATATACAGACCGGCGTATTAGTAAACAAGCACCGGTAACTGCTGATAACTCCTGCACCAGTCGCAATCGGGAAAAATACCCATGTTCATGACGTTCATAGTATTTATGGGAGTGACCGGCAACACCGCCAATCCCCAGAATAACGCCTGCATGCTGAATAGTTTCATTCGGGTAATACAGTTTTGCACCAACACAGCCAACATCTGGCCGGCAAACAAGGCTAACCATCTCGGTTAACCAGCCTGGATTGATCGGCTCAATATCATTATTCAGAAGCCCGATAACAGACCCACGTGCTTTAGTTACGCCAAAGTTGTTGATGGATGAATAGTTAAATGGATAGTCCCAGTTAACCACTGTAACCCGGGGATCCGTCGTGATCCGCTGTAAATATTCAAGCGTCTTTTCACAGCTACTTTGATTATTAAGAATAATGATTTCGAAGCTTTTATAATCTGTTAGCTGCAGAATAGCGTCTACACAGCAGCGCAATACCTCAACATTATCCCGGGTCGGTATCAATAAACTGACAAGAGGAGCGGGTTCTGGAACTGGCCAGCAAACCTTATAGGTATTAGGCACGATGCCCGGTTCAGCAGAGGTCCCCGGGTGATGTTGTCTGCAATACTCAGAAACCGCTTTCAAACCTGCCTCACTGGTATAGTCTTTTTCATTAGCAGCAGAAGCAGTCGACCCCTCAATAGACCTCCAGTGATACAGAATGTGGGGAATATGGACGATCTCTTCAGGCGAGAGGTGGGCCGAACAGCGCAGCAGCAGATCATGATCCTGACTACCTTCAACCCCTGTCCTGAAGCCACCGACACGTCTCACCAATTCGGTATCCAACACGGACAGGTGAGCAATATAATTCTGCGCCAGCAGGAGGTCGTAATTCCATTCGGGCTTAAAGTGGGGATCAAACCTGAAGCCATCTGCATCGATTTTATCTTCATCACTATACAATAATCGCGCTGCAGAGTTTTTATTGAGAGCATCCACGATCCGGCTCAGCGCGAACTCTGATAAACAGTCATCATGATCTAACAACGCAACATAACGGCCAGTCACCAGCTCGAGCGCGCTATTGCTTGCAGCAGATATATGGCCATTTTCCTTTCTATAACATACCGTTATGCGATTATCCTTTGCCGCATAGCTATCCAGAACCTGCCGTACATGGCTCTTATTGGAGCCATCATCCGCAATGCATAGCTGCCAGTTCGGGTATCGCTGGGCAATAACAGAATCAAGGCACTGCCTTAAAAAAATTTCAGGCGTGTTATAAACCGGAAGCAGAATAGAGATCAGCGGACCAGATTGCGACTGTTGGCTGAGCAGAGCAAACTGCTGATGATGGTTCTGCTCTTCACACTCTATCCAATCCTGGTAACCCCGGCGAGTAGGTCGTTTTATAAACGTCTGATTATACAGCTGGAGCGCATGATCTCTTACGTCACACCCGTTTTCTTTAGCGCTGGCTTTTATCGCCCGGCGTACGCACTTCAGATCCTGCTCACGAAATCGGTAGTGCATATTAATAAGACGGTGCAACAAACGCTCTTCAGCAAAGGAAGAGGTAAGCCAGATCAGCCTGGCGTGTCGAACATTAAACTCGCCTTCAGATTCAAGCGGATCTAAACGTATTTTTTTTACGCCGAAAGGCAGAAAAACTAACCTTTTAGAGACCCTTCCATTCTTAATCGGAAGCGAATATACATGCTCTTCTGAGAAGCCTTTACCACAATCAAAATAGAGTTTCGTTACTGCACTGGGCTGATTATGCTGCAGAGCAACCTCGAACATAAACCATCCCCGCATGGGGAAGCGTAACTTAACAAAAAACTGGGGATCAATATCAGTTGATTCCCATTCATATTCGCCACTATCTGAACTTAAATGTTTGATAGCTGACGCTGGACTAAGTCGCAAATCAAAACGAAATATACTTAAACTTTTAATGATACCCACCCAACCTATTTACACCTTACTTGCAGTCACGGAGACAGAGCAATAAAAATACCGAAAGACAAATATCAAAAGAGCAACATTACCTGGCTAATAAAAGAACTATAAATGTTAACAAAAACGACAAATACAACAGACATCCTGAATATTTATTGTGACTTAATTACCTGCTTCAAGCGTTCAACCTCATCCGACAAATGAACAACAAGCTGAAGGAGTGCTCTGTTGATATCCTGCTGCGACACATTATTATCTTTAAATTTCAGCTGATTCATATCGAAAGGGGGCTGTTTTTCCATTTCAAAAAAATGGTTAATCTGATCAATTTCAGGCCGGTTATCAGCAATAAAGTGGCTGATATCCTCTTTGCCGGGAAGCAGGCCATTAAACTCAGGCATAACCTGGCGAGATTTTGCCACTCCACTTTCCGATAACAAAGGCATCAGCCTGTTAGGTAAAACTTCCTCTTCAAACAGTGAATTATAATAAGCAAATAGCGCTATTGCAGCAGACGAAGGGGTTTCATTTGACACCACCACTTTAACGTCGGATGCAATTGCGGGTAAATACTCTGTTATGAAGTGTTCACAAACATCCTTTATTGGTTCGAAGTTAAAGAAGACTACTGATTCGACCAACTGCTTCCAGCGGTTAATAAAAGGAGTTACAACAAACTTCTTATTTTTAACCCACTCGGGAAAGCTTTTAAGACTACCTTTATAGCTTTTATGCTTGATACCCCATTGGAGATAAGCAGAATGTATCCAGCTATCAGGGCTGCGTATATAGCCAACAACGGTGATATCGAATAGCAGATTCAGTTGTTCTATAGCCGCTGCAACCTGTTCAACTTCATTAAAAAGTGCTTCATTCGACCAGATCAGCGTATGCACACTATCAGGTAGCGCTTGATCTATCTCCTGCAGGGCCGCAACAAGCTGAGCCGTTGCCTGAGGTTCAGGCAGACTGGTAAACTGAGTCCAGCCATCAGATTTATGCCATACCGGGCTTTTCTCGAGGGGCTGCCTTTCCAGCATTAAACCAAGGTACTTTACCCCTCTTGCCTGCAGAAGTGGTCCGGAAGCTCTCAGGGTATGCTGAATTGAGGAGCTTCCGGCCTTGCCCATCCCCACATGGATAATCAATTTTCGTTTCATAAATATTACCAATCAGTACCGGCTAAATAGACCTTCTGAATACTTGCCCCCGTACTTTCAACAATCTGAGGAATGATCCGTTCAAAAGCGTGCAAAACAGAGCCGTCATAAGCGATCGGCTCTTCAAGTTTGAAAGTGCTTTTATCAACTTTCAACAGGGGAGCAAGGGCCTGAGTTCTCGCCCAAAACATAGTCCCGAGAGGATAACTGTAATACTCAACCTGGGGTTGCAACCCCATTTTCTTCGTTAACTCAACTATATACGGCATGTTAGTGCCTTCATCGACACAATGCCGGTCTTCAGCATAGACAAGTCCAACCTTTGAGTCGTTAAAAATAGAGAGCACCTGCTTTGCAACCCCGTCACCACCCAACAGATTTTGCAGTAAATAGGTTCTCCAGCGGTCACCGATTCCGCCCACACAGTCGACCGATTTCTTGGTGTGAAAATGACCAACCACCTCATACTGATCTGTAAGTTGCTGACAGTATGATCGATGAAATGGCAGGATATCACGACCGCAGTTATCCACTAAATCCAGATACAGTTTTCCTGAAACGGAGCCTCTTAACAGCTCCACTTCCGCATCGGTTAAAGGTTCAACATGACTAACGAATAGATCTACATCATGATCGATCAGATGACTAAAGTAGTGGGCATACTCCGCAATCAGCTCTTTGTAATACACATGAAACTGTATCGCTATTTTCCCCGAAAACAACTCGTCCGACTCACTAGGCAACCTTAAAACCGGCTCCCGGGTGTTTTCAGAATCAGCAAAAACCGAGGTCACATAATCAGAAAACGATTGATCATCACTATAGTTATACACCCTGAACCTGCTCTGAATCGCAGATCCGGGATAAGGCTTGGAAAAAACAATACCTTTCTGCAATAAGGACAGGAAGTGGTGTTGCCGATCCCCATCACAAAAATCCATCCCATAAAAAGTGCCGTCGAAGCGTGACTTAAAGGCTGCGTTTTCAGCAATAACGTTCTGAATTGCTGACTTTTTCGTGATTGCACTCTCGATTGCTGACTCAAGCACCTGAGTATAATCACTGAAACAGAGTTTCTCTTCACATAGAGAGCTGTTAACACCGTTTCGATCTGTTAGTGTCTCGAAATTTTCGAAGACCCGATCAGCCAATGCGTAACAATCACCGTAGGGAGCAATCACGCTTCTGGAAGGATACTCGTTCAGGAAATCAGCAATACCACTGGCAGACTCAAAACAGCCGATGCTACAGTCTGCATCGAGCGCATCGATAGCAACATTCGGAAACGGATCCAGGCGGGAGGTCAGCAGATACAGGTCGACCTCCTTCAGAGCTTTACTGACAGAATCTACATGGCCGGAAAAGTAACAGCGGTTCTCGATGCCTGCCCGCTTTAAAAAAGCGCTTAACCAGACAGATACAGCCATATCTTCAGAGCTAAAGCCATCCCCGATCCATACAAAATATAACTGCTCGGCACGAGGATCCGATTCTGAGCGCATCCGTTTTAGTAAGTAGTAGCAGGTTTCAAAAAACCAATCCACGCCTTTACGCTGCTGAACATACCCGGCACCGGCAATCACGATCCCATCCTGGGGTATCTTCAACTTTTGCCTTAATGATGCTTCTGATTCCCCGGTATCGACCGCGGCATCAAACTTTATGCTTCCCTGGGGTTTAACAATGATATGATTTGGTTCGGTTCGTAATGCGGTCGTCTCTTTTAACTCGTCCAGGCCGGACAATTTAATCGACTCAGCAGGGTAGATCACCACGTCTGAGGTATATATCGCACGACTTATTTTTCCACGCGGTAGAGTATAGTCCGCATACTCATGAATCAGGCTCACCGTCGGAATTTCAAAATAAGCGGCAGCATCCAGAAAATTTAATGACTCAACAGAGTTTAATACGGCCGCATCAACTTTATAGTCTTTAAGTAATTCACCCAGAATCTGCTTGGCAAATATAACGTGGGGGCCATGGGGGAAATTTATATGCAAAAAACCAGTGCTTAAGAACGCGTTATGCATTTCACCTTTTCTCAGGCCGACGGTGACAATGTTGTGGTTTGCGTTAAAGCGCCGGGCAATTTCGAGTGCAACGATAGGGGCCCCGGTATAAGAGGTTTCATGTGCACAAACGATCAGAGTCTTGAGCGAGGGGTCAAACTCCCGGCCACCAGCCTCAAGGTAGTCCTGCTTTTCTATCCAACCAATTCGCCCTTCAGAAATCCCATGTTTGATATAGTGGAGTAGAGGGTTGATCAGATTATTTCTGATATCAGGATATAAAGCATAATAAAGCGATGTATCAAAAAAGCCGCTAAAAACCGGAGTCAGATTATCCCAGTTCTGCAGGTAGTGGTTCGCCGGATGCTTCACAGTATCAGGACAATAGTTAGCTTTATATTCACCCCAATCAATCTGGTTGCATGAGGTCAGAAGCACGAAGTCCGGATCTTCATCCTCCGGTTCCAGCACTGGCTCAGATATATCATCCGAAGAATAGGGAATACGTGCTTCATTTTCGCCATGTTCAATAAAATGAACAAGAGGGTTTTCACCCGATTCACGAATATCCTGATAGCGTTCCACATAGAAAGCAGAATCAAATACTGCCGGAATTATCAGGGGGCAGCGCTGCCAATTCAGAATGTAGTGTGCTATAGGGTCATCATCTTCATCGAGGTTATACATTTCGATATAGTGTGACCAGTCCAGCCCTTTCGAGTTAATTATATGGTAGTAATGGGCCATCAAATCTTTTGATAATTCTTTCCCTGACTCACCTTCACTTTTAACAGACACACCACCTGTCATATCACTACCAGTGACATCTTCAGCTTTATTGATTTCATTCTTCTTTTCTTTCATATCGCGATATCTATCAACTCACTTTTAACATACTGATATACAGAAATATTATTCTTTTCAACTTCACCAAAGTGACGCAGATATTTATCTATCGAGATAACACTGCTAACAACATCCGTTGAACAGATACACGCTTCCCTTTTAATTTTAACGCCGTCGAAATTGCTCTCCACAAAGCTTAAAAGCTGCTCCAGTTCAATCGACTTGCCACAGGCTACATTATATACACCAGATACGTCTGACAGAGCGATATTGGCAACCATCTCGGCCATCGCGGGGGCATAAATAAAATCTCTTAACGCATGCCTTGGAAAGCCCGCAATAAACTCATTTCTATTTCTAATGCAGTTAATCAGCACATCGAGAAAACCATGATGCGACGCATCCTCATTGCCAAAAGGGTTTGATACTCTGGCACAAACGAATTCCCCTCCGGTTTTTCTCATCGTCTCACTCAGGAGAGCTTCCTCAATCTGCTTCGATCGTCCATACCATGATTTAGGATTCAGCATATCATCCTCCCGGCTGCCATTACCTCTGGCTTCACCATAAACAGTGCCTGCGGATGATATATGTATAAGTCGCCGGACATTTGCTGACACCAGCATGTTATTCAACTGACGCTGATCTTCCCAAAAACGCCCCATCGCATTTGGAAAATCAGTAGCAAAGTCGGCAGGTTTCAGTGACCCGGAAGCGTTGACAACGACAGGGCAATCAGAGATCAGTTCGATGACTCTCTCAACACCGTTTAACTCGAGAGAATAAGACTTAGCATCATCCGCACTTCGTGAAACACCTACCCAGTCAACACCGGTCTGATCGAAATGAGAGGCTAAGCTTCTGCCTATAAAGCCGGTAGATCCTAGCAAGCATACTCTATTCATCTATAGGCCTACGAATCTGCAGCCGCTATTCAAAATAGCGGGCATCCTTAAATAAGTCGCCGACTGAATCTTTTTCAGAAAGAACCGGCCCGCTACCGGTAACAGGCCAGTCGATGCCTAAAACCGGATCATTCCATAAAAGCGAGTACTCATCCCCTGGCGCGTAGTAGTCAGTACACTTATATTGAAACTCTGCCTCCTCACTGGTGACATAGAAGCCGTGAGCGAATCCGGGCGGTATCCACAGCAACTGTTTATTCGTTTCACTCAGCGTCGCGGCAACCCACTTGCCGAATGTGGGTGAACCCTTACGCATATCAACGGCAACATCATAAACCTCTCCACGGGTAACACGGACTAACTTACCCTGGGGGTTACGTAACTGATAGTGAAGACCTCTCAGGATCCCTTTTGACGACTTGCTATGATTGTCCTGAACAAAGGTAAACCCGCCACAGTTAGCCTCAAACTCACTCTGCCGGTAGGTTTCAAGAAAAAACCCCCGTTCATCTCCAAACACCTGTGGGGTTAGTAATACGACATCCGGAATCGCCAATTTTTCGTACTTCATACTCAGTTTTGTTCCTTAAATGATCGCATGACCAGTGACTTTCTGATCGTGATCTATATAGCTAAAGCTCCGACCCGATGCCGGGTTCGAGCGCTGAGCTTCAACTCTCAGACACCCGTAAAACACAGCAACCAATACTAACATTGTTGATTGCAGTTTGGCAGTTGATAGTCCATCTTAACAAACTGTAGATCAACGGTATCGACAAGCCTGATACGACCTCCGCTACTGAGGTGCCATCAGCGGCCGGATAAAAGATTTTTCAATGTCACGAGCCAACTGATGATTATGTAAATATTTTCATCCATTATTCAAAACCCTTTAGCCTTGTACTCTTCATATATTCTTTTTATTACAACACCGTTGGGCCTTAATTTATGAGCAATACTTATCAACCTAAAAGCCAGCTCCGGATCAGAATCATGAATTTTTATAGCATAATCACGCATACCATCAATCAAAACACTATTCCCTATCGCCCGTTTCTCTAATTCAGGAACACTACTCCCCTTAATAACATCCTCTACATTTAAGCCATCTTTCCACTTACAATACTCCGTAGAATATCTCCCACTAAAAAACGCTTGAAAGGCCTTAATAGACCTCTCGGCACTCTACCGAAATCAACCATCCGATTAAAATAATTTATAAAAAAAGGCTTATCCGATTCAAAATTTGAAAAAACAGGAAGATACCTTTCCGCATTACTTGTTAGTATAATATCAGGAGATAAACAATCAGCTACATCAGGCAAAACATAAGGACTTCTAACATAAATAATCTCTTCAAAAAAATACGATAAAACCTCAAAAGCCCCTAAAATAAAACCATCTCCAAAAGCAAGAATCCGCTTTTTAACCGGGGCTCTTGAATTATATTTTATTTGCATATCTCCAGTATTACCCGGCAAAGCCGATCTTATAGAAAAAGTAGATATCTTAGAATAAAAATCAAATCACTTAATATATTTACTACTTAAAGGCGAAGATCCTATCATCCTTCCCAAATCACCCAAAACTTCTTTTTCATGCAAAGTATAACTATAACCTGAAATATTAACACCAACTCTAGCCACAACATCTTTTATAACTGAAAAATAACCTAAATATGAACAATGCGTATTATCTTTTATAAACCAATCCTCTCTAATTTCTTCTAATCTTGGGTAATACACATTCAAATTTGACAGATAAAACTCATTCACTATCGGACTTATATGCACGCCAATTGACTCAAACCTTTTTCTAAAAGCAACAGGTTTTGCAGGAAAGATCACGTGCAGATATGAGATATTTTTATTAGAACAATATGCCTGACTCATCTCTACATTTCGATTAAAGCTGGTCATAAAATCCTGTGTCACTTCAAGTTTTTTTTGTAAATAGTCAAACTGCCGCTGCGCACCTAACTTCTGTCTTAAAAACAAGGTCCCATCTGTCATTTGCACAACTCCATTTTTGACAAGCAGATGTGGATTATCTTCCAATTCCATGTAAAGCCCTCACAAAATTCGAAAAAATAGTCTATATAATTGCAGCATCGCCCCTACAAGAAATCCAGCAAGACCGATCTAAATTCTGACTGCGCATGTACTCATAACAACCTATCCTTGATGTAACTTTGCACTTATTTACACCCATTTTCACCCATTTGCATCTATTTACACCTAATTGAACTTTATATAACACTGCAACCTATTACCTTCTAGTTAACTAAGCGCACTTCCTCTCCCGGCCCCAAAGCTATAAAATCTAGCGGTACGACATTAAAACATGTCAGTTTTGGAATCAAAGACGGCCAGATCGTCTTAGCTGTTTTTTTACATCCCAAAAAGGCATATAATACCCTCTAATATTTTTTAACCTAAACATTACATTTTTAACGGTTATGAAAAAACGTAACATATTCCTACATATCGGCATAGAAAAGACTGGAACCACTTCGATTCAGGAGTTTCTTTATGAAAACCGCGACAGGCTTTCAGATAAAGGCTATCACTTTATTCAGTCTCCTGGAAATAAAAATAATCGAGCATTAGCCTCTTACACTATGGCTGACCATAAGTTTGATGACTATTTTAGAGACTTAAACCTTATTACTATTGAAAAAAAAGAGGAGCACAACAAAGAAACAGCTCAAAAATTCCAAAAAGAAATCTCAAATCTTTCTGACTCCATTAATTCAATTATTATTTCAAGTGAGCACTTTCATTCTCGGATAGACTCAAAAAAAGAGATCACAAAGTTAAAATCCCTCTTAACCCCCTTTTACAGCAATATTAAAATAATATGCTATTTAAGAGAGCAATCTGAAACTTGCACCTCACTCTTTTCTACCTCAATAAAGTCTGGCTCACCCAATGACTTCTCATATCTCACTGAACAGTGCAATATTAATAATACATATTACAACTACAAAAAAATGTTAGAAAACTGGTCGGAAGTATTCGGAAAAGAAAACATCATAGTTAGAGTTTTCGATAAGTCACAACTTATAAATAATGATTTAATAACAGACTTTCTTTACATTTTAAATATAAACCCGACATCCGGCTTAACCAGAGAAAAATCAGCACAAAATGAATCATTAAATGATATAGGTCAAGCACTAGGATTATCAATAAACAAAACTATTAACAATTCAATAAAAACCGAAAAAACAAAAGAAGACAAAGCAAAACTCTTAAGCACTATAAGCAAAAACTTCAAAGGAAAAGGAATCACATTAAGCAAAGAAAATTACAAAAGAATATACAATGAATTCAAGGAATCAAACAGAGAAGTGAACGAAAAATACTTAAACAATACAAGTTGTTTATTCAAATACAAAGAGCCCATACAAAAGACATCAAAAGTAGACTTTGATTCTATTTATGAAATAATCCACCAACTATACAACTCTAATAATCTACCTGATCATTACGCCGATCTCTTTCGAGATACAGCATTACTTTACGAGAAAAATGACATCAAAAAAGCGTTATTATTTATGGAACTAGCGGAAGGAATACGACCTAGCGGAGGCTTCATTAAAAAGAAGATCATTGAATACAAAGGCATCAATATAAGAAACAATAAAAAATAAAGCACTCCACCTATATAAACTATAACCATATATTAGATAGAAATATTATTTCGCAACAATATTTCTTTTATACTAGCAATTTCTTCTTGCTGCTTTTTAATAACATTAAGAAACACTGCGTTAATTTGAGACTGAGTCACGTTATAATTTTTTTCTTCAAGTGGTATATCAGATAAGGCTTCTTGCCCCTGTTCTCGTAAAACACTATTTACCTGCACTCTATCTCTTTCAGAATTTTTCACCACCTCTTCAAGATCATTAGCACTTGGAAATAGAGAACAATAATCTAACTCATTTATATGGGTTCCAATAATTCCATGAGAAACAAGAAAGCCATATAGTTCGCCTGGTAACACCTGCCGTTCATATTGATTATTATATAAAGCCCATAAATATAAAGCAGTCGAACTAGGCGTATCATTATCACGACAGTTCAAATAGTCCCCTTTCAAATCAAGCAGCTGAATAAAGTCATCTGTAACATTCTCAACACAATCAAAGTTTCTTACAACCGTATTACCCCAGTCCAATTCAACCCACTGGGATAGATAGCCATAAAAATCAGGCGTATTTGACTTCACCCACTCTTTAAATGATTTTACTTTTCCTCGATATGTTTTATGTTTCAACCCCCATTGCAAATATGCAGATCTAGCCCATGCATCATGCCTTCTAACATACGCAATAACCTGTATATTAACACCATTCTCTTTAAGAAATTTGAGAATATCAATAACAATTAGCGGGCTCTTCAAAAATGACTCATTAGACCATATTACTTTCTCTACCCCCTCATCTTTCAAAATTCGCATATTATCTAAGAGCATAGCCTTTAGCTCTTTAATCCCAGTCTCACCTAACTTAAGCAGACGCCCCCAACCAAAAGGAATCTGCCAAGAATATTTTTCTCCAGGAAGCAATTCTCCCATTAACCCAATATAAAAGGCAGCATTATTCTTTAGAAAATCACCATTTCTTTTCAACGTTTTCTGAATAGATGAGCTACCTGTTTTACCATACCCAATGTGTACATAAAGAGTAATTTCATTTTCAACATTCATACCGCTTCAAACCCCAAAAAAACAAGTGTTTTAGTGCACACTCTTGGTAATTAATAGGCTTCTCAATACCGCTTCTCAAGTTATCCCAAACTTCACTGTTGCCAGAAAGATTCAACAGCTTGATCCCCAGGTCAACCGGGTTTCCAGCACTAAAGTGGACACCATCCACGCCATCTCTGACCTTCTCTGCCATCCCGCCTATATCGGAAACAATCAGAGGACGGCCAGCGACAAACGCTTCCTGTATCACCATGGGGGAGTTTTCCCACCAGATGGAGGGGACAATCACCCAGTCAATACTCTGCATCCGCTTCATCTGCTCATCAGGACGGTAGGGCCCTACCCAGCGAAGACAGCCTTCCTCGATAAGCTTAGAGGCCATCTCCTTCACTTTCTCCTGAAACTCACCGGTTTGCTGCTCCAGATTGGCTCCGTGTATCTCAACTACCAGTTTTTTCCGTTGTTTTTTCTTGAGACTTAACAATGCCTGCAATAATACATCGATCCCTTTATAGGGGTTCACCTGGCCGAAATACGCAAACCGGTTACGTGTTTCTCCATCCGCGAGCTCTCTGGGAGGGAGCGTCTCAATATCCTGCTGACCATTTTCGATTACAATGATCTTACTTTCATCTATCCCCCACTGGATATACCGCTGTCGCAGAAACTCAGACGGCGAGATAAAACCTTCGATCAGATCAAAATGACTTTTTATGTAGTGTTTTCTTAACCAAAAGTCTTCCGCCGTATGTTGCGGATAACACTGATGGCACTCATCATAGGACTCGCTACTACACAGCTTATGACCTTCCCCTGTTTTCACCATCTGGCCGTTATGCTTACAGATAGCCATATACTCATGGATGGTGAAGAAGATACGGATCTCAGGGTTTATCTGTTTAATAACCCTGATGAACTCAATCCCCATATGTGCATAATGATGCATATGAACAATGGTGGGTTTCAACGCCTGAATCAGATCGGTAAACCATGTAGTCAGCGACTGTTGCTGTTCTGCTTTTAGCAGATGCCAATCACCGATGCCCTGTTCCCACAGATATTCATTTTCACGACGTTTCCGAATCTGCCCCGTTGCGCCGCGTCCACGGTCCGCACGTGCCAGAAACCAGCTATCTTCAACATCGGGGTGCTGTTGATAGGCATTAAACAGGTTATAAGCCGCGATCTCGGCGCCACCTAAACTAAAATCGGGATGCCCATGGGAGATTACAAGAATTCGATTTTTCATAATTTAATACGCCGCCTCAGGTTTCGCCGCTAACTTTTCAATCAAATCAGACCAACGGGTCATATGCCGGGAAGCGTTAAGAATCACAACCTTGGTTCGAAAATCCGGAGTGCCTGTTAAGCCAAATGACTGTCGCTCCAGATGTGTCAGTTCAACAGACGGCAGATAACCACAGCCCTTTCCTTTTTCCAGCAGTTTTAAGCAGAGGTCAGAATCCTCAAAATCACCTATCAGATAGCCTGTATCCCATCCTTCAACGGCGTCAAAGTCTTCTCTGGAGATCAGCATACAGGCGCCTGTAACCGCAGGCATTTTTGTCAACGCCTGATGAGGATCCAGAATCGGATCAAGCCCCATATGGGGGTGGTGATTGATCCAGATACCGATATCTGACCGATACTGAAATACCATTCCCGCATGTTGAATTGAGCCATCTGCGAATAACAGCCGCGGCGCAATAACCCCCAGTTCAGGATTTGTTTTTAATGCCTCTAACATCGGCTCCAACCATCCCGCAGACTTAGGAAAGACATCACTGTTCATGAACAGAAGGTAGGCGCCGCTGGCGTGTTCTGCACCAAGGTTGTTGGCTCCGGAGAACCCTCTGTTGACCCCACCAAACACAACCTTGAAAGAGACTTTATAAAGATCATAGATCTCCTTCGCCAGTGTTCTTAACTTCTCAACCAATGTTGGGTCATCAACGACGTAGATAATCTCTGTCTGGCTTTTAATAAACTCATCTGAAACAAAAGAGACCATCTGCCCTTCAATAAAATCGATACGGCCGTAAAGCGGTATGATGATACTGATCAAAGGGTCCTGAACCTCGCCATACTGTTCCACAGAGACAGGCATTCTGGCGATCACACGGTTGTTCCGGGCGATCTGCTCGCTGAGCATAGGCCAGAAAATATGTCTGAAAATATCCACCTGATCGGAAGGTTTCGATTCGATCGTGAACAGCCACTTAGCCATCTCAGCCGGTTGAGAATCAAGATAGCCTGCCTCGGCCGATGATAATCTATGCACACCTTTAGATGACAAAGCGTATATTGTGAGAGTCTCTTTAGGACTGATATTTTTGACTGGCACTAAACAGCCGCTGTTGATCTCAGCCTTATCAAAGCTTGTCAGGAAAGCCTTATACACATCCTCCCTGAAAATTCGATGGGCCTGAGTTAAAAATGTTGGCGTGCCCTCTTCATCTTCAATCCAGACGATTGAATCGGGACTACTGACAACCCACCCAACTAACAGTCCGGATGAACCCCGTTCAGAGACAACGGCTGATTCTATATAGGCTTTTACATTTGGATGCGGTGCGGATTCCTGTTTAACTTTTTTTATCCATTTTTTCCATCGTTCGACAGTAAAGCTCTCGTTATCCAGTAAGTTTCTGGCCTCTTTGTAATAGAGACTATGATAAAAAGTGTCGGCATCATCGTCGATTGTATGGCTAGCGAGATCCACCAGAGGGTTATCGGACAGCGTCGCTTTGTTCCTCTTGCTGGGTTTGATATCCCGCCCCTCTTTTCTTCCATAATAGAGATAGTGAAAGAAAGGGTTGACCCCGGTTTCACTGACATCAGGGAAATCAAGGAGATAGTCGTCTATGGAGAACCAGCCGCAGGGATCAAACCCCTCATTTGAGCCAACCTTGAGGAAATGTTCCAGCGGGTCCTGACCATTGAGAACCAGCTCATACTCCTGACGATAAAAGCCTGCATCAAAATCTTTAGCAATAATGCTTCTGATCTTCTCTTCAGTTAGTTTGTTACTTTTCTCAAAAATCTTTAACACTGGCAGCTCCCTGTTCAGTTGTCGCTATCACTTTAAACATCAAGGTTAGTCAGCAAACATATCTCGATAAAAAATCTGTTCAATACCGGACTTCATGCAGATAGATATCTGCCCAGTATTCAGTAAATAACAATGGGCGCTTTATTTCTCATCCAACAAACTGATTATGTATCGACCATAATTCGTTTTTGAGAGATTTTCCCCATACATACACAGCTCTTCACGGCTCAGCCAGCCATTGCGCCAGGCAATCTCCTCAAGGCAGGCAATTTTGAGACCCTGCCGATGTTCGACTGTCTGCACATAGTGCCCAGCTTCAAGCAAACTGTCATGGGTACCGGTGTCCAGCCATGCAAAGCCGCGCCCCAGCTTTTCGACCTTAAGATCGCCCCGCTCAAGGTACGCATTATTCACACTGGTGATTTCCAGCTCACCCCTTGAGGAGGGTTTAACCTGTTTAGCGATCTCAACCACATCGTTGTCGTAGAAATATAGCCCCGTTACAGCATAATCAGACTTGGGCTTCAGAGGCTTCTCTTCAATAGAGATCGCCTTTCCCTCTGCATCAAACTCGACAACACCAAACCTTTCAGGATCACTGACCAGATAACCAAAAATAGTGGCTCCCTGCTGCTGCAGGCCAGCCCGTTGTAACTGATCAGAGAAGTGCTGGCCATGAAAAATATTATCGCCCAGGACGAGACACACCGGATCCTGCCCAATAAACTCCTCACCGATAATAAATGCCTGCGCCAGACCGTCTGGTGATGGTTGCTCCTTATATTGAAAGTGAACACCAAACTGTTTGCCGCAACCCAGCAACTTCTTATACTGAGGCAGGTCTTCAGGTGTTGAGATAATCAGTATCTCGCGGATGCCTGATAGCATAAGCACAGAGATCGGATAATAGATCATCGGCTTATCGTAAATCGGCAGCAGCTGTTTCGATACGCCCAGGGTAATGGGGTGCAGACGGGTGCCTGAGCCCCCCGCCAGGATAATTCCTTTACGCGCCATAACTTATTCCTCTCTATTTTTCAGGCTCAGATATTCTTCTAATGTCATCTGCAACTGGCTATACCAGTCCGGCATGATGATTCCGAGCTCGTGTTCAATTTTTTTCAGTGACAAACGTGAGTTCAATGGCCTGCGGGCAGGCGTTGGATAGTCTGATGTGGGAATCCCTGTCACTTGCGCCACTTTGAGTTTAACGCCCTCCTCCCGTGCTAATGCGAAGATAGATTCAGCAAACCTGCACCAATTGGTTTCGCCGGATGGCGCCAGATGATAAATACCGGAATCTTGTGAAGCCAGCTGCGGTGAGCGACTCACAGCCAGCGCGGTGATCTCTGCTATCAGTCGCGCAGGGGTAGGCACGCCCCACTGGTCATTGACGATACTCAGTTGCTCCCGTTCTGCGCCAAGCCTGAGCATCGTTTTCATAAAGTTGTTACCCCGGGCGCTGTAAACCCAGCTGGTTCTGAAAATCATATAGTGACAGCCAGATGCAGCGATATTGTCATCGCCCAGCAATTTGGTTTTACCATAGACAGATAACGGGGCGGTCTGATCAGTTTCAGTCCAGGGTGTTGTTCCGTTGCCGGGATAAACATAGTCGGATGAGTAGTGAAACAACCAGATATTGTTCCTGGCCGCATAACTCGCCAGCACCGCTGGCAGGTCTGCATTGACGATACGGGCGCTATCCTGCTCCGATTCCGCTCTGTCTACTGCGGTCCAGGCTGCAGCATTGACGATTAGCCCCGGTTTTGTCGCCTCAAGGTAGGCGGCCACCTGATCCAGATCTTCAAGGTTCAGGTGCTGCCGGTCCGGTGCATCGACACAACCAAAGATAGCCAGGCTACGCTGCAGTTCAAAGCCAACCTGACCGCTACCACCCGTAACCAGTATGTTCATAGTGACCCCAGACGTTCGCCCTGATAACTGCCATCCAGTACCGATTGCCACCAGTCCTGGTTACTGAGATACCACTCCACCGTTTTCCTCATCCCTGTTTCAAAGGTTTCCTGAGGCACCCAGCCTAAATCCTGTTCAATTTTGCTGGCATCAATGGCATAACGCAGATCATGCCCCGGGCGATCTGATACAAAGGTGATCAGTTCCCGATAGCTGTTAACTGTAACCTCTGTATTGCTCTGTGACGGCCTTAGTTCATCGAGCAGATCACACAAAGTATAGACAACATCGATATTCTGCTTCTCGTTATGCCCACCGATATTGTAGGTTTCACCGATAAGCCCCTGCTGAGCAACCTGAATCAGGGCCCGGGCGTGGTCCTCAACATACAACCAGTCACGCACCTGCTTACCATCGCCATACACCGGTAACGCTTTTCCAGCCAGGGCATTCAGAATCATCAGAGGGATCAGTTTTTCAGGAAAGTGATAAGGTCCGTAGTTATTGGAACAGTTAGTTACCAGAGTCGGCAATCCATAAGTCCGCTGCCACGCCCTGACCAGATGGTCAGAACTGGCTTTGCTGGCGGAATAGGGTGAACTTGGCGCATAGGGCGTCGTTTCCGTGAACAGATCATCTGCACCGTGCAGATCACCATAGACTTCATCCGTTGATATATGATGAAAACGAAACTCCAACGCTTTTTCGGCATTCTGCGCTTTCTGTTGCTGAAAATACTTGCGAGCAGCTTCCAGCAGTGTGTAGGTGCCGACAACATTGGTCTGTATAAATTCACCGGGACCATCAATTGAGCGGTCTACATGGCTTTCTGCAGCCAGATGCATCACTATATCTGGCTGAAAATCGTCAAACACCTTTTCCATCGCTTCACGGTTACAGATATCCTGATGCACAAAAAAATAACGCTCACTGTCCGATACCGTTGCAAGAGACTGAGTATTCCCTGCATAGGTCAGTTTATCGACATTGACGACCCTGTGTTCTGTGTTGAGAATTAACTCCCTGACGACAGCTGAGCCAATAAATCCCGCCCCTCCGGTCACTAAAAACGTCTTACTCATAGCTATACCTTTAATTCTCACATACCGCTTCGTAGTATTTATCTTAACGAAGATTCTATAAACAGCTGGTTAATCCCGATGATCTTTAATAATCAGCAACAACATCTGCATAATTAACCCCAGAAACAGTGCAACAATGGCATACATCGCAATATTGTGCAGCCTTTGCGGTTCCAGCGGGTATTCCGGGTATGTCGGGCTTTGCAGCACAGACACCTGCTTGAGTTTGCGGGCAGCTTCGATACGGGTGCTTTGCAGTGCGGCCAACGCCCCGGAATAACTATCCAGTGCAAACTTCACCTTCAGTTCAAGCGTCTGGTATTCAGCCGTAACGGTATTCAGTGCGTTACCCGACTGCTGCGCCATTCTGTTTTTTTCCTGCTCAATTTGGTGCCGCACCGCCTTTATCTCATTGTCTATTTTAACCATGGCGGGAGAGCTGCTGCTCTGATAACTTTTCAGCATGGTTTTTTCCGCCTGCAGGTTAGAAAGCTTCCCCTCCAGGGTTGCCACTACGGCGCTAATGCTTTCAACCGTACCGGTTGGTGAGATCAGCCCATTTTTATTCTGGTAATCCAGCAGTTCGTTACGGGCAATATTAAAGTTGTCGTTGAGCATCGCCACCTGGTCTTCCAAAAACCGCACCTGCTCTTCAGCAAGACGCTTGCCTAACAGGTTCATATGTTTTTCACCCTCTTCAAGCAACAAGCTGGCAATTTTATTGGCCATCTCAGGGCTGAACGCTTCTACTTTAATTCGCAGGACATTAGCATAATCGTCCAATTCAACAGAAACCCGCTTGAGGTAGTATTCATGCAGATCTTCAATAGGGACATCGGCGCTGCTAAGCCCTGAAATAAAATCGATTCCAGCAGCGGAATAGTGTTCACGAAACCCCACTAAGCGATCAATATCGCGCAACATATCGACGGACAACAGATAATCCCTGAGCAGCAGCATGTCACCACTCTCTCCCGTCGGGCCTCCCAATAATGAAGACACATCCATTGTGGGAATGGTAATCTGTGGACTCTCAAGCACCACATTGGCTTCAGAAACATACCGGTCACTGGCCAGCACCCCCCAATAAAAAGCAGACAGTGCAATGAAAACCCCACACACCACCCAGACCGGGTTTTTCATTAAAAGTTGTTTCATTAACCTTTCATCCCAAACATAAACGTTGCGTTTGCTATAACAATAAAATTATTTGCCCTTGTCGGGCGGAGGCTTCGGCGGACTATTTTTGGCGTGATACTCGTCCAGTGCATCATTAATATCATCAAACCAGGTAACATTACCTTTATCGATCAGTATGCCCGCCTGACACAGCTGTTTCAGGATCCCTTCGCCATGAGAAACGATTATCAGACTGGCTTTACCCACTTTGTCTTTAAACGCCTTAGTTGCCTTCTGGCGGAAAACCTGATCACCCACAGAGGTCGCTTCATCAGAAAGGTAAACATCGAAGTCAAACGCCAATGACAGCCCGAATGCCAAACGCGCTCTCATTCCTGATGAATAGGTTTTAACCGGCTCGTCAAACGCCTTGCCGATCTCCGCAAAGCTTTCCACTTTATGCAGAATTTCGGCCAAATGGGTTTCACCACCATGAATACGGGCGACAAACTTGACATTTTGCCGGCCGGTCATCGACCCCTGAAAGCCTCCGGTTAAACCGATGGGCCAGGAAACACTGCAATCGCGAATAATTTCACCTTTGTCTGCAGTATCCATCCCGCCAATCAACCGGAGCAGTGTTGATTTACCCGCACCATTCCTCCCGATCAGGCCAACACTCACGCCCTCAGGAATATCCAGATTGACATCTTTAAGAACCCAGTCACCTCCATGATGTTTATGGTACCGCTTGTAGAGCCCTCTGATGCTGATCATTGTGCTTTTAGTCTCGGTTCAAAACGGATATGCAACATCAGTCCAAAGGCGATAAGGCCAAGGTTCCAGAACCAAAGATATCCCATATCAATCCCCGCAACATGACGATAGTTTTCGAAAAAAGCCATACGCAGCAGCTCTAATCCGTGAACAATGGGGTTAAGAAGCAGATACTCCTGAATCCAGTATGGCAGGTAGTTAAGGGGAAAGATCACACCTGAAATAATCAAAAGCGGCATCGAGGTAATTCGTACAATTTTACCAGCTTCCGGAACCAACTCCGAAACAGCAGAAAACGTTAACGCGGCTCCTACCCCTAAACACCACAACGAAAACCAGCAGAACAGCGCAAACAGTGGATCATCTGCAATCAGATCAATATCCAGCAAAACCCCGGCAAAAATAAACAGAACCAGGATAAAGGTTTTCAGCATCCCCTCCATAAAGCAGCGCACAAAAACCGGATCAATGGATTTTACCTGACGGTAAGCAAACAACCCCTTATAGCCCTGCATCGCTCCTAAAGAACGCTGCAGATTCTCCCGGAACAGGTAAAAGCCCATCAGGCCAATCAACATCCAGGGGATAAACTCGGCCCCAGCTATATGCCGCCCACCAGCTATGACACCCCGTAAATAAACCATCACCACGACCATAGCGACCGGTTCAACCAGCATCCAGAACCAGGCAAAGCGGTCACCGGTAGTGCGGGACAGGGCTTCCCGCATAAACAAAGCGTACCAAACCGCTTTGGTTACCTGCCAGGATGTTCGTGGGCTAAGCATCTAAAAAGCCTTTTTCCATGGGGTCAACAGCCTCGCCTCAGGCCGACAGATAGTTTCAACATCTGCATCTTACAGCCCCGTCACCACTTTGGTGGCCACCGCAATCTGATAGACGATCTGCGAAATACTGGTCGCCAGCTGCAGATTTTTGGTTGGCACTTCAGGCAATACCAGAATCTCATCACCGGCTTTCAAAGATACATCTCCAGCATCACGTACTTCTCCATTCTGTCGTACGATCAGGATCTTTGACTTATCGGCATGGGAGCTAAAGCCTCCCGCACCATCGATATAATCAGCAACCGTTTTTCCAGACTCAAAAACCACCGACTGGGGCACCAGCACCTCACCACTGATTAGCAGCGAGTCAGACTTTTCCGGAATAGTAATGACATCGCCATCCTGTAAGCGGATATTGGCTATATGGTCATTAGAAGCCACAACCAGGCGACCGCTGGGTTCAGCTTTCGAAGCCCGGGCAATAAACCTGGTGATCAGTTCGGCTTCCTGCACACGGATGCTGGCCTCCTGTGAGGTGGCGGAAGATGCCCCAAGATAGGTGGCTTCTAGACGTCTCAGGCTTTCATCTAAAGACTCTTTCTGCCGCTGAGCAACACTTTCCCGGCGCATAGAGATGCTGGTCGTGTCAGTAATACCCTTTGGCACCGCTATCGAATCAAGAAAGTCCTGCAACATTATATCCCGGGGCAGGGAGTAACGGGACGGGCCATAAAAACTGCCCTCAAGCTCAACCACAATGGTGTCATAACGCTTATCGATACTTAAAATGACTTCGTCGCCATTTTGCAGTGGCTGCTGTCTGAAGTCAGCCAGTGACAGGTAACCGGTTAGCGGCCCGCCGCTGCGATCACCCCGCAGCAGCGCATGGGAGACCCCTGCTTTCATATGCGTGAGTTTAGTGAGTGCCGCTCCTGTCATCTCGTTCTTTGTCAGCTCATAGCGATATGACCGCTCGACATCACCGGTAACCACCACCGAGGCCTGGCGCTCGCCTACCACCAGAGTGTCACCGTCGCGAAACTGAGGTCGTACCATCTGGCCATTTAATAAGAAATCATACAGATCAATAGTTTCAATTGTTTTACCGTTACGGATCACCTTAATCGCACGGTATGTCCCCATCAGATCATCAATGCCACCCGCCTGGTTTAGAAAGTAGATAGCTGAATCATTTGGGGTGCCTGCATAACGGCCCGGACGGGAGACAAAACCAGTGACAAATACACCCACCGGCTGGACGCCCTGAACCTGGGTATACACATTAACATTTTCAGGATAGATCGCCCGGACAGCTCCACGAATGCGGGTATCAAGATCTTTATGGCTCAGTCCCTGAACCCTGACCGGGCCAATGGTCGGAATAAAGACATTTCCCCGGGCGTCCACCGGCAACACCCGTTCCATCTCGATCGCACCCCAGATACGCAGAACAACCTGATCACCCGGCGTGACTTTGTAGTCTGAATTAAGTCCATCTGACCTTAAACCACTGAAGCCGCCATCAAACAACTGACTGCCAAAGGGGCGGATAACCTCTGCATCAGCAGAATCTTTTGAGCCCAACTGACCATAGGTTCCGGATTTCCAATCGATATTTTGTTGCACCTGTTGAGCGTCAATGCCCCCTCCGCCACTCATCAACTGCTGCACCGCAGGATCAAGATCACCGGCACTTTCGATAGCCGCGTTGGCAAAACCAGATAACAACAGCGCAACCCCGGCTATCAAACTTTTACAAATAATGTTTCTACTCTTATTGATGCTGTACAAATTCATAGATGAATTCCATTTAACATTGTCACTAAGGATTACCTGAGAGGTCATGAAGTCTGTTATCAGAGTGTTACCGGGATCAGTTCCCACCGGCTGTCCTTAACAGTACAGGCAAGGTAGTGCCGCTGCGACAGATTGTCACTGATCACCACCTTCCGGCAGGAACGCCCACTGGCTGCAAAATAGGTGGCATTCGCCATAAGGTTTTTCCCCTGGAACATCCCCGATGGAATGGCAAGGGATAGATCCTGAGAATTATCCGTGAGGACCTGACCTACCTCCTGTGGTAGAACATTATTGTCGACAGAGGTCTGAAAAGAATACCCTGAATCGGGCTTCTGCATTGCCTGGGGGGTACATGCAGATAAAAAAGTCACTAAAAGCAAGACAACTGCAGAGTTAACTATTCGGGCGGTATTCAGCTTCATCGATCTGCTATCCATAACAAAATTTACAGGCCAAGATCATACAATATAATCAAGCTAACTTACATGTCTCAGAGCAGCTACGTTACAACAGCTCACAACATCTGCATCCGCAGACAAAACGGGCTTTCTCTTAGAGATATTGACAGTCGCTACAATTATATCAAGAATGGATTCCAAGCTATATGTACATCACTAAAGACAACAGAAAAGCATAGACTAACAATTGTTAAAATTATTGGAATCACATATGCAATTACGCAGCACGAAAATACGCCATGTTATACATATAGCCCAAGTTTTCTCTCACTTATAGAATCCATCCCCATAAAACCCAAAATTCCCAACAGAGCATTATATGAAGAATTACTGCTTTATAATAAGATGTATTGATATCGGGGAAGCCGAAGTCAACATATTCAACACATTAAAAACAAAAATACCAGAAAAAAACATCTTCTATTTAATAGACCAGGATCAAGACGATTTTCAGAACCGCCTATCTCTTCCTAAATTCAGAAGAGAAAGAAAACTCCAAACAGATGACAGAAGACTAGGATGGAAATGCGGGGACTATTGTTTCTACCGCGTTTATGATGAGCACCCAGATTACGACTATTACTGGCTTATAGAGTCTGATGTTTATATAGACGATGAGTCCCTAAGTAAATTAATAACCGAATCCGACGACAACAATTCAGACCTAATGATACATAATTTCGGGCCTAGGGCTGAAAAGTGGGATTGGCACAGCATTTATAAAGAACACTATCCAAAACATAAAATTTATGGTGGATTATTTCCTCTCGTCCGATTGACAGGAAGCGCCATAAAAGACTTATATAGAGAGCGATCAGAATTAATAGCCAATGGAAATATAGACAGTAGAAACATGCCTAACGATGAGTCCTTTGTTTGCTCATTCCTTGCAAATAATGGCTACAAATGCAGTGATATAAAAATAACAAAAAACGGTGATTTCAATCTCACAAGAAAGCATATTTCACATATAAAAAGAGGTGGAATATATCATCCAGTCTTCAGCGACTATAACAGTATATTTGAAAAAGAGTCTTTAAAATTGACGGCTGCTGTATCCAATGGAAGTTTTGCGGAGGTCTCTTACAAAATATTACAGAGAAATAACTTTAATGAGAGCCTATATGAGAAAATAGTAGGAAAACTATTCGACGGAAACAAGATAGACAAACTAAGAGACTTAGCAAACACCAACATGATGGAAAGCTTAGATTTTTCATTAGCTGCCTTTGAATTAGCAAAAAACTTCCGGCCTGGAGGTCAAATGCTTATTCGGAGATCTGATGAACTTAGAGCCAAGCTCGGCCAGACTAGCTCCGTAGGCTTAACACCAATACTCTCAAAAAAAATTAAACAAAAATCAACAAAATCAGCATCTTATAGAGACTTTAATCTTGGAGTAAGAAGCCTTGCAAAACTGCAAGATATCAACTTTAATCTTTTTAAACCTTTCAGCTATGAAGATAGTAGGCTTTACCTGGTAAACACCGATGAGTCCGCGTACAAAGCTCCTTTTTTGTATTCAGAGCAAAGAGATAATGCAATAATTCTTTGCGATATTCCTTCTCATCACGTATCAGGAGAAATCAACCAAGAGAAGATTACTTTTATATTTTCAATAGGACGATGTGGATCAACCTTAGTTTCAAAATTATTATCTTCAACTGGATTTTTCGAGATTTCAGAATGTGATGTTTTTACACAAACTGGCGACAAAGATATCATCAAAACATCAATTTATATATTCCAGAATTTCAACCCTACGAAAAATAGCAAGATATCATTCAAATTCAGAAGTCAGACAAATAAGTTTATTGATGATTATATATCAAACTTTAAAGATGCCAATTATATATTCCTGTACAGAAATAAATCAGACTGGGCAAAAAGCTATAGCGGTAAGTTTAATTGGAAGGAAGGCGAATTAACCTACACTTACACTACAGGATACAACTGCCTGAAAAAATTAAAAAATTCAATCAAAAACTTACAAATAATTAACTACGACAAACTAATAAAAGATCCCACTCTTATTTCTTCAAAGCCAGAAGATCTAGCTGCAATAAAAGAAATCATGTCCAAGGATAGCCAACAAGGAGTTATAGATAATTCGAATAAAGAATATAACAAAGCAGAAGTTTCGAAATTCCTCTCAAACTGCAAACTAGAAATAAATGACCTAATATAACCGTCAAACCGACCCATGCTTGTATAGAAAACAAAAAAGCGGCTGAAAGAATTATAACTACTGGCATCAAATAAAATACCAGATACTCTCTGCCGCTTCTAAAAGATGACGCTGTACTTTTAGCTTTTACTTTTTAAGCCGAGCGTTAGACAGCAATGCACAAAAAACAATCTACCCAGCAACTCAGACACCTAAAGCACAATAACTCGAAATCAATTACGAATCACCTTATCATCATTAAATTAAGAGATATGGTGATTTCTGGTGTATGGAGAAAGATAGAGAGGGTGGCGTATCCTGTTGATTGATCTCGCCA
The DNA here is from genome assembly GCF_016924145.1 of Amphritea pacifica. Lineage (GTDB taxonomy): Bacteria > Pseudomonadota > Gammaproteobacteria > Pseudomonadales > Balneatricaceae > Amphritea > Amphritea pacifica. Next base: position 56 of record NZ_JAFFZO010000031.1, on the reverse strand, counting down.
GATCGCAATCAACAGAAGAGAGATACGCCATGAGTAAGTTTACCCTGACAGCCCGG
>NZ_JAFFZO010000030.1 GCF_016924145.1 Amphritea pacifica | reverse complement strand
GGTGGAGAGATTACAGCGTGGAGTATTTGCCAGTGTCCCAGATCTTATCGGCACTATCGATGAATACATTGCCCATCATAACAGCAATCCGAAGCCATTTATTTGGACTAAAAGTGCCCGAGACATTCTGGAAAAAGTTATTCGTGCCAACAGTCGCTTAAGCTCTAAACAGAATGCAACACTACACTAGGTGTCCACCTATCTTTAAGTGGACACCTAACATGACTCTCAATGCTCCTCCATCCGTAACCAACCAACCCAGTAAACGACGCCGTTTTAATCCGGCGTTCAAAGCCATGATCGTTGACCTCTGTCAGCGGCCAGAAAACTCCATTGCCCAAGTCGCCCGGAATCATGCACTCAACGCTAACCTGGTTCATAAGTGGCTGGTAAAGGCCCGGCAGCAGGCATCTGCGGATATGCCCGCATTCCTGCCAGTCACTCTGCCAATAACGGCATCCGCGCCTCACGCTCCTGATTTCATCACGCTGGAGATCGACTCGCCTCTGGGGGGCATCACCTTCCGAGGCTCCGTTGCGGATGCCGCTCAGTTCATAAAGGCGTTGGTATGATCCGTATCGATCAGATCTGGCTGGCAACGGAACCGATGGATATGCGGGCGGGGCCGGATACTGCTTTGGCCAGAGTCGTGCAGGTGTTCGGTGAAGCTCAGCCCCATACCGCGTATCTGTTCACCAATAAACGCGGTAACCGGATGAAAGTCCTGATCCATGATGGACTGGGTATCTGGCTCTGTGCACGGCGCCTGCATAAAGGGAAGTTCCATTGGCTGGACAGGGTGCATGGCAAGCAGGCTATTTTAGATGAGACACAGCTTCAGGTGCTGGTTCAAGGATTGCCCTGGCGGCATATGGGACCGATTAACCGGCTTTGATACACGAGAGAACACGGCCAAGCATAGGTCAGCCAGAAGCGCTATTGGTCTATCTTCGTATCGAAAATGATCTTTGAATCGATCACACTCGCAGGTATGACAGCACCTGACCTTACTCAACTTTCCCCTGAACAACTGCGCCGCCTGGCGGAGCAGTTGCTGCTGCGCGTCGATGAGCAGGATCAGGTGATCCAGTTGAAAGACCAGGCCATCCAGCAGCAAGAGCAGGCGATCCGTTATAAAGAACAAGTAAACCAGAAGCTCACCTATGAGCTGGCTCTGCTGAAACGTCACAAATACGGTCAGCGCAGTGAGCACCTGAATCTCCTTCAGATAAGTCTGCTCGATGACATCATCGGGGCCGATATGGCCGGGATCGAAACGGAGCTGGATGATGCGATCGACTCACCGACGCGAACCCAGGAAAAACGTCAGCCCAAACGACAACCCTTGCCACCGGAACTGCCTCGCCGGGAGGTCCATCATGAACCGGAGGTCACGACTTGTTCCTGCGGCTGCGCAATGTCCCGTATGGGCGAGGATGTCAGTGAAAAGCTGGACTACACGCCGGGCGTCTTTACGGTAGAGCGTCATATCCGGGGTAAGTGGGTCTGTGACGCTTGCGAAACGCTGACTCAGTCACCGATGCCCGCGTATATCCTGGATAAAGGTCTGCCTACTGCCGGTTTACTGGCTCAGGTCCTGATCGCTAAGTACGCTGACCATCTACCCCTATATCGTCAATCACAGATCTTTGAACGTGCCGGTGTTCAGCTGTCCCGTTCGACCTTGTCCGAATGGGTGGGTGTCTGCGGTGTCCGGCTTCAGCCCTTGGTCGATGCTCTGCACGAGCATCTGCTGCAGGAACCGATACTGCATGCGGATGAAACCCCTGTGCCGATGTTGGCACCGGGTAAGAAGAAAACCCATAAAGCGTATCTCTGGGCCTATGCCACCAGTCCCTTCTCCGCACTGAATGCCGTGGTGTATGACTTCCAGCCGGGGCGTTCCGGGCAGTATGCCCGGGACTTCCTTGAGGACTGGAGAGGACAGCTGGTCAGTGATGACTATGCCGGTTACAAGAAAAGCTTTAAGGACGAGGGAGTCACAGAGCTTGGCTGCATGGCGCATGCCCGCCGCAAGTTCGTGGAGCTGCATATCGCAGGTAAGAGCCAGATCGCTGGAGAAGCGGTTCAGCAGATCAGGGAGCTGTATGAGGTTGAGCAGAAAGCCCACCCCCTTAGCGTTGAAGAACGGCATCGGATCCGGCAACAGGACGCGAAGCCGATAGCGGACAGGCTCTATCGTTGGCTACTGTATGAGCGGCAACAGATCCCGGATGGCACGGCGATCGCCAAAGCTCTGGACTACAGTCTGAACCGCTGGGCAGCGCTGATCCGTTATCTGGAGGATGGCGCGATCCCAATCGACAACAACCGGGTGGAGAATCTGATCCGCCCCTGGGCGCTGAGCCGCAAAAACTGGCTGTTTGCAGGATCACTGCGCAGCGGTCAGCGTGCAGCCGCGATTATGAGCTTGATCCAGTCAGCGAAACTGAACGGGCATGAACCCTATAGTTATCTGAAGGATATATTGGAACGGCTGCCGACGCAGAAAGCGAGTGAGATCGATAGGCTGCTGCCTCATCATTGGTCATCGGAAACCGTCAAGGTGTGATGCCCGGACGGTTACGAAGATTTATCCAATTTTGGGACATATCTTAAAGTAATAAGTGATATCGCAGCAGACACTCTATCTGAGGGAGTCAGTGATTTAGGAGCGGCACTCACTAAAGGAATGGTAACATTTGCTGTGGATACAAAAGCAGGCGAGAAATCTGCACAGGAGATGAAAAATTTGCTGGATGTGTACGATAGTCGTACTCAGTTTGCCAGCGATGTCAAAGACGATCTTGCACAAAGCCCATTGACCCAAACGATGGGCGAAGGGGTTTCAAAAATTGATCAGGCACTTGGCCTCTCTGATGAAAGTAAAGCTTATATAGGGGCCCTTACGGCGGGTTTGCCATTAGTAGGTAAATTTCGTAAATTTGTTCCAAGCAAAAAACTCACTGCTCAATTGGATAGGCTCCGAGCAGAAGGACATGCGCTTGAAAGGCACGGAGGGGCTATTACAGATGAGCAGTTATATGCTCGAGCACGGACAGGTGTCGCTCCGGACGGATCTAAAACAAGAAGAGGCTACACTCCTACATCAACGGCATTTAATAGCGATGAGCTATTGGTGAATGCAGATGACTTCCTTAGAAATAACTATCTGGATGACGCGATAAAAAATGCCGAGCCTGGTACATTAAGGATCAAAGTTTCAGCTGATACCGGTGTTGAATTAGGCCGAGGCTACATTCCTGTTGGTAAGAAGACAGGGCAGTCAGGGCCATTGCAAACAGTCAACGATCTAACGAATGTGGAGGCATGGTATGTGTACGATCCAGCTAAAAACATTTGGCAGACGAATACGATATACCCAATCCCAGGTAAGTAATTATGGAATCATATAAGTTAATTAAAAGCGTTTTGGGTGGGATTTATGGAGCCCAGGTAGGCTTGGATGATGAAGAAGCTATTGCTGCATTGCAAAAGGATTTGCAGCATGAACCTTTTCGAGAAGGTATTGAAACTGAACTCAAGAAGGCTTTTTCTGATAAATCCATATCTTGGGTACAGCTAATGGACGATTGCGAAGTTTCCTTTTTTGAAACTGAAGAAGAAGCAAAATCAGTTGCTAAAGAGTTATTGTGGGACGTGGTATTTCCTGCGGAATAAAAAGTTATTTACTTGATGCAATAAACATGTCCGGAACAATAATGTTAAGTGAGACTCAATCTTTCGATGTAAGAACGATTGATTTTAAGTTAATTGTTGTATAAAGGGGACTATAAAGGGGACAGATTTATTTTCCAATCTGTCCTGGGCCAGAAAGCCTCCGTTTCTGTCCGCCCTCGGTGCTCATTGAGCCCTAGGTATGCCTCTCGTGGGCTGTTGATAAAACCCATACATCAGCCCCATATACTCACCACAGAGTTCACAGAGAAAGGCTAAATCGTAGGAATGCCGTTCGCGTTAATCCGTTGCCACTACCTCAGACACTGAGGTTGCCACCCGGTAATCAACACCGTCCAACGCTTTAAAATGTGCTTCGCCGCAGAGAATCTTGAGGTTTTCCTCTAATCGGCGTTTATCAGAATCATGGGTAGATTTGGTTTCTCGTATCAGATAAACCTTTTGATCCGCCTGCAACACCACCGCCCAGTCAGGGTTGTAATCCCCCACCGGCGTAGGAATGGTAAACCAGCGAGGTAGTTTGCAGAAGAACTTCACATTCTCCGCGCCATCCAGCGCCTGTGCCGTTTGCCGTTCGATCTGAGAGTCATACTCGATATAATCGTATGGGGTTTGTATATGCTCATGATCAGCGGCATGTTGCACCTGATAGACCCGGTCAAGATATGACTCTAATTCCGGCTCATTAAACAGTTCCATCTTATAGTGTTCACCCGCCAGCTTTTCATAGCGAATCCCATCCACCAGTAGCTCATCCAGGGCTTTATGAATCTGCTTAGCCGCTTCGGTAATAAACCCCTGCGGATTGGCTTTAAACTCACTAAGACGGCCACAACGTTTGATGATCGCCATTAGAGTGCTGCGTGTCAGCTCGGTTTGAGTTTGCAGAGCGCCTAAAAGATCCGGCAGCTGTGCATGGGTGTCGACATAGCGGGTCTGTGGCGTTTGAATCTGGCGCTCAGCACCAAAGCCAGCATCGGTCAGGCTCGCCTGGGTATGGTCAATGGTCAGGCTAACCGGCTTGATCACCGGCATTGTCTGCAACTTGTGGCTGGCCAGATCGATCAGTTGCTGAGTATTAAAGTGGATAGCATAGCGGGTTTTTTGGCTTATCTTCTCCCACAGCGCTTTAAAATCCGGATTCAGTTCAACCCGCTTGTCATAGATAACCGGGGTCCTGCTGCGGGCATCTTTAACCCGCCCGGCAAACATAAAGCTACGCAGTTTATCGATCACCTCATTCTCTAACGGCTGATACTCGACTGGCAGACACAGGGTAAAGTAAAGATCATCGGGCTTAAATTTCGGGGTGATCTCGCCTTTAGCATCCAGATACCCCTCTGATTTTAACGCCTGCCACAGTTGCCTTGAGCGCTCCTGCCCTAACGATTCAACGTCGTTCAGGGATAACGGTGCAAATGCGATTGCGGGCACCCGGCCAAACTTAAAGCCACCGCCGATATCTTTCTCCATCTCGGTTTGCAGGTTTTTGGCATACTGCTCAAACGATTCACTGGCCACTACGGTCAGACGATTAACCTGGGGGTTATATACCCGGTCACCGTTGATATCCACCGGCAAGCGTAAGCCACGCCCGAGGGTTTGGCGACGCTCTTTTTCGCTGCCCATCTCCCGCAGGGTACAGATCTGAAACACGTTGGGATTATCCCACCCCTCTTTCAACGCTGAGTGGCTGAAAATAAAGCGCAACGGCTCGGCATCATCCAGTAGCCGCTCTTTGTCACGCATAATCAGCTCATACACCTCGGCATCGCTGACGGTATTACCGCTGGTATCTTTCAGCTCCACCACTTTGCCACGCTTTTTCGTTTCAGCGAAATAGCCGTTATGCACCTGAGCAACATCCCGTTTAGGCAGGTCTTGAAACAGAGGCGATTGCGCCACCTCGTTATAGGCGGTTTCAAACCATCGCGCCAGCTTGCCCGGTTGCACATTGCCCTGCTCATCGTAGTAGCGATAGTTGGCCACCTTGTCGATAAAAAACAGTGACAGCACTTTTATCGGCAACCCCTGCTTAAACAAATTGCGCTCCTTCTTGAAGTGTTCCTCCACGGTCTGGCGGATCTGCTCTTGCAGCACTTCATCCTGAATTCCGCCCTGCTCCTGCTCGGGTTCCAGAACGACATTATTCGCAAAGCGCACATACTCCATCCCCGGTTCGGCATAGATCTCATCCACCACATAGCCCTCATACCCAGGACGATTAGTATGGTCTGACAGATCGGTGGACTGTCTGAGCTTAACGGTTTTCTCTTTGGTGCCGTTAGCGGTGTCTTCAAAAATGATCACGGTTGCCGAGGGGGTTTTGGCTTTACCGCTATAACCGATCTTACTCAGTTTGAGATAGGTCTGATTGATATTCTGCTGGGATTGTATCGACGCCACCGAGATCTGTTTAACCAGTTTTAGATCATAGGCTTTGACCGGCCCCAACTGATAGATGACGTTATAGGGGTTCTTATGGGTGGCAGAATAACGCAGTGCAAAGAGGGGTTTGAGGTGGTTGATCGCTTTGCGCGCCTTGGCGGTGGCATCCACCGATTGCGGCTCATCGATAATCAATACCGGGCGCACCTCCTGAATAAACTCAATCGGTTTACCCTGCATGCGGTCCAGTTCCTGGTGGATAATATTGGCGGTTTTTTCGCTGTCAGCATCCTTCTGAAACGCCTGAATATTGATCACCATGATCTGCAGTGTATTGGCGGTGGCAAACTGGCGCACCTTAGCCAGATCTTTCGAACTATAAACGTAGTGGTTGAAAGGGACGTTGTTATACAGGCTTCTGAAGTGGCTGGTCATCATCGCCAGGGAGGAGAGCACCCCCTCACGAATCGCCACCGAGGGCACCACGATCACGAACTTACGCAGCCCGAGCCGCTGATGCAGCTCAAAGATAGTGCGCAGATAGACATAGGTTTTACCGGTGCCGGTTTCCATCTCGACAGAGAAGTTGGCAAAGGGGTAATCATCGTCGGCACTTAAACGGGCGCTTTTTTCGATAAAGTTACGCTCCTGCACCCGCTGCAGATTGGCCAGCAACTGATCCGGGTTAAGGTCCAGGGTATTGGCGATGCCCCGCTCACGATAGGCCTGGCCGCTTACAGACAGCCCTTCAAACAGGGTGAGGGTGGATTCAATCGCATCCTGCTGATAATCCAGACTGGGGTTAAACTTGAGTTTCATGCGCTTTCCCTGTTTAGCCCGTTAAACGGTTCTGAACTCTATACGATCGACACCCTCTTTGCCCTGGTTAAAGGTGGCAAAGGTTTTCACCGTATTGGCTTTGAGCTGATCATTACCGTGGAACGCTTTATCCAGGCAGATAAACTGACTGGGTGCCAGCGCCAGCACTGCGTCGATCACCCCCTGACTGATGCTGTCCTGCAGATGTATGATGAGCGCATTGTCCGCGATAGAGAACAGCGACTGGCCCGCCAGTTCGATCTTGTCTATCGACTCTGTGGGTTTTATGCCCGCTTTTAGCAATAGCTCATAGAGCAGATCTTCCTGGCTGGCATTAGGGTCGATATGATCGACATTCAACTCCATCTGCTGCAGCAGATCGCTATCAGAGATAGTTTTATCAGGGGCGCGCCAGGGGGTGATATTACTGCGGTCGAGTTTTAGCACTTTAAAGCCAAGGTCGAGATTCTGGTTATTCTCCAGGTCTAGCTGACCTTCGAGTTCGGAGCGGATTTTAGTACCGGCACGGCGAATGCGACTTTTCGCCATTTCGCTTACAGTAGCATCGTCGGTAGAGACTTCTGGTAGCTGAACTCCAATAACTTTCCGTTGTTTTCCATCTTCTTTGTTTTGCTCAAAAACAGATTCAAACACAGTCCCTGAACCGGCAAAGAAATCAAGAATGATATCGTCTACCTGAGAAGATGAAACTTGCAACATTCGTTTGATTAAGCCAACAGGTTTCGGCGTGACAAATATCTCATCTCCAGAGGCGGCTGTTAACAGCTTACTCAATGCCTGTTTAGCATTTCTTGTGCTTCCAACTTCTTTCCAGCTCCAATAGGTTTGAGGAACCACACCTTGCCTTACTTCAGACAGAAATTTCTTTACTCCCGGCCGATTCCCACCAGATTCACCCCACCAAATACGACCATCTTTATCATACTCATCAAACTTTTCTTTACTAATTCGCCAATAGCTTCCGGGAGGAGGTCCAGCTATCACTTTCCCGCTAGGTGTAGTAAGAGAGTATTCGCCTTTACTGTAGTAATTCCTTGCGGCTAAATCACCAAGCAACCAGGGGCCTCTTGGATCATCGTCATGATTCTTATAGCGGGCGATCATTTCATCAGAGCGCGGCAACAAGTTTGGACGCCATACCTCAGAGTTCTTTGCGTAAAGTAAGATGTAATCATGATCTTCACTAAAGTACTTTGCAGAGTTTTTGGGGCTATCCATTTTGTGCCAAATGACAGTTGCAATAAAATTCTCCTCCCCAAAAATTTCATTGCACACCCGGCGCAGGTTTTCCACCTCGTTATCGTCGATAGAGATAAAGATTACACCATCTTCCCGCAGCAGGTTGCGGGCCAGATAAAGGCGGGGGTAGATCATATTCAGCCATTTGGTGTGAAAGCGGCCCTCACTGGCTGTATTGGTGGAGAAAGTACGGCCGTCACTGTCTTTCAAACCGGCATATTGCAGATAGGTGTCGAGGCTTTCGGCAAAGTTATCCGGATAGATAAACTCTTTGCCGGTGTTATAGGGCGGGTCGATATAGATCATCTTCACCTGGCCGTAATAACTCTTCTGCAGCAGCTTCAGCACTTCCAGATTATCACCTTCGATAAACAGATTTTCGGTGTTATCGAAATCAACCGATTCCTCCCGGCAGGGTTTGAGGGTGGCACTGCTGGGCTGCTGTATCAGCCGCATACAGTCCCGTTTGCCGGGCCAGTCCATGCCATAGCGTTCACGACGGTTGTCATAGAGTTCACTAAACTCACCCAGCTCAGCTTTTAAGCGTTCAAAATCGATGCTCTCTACCAGCTCGCCCGCGGCATTACAGGTTTCACTGAACACGCCCGGAAACAGCTGTTTTAAGGCCTGTTTACGCTGTGCGCTAATATCCAGTGAATTGCCATCCATGGAGGTATCCGGGTTGCTCATTGTCTGTCCTGTCGTCTGTTTAATCGGTGCTGGGTAAGTAAACCCGGGCACGGGCTATTTGTTCGGGAAATCTGCGGCGGCCCAGAATGACCGCTTACGACCATGCGCCTGTTGCAGCCGGACAATAAACCGGTGGGCATCGTCAAATGATTGATAATCGGGTTGCTGCTGGTCCAGGGCGATTAAAGCATAAAAGTAATCCGCTGCATGATGATAGGCTTTGGTTTTGCCCCGTTCCAGTATATCCAGCAGCAAGATACGCAAACCGATAATCGCCGCGAGCGTTTCTCCGTTGCTTTGAAACACCTCAACCCAGGATAACAGCGTGGTGTAGTGAGTACCGGGGATCTCATCCCAACGGGCCAGACAAGTGCGCGCGGCTAAAGGGATGTTGTCGATCAGCAGCAACATCTCCACCGCGTCCGGGGCATAGCACTCTGGTTGCTCAACAAGGGCTAAAACGGTTGGAATGATGTTTGCCACTTCAGCATCGCTGGCAATGTTTAGATAAACCTCCAGCGCCCAGGCGCTGGGGTTTTCCATAAATAGCTGATACAGGTTGGCTTTTAACTGTTCAGTATCGCCCTGCCGTTGCAACAATGCGTTGGTCAGTCGGCTATGGGCAGGCTTGTCACTCGCCCAGACGGGCTGATCCAGCCAGTACTGCGCCCGCTCAAACGCTTCGATATCGATAGCAAACTCGACGATTGCAGCCAGTTGCAGGGGGTTTAGCGCTTGGCCACTGAGCAGATAACTCTTTTCATAGAGTGTGATATCACCCAGAGCGCAGGCGACCGACTCCATACCCAAACAGGCATGGGCGGCTTCTGCGTTGTACTCAATACCTTCGCCATCGCTGGGCAGAGCCGGGGACTTAAGTGCCTGTCGAGCACGGTTTTCAAACCGCCAGGCCAGTTGATTCAGTTCCTCTTCAGTCAGCAAGATATGACTGTGACTGATAACATCATCAAGACAACCGTAATCGTTGCTATCAAAAAAGTTCAGCACCGCCTCCAGCCAGTTTTTCGCCTTTGGAGCGGTTTCTCGCAGCTCTGCAGCCATCTCCAGCCACTGATCGACAGCCTCCCTATAAACACAGCCGATATCACCATCGGAGTCATCACAGCTATTCAGCACATTCACATGGGTGTTGATAAAGGTTTCGGTATACCCAAGGCCTGCCTGCAGATCTTCCTCGGCCAGGGCGTCGATATCTAAGAGTAAGCTTTGTAGCTGACAATAGAGATTAGACGTTTGCTGGTAATCGACAAATTCCAGCTGTTTGAGTTGAGAAAGCTCTCTCTCTATAGCGTTACGCAGGACGCCGCTGCTTCCCTGATTATCAACGCCAGCGGTCGCTCCGCGCCCTAAGGCACGCTGAAGATGGGTTTCAATCAGGTCATCGATATCGCCATAGCGACCGTAGAGGTCGTCAACCAGCTGTACCAGGGTGGTGTGAGCAACCGTTGATAGTTTTTTCTTGATGTTCAACCGGAAAGCTCCTCTTTACTGGCGGCATAGACGGTTAGCAATAATTCATTGTCATCGATCAAAGCGTATTCCGGCCGTTTGCCGCTCAGGGCTTCACTAGCTTTAATAATTTTCGGTACACCTTCTCCCCGTCGCTCAATCAATGCTTGTCGCCCCGCCTCTTCGCGGGCGCTGTAGTAACGACTGAGCAGGTTAACAATATTCTCGTTACGGGTAACTGTGTTCTCCATCAGACCGTCCAGGGTAAGACTGTTGGGCAGCGCGCCGGGGCTAAACAACTCAAAACGGTCAGCAAACAGATGCAGACGAATACGGCGGCCAGTCATGGAGTAATCGCGATGGGCCACCGCATTAACAATCGCTTCAAACACAGCCCCCAGATCATACTGAGGAATATCGCGACGCCCGACGGTTTTTATCGCTTCAATGCGCATATTTTTGCGAACAAACTCAAATGCGCCGCTAATCTGCTGGTCCAGAGGGCCGGTAAAGTCAGCCGCATCAAGCTGATCATTGGCATCGCGCTGCTTGCCACTATAAAAAACACACTGGATATAAGCGTTGCTTAGCCACTGGGTCGGATCGTTGGTTAACAGCAGAACACCACTCACGGACAGCCCCTGCTCGCCATTTTCATGGCCGCTCAGATGCAGTTTTCGCAGCTGATCGCTCACCGGTGTATCCGCCCGGAGAAACCGCTGTAACAAGCTTTTATCGATATCAGCCAGCGCGGTCCCCGGCACTAACGTCTCATCGAACCGAATCAGTCGGGACTGACTGCGTTGCTGAAACAGACGCGCCAAAACCTCCGGCTTCATCTCCTGCTTAGTAGAACCAACCCGCTGATAATATCGACCACTGCTGGAATGCACCATGATACTGCGGGGGATCTCGATATAGATAACCGTTTTAAGATTCCCTTCGCGGTCGGGCAGTTGCAGTAAGCGGGTATCCAGTTTCACCGGTGGCTGAATAGAGTTCTGGCTAATATTGACCACCCACTCTTCAGTCGTCGAGACACATTCATCGGCAATACCAACGACCGCCCGGGTCTTATCCTCAACGCCCAGTAGCATCCGCCCACCCTGACCATTGGCAAATGCGGCGATCTCATGGGCCATGCTGTCTCTGTTCGGGCTGGTGGGGCGGTTTCCCACAAACCTCACCTCTTTAAACTCAATACTGGAGTCTTCGCCTAAACGAATATGAAACAGCAATTCCTGTGCTAGTTTTTCTCGGTTCACGTAGATCTCCGCCAATTATGCAGTGAGTGTCCAGCGGATGCTGAAGAGCGTTTCCAGTTGCTGCTCCAGTTCCAGCTTTGCGCTAATGTCATCCAGCAATGCGTCCTCTTCCTGCTCGATCTGCTTTCGGGCCTGGTGATAGATACTCAGTGCGTCATCACGCTTACGCTCCAACGTCCGCAACGCTTTCTTGGCATTCACCTTGTCAGCCACTGAGGCCAGCTGCCGAGCCTCTTTTTTCAGTATTTTAATCTCCGCATCTAACTCTTCAACGGTGTTATACAGCGTTTTACGCCGATCATCAGCCCATCGCTCTAACTTGCTGTTTTCCTGTTCAAAGTAGTTTTCCAGCTGCGCCTGCGTTTGTTGCTCTTTTGTGGCTAAAGCCGCCGATAAAACGGCAGCCAACACAGATGCGTCAAACGCGATAGATTCCTGCAAAATCGTGGCTGGAATACAGAGCAGGTGTTCGGCATGCTCCTGCGGCAGAATCTCGCCAGCATCGGTGATCGCCAGCACTAACAGGTGATGTTCCTGGGTTTTCGCATACCGAAAGGTCAGTTTGACCAGTTGAAGCAAGCCGCTTTGCCCTATCAGAGGCCTTAAGGCCGCATAATGACCACCATCCAACTCATTGTATCGGAACTGAAGATGCGCATTATTTAACTGACGACTTTTTGCCTTATGAACCAGTTCCCAGGCAAGGTAGTGCTCTGCGGCCTGTAATCGAAAAAACTCCGAATCATTTTCTTGAGCCAATAGCCAACTGAGATCATATCGTGTGTCGTCATAGAAGAAGTGGTTACGTTCAAAGGTTGCCACTGGCAGCTCTGCCCGCGCCAGATCTAGCAATACTTGTTCGTAATCCTTTAAGAAGTCCTGACTTTGATCTCGGCGGGTTTTTAATGCCGCCACCACATCACGATCAAAATGACTCAACAGGTTTTGTCGGGCAACCTCCTCCTTAACGGAGAGAACCCCCTCCATCTCCGCCTGAAGCTGGTCAAACTGGTATTCAATATCAGCATCTGAGCGACAGTTTTGATAGATGTCATAAATCCGTTTTTCAATATCGATATTGCTTTCAATAGCCCCGAGTATCTCATCCGATGCGCCAAACACACCTTCAAACAACTTCAGTTTTTCACTTAACAGTTGAAACACCCGTTGATCGGCTGGGTTTTTGCGGTTAACAAAGTTCACCACAACCACATCATTTTTTTGCCCATAACGGTGTACCCGACCGATACGCTGCTCCACTTTTTGCGGGTTCCATGGCAGATCGTAGTTAATCAATACGGAGCAAAACTGAAGGTTAATACCCTCACCACCCGCTTCGGTGGAGATGAGAATATCGGCCTCATCGCTGCGAAAACAGTCCACCAGCGCGGCTTTCATATCGGCCATACGCGAACCACTGATACGGGCACTCCCCCGGTGCTTTTCCAACCAGTGGTCATAGATCTGTCGCGATTGCGGATCGTTATTAGTGCCGTTTAGTAAAACCGTTCGTCCGCGATAACCATTATTCTCGAGTAGTGTACTCAGATACTGCTGAGTACGGCAGGACTCGGTAAATACTACGGCTTTACGCTGCCCCCCCAGGTTTTCGGTCATATCCAGGGCTTTCGTCAGCACCAACAACAGGGCATTACCTTTAGCATTGTCGGTGATGCCTGCCGCTAATTGCTGACACTCTTGTAACAGCGCGATCTCTTGCGCGAGTTTCGCCTGTTTTGGTGAAATATCTGCTGACGATGACTCATCGAATTGATCCAGCCAGTCATCAGCCTCCTCCAGATCACCAAGGGACTCTTCCGTCAGCAGTTGTTGAGACTGCAAACGTCCAATCATCCCCTTAAGCGTATCTGCCACGGCGAAGGAGGAGGATGCCAGGATTTTACGTATGCCAATACTAACCAGGTGTTTAGCTTTATGGGATATCGCCTGAATATCTGGAGTTTGCAGATAGTCAGACAATTTTTTATACAGTTCCCACTCCGAATCAGTGGGGGTAAAGTCCTGGGTCAGCGAATAGCGGTTGGTAAAGTTGATGCCTCCCTCCTGCTGTACCTGTTTTCGCAACGTACGATGGCAAAGAGGATCAATGCGCTTTTTCAAATCCTCCAGAACATTTTTATCTCTTTGTCTGGAAGCATAGAGAGCGCGAAAAGACTTTTCATCACCAAAGTAATGTTCATCAATCACCTGCGCCAGACCATATAGTTCCATCAGGTTATTCTGCAGAGGGGTTGCCGACAGTAACACCCGTGACTCTGCGTGACGGGTCGCCTCGACTACCGCTTTCGCCTGTTTACTCCCCTGTTTCTTATAAATATTTCTTAACTTATGAGCTTCATCAAATACCACCAGATTCCAATCGACTAAGCGCACTTTATCCTTTTGCGAAGCAATGTACTGATAGGAACAGATGACTATTTGATCCATCTGATTAAAAGGGTTTGTCAGTCCGAGCTGACGCTGCTCTTTGGCGATCTTACTGTCGATAATAATTGAGGGCAGTTCAAACTTATCGGTTAGTTCCTGACTCCATTGTTTTCGCAGGGAAGCAGGCGTCACCAACAGAATATTTTTTTTGCCTTCAGCCCACTTTTGCGCAATCACTAAGCTGGCTTCAATGGTTTTACCCAGACCGACTTCATCAGCCAGCAGAACTCCTTTAGCGAGAGGGGACTTTAATGCGAAACAGGCGGCTTCTACCTGATGGGGGTTCATATCGACCCGGGCAGATGCCATGGTGCGGGAAACCTGGTTTTCTATCCGGCCGCTCTGGGTGAGCCAGTGGGCAAAATAAGCACTCTGATGGGGAGTAAACATCGCTATTTCTCGCCCTCTTTACGCTCTCCGGGGGAGCGACTCAGTGGATTAAAGCTCTCCTCAGCAGCAACTCTATCGAGAAACTCTCCTACGGCCTGGCGAACCATCCAGGCAACCGAAAGCCCGTTTGCCTCAGCCAGCGCCTGAAGCTTTTCCTGCTGATCGGAAGGGAGAGACACTGTTGTTCGTACCGTTTTCATACAAGACCTGTTCATCAAGGTGCATAACATTGCATCATTCTACACCCTGATGAGGCGAATGTCAGATTCACAACCGGCGCTTTACCCGGCCACCATCACTCAGCTCGGCTGGCGGATAGAGCACCACCTGATCACCCGCTTCCAGCCCCCCAGACACTTCCGCACTGATGCCGTTGTTATGCCCCACCTCAACGGTATTCAGGAGCGCTTTACCGGATTCAACCCGATAAACCGCCCAGCGACGGCCACTGCGAATCAACGCACTGGAAGGCACGATCAGTGCGTCAGCATCTTCCCAGACGACGATCCGCGCCTCCACCCTGAAACCATGACCTAGACTGGCCCGCTGGGATTTGTCACTGACAAAACGGATGGTGGTTTTCACCCGCTGCTCTTCAACCCCCAGGGCTGAGTATTTGGTAAAGCCCCAGGGTTCCACTTTTTCGACGCGCCCCTCGAGCGCCAGCGGTCCGCCCCAGTTTTCGATCATCACCCGGTTGCCAGGTTTGACCCTGACCGCATCGCTGGAAAGCAGTTCAACCACCACCTCCAACTCCTCATTGATATCGCCGATCTCCAGCACTGCCTGACCGGCAGGCAGCGTGGTTTCGCTCTCCTGCAAGACCCGCAGAATACTACCGGAATGGGGCGCGACGATATTGATCACCCCGGACTGCGCATCGTGGTTATCGCTCTGCCCCGGCACAAAGGTGATCAGCTGTGCCCGGGCACTGGCCAGATTAGCCTGCCGCATTGAGATTGAGGCCTTCGCCATATCCAGCTGAGCACTGGCCGAGCGCCACGCCTGTTTAGCGTTATCCAGCGCAGCATCACTGATCGCGCCCCGCTGCTGCAGGATGGTGATCCGTTTCAGTTCAGTATCGGTCCGCTCGGTATCGGCCAGCGCTTTATTCAGTTCAGCCTGCGCCAGTCGCACGGCGGCTTCGGCAGAGACCACCGCGGCGCGCGCCTGCTCCCGACTACGACTATCCAGTGCCACCGGATTGGCGGGCAACATGCGGGCAACAACGGTTTTATCCTGGATGACCCGATCGCCCGGCTCCACCTCGATACGCAGTAACCGGCCGGTCACAGGGGTCGAGACCACATAGGCATCACGCACCCGGGTTTTGCCTTCATCGTCAATAGTTTCCCACATGGCTCCGCGCTGTACCGTGCCAATATCCACCTGCAGGGGCCTTGGCATAAACGCCCAGACCAGCAGCAACAGCACCACCACAACGCTTCCCAGCAAAACCCAGTGACCCGACCGCTTTGACCCCATAAACCCGTTACTCCCTTACTTTTAATGCCGAGACCAGATCGATCCGGTCGATATCCCGTTTCACCAGCCAGCCAGACAGCAGCGCCGCAATAATCACCGCCAGCGCTGCGATGCCATAGCTCTGGGGTACGAAGACCGCTGAAACCCGATAGAGATCGGTACTGAAGCCCTCGGATATGGCAAACACCAGAAAATAGCCAAGCAGCCCACCGAGCGGCAGCGCCAGCAGAGTAATAATACCCAGCTCTGCCAGTAGAACAAACGCCGCTTCCCTCCGGGTAAAGCCGATCACCCGAAGACTGGCAAGATCCCGTGCCCGTTCGGCAAATGCGATGCGGGCACTGTTATAGACTATCCCAAAAGTGATCACAGCGGCTATCGCCGCCATCAGATAGCGCACTGCACCAGCACTGCTATCGATCAGCCGCTGAAACGCCTCGCGGGCGTCCTGCTTCAGGCTGACCCCGGCAATCCCCGGCATCGCCTTGATGCGACGGTAGATAGCATCCTGCCTGGCGCTATCGATACGCAGATAAGCACCGGAGACCCGACGGGGCTCACCCAGAACCCGGTTGAGGCTATCCAGCGCCATATAGGCGGGTGAACCGATCAGCGTATCCGCCACTCCGGTCACCGGTATCTGCAACTGAGGCTGACGCCCCTCCCGCACATCGATATCGAGAACATCGCCCGTTTTTACTCTGAGAATATCCGCCAGAGCGCTGCCCAGCACCACGCCCCGGGTTCGCATCGGAATCGCCTGCTGGCGTTTGTCCAGAGCCCGGTTCAGCCGGCTGTTCTCCGGCAGCCCGGTGATCACACCACGATAGCTGTGCTGGCCATTGCTAAACTTCACCACCACGGTGCGCTGCGCCTCAACTTCGATAACCCCGTCAATGCTCTGCAACTCAAACACGACGTTGTCAGATAACGGTTCAATGAAACTCACCGACAGATCACTGCGGTCGATCAGATTAAAGCTAAACGTCAGGGTCTGATCAAACGCGCTCATCACATTCAGCATCGCCACCGCCAGAGACATCCCTGCAGCGATACCGATAACGCCGCCTGCGGCCCTCCCGGGCTGACGCAGCAACCGCCGGGCAACCATCCGTCCGGGCTGATCCAGCCAGCGTTTCATAAATGCGGCCAGCGCCAGCGAACGGCTGTAATCAGCCGGTGTGGGGGGTTGCATCGCCACCGCAGGGCTGAGGCGAAACACCGACCTTAGCACCAGCATTCCTCCGGCGGCTGCCGCCAGAATACTCACCAGAATGCCGATCACAAAGGTCATTGGATCGACCTGAAACAGCAAAAATGGAAATTTGTAATAGCTCTGATACACCTGTGCCAGGCTGCGCCCCGACATCACCCCCAGAAAACAGCCCAGCAGGGCGCCGCTGACGGCGATCACAATGACAAATTTAAGGTAGTGCAGGGTGATCTCAATATCCCGGTAGCCGAAAGCTTTCAGCAGACCGATCTGGCTGCGCTCTGCGTGAATCATCCGGGAGATAACGATGTTGAGAAGAAAGGCCGCCACCGCCAGAAATATCGGCGGCACGGTACGACTGGACACCCTCAGACCGCTGATCTCCTCCGCGATAAAACGGTTAGAGACATGGTCCGCCAGGCCATACGCTCCCCGCCCACCGTAAGGTTGCAATAGCAGATCGACCCGATCGAGGATCATTGGCAGGGAGCTGTGTTTGGTGGTTCCCAGCAGCAACTGGTTAAAGGCTCCCTGCATATCATAAACCGCCGCCAGAGCTGACTGACTCATCCAGATCACCGCAAAGCGGGCATCATCAGGGACAAATTCACCAGGCGCAGCGGAATAGAGAAACTCCGGGGCCTGTGCCAGACCAACAATACGGAAGGTGCGGCGGGCACCGTGCATGGTGGCCGACAGTGGGTCTCCGGGGCTCAGGCTATGGGCTTTAGCAAAATCCTGTAGCAGGATAATTTCATCTTTATGGCTGGGGTCCGGCCGCCGTCCGGCGGTGAGATAGATATCATTCAGCCGCGCGTCACCCTGATCCGGCAACGATACCGCCTGAGCACTCAGCGGCAGCCGCTGACCGGGCAGGTTGATCAGCGCACTGCCGGTTACCCGGCCCACCGCCACCGCGACGCCCTCGATCTCAGCAACCCGGGATAACAGGGATTGCGGCGCCCGCTGTAGCGGCGCAAATACCTGCGCCAGCCGGTGACGTTCATAATAGGCGGTGCGGGTATCCTCCAGTGAGCGGACCAGGCCGTTCATCATCACCAGCATCAACACCCCCAGCGCAATCACCAGGGCGATCGCAACGGCCTGACCTTTCATCCGCCACAAATCCCGCAGCAGTTTACGATCAAGCGGCGACAGGTCTGCCCATCCAGCCATCAGGCAGCCCTCACCAGACCAGATCCTGCGCCAGCGACTTTTCACTATTCAACACCACCTCTCTGATCTGACCATCGGCAAAATGAATCACCCGGTCCGCCATGCCTGCAATCGTCGCCGCATGGGTGATAATCACCACTGTCGCGCCCAGGCTCTGGTTTATCTGCTGCAGCACCTCCATCACCTGTCGGCCACTGGTGCTGTCCAGCGCGCCGGTGGGTTCATCACAGAACAATACCCGGGGCTGTTTCGCTACCGCCCGGGCGATAGCGACCCGCTGCTGTTCGCCACCAGACAGCTGTGCCGGAAAATGATCGGCCCGCTCACTCAGCCCCACCAGCGCCAGCGCCTGCTCCGCCGTCAGCGGGTTATCGGCAATCTCGGTCACCAGTTCAACATTTTCCCGCGCCGTCAGGCTGGGCATCAGATTATAGAACTGGAACACAAAGCCGATATGGTCCCGGCGATAGAGGGTCAGAGCGCCATCATCCATCTGTCGGAGGTTCTGCTCAAAGAAGTACACCTCGCCGTCGGTCGGCTGATCCAGTCCCCCCAGGATATTCAGGAGTGTTGATTTACCACTGCCGGATGCGCCGAGCAACACCACCAGCTCCCCCTGGGGAATCTGCAGATCAACTCCCCTTAAGGCATGCACTGCGACTGCGCCTTCACCGTACACCTTGGTCAGGCCGGTGGTGGCAAATGCGATTTCGCCGTTGTTTCTATCCATCGTTGCAACATCTGCGTTAATAACCATTAACTAAGAGTACAAAGGGAATAGCGGTTATGCACTGAAAAGCGAAGATCTCAGGCATTTTTCTGGCGAATACAAAAAAGCCGGCCCGCTGCGAACAGGTCCGGCGTTGGAGACAGGTCTGCGCGTCAGACTAACCGGTCTGACGCAGGGGTTTCTGGCTGGGCCTGATCAAAGAAACCTTCGGTGTGGATATTATCGCGCTGTGCTCCACTGGCGGTGACCGCCGCAATACAGTTATCCACAAACCCGGGACTGCCGGCGATATAGATCGCATGTTTCGACAGATCGGGATAGAGATCAGCGATGATATCCGGGATACGACCACTCTGAATCCCCTCTTTTACCTCCCGGGTGAGGGTGGGGATGAACTTAAAGCGACGATGACGGGCATTCCACAGCGACATCAGACCACGGCAATAGATCTCCGCTTCGGTTCGAGCCGAAAACATCAGATGCACCGGTTGTTTAAAACCGCGACGCAGGGCCGCATCGGCCAGACTCAGAATAGGCGCCAGGCCGGTTCCGGCAGCCAGACAGAGCACCGGACCATCGGTTCCCGGATCACCGATAAAGGTGCCGTAAGGCCCTGAGATATTCACCATTGAGCCCGGATGAATCTCATCATGAACCCAGTTACTGGTTTTACCCTCAGGCACGCGGGTAATCTGTAAAACGATTTCGCCATCCGGTCTGGGGGCGTTAGCGATCGAGTAGGAGCGGGGCGTCACACTGCGGGCGGTATCGGTCAGGCTGACATACTGCCCCGGCCAGAAGCGCAATGGATCGCCAACCGGACGCAGCCGGATCTCCGCGATTCGTGGGGTCCGTTCAATCCGGTCCACCACTACGCAACGCACATTCTCCCGGGGCGGAAACAGTTTTGGCATCGCATCATCGGTCCCCCAGTCGATCTCCAGGGTATCACTGAGCGGTTTGCACATGCACATCAGACCATAGCCTTCGGCACGTTCCGCCTGTGACAGCGCCATATCCATCACCATTCCCTGATCGAACTCACCTTCGAGCACCTTAACCTTACACTCGCCACAGGCGCCGGCACGGCAGTTATTTGGCAGGGCGTAGCCGGCATTTTCGAGGGTTTCCAATACCGTTTCACCGGGCTTTGCCTCTACCTCTCTACCCGATGGGGATAAACGTATCGACGTCATACTCACCTCCGGATCGGGGGATATCCCAATCCTGTAACAGCAACATTAAATGACCAGTCAGACACATAATCGCCGCTCAACAGGGCGGCGGTTAATGATGACTGAAAGCAGAATCAGAAGATCGGAATAATGTCCGCAGAGTCCAGGTCCGCCTGAGTCACCTCTTCACCGGTAATATCCACTTCCGGAATTGCCGGGAACGGCGTGTCATATTTATCCAGAACCGTTTTCAGGTTGAGCATGGCGGTACGCCAGTTATCCTTCTTCGCCTCGTAAGAGGGCACACCAAAGCCCGCTTCACGGGCGATCGCTTCCGCTTCCCGCTGATTGGCGATAAAGTCCTCCGGCAGATCCCAGAACTCAGCGGGCGGTTCAAACAACACCGCAGACAGGAACAGATAGCCAGCCCGGATCTGCTTGGTGATAACACTCTTCTCTTCCGCCGACAGTTTAGGATAGTCACGCTCCATCAACGACAGGCAGATCGCCATGTGGCGCCCTTCATCACGGCCGATGTTTTTAAACGCTTCCTGGAACACCATCTCTTCACAGCTTTCAGACATCTGTTTAAAGATAGTGGCCGCGGCGATCTCCCCCATCAGGAAGGAGCTGAACAGAACCGCCAGACTGTATTTAGGCACCGCTTTTTTATATCCGCCCCAGTAACGGCCGCCGTTATAGTACAACCAGGCAGCATTGCGCTTCAGACGACGACCCATATCGGTTTTTGGTTCATATTCCAGCGGGCTGTTAGCTTCCAGCAACTTCGTAATCGCCATGCCACACATCTGCTCGTGATTCTGCTCATCACGGGTAACTGAGAAAAAACAGCGACGAATTGCGTCTTCTTCATGATCTTCATAGGTTTTGATAAACGCTTCAGCAAATACCGGTGGTGCAGAGGCATCGAATACCGATAGCAGCGTCCACCAATAGGCGATCGCTTCACGCTCTTCCCAGGAGTAGCTCGAGACATCGAAAGTATCCCAGGGCAGATCCTTTGGATTCCACGCTTCGCGCAGCGATGCATCCCAGATCTCCTCAGCCTTTGAGGTCTTGGTTTCCCAGCTCAGTGGATAGATATTTGGCTGGGGAGTTTCGGGTGGAAATTCCATGGTATTGGCAATTTTATCGTGCATAGCAAAAACCTCAGAGATGGTTGTTTTTGTTTTAAGAACGACGCAACAATACCATTAATGATACATAAATAAACTTCTAATATTTTATTATGTATCTCTTTTTAAGCAACACCCAACCCCTCAAAATACAAATAATATATTGAAATATATAGATATATATCTATTCCAGCCCATAAAGAACCCTCCTACATAGTGATACTTAAATGACATATTTATTTAATTTTATTGACTCATATCAATACTTTTTAATCCTCCTATCCCTCTTCCGTACAATATCAAAGCGTTCAGATACGCCTAATTAGCCATTGAAATATGGTTTCAAAAATAATATTGATATGGGGATTAGTAGCTACACGCTTCCCCACTGAACGGTTTTCTGTATCATGGTGAGCGCGTATCAGGCCAGAGAAAGGGAGCTTCGCTAAAGCCCGCTACGCTAAAATAATAATATTGCCACCGATCGAAAGCTGGCTCCCTGTTCCGGAAAAGTGCATGTCGAAAAACAGTGTTATCCCACTGCTTATTTACTCAGTCTTCTTTACCTCCGCATACGCGCGTGCTGACCAACAGGGCTTCAGTGACCTGTCCCTGAAAGAGCTGGTGGCGATGGACGTGTTTACCGCAGCTTCGCTTGTGCCTACGCAGGTGAATAAAGCCCCCGGCACGGTCTACACCTTCAACCGCGATGATTTTAAGCGCTATGGCGTGAGACGACTGGACGATCTGTTACAGTTTGTGCCGGGCCTGCAGCTTAATCAGTACCGCAAACGGCATCGTGCCATCTGGGCCCGGGGCGTACTGGACCGCTATAACGACAAAATGGTGCTGATGGTTGACGGAGTACGGGTACGCCAGCTCTATTACAACCACTTCAACCTCGGAGATAACCTGCCGCTGGAATACCTTGAAACCGTTGAAGTCATTCTCGGTCCGGCATCCAGCCTCTACGGCGCCAATGCCTTTGCGGGCATCATATCGGTGACCACCCGCAGCTTCAGCAACACCGAACAACTGGAATTGGGACTGGAAGCAGGCAGCAACCAACGGGCCAAAGGCACTGCTCTCTACAACAGTGACAATCTGCAGCTGTTTGCCAGCCATCTTGATCAGGACGCACCCTTCCGTTCTGATAGGAAGAGCTTTATAGGTGATGATTCACTGCAACCGCTGGATGAAGACTACAGCAATATCCATATTAAAGCGCAGCCGTTGCCCCGGCTTACGCTGCAACTGGATTACAACCGCAGTGAAACCCCTTTTCTCTTCATCCCCTCCACTCAGGATGCCTATGTCGACAGTGATTACCTCAGTCTGTCTGCACATTATGAGCAGGGCTCTATCGATGAAGGGCAGTTGGAAACCACGTTCTATTATCAGAAAGATAATACCCGGGAATATGAGCTGGAGCAGACCACTCAGTTGCCAGGCTATGAGGAATACCAGAACGGCATTATGGCAGGCGCCTCGTTAACCCTGCTAAAACAGTTTCAGCTGCACACCCTGGCAGGCGGCCTCAGTTGGAACTATGAGCAAGCGAAACGGAGTGACTATCGTCGTAGTTACCATTTCTCCAGCGGTTTTCTGAGCCCGCCTGAAACCGGAAACCTGCTCTCCGAACCCGGCATAACCAACAATGACTATGCGGCATTTGCTCAGGACATCTGGCAGATTCGTCCGGACCTGAGCCTCACTATTGGTGGTCGGTTTGACTACTTTGAACAATTTGGCGGTTACTTCAACCACCGGGAAGCACTGGTATACACACCCGACACCCAGCAAACCTGGAAACTGCAACATGGCACCGCCATTCGCACCCCGGGATTCAGGGAATACCTGAAAGTGCTTGAGGGCACCAGCTTTCAGTCTCCTCAGGTTGATGCCGAGCGGATAGTGATGTCCGAGCTGGGGTATCTGTACCAGTGGGATGAAGCCAGCCTGAATATCAATCTGTTCAGCAGCCAGATTGATGATTTTATTCAGGAAACGCCTACCCCCGATGATGCTGATGAGTATTTCACCAACAGCAATACTGTCTATCGAATGCGCGGTGCTGAGCTGCTATTAACCCTGAGGCCAATGCAAAAACTGAACACCCGGTTGGGGGTCAGTTATCTTGAAACCGACTCCGATGGCGCATCACTGCCCTACCTGGCAGCCTGGACCGGCAGCCTGCAAACCGATTACCAGATCAGTGATGACCATCTGTTAGGAGCCGGCCTGATCTATAGCAGTCGCCGGACCGATACCAACAGCTATGATGATAGCGCTGATTCATTTGCCACCGTCAACCTGTTTGGCTCAGGAAAACTGACTCAGGCGCTGAATTATTCATTTGGTATCGATAACCTGTTTGATAAGCGGGTGATGGACCCTGCCGCAGACTTCGGCAAGCAGTACAACAATGAGCGAAGTGAGAGGGAGCTCTGGTTGCGGCTAGAATGGAATCATGATCTGTGATGATTAATGCGGTAACCCTGAAATTATCCAGCGTCTCACAGCGTCTGCCGGTGTTGCTGTTGCTGCTCGCCTGCCTCTTGCCACTCCACCTCCAGGCGGAGCCCCATGAGGACAAGCTGCGACAGGTTAAAACCGCTATTCTGTTCAATATCGCCAAATTTGTCCGCTGGCCAGACAACGCTATCGCGAATAACCCGGATCACATGACCATCTGCTATTACCGTGAAAACTCGCTGAGACCGGCCGTGCAAACCATCACAGGGAAAACCGTACAACAGCGAACAGTCAATGATAAACTGATACACTCATTAACCGAAGCTGACCACTGTGCCATGCTAT
This sequence comes from Amphritea pacifica, assembly GCF_016924145.1. Classification (GTDB taxonomy): domain Bacteria; phylum Pseudomonadota; class Gammaproteobacteria; order Pseudomonadales; family Balneatricaceae; genus Amphritea; species Amphritea pacifica. Next base: position 43,285 of record NZ_JAFFZO010000030.1, on the reverse strand, counting down.
TCATCCCACTCAGCCAGATCAGGCGCTTCGCTGAAGATCAGGCTCACCATGGCCCATTGCCGGTTCTGACCGTGGCTGATCTGACAGAAAGCGACTCTGGTGCGACATCCGGCTCCCGGGCAGCTATCAACCTGATCCGGCAGGGCACGCGCATAGGGCTGGATGTCTACCTTCCCGAAGTTAGCCGCAGCGGACTGACCATCAGTTCTGAACTGCTCAAACTGGCCCGGATCAGGAGGTGAAACAGATGTCCATCTTTAAACGCCTCCCGCTACAGCGCAAGCTGATGTCGATGTTACTGCTGATCAGCAGTACCGTACTGACACTGGCCACCGCAGGTTTCGCCCTGCATGACTGGTATGACTCCAGACTTCAGGCGACCGAGAACCTGCGTTCCCAGGCCGATATCATCAGTACCAACTCCATTGCCGCACTCACCTTTGGTGATGCGGAATCAGCCAGAGTCACCCTTGAATCACTGGATAATGTTCCGGATATTGTCCTGGCAGTGCTCTACGACGCAGACAAGAAGCTGTTTGCAAAATACGCCCCAGGAAACTTTCCAGTCCCCGCCCTGCCAACGGGCAGCGAAGGGGAGATTGATGACACTCTCTATGTTTTACGTCCGGTAATGATGGATCATGACGCCATAGGCTACACCCTGCTGCTCTCCGATCTCGGTAGTCTGACCACCCGTCAGACAGATCAGATAGGGATCGCCTTTATCGTCTTTCTGCTGTCACTGATCGTGGCACTGCTGCTCTCAAGCGTTGCCCAGCGAATCATCACCCGGCCGATCACTGAGCTGGCCATGACGGTCCGCAAAATCACCCGCACCCGCAACTATCAGTTGCGGGTGCGCAATCGCTCTGAAGATGAGATAGGCAGTCTGGCAACCGACTTTAACCTGATGATCGAACAGATCCAGGCGCGCGACAATCAACTGGAACAGGCGCGACAACATCTGGAAGAAAAGGTTAAAGACCGCACCGCTGAGTTACTGCTACTGACCCAACAACTGGAGCATCAGGCGTTTCACGACAGCCTGACCGGTCTGCCCAACCGGGCAACCTTCGATAACAACCTGAACACCGCCATCCATTATGCACAACGAAGCAACGAACAGCTGGCGGTCATGTTCCTCGACCTCGACCGGTTTAAGGATATCAATGACACCCTGGGACATGAGATGGGTGACCGGCTGTTGGTGGAACTGTCAGCGCGCCTGCAACACTGCCTGAGAAGCAGTGATACGCTGGCACGGCTTGGCGGCGACGAGTTTGCGGTACTGACCATCAACACCTCACAGAACAGAGCGGCTGACATCGCCACCAAACTGATCAGAACTATCCAGACACCGGTTGATATTGATGGCTTCAATCTGCAGGTAACCACCAGTCTCGGGATCAGCATCTACCCCGCCGACGGGGCTGATGCAACAACCATTATCAAACACGCTGATACGGCGATGTATTACTCTAAAGCGGCCGGCAGAAACCAGTTCAGCTTTTTTGCCAAACAGATGAACATCCGCTCCGAACGCCGCATTCATCTGGCACAAAAACTCAGACAGGCAATCGAAGAGCAACGTTTCGAAGTCTATTATCAGCCTAAATGGTGCATCCGGCGCAACGTCGTTGTTGGCCTGGAAGCACTGATTCGCTGGTTTGATGCCGATGAGGGAGCCATCCCTCCCGATGAATTTATCCCCCTCGCCGAGGATCAGGGGCTGATTGGTCTGGTTGATCAGTGGGTTATTAAAAAAGCCTGTGCCGATATTCTGCAGCTACGTCAGCAGTTTGGCGAGCATATCCAGCTCTCAGTCAACTTCTCTCCGGCGCACTTTATTCGCCGGGATCTGTATAAGCGGATCGCTGAAATTCTCACTGAAACCGGTTTTCCAGGGGCGTCACTGGAGCTGGAGATCACCGAAACCTTTATGGCCACGGAGAATGAACTACTGCTTGAACAGCTCAATCAGATCCGCAGTCTGGGGGTGGAGATCTCCATTGATGATTTTGGCATCGCCTATTCCTCTCTCAGCCGGCTAAAACGGTTGCCACTGAATACCCTGAAAATCGACCGCTCATTTATCCGTGATATCGGCAGTGATCGCGATGATGAGGTGATCGTCAAAACCATTATCGATATGGCCCACAACCTCAACCTCAAGGTTGTTGCGGAGGGGGTTGAAACCAGGGAGCAGTTGGCTTTTGTGCGACAGCATAACTGCGATCAGGTACAGGGGTTCCTGTTTAGCCCACCAGTACCACTGGAGCAACTGACCTGCTTAATGGAGCAGCAGGCCTCTCTCGTTCAGGCCTGATCTCTACGGCACTAAACTATCATAGATACGCCCCCCTCTTTTCAGTCTCCGACCACAAATGTCACGAGCCTTGACATAAGCGCAGCGGAGTAGAAAGATCAAGTCGTTCGGGCTCTCACGGCTATCAGCCGCCTCCCAAAAGGCGCCTTTGCAAGCGGTGCCGGCGACAACGGAATGCCATTATTGTCCAGAGCCATGGCGCGACACTATGTCACATCATAATCTGACAAATTTTGCGTCATAATTGACATTTCTATACGAACACCTCTTTATATAATCCGTTACATAAACATAAAGCATTGAAAAGAAAAGAGTAATAAAGTTTTAACAGATCTGGTACAGCATATGCCTAAAGAAATGTATTACTCATTTGAATCATCCTGACTCTGTGCTCTGCGCACTCTTTTTCGTTTCGGCCTGGCAGCCGGACCAACCTAAGGTATTGTAACTATGGTTTCTGAAACTGTTGTCGAACTATCGCGGTGGCAATTTGCCCTGACCGCGATGTACCACTTCCTGTTTGTGCCATTAACACTCGGGCTTACATTTATGCTGGCTATTATGGAGTCAGTTTACGTGATGACCGGTAAACAGGTATATAAGGATATGACCCGCTTCTGGGGCAAGTTGTTCGGTATCAACTTTGCACTGGGAGTCACCACCGGACTCACCATGGAGTTTCAGTTCGGCACTAACTGGGCGTACTACTCTCACTATGTCGGCGACATTTTCGGCGCTCCACTGGCGATTGAAGGGCTGATGGCATTCTTTCTCGAATCAACCTTTATCGGCCTGTTTTTCTTCGGCTGGGACCGGCTCTCCAAAGTTCAACATCTGGCCGTGACCTGGCTGGTCGCTGTCGGATCGAACTTCTCCGCCCTGTGGATACTGATCGCTAATGGCTGGATGCAGAACCCGGTGGGTGCTTACTTTAACTTTGAAACGATGCGCATGGAGATGGACAGCTTCGCCGATGTCATCTTCAACCCGGTGGCTCAGGTTAAGTTTGTCCACACCGTTTCCGCCGGCTATGTCACCGGTGCCATGTTTGTGCTCTCTATCAGCGCTTTCTATCTGCTGCGCAACCGGGATGTCGGCTTTGCCCGTCGTTCTTTTGCTATCGCTTCAGCGTTCGGCCTGGCATCGATCCTTTCCGTCATTTTGCTGGGTGATGAAAGTGGTTATGAAATTGGCGAGGTGCAGAAGGTCAAGCTGGCCGCCATAGAAGCGGAATGGGATACCCATCCTGCTCCGGCGCCCTTCACCCTGGTAGGCCTGCCCGATCAGCAACAACAGACTACCGATTATGCCGTGCGTATTCCCTGGTTGCTGGGGCTGATCGCCACCCGTTCAGTGGACGAGGAGATCACCGGCATTAAGGATCACGTCACCGCCAACGAGACGCGTATCCGCACCGGTATGCAGGCCTATGGTCTTCTGGAAAAATTGCGCAACGGAGAGGATACGCCAGCCAACCGCGAAGCGTTCAGTGCTGTCAGCAAAGATCTGGGTTATGGATTACTGCTGAAACGCTTTACCCCGAATGTCACCGATGCTTCTGAAGCACAGATCAAAGCGGCCGCTCTGGATACCATCCCCAGAGTTGCCCCCATGTTCTGGACCTTCCGGATTATGGTGGCGACCGGCGTAATCATGTTATTCACCTTTGCTGCGGCATTCTATTACACTGCCCGCCGGCGTGAATACACGACCCGATGGTTACTGAAACTGGCGGTACTCTGCCTGCCTCTGCCGTGGATTGCCGTGGAAACCGGCTGGTTTATTGCAGAATTCGGCCGTCAGCCCTGGGCGATTGGTGAGATTTTACCCACCTATGTTGCCACCTCGACCCTGAGCGCAACCGATCTGTGGATGAGTATTGCCGGTTTTGCCGCGCTGTACACAACCTTCCTCTGTATCGAAATATTTCTGATGGTCAAATATGTACGCAAAGGGCCCAGCGCTCTGGAAACTGGTCGCTATTACTACGAATCACTAGGAGAAACTCAGCATGTTTGATTATGAAACTCTGCGCCTGATCTGGTGGTTACTGATAGGTGTACTACTGATCGGATTTGCCATCACCGACGGCTTTGATCTGGGCGTCGCAATGCTCCTTCCCCTGCTGGGAAAAACCGATACTGAACGTCGGGTGATGATTAATACCATCGGGCCTCACTGGGATGGTAATCAGGTCTGGCTGATCACCGCAGGAGGGGCTATTTTCGCCGCCTGGCCGCTGGTCTATGCCACCGCGTTCTCAGGCTTCTACTGGGCGATGCTGCTGGTTCTTTTTGCGCTGTTTTTCCGCCCCCTTGGCTTTGAATACCGCAGTAAAATGCCGGGGAGCCGCTGGCGAAATAACTGGGATATAGGCCTGAGTCTGGGCTCATTTGTCCCCGCGCTGGTGTTTGGTGTAGCGTTCGGCAACCTGTTCCTCGGCGTACCGTTCAGCTTTGATGAACTGACCCGCTCAACCTATACCGGGTCGTTCTGGGCACTGCTGAACCCCTTCGCCATTGTTTGCGGTCTGGTGAGTGTGCTGATGCTGGTACTGCATGGTGCGGTCTGGTTACAGATGCGGGCGGGCGGTGAAATTCAGCAGCGCAGCCGCAGCACCGCAGGCGTTAGCGGCCTGTTGCTCAGCATTCTGTTGGTGGTCGCGGGGCTGTGGCTCTACAGCAGCATCCCGGGCTATAGCATCAGTACGGCTGTGCTGACCGATGCCAGCTCTAACCCGCTAAGCAAAACAGTGGTTCAGAGTGCGGACTGGTTTGGCAATTTCGCCCACTATCCTCTGCTCTGGTCGCTGCCGTTAGCCGCTGTCCTGCTGCCCCTGCTAACCAGCCTGCTCGCCTGGAGCGGCCGTTATGCGCTGGCGTTCTTAACCAGCAGCCTGGGGATCAGCTGTATCATCCTGCTGGCAGGGGTGACACTGTTCCCGTTTGTAATGCCATCGTCCACCGACATGGCCAGCAGCCTGACTCTCTGGGATGCCACCTCCAGCAAACTGACGCTGGAGATCATGCTCTGGGTTGCGGTGTTTTTCGTGCCGATCATCCTGCTGTACACCCTCTGGTGTTACGTGAAGATGTGGCGCCGTATCGAGCCGGACTTTATCGAACAGAACAGTGTCTCTAACTATTAATCGCTTAAGTCACTAGACCTTAAGCAAGGAGAAAAATATGTGGTATTTCGCCTGGATACTCGGCGTTCTTCTGGCCTGCAGCTTCGGCATTATCAATGCCATGTGGCTGGAAAACCAGATGGAAGACGCGGAATAAAACCGCCGTATTGCTGGATGCTGGAGCCCTGAATCACGGCTCCAGCTTGCGGTACAGAGTGCGCAGACTGCAACCGGCAATCTCCGCAACCTGGCCCTTGTCCACACAGTTCTGCAACAGCACCTGAAGATAACGCTGCTCAACCTGATCCAGACTCAGCCTCTGCTCCGCCATCTGCACCAGACCATCCGCTTTTTGGCCGGACAGTTCAGCCACCGGGATCAGATTCAGGCTTCGTTTAATAACATCCGTGCCGATCAGATCATCATGACGCAACACAACTGCCCGCTCGAGTATATTTTTCAACTCCCGGATATTGCCTTTAAACGGCTGTTGAGCCAGCAATTGCAGCGCTTCATCGGTCAGTTTCAGCGGCGCTTTATCCTCAATGCGCAGCAGAATACTCTCCACCAGCAGGGGCAGATCCTGGCGCCGTTCTGCCAGCGATGGCAGGCGGATAGGGAAGGTACTGATACGGTGATAAAGATCATCCCTGAACTCTCCCCGCTCAACCATCGCCAGCAGATCTTTATGGGTCGCGCAGACCAGCCGGAAATCCGCCGCGATCGACTTACTGTCACCCACCGGACGGAAGGTTTTGGTTTCTATCAACCGCAGCAGTTTTACCTGCAGATGCAACGGCACATCCCCTACTTCATCGAGAAACAGAGTGCCGCCATGGGCCGACTGCACCAGCCCGGTACGGGAGCTGATCGCTCCGGTAAACGCGCCTTTGATATGACCAAACAGCTCGCTTTCGAACAAACTATCGGTAAGACCAGAACATTCTACCGTTACGAAGGGCTTACTGGCCCGCGGACTGGTGGAGTGAAGCGCCTGAGCAGCCAGCTCTTTACCTGCCCCGGAAGGCCCCATCAGCAAGACATTGGTATCTGTTTTACCGACCCGCTGAATCAGATCCACCAGCTCATTGAACGCCCGGCTGCGGCCAATCATCTTGTTGGCAATCGGCACGGCACTGACTTCACGAATCGGTTTCATCACCTCGATAAAATAGGCCCGTTCCTCATCATCAGTGATCGGGATGGTATCGATACCCACATGCTCTTTGCCCTGTGGCGTATTATGAATATGCAGCACGCTGGCCCGCTGTCCGCTGTCACGGGCTTCCTGCATAGGGCAGGTTTCCCCTTCCAGATCGCAGGGTTGCTGATAGCCATGGGAGAGAAAAAAGCATTTCGCCGAGCTGCGCCCGTTCAGCCCGCCAAAACGGAAGTCGTAGCTGTTATTGGTGGCAACAACGTTATACTCAGCGTCAATCAACACTGCGGGATTATTATAGCTATCGAGAACGTTGCGCATGGTTCTCAACCAGCTTATTTTAGTCATCAGTCAGACTCTGTTTCGTCAGTTATGGCTCAATTGTGCCAATAATGGCAAGCGACATGACACATTACCAGCTCCTTACCAACAGAGGCCGTCATTGATGAGCCAGATCAATATTTCCACACTGCAACGCTGTGCCAACGGCCAGCAACTGCTGCGGCAGGCGGGCAAAATAAGTCGTCGTGAGAATCTCTGGCTCACCCTGACAGGGGCGTTACAAACCGCGACCACCATCGCGGTTACCGGCCTGATCGCCCTGCTGATCAACAGTGCTGTTTATACCGAGGCGTTAACCACGCCAGTACTCTGGCAACACAGCGGGAGCTGGCTACTGCTGGCGGCCCTGCTGACAGTGCGGGCGTTGTTGCCGCTGTGGCAAACCCGTCTGGCAGATAGTGCCAGTGTCCGGGTGCGCAACCGTCTGCGGGCCATCGTGCTGGAGCATTGCGCCACCCTGCAACTCAGTCTGGAGCAACCGTTCAGCCACGCCGAGCTGAGCAATCTGCTGAGCGGAGAGATCGACAGCACCCGCGACTACTTTGCGGAGTTTCTGCCGCAGCAGCGACTGGCCATGCTGGCCCCCCTGATGATCATCATCGCCTGCCTCTGGAGCGGCTGGCTGGTGCCCCTGCTGCTGGCGCTGACAGCACCGCTGGTACCGCTGTTTATGATCATCGTCGGACACAAGGCAGCCGCCGCCAGTCAACGCAACCTGACCGAACTGACGCGACTGGGCAATCTGCTGTCAGACCGGATTAAAGGGATCTGTGCGCTGCAACTGGCAGATAGCTGCGACGCCGAACAACAGCATCTGTTCCGCCAGTCAGAGCAGTTCCGTCACTCCACCATGCAGGTGCTGCGACTGGCGTTCCTGTCCGGCACGCTGCTGGAATTTTTCAGCGCGATCAGTATCGCCCTGGTGGCGGTGTACCTGGGCCTGCTCTATCTGGACAAATATCAGATCGGTATGTGGCAGGAGCAGTTCAGCCTGTCTCACGGCGTTTTCCTGCTCATGCTGGCACCGGAGTTTTACCTGCCGCTAAGGCGCCTGGGAGCGCTCTATCACGCCCGGGCCGATACCAGCAGTGTTGCCACCCATCTGCTCAGACTGATACAGCTACCGCCGCCCTGCGCTGTCACCAATGACGATCAGTCGCAGCCAGACAACGCGCCGGTCAGGCAGATTTCACTACAACAGCTGCAGACCGGCTATGGCAGTACAGCGATCGCCCCTCCCCATAACTTTACCCTTTTGCCGGGTCAAAGGATTCTGCTAAAAGGCCCTTCGGGAGCCGGCAAAAGCACCCTGCTGGACACTCTTGCCGGGCTACAGCCCGCCCTCAGCGGAACGCTGCTCCTCAATGGAGTCAGCATCGCTGTTTATAATAATCGTCGCTGGCAGCAACGCATCGGCTATATGACTCAGCAACCAGAGCTGCTGTTTGACACGGTGCGCAACAACCTCTGTCTGGGGCGCGAGTTCACCGATGCAGAGCTTTTCACTGCGCTGCAACAGGCCAGTGCCGACACTCTGGTAGCGGAGCTGCCCGGGCAGCTGGATTACCGCATCAGCGACTCCGGCGGGTTTCTTTCCGGTGGTCAGGCCCAGCGGATCGCACTGGCACGGGTGTTTCTGCATCAGCCCGCCCTGCTGCTGCTTGACGAACCCACCGCCAACCTCGATCAGCAGACCGCCCAGCAGTTTATGGCCAGTCTTAAACGGTTCTGTGCTACGGGCGGTATCGTCCTGCTCAGCAGCCATCGGGATAGCGCCGATCAGTTTGATCAGGTTATCGCTCTGCAACCCCTGACGTCAGCGGAGGTCTCCCATGCCTGAACTGCTAAAACGCTATTTTCAACTGCTCTGGCAGCAACGGGGGATGGCGACTCTGGGGCTGCTTCTGGCCACGATCACCGCGCTGGCCGGTATCGCACTGCTGGCGGTGTCCGGCTGGTTTATCAGCGCCACGGCGCTGGCTGGTCTGTCACTGGCGGCGGCCCACGGGTTTAACTATTTTGCCCCCGGTGCGATTGTCAGAGGACTGTCCATCGCCCGCACCTTCGGACGCTACGGCGAGCGGCTGACCACCCATGAAGCCACCTTCCGGGTCATCTCACACCTGCGCAGCGAGATGTTCGCGACCCTGGCAAAACATAACTGGCAGGAGCAACCACTGAACAGCCATGAGGCCAGCAGCCGGCTGCTGGATGATATCCGCCATGCCGAGTCGCTCTATCTCTCAGCGCTGGTTCCGGGGCTGGTGATGCTGCTCAGCGCCCTGCTCTATCTGGCCACAGTTATGCTGTTCCTGCCTGAGCTGGGCCTGTGGTTGCTGCTGCCACTCCTGATCTCGGTCGCCGTGTTGCCGACGCTCTATCTGCGCCAGGTATTACAACCCCAGAACACTCTGCATCAGCAGCGCAGCCAGCAGTGGAGCGATGCCCATTCCCTGTTCAGCAATCTGCGCACTCTGATCCTGTTTGACCGGTTAACGCCGCAAAGCGACAAGCTGTGTCAGAGTGCCGCCATTGCAGATCAGACCGAACAGCAGGCCAGTAATGCCCGTCAGCGGGTCCAGGCGCTGAATCAACTGGTGCAGGCGTCGATGATACTGCTGGTGTTATGGCAGGGAATTGAGGGGTTCGCCAGCGGACGACTGGAAGGCACCCTGCTGTTGATGCTGCTACTGCTGACACTGGGGCTGCAGGAGGTATTAACCACCGGCAGCAGCGCTCTGGCGGCCTTTGCGCTGGGGTATAGGGCGCTTGAGCGAATCGGTCAGTTGAGTCCGGTACACCCACAACCCGATCAGCGGCAATTCATCGAGCCCGGGAATCCGGCGATCCGCATCGACATTGATCATCTCAGCTACCGTTATCCCAACCGTCAGCAAGCGACCATCGATCATCTCAACACCCGGCTTCAGGGGCCCTACTGGTACTGGCTAACCAACCCAAGCGGTCGGGGTAAAACCACTCTGATGCAACTGTTAGCGGGTCAGTTGCAGCCGCAACAGGGACAGATCACCTGCTCCGGCGCGGGGATCAAACAGATCGGCATGATGCCGCAACAGATCAGTTTGTTGCAGGGCAGTCTGCGTTTTAATCTCTGTCTGCATCAGCACTATAGCGATGCAGAGTTATGGCAGGTGCTGAAAACCGTAGAGCTGGATCAGTGGGCCAGTCAACTGCCCAGGCAACTGGACAGCTGGCTGGGTAAAGGTTCACACCAGCCTTCCGGAGGAGAGATGAAGCGGCTGGGGCTAGCGCGCTTAATACTGCAGGATCGCCGGATACTGCTACTGGATGAACCCACTGCGGGCATCGATGCCGAGCGCAGCGTGCGGATTCTGCAACGGTTACGCCAGCAATGGCATAACCGCCTGGTGGTGATCAGCAGCCATGAATGCGGCCTGATCGGCGAGGATGATGTCGAACTGCGGCTTTAACTGTATTTCTTCAGCCGGTATTCGAACTGTCCCCGGTTAAGACTGAGCAGACGTGCGGCAGCAGAAATATTGCCAGCGCTACGATGCAGCGCCTGATCCAGCATCATACTCTCAACCTCCTCAAAGGAGGCCGCATGGTCAAGGATGCACTCAACCGCGTTGCGGGTATCCATCGCCCCTGCCGCATCGCTCGTCTCACCGGTTGATGTATCGCGTAGTTGCGCCTCCATAATCTCTTCACTGGTAAACAGATGCTCCAGATCGAGACTACCCTGATCATCCGCCAGAATCACCGCCCGCTCACAGATATTCACCAGCTCACGGATATTTCCCGGCCAGGAGTAGCGCATCAGGGCATCCACAGCGGTTTTAGTAATGCCACTGACTGTTTTCCCGGTCGCGGCCGAAAACTTATGGATAAACAGGTTCAACAGCAGCGGAATATCATCCTTACGCTTACGCAGTGGCGGAATCTCTATCGGAAAGACATTCAGCCGGTAAAACAGATCCTCACGGAAGCGTCCCTGTTTCACCTCCTCTTTGAGGTTCACATTAGCGGCGGCCACTAAACGGATATCGATCGATCTGACATCAACACCACCCACCCGCTCAATCTCCCGTTCCTGTAGCACCCGCAGCAACTTACCCTGGGCGTGAAACGGCAGACTGCTGACCTCGTCAAGAAACAGAGTACCACCGTCGGCCCGTTCAAACTTGCCCGGCCGGGAGGCCGTTGCCCCGGTAAAGGCGCCCTTTTCTACACCAAACAGTTCCGCTTCCACCAGTTCGGAGGGGATTGCCGCACAGTTGATAGAGATAAAGGGTTTATCCGCCCGCTGACTGATGGAGTGCAGCGCCTGGGAAAAACGCTCCTTACCGACACCGCTCTCGCCGGTAAACAACACCGTTGAATCGGTTGCGGCGACTTTTTTCAGCAGGGTTGCGGCCCGGTTAAAGGCGGGGGATGTGCCTACCAGATCGGGCAGATCGACTGACGAGCCTTTAACCCCATCACTGCCCAACTGATCGAGATCGATTCGCCCGGACTTGGGGGTGGAGATAAACTCCTCGATCTTCATAAAGCTGAGATGCTGGTAGAGGTCGTCACCCTCCTCTAAGGGCATCGCCACGACCCGGCAGTGCTCATGTCCCATCGCCCGGCACTCAACCTCGCGCCATAACACCGGACGCCCCATTACCGCGGTGGTAAAGCCGCAGGCGTAACCGGTCATCATCCAGCAGGCGGGCGAGCCACTGACACCACACTGATCCAGATGGGCTTCTGCTTCCCAGGAGTTCTCCCACAGGTAATCACCCCAGAACTCCCCGGTCTTATCATCATACTGCATCCGCTCAATCGCCAGGTTATACACAAACCCCTCTTTTTCACGCAGCAGCGGGGCGATGGAGAGCAGATCGTCGATGCTGTCGATACCTGTTTCTTTCAGGTGACGACAGTCTTCAACCCCCTGTTGATAACCCAGCCGGGAAAACATTTCACGGGCTTTATCGCTGCCCATCCTATCGATGATCTCACGCCGCAATATCGCCAGAGAGAAACCATGCAATAGCAGCATGCGCTGATCAAGCAGCCTGATTTCACCATTTTCAGCGTTATTCTGAATAGCACTATGGAGGATGGAATAGTCTGGTTTTTGAGTAATCGCTTTCATATTCATTATTCTTGTTATTGTGCTGTGTTTATTCATCCGGATGCAGCTCTTTTCGTCACCAGCTAATCCATTGCTGTCCGGAATATCACTATAGAGTACAGCCTCACGCGAGTTCTTCAAATAAAGAAATGCAGACACTCCATTTCAACATATAAAGAAGTCAACAGAATTACTCCACCCTTTATCAGCCTGGGGCAGGTTAACAATCTGAATAAAATATCCTTTAAAATCAAAATACTAGTTAAATAAACAGTGACTGGCACAGAAGCTGCTAAACCCTGAAGGTAAAGTACGATTTATCGTTTTGCTAATAAGGATAATAAAATGAACAATTTACAGTCTGCTGATAAGCATACATTTCTGCGCAACGCCTGGTATGTTGCGGCCCTTTCATCCGAAGTCGAAGAGCAAGCCTATTTCACCCGTAAAATCCTCGACGAGTCGATTCTGATCTATCGCAGCAAAAGCGGCAAACCGATTGCGCTGCACGATCGCTGCCCACACCGTTTTGCCCCCCTCAGTCTGGGCTCGCGCAATGGCGATAACGTCACCTGCCTGTACCACGGTCTGCAGTTTGACAGCGAGGGGGAGTGCGTTAAAAACCCCCATGGCAACGGCAAAATTCCAAAAGCCTGTAAAGTACAGCGCTACATCACCGAGGAGCGCGATGGCTTTATCTGGATCTGGATGGGTGATGCGGAAAAAGCCGACCAAGATATGATTCTCGACTGTTCCAGGCTGTCTGAGAACCCGGCAAGTTCCGTGGGCCACATGTATATGTATAACCAATGCAATTATGAGCTGCTGACCGACAACATTATGGATCTGAGCCATATCGATCATCTGCACGGGCCGTTCATCAACACCGGTGGCAAACTGAGTCCGCTGATTCCGGAAATCACTGAAAACCGCGATGGTAAACCCCTGCATGTCCGCTGGGACTGGGAGGCCGACCCGGTGATTCCGCTGATCGCACCCCATATGCAGCGCCCGGACGATAAAGCCGATATGTTTCTGGCCGTCAGCTGGACCGAACCCTCCAATCTGACCCTGACCCTGGGTACCGTGCAGGACAGTGATGATTACCTCAACGATGGCATTATGCTGTTCGACTTCCATATCATGACGCCGGAAACCGCAACCACTACCCACTACTTCTTCGCGTCCACCCGCAACTACAAGATGGACGATGCCGAATACAACGAGGCCAAGATGGCCGGTATGCGCGAAGCGTTCACCACCGAAGATAAGCCGGTGATCGAAGCCCAGCAGCAGGAGATGGCCACCCATGACCTCTGGTCGCTGAACCCGGTATTGCTGTCATGCGATGCTGGCGCGGTCCGGGCACGGCGCAGGCTGAGCCAGCTGATTGAAGCTGAAAACATCTGATCTCAGATCCGTGTAAACAGGCGTACAGCCTCGCTGTTGTTATGTCAGTTTACAGCACGTCTGAAGACCCAAAATAATAACAAGTGTCACGCCGGCATGGCGTGACTCACTATTTATATGAGGCGATTATGAATAACGATCTGATCAGCGTTCGTATCACCGAAAAACGCTACGTTGCCCATAATATTGTACATATCGTGCTGCAACCTGCTGACAACCAGTCGCTGCCCCGGTTTACACCTGGCTCGCATATCGATCTGCACATTAACGCTGGCACTGGCAAACCGCTGATCCGCCAGTATTCTCTGTTGAACAACCCCGACAGCCAGCAGCGCTATGAGATTGCCGTCCTGCTCGAAGCGCATGGCCGGGGCGGTTCAAAAGCGGTTCATCAGCAACTTAGCGAAGGCGATCTGATGCAGATCAGCCCTCCCAGAAACCTGTTTCCGCTGTCCCCTGATGAAGATGAAACACTGCTGTTTGCCGGTGGCATCGGTATCACCCCGATTCTGTCGATGGCCCACGCACTGCAGCAGCGTCAGGCTAAGTTTTCACTGCACTATTTTGCGAAAAGCATTGAGCATGCGGCGTTTGCCCACAGTCTTATGGAGGGACCATTCAGTCAGAGCGTAAGTTTCTGCTTCGATGATGGCCCGACCGACAGTTTTGACCCGCAATCGGTCCTGAAAGAGGCAGCCAGAGGCAAACACCTCTATATCTGTGGTCCCCAGGGCTTTATCAACTTTATCGCTGACAGCGCCAGAGCCTCCGGCTGGCATACCGACAATATCCACTTTGAGCTGTTTTCTCAGGATCTGAGTGCGGCGAATGATGACAATGCGACCTTTCAGATCAGGATTGCCAGCAGTGGGCAGCTGATCGATATCGGTGCTGATCAGACAGTGCTGGAAGCACTGGAAGAACAGGGCTTTGAGATACCCTGTTCCTGCGAACAGGGTGTCTGTGGCACCTGTCTGATCCCGGTTATAGAGGGCACTCCGGATCACCGGGATATGTATCTGAGCGACGCGGAAAAGCAGCTGAACAATCAGTTCACCCCCTGCTGTTCCCGGGCACTGTCTGATTGTCTGGTACTGGATCTGTAGCTGCCGATATTCGCTTTTGCCCTGCGGCCAGACACAAAAAAGCCCGCGAATGCGGGCTTTTTTAGTCAGCGCTAAAGCGACAATTACTTGTTAGCTTTACGCTCTTTCTCTTCAGCGATAACTTTCTCAGATACGTTAGCCGGACATGGCGCGTAGTGAGCAAACTCCATAGAGAACTGACCACGACCAGAGGTCATAGTCCGCAGGTGTCCGATATAACCGAACATCTCAGACAGAGGCACGTCAGCTTTAACACGAACGCCTGAACCCGCAGCTTCCTGACCAGAGATCATGCCACGACGACGGTTAAGGTCACCGATAACATCACCTACGTGATCTTCAGGGGTGAACACGTCAACCTTCATGATAGGCTCCAGCAGCTGTGGACCCGCTTTAGGCATGGACTGACGGAACGCACCTTTCGCCGCGATCTCAAAGGCAATCGCAGAGGAGTCAACCGCGTGGTAACCACCGTCAAACAGTTCAATTTCAACGTCCAGCACAGGGAAGCCTGCCAGCGGACCGGTTTCCATCATGCTCTTGAAGCCCTTCTCGATAGCCGGGAAGAATTCCTTAGGTACGTTACCACCCACAACGGTAGAGGAGAAGGTGAAACCACTGTTCTGCTCACCCGGCTTGATGCGGTAATCGATCTTACCGTACTGACCTGAACCACCAGACTGTTTCTTATGCGTGTAGCTGTCTTCGATTGCCTGAGTGATCGTCTCGCGGTAAGCAACCTGAGGCTGACCTACAATCAGTTCAACACCGTAAGTACGCTTGAGGATATCGACTTTGATATCCAGGTGCAGCTCACCCATACCTTTCAGGATGGTTTCGCCAGAATCTTCGTCGGTTTCAACGATGAAGGTAGGGTCTTCAGCAACCATCTTACCGATCGCGATACCCATCTTCTCAGCACCACCTTTATCTTTAGGTGTTACTGCAATGGAGATTACCGGCTCAGGGAAGACCATCGCTTCAAGAGTACATTCGTGCTTAGGATCGCACAGAGTGTGACCAGTCTGTACGTTCTTCATACCCACGATAGCGATAATGTCACCGGCCTGCGCAGAATCAAGTTCTTTACGCTGGTCAGCTTCCATCTCACACATACGACCGATACGTTCAGTTTTGCCGGTGAACGAGTTCAGGATGGTGTCGCCTTTCTTCAGTTTACCAGAGTAGATCCGAATAAAGGTCAGGGCGCCGAAACGGTCATCCATGATTTTGAATGCCAGGGCGCGGAAAGGCTCATCAACGGAAACCGTTGCCACTTCACCGGTTGGCTCACCCAGCTCATCAGTCAGATCCTGAGGGATAACATCGGTTGGGCTTGGCAGGTAATCAACAACCGCATCCAGCACCAGCTGAATACCTTTGTTTTTGAATGCTGAACCACAGTAAGTTGGGAAGAATGCCAGTTCGCGGGTACCGGTACGGATACAACGCTTGATATCTTCCATAGCAGGCTCTTCGCCGTCCATGTAAGCCATCATCAGATCGTCATCCATCTCAACAGCGGTTTCGATCAGTTGCTCACGGTACATCTCAACATCTTCTACCATGTCGGCAGGGATATCCTGGATGCTGTAGTTCTCAGGCAGACCAGTATCATCCCAAACGTAAGCCTTGCGAGTCAGCAGATCAACAACACCCACGAAGTCTTCTTCGCGGCCAATTGGAAGAACCATAACCAATGGCTTAGCAGCCAGTACATTTTCAACCTGGTTAACTACACGGTTAAAGTCAGCACCCATACGGTCAAGCTTGTTTACGAAGATGATACGGGAAACGCCCGACTCATCGGCATAACGCCAGTTAGTTTCTGATTGTGGCTCAACACCACCAGAACCACAGAATACGCCGATGCCGCCATCCAGAACTTTCAGAGAACGATATACTTCAACGGTGAAGTCAACGTGTCCGGGAGTATCGATGATGTTGAAACGGTGATCTTTCCAGAACGTGGTGATCGCCGCTGACTGGATAGTAATACCCCGCTCAGCTTCCTGCTCCATGAAGTCGGTAGTGGACTCACCATCGTGAACCTCACCTGTCTTATGGATTTTACCTGTCAGCTTCAGGATACGTTCGGTCGTGGTAGTTTTACCCGCGTCTACGTGGGCGAAAATACCGATATTACGGTAGTGTGATAAGTCAGACATTTCTTCACTCGAATGTTAGGGGCGTAAAATGCGCGGCATTATACCGCATTCATTGGCATTTGTAGATATTTTAAGCAAAGAAAAATCTTTGCTCTGATATCTCCGCACAGGGTTCATTTTATGGGAACAGGATACGCTGATATCACATCAGTGTGTCAGATTCCGTATTCCTCAAAAATCTGTTTCAGACCCGGCTTATTGGCCAGCATCTCTTCCCGGTCCAATCCCTTGAGTTCATGGGGGAAAACCAGCCAGTTATCCGACTTATGCAGGAAATAATCCGGCTCAAGATCGGTTCTGTTATTCACGGGTTTGAACCAGGGGGTAGCAATCCGGATATCATGCGGCGTATTCAGCCGCGCTTTATCTTTCAATGTATCGATCACCGCTTTGATACTCAGCCCGGTGTCAAACACATCATCGACAATCAGCAGGGAATCGGAGTGGTTGACGTTACGGATCAGGTAATCCAGTCCATGCACCCGCACCTCTTTGTCCCGGGTACCAATACCCGTATAGGACGAAGTACGGATAGCGATATGGTCGGTCTGAACACCAAGGTTATCCAGCAGTTCCTGCACCGCGATACCCACCGGCGTGCCTCCCCGCCAGACACCCACAATAAAGTCTGGGCGAAAACCACTTTTAAACACGTCCAGAGCCAGCCTGAATGAATCTTCAAGCAGTTCCTGTGCGTTCAGATATACTTTTTCCGTCATCTATCCACCCCACTCACCGGTCGCTAATCATGCCGGCTTTTCGGCAAGGTTCGCTACTGTACGTATTCTGAACAGGTCACGCAACAGTAACTTTAACCCCGGCACCCAGGGCAATGGCAGATTCCCACCTGCCCGGAGCGCCAGATTGAGTAAAATGTTTTAAGTTTTAAGAAGGTAGCTCAAATAACCATTTCCGCCAGATCAGAGCCCTGTTTTTATCAGAAAATAAAAAGCACCCGTGATGGGCGCCTTTTACAGGAGATGACCACTCTCTTACTTTAAACCGCCACGATCAAGCCAGGCCTGGTAGATCGGTGCGGGCCATTTACTCTGAAAATAGCTGATTACCGCTTCGATATCCGCGTCAGAGAGCTTATCGCCAAAGCCCGGCATCTTGCCACCCATCGGAACGCCGCCGACCTTAACCGAGCGTTTCAGCCCCTTAAGCGGGTGGTGCCAGGCATGGGCTCTGCCATTCAATGGGGGAGGTGGATATGAACCATCAGGCTCGGGCTTATTCCAGTTAGTGGTTCCCTGAGCCATAGCACCATGACACTCAGCACAGTTATCCAGAAACAACTGCTGACCAGTGTTCACCTGTGTCTGGGTATACCAGCGTCCCTCAACGGTGGGCTCAGACTCACTGCAACCGCTCAACAACATGCCGCCACAGATAATCGCTAACAGGTTTTTCATCTTAATAATCTGCATAGTGACTGAAACTGCCAACCCGGTTCTGGCTATCCATTGAATAAACAGTGAAAGCATCCCTGCGCGCACCCTCAGTATCCATGCCCGGGCCACCGGAAGGCATACCAGGCACCGCCAGCAGCTGAATATCGTTTTCGCTGGCCAGCAAACGTTTTATATCCTGCGCAGGCACGTGCCCCTCAATTACCTTGCCATTCACTTCAGCAGTATGACAGGAGGCAGCTTTAGCGGGGACACCCAGACGCTGCTTATGCGAATTCACATCATTCACCACCACATCTTTAACGCTGAAGTTGTGATCTTTGAGGTGGCTGATCCAGCCCTTACAGCAACCACAGGAGGCATTGCGGTACACGGTGATCTCATATTGCTGATCGGTTTTACCCTGCAGCCACACCGGATCGCCGGCATAGCCATTCAGTGACAGGCCAGACAGGACTGCCACCATCAGTATCAGTTTTTTCATCTTTTATTACTCCGGACTCTCGTTATCGACAGTCACGCCATTTAACTGGTCAAGGATCGGGCATTCAGCACCATCGTCACCGCGGCACTCACGGGCGGCACTTTCCAGTATTGCCCGCATCTGCTGCAACGACTCAATCTGCTGATCGATCCGCTGTATCTGCAATTCTGCTTTCTGTTTGACACTGGCACTGGTACGGGAGGGATCCTGAGATAACTGCAGTAACTCCCGGCTCTCATCGAGCGAGAATCCCAGATCCCGGGCCCGCTTAATAAAACGCAGGCTTTCCAGTTGCTCTGCACTGTAGATCCGGTAACCATTCGCAGAGCGTGCAGCCGGGGGAATAACACCTTGCTGCTCATAAAAGCGAATCGTTTTACTGGTCAGTCCAGTGGCGGCTGCGGCCTGAGAAATATTCATAATCAACTCCGGCAATCTTTAACAAACAGCGATTATTCCATGAGCGTATCAAACAGACTGGCGCATTGGCCGGGGAGGGTGGTAGAGCGGAGGAGGGATAGCGGAAAGGTAACCGCGGAGTGACCAGCCAGGCTGGACTCGGGAGGATGAAATAGATTGAAAACCGGTCGGCATTATAAACAGCGCTGCCAGCTGCAAACAGCAATCGGGCATCTCTGCATCGCAACAGTCGGCACTGTTCAGCGCAGAGTCTGTCATATCAGCGCTGTGCATATCACAGTTATCACCATGACAGCCCATCTGCGAATGCGCGGCAACAACAGGCACTCCAGCGGAGATCGCCGGATTCACAGCCATCACACTCAGCAGCAGGATTAACAGGGCTCGATACAACATCACAACAACCAGATTCTCATCTACATTTAACTTTACCCGCTACAGATTCGCCTGTTGGCAAAAAAAAAGCAACTTTCTTGTCCACCAGCAGTTGACCTTACAGCGACTGGAAGCTCTAACCTGTAAATAGAAAGAACCGTTATGCGAGATGAGTCATGACTACCACACTGTTATTAGAAAACGTGACCTGCGCCGGTTGCGTCAAAAAGATTGAAAAAGGGATCAGCGCACTGCCGGATGTAGAACAGGCCTCCGTGGATTTCCCCCAGAGACGCCTCAACGTCGAGGGCAACATCAGCAGCGATCATCTGATCTCCGCCCTGTCAGAGATCGGCTACCGGGGGCGTCTGGCCAGCAATGAGGCGGAAGATCGCGCACGCCAGAAAGCCCAGCAGGCAGCACAGTACAAACAGCATATCCGCAATACACTGCTGGCACTGGGTGTGGGCATCCCGCTAATGATCGCAGGCATGATGATGGGCGATATGAGCATCCGCACATCTCAGGATCAGGTTATCTGGGGCGTGGTCGGTCTGTTAACTCTGGGGATTTTGCTGTTCCCGGGACGGCACTTTTTCAGCGGCGCGTGGAACGCGCTGAAACATGGTTCGGCCAACATGGATAGCCTGATCGCACTGGGAACCGGAGCGGCATGGCTGTTCTCCACCGCCGTGGTTCTGTTTCCAGAGATGTTACCGGAGGGGTCGCGCCATCTCTATTTTGAAGCCAGCGCGATGATTATCGGTCTGGTGAACTTCGGCCTGGCGATGGAGATCCGCGCCCGGGGCAAAACCTCTGAAGCGGTCGAGCGACTACTCAACCTGCAGCCTAAAACCGCGCGTGTAATACGCAATGAGAAGGAGGTGGAACTGCCTCTGGAACTGGTGCAAAGCGGTGACCTTCTGCGCATTCGCCCCGGCGAACAGATTCCGGTAGACGCGATTGTCGAGGAGGGCAGCAGCCTGATCGACGAGTCGATGCTCAGCGGCGAACCACTACCGGTGAGCAAAGCGGTCGGCGACAGTGTCAGCGCCGGCACCCTGAACAAGTCCGGCACCCTGATGGTTAAAGCCGAAAAAGTCGGTAGCGAAACCGCCCTCAGCCGGATCATCGAGATGGTGAAGCAGGCCCAGGCGAGTAAACCGGAGATCTCCCGGATGGCTGACACGGTCGCGGCGGTTTTTGTGCCGGTAGTCATCCTCTGCAGTATTGTAACCGCACTGATCTGGTATCTGGTCGGCCCTGAACCTCAACTGGCGTATATGCTGGTCACCGCCATGACCGTGCTGATTATCGCCTGTCCCTGCGCGCTCGGCCTGGCAACACCGATGTCAGTGATGGTGGGGGTGGGTAAAGCCGCAGAATACGGTATTCTGATCCGCAACGGCCAGGCACTGCAAAGCGCCTCTCAACTGGAGACTCTGGTACTGGATAAAACCGGCACCATTACCGAAGGCTCACCCCAGGTAACCGACCTGTCCGGCTCCCATCCGCAACTGCTGCAGTTAGCGGCATCACTGGAAGCGGTCTCAGAACACCCGCTGGCAGAAGCCATTGTCCGTCATGCTCAGGCGCAAAACATCAGTCTTAGTCCGGTGACAAACTTTCAGGCTCATAGTGGACGAGGGGCCTCAGGCCTGGTTGAGGGCATCGCCGTCACGCTGGGGAACAGCGCCTGGATGGAGGAGCAGAATATCGACTTCTCCACCTTCGAAAACCAGGCGCAGACGCTGGCAGAGCAGGCGAAAACCCCGGTGTATATTGCCTTTGATGGCCAGGTAGCCGGTTTAATCGCCATTGCTGACCCGATCCGCAAGGACTCTATCGCGGCTATCAGCCGACTGAAACAGATGGGCATAACCGTCGTGATGATCACCGGCGATAACCCTCATACCGCCGCGGCAGTGGCTCAGCAGGTGGCTGTGGATAACTTTATTGCCGGAGTGATGCCCGAAGATAAAGCGAAAGAGATTGAGAAGCTACAGCAGCGGGGCGATCACGTTGCCATGTGCGGTGACGGCATCAACGACGCACCGGCACTGGCCCGGGCCGATGTTGGTTTCGCTATTGGTAACGGTACCGATGTGGCAATTGAAAGCGCTGATATGGTACTGATCCGCAACAGCCTGCACTCAGTCGCCGATGCGATTGAACTGTCACGGGCGACCCTGAGCAATATCCGTCAGAACCTGTTTGGAGCCTTTATCTACAACACACTGGGGATTCCGGTGGCGGCAGGTATTCTGTTCCCCTTTACCGGCCTGTTACTCAGCCCGGTGATTGCCGGTGCTGCGATGGCGTTTTCATCGGTCACCGTGGTCAGTAATGCTAACCGGCTGCGCCTGTTTAAGCCTTCATCGGCTAAATAACCAGGCGGCCTCAGGCAAAACCGCAAAGAGCAGGGTTTTCAGGTTTATTTCAGCTCGCTGTTCAATACTGGGGCTATCAATATCGGAGGATAGCCCCATGTGCAGCTCGCCCAAAACCAGCCACAAAAAGCTTAGCAGTACCACCCTCAGACGAACACAGCTTAACAGCCGAGAGCAGAGCGATTTTGCCACCAAAGCCAATCTGGCCTGGGAACTCAGGGAGCTTCGCCGTCAACAGCGCAAGGCGCTTACAACGGCATCGACGAAAGAACCGATAGCAGCCACAGAACAGTCATCGGCACTACAACGACTTTGGCACATGCTGTTCAGATCAGATACCACACCGACAACAAACCGGTCCCACTCAGCACAATAGTGTAGGGCAGCGCCATGATCACCATGCGCATATAAGACAAGCGGATCAACGGCGCAATCGCTGAGGTCAGCAGAAACAGAAACGCCGCCTGACCGTTGGGGGTAGCGACACTCGGCAGGTTAGTACCGGTATTGATAGCGATCGCCAGGGTATCAAAGTGCTCGCGACTGATGCGCCCGGCTTCAAAAGCACTGGCCACCTCGTTGATATACACCGTGGCGACAAACACATTATCACTGATGGCCGATAACAGCCCGTTAGCGATAAAGAACATCACCGGCTGACTGCGAAGATCCTGCGCCAGCACCGCCTCAATCACCGGCGTAAACAGGTGCTGATCATGAATCACCGAGACGATGGTAAAAAACACCACCAGCAGCGCGGTAAACGGCAACGCTTCTTCAAATGCCCGGCCAATGCGATGCTCCTCAGTGACACCGTTGAGACTGGTCAGCAGAATAATCACCGTGAGACCGATCACGCCGACCTCCGCCAGGTGAAAGGCCAGCGCCAGAATCAGAAACAGCGCCACGGCAAACTGAATATACAGCTCAGATTTTTCCTTAAATCCCCAACTGACCTGCTCCTGCTCATCGAACTCCCTGAGAATTTCAAAGACCGGCTGCGGAATCCGTGCGCCATAACCAAACCAGCCGGTCTTCTCCAGCACCACCGTGGTTAACAGGCCACAGATCAGAACCGGCATTGAGACCGGAGCGACATTGATGAAAAATTCAATAAAGTGCCAGCCCATCTTTTCACCGATCAGCAGGTTCTGTGGTTCACCGACCAGAGTACTCACCCCCCCCAGCGCAGTTCCTACCGCGCCATGCATCAGCAGACTACGCAGAAAAGCACGGAACTCATCCAGCTCCATGCGATGGTCCTCATGCAGGTTATCATCGTTGGAGTGATCGTGATCCATATCCGGATGGCTACCGGACACCACCCGGTGATAGATCGCATAAAACCCGACCGCCGAGCTGATCAGCACCGCGGTCACCGTCAAGGCATCCAGAAACGCTGACAGCACCGCCCCCATCAGCGTAAACAGCAGCGACAGTGCGGTCTTATTACGTACATTCAGCAAGAGCTTGGTGAACACAAACAGCAGCATCCCTTTCATGAAGTAGATCCCGGCCACCATGAACATCAGTAGCAGAATCACCGGCAGATTAGCGGCAATCTCATCATACACATGGCTGGGCTCTGACAGATGGATAATCACCGCTTCCATCGCCAGCAGCCCGCCCGGTTGCAGCGGATAACATTTCAGCGCCATCGCCAGGGTAAAGATAAACTCAAAGATCAGCAACCAGCCGCTGACGACCGGGCCTAACAACAGATCAATCAGAGGGTTAGCAATCAGAAAAGCCAGTATTAGCTGCTTATACCAACTGGGGGAGTGCCCCAGAAAGTTGCTGTAAACAGCCTGCATAAAAGGACGGAAGTTGCTCATTAACCTATTCCGGAAAGGTGGATATCACAGCTTGCGCTAAGCAAGGCTCACTTTAATTTATGCACCGATCTTAAACCAGCATCTCGATCAATCACTATGACCAAAAACAGCAGAATGCTCAGATGAGTGAAAAAAGACAAACGCTTCAATTAGCGAATAGCTATCAATACATTAAAATTAATTAATTTTATTAACCTTATGTATTTTGACATTATCTCTCTATCGAATCACTACTACTTTTCAGGAATACACAGAATGCTTACTAACAGAGAAGGTCAGAAAGTTCCTCAGGTCACGTTTCACACTCAGCAAAATAATCAGTGGGTGGATGTCACCACCAGTGAACTGTTCGCCGGTAAGAAAGTGGTTGTTTTTGCTCTGCCGGGAGCCTTTACACCCATCTGCTCAACCACCCATCTGCCCCGTTATAACGAGCTGGCCCCGGTTTTTGCGAAGGAGGGAGTTGACAGCATCATCTGCATCTCGGTTAACGATACCTTTGTCATGAACGCCTGGCAGGGCGATCAGGCGGCTGAAAATATTACGTTTATCCCGGACGGCAATGGTGAGTTCGCGGCGGGTATGGAGATGCTGGTCGATAAAGATGATATCGGCTTTGGCAAACGCAGCTGGCGCTACTCTATGCTGGTGGTGGATGGCGTGATCGAAAAGCAGTTTATCGAGCCGGATCTGCCGGGCGATCCGTTCCAGGTCTCCGATGCCGATACCATGCTGAACTACATCAACCCAACCGCTGAACAGCCCAAACGGGTCAGCATACTGACCAAACCAGGCTGCCCACACTGTATCCGGGCGAAGAAACTGTTACAGGAGCGGGGTTTCAGCTACGAAGAGGTGGAACTGGGCAGTCACGGTCTGAGCTACAGCTCACTCGCCGCAATCAGTGGTCAGGGCACTACGCCGCAGGTGTTTATCGATGGTCAGCGCATCGGTGGCGCAGACGACCTGGAACGTTACTTCGCTTAGCACAGCAACGGGAGCCGGCCAGAACCGGCTCCCGCGTTAAGTGCATTAGCACAAACCTTATTGCGAATCATTCTTGTTTGTATTACCATCTCCTGAATTCTACTTCCAGGAGCCTCTCTATGCGCGTCAAATCCATTGTTTCTGCAGCCGTTCTGGCCGCCACCTTTAGCTGCTCCACAACATTCGCCGCAGCGCCGACAACCTCACAGGTCATTACCACCTATGCCGATATCGCCCTGGCAACCTATGAAGATGCCCTCACTGGAGCGAGAAATCTGCAGGCCAGTATCGATGCGCTGCTGCAACATCCGGACGCAACTACCCTCGCACAGGCTCGCGCTGCCTGGAAAGCAGCCCGGGTTCCCTACCAGCAATCAGAAGCCTACCGTTTTGGCAACCCTATCGTTGATGACTGGGAGGGACGGGTTAATTCATGGCCACTGGATGAGGGCCTGATCGACTATGTTGACAGCACTTATTATGGCGACGCTTCAGACGAAAATACCCAATACCGCGCCAATGTGATTGCCAACACATCCCTGCGGGTCGGTGGCACACAGATCGATGCCACTGACATCACTCCTGAACTGCTGGCAAACACGCTGCATGAGATCGATGGCATAGAAGCCAATGTCGCCACCGGATACCACGCGATAGAGTTTCTTCTTTGGGGTCAGGATCTGAACGGAACCAACCCGGGCGCAGGCAACCGTCCGGCATCCGATTACAGTCTGGAACACTGCACCGGCGGACACTGTGAGCGGCGCCGGGACTACCTGCAGGCGGCGACTCAGCTGTTGATAGCCGATCTGCAGGAGATGGTGGATAACTGGAAAGCCCGGGGGACTGCCCGGCAACAACTGCTGAAGAAGGATGATAACGCCGCTATTGCCACCATTCTGACCGGCATGGGCAGCCTGGCCTATGGCGAGCTGGCAGGCGAGCGGACCAAGCTGGGGCTGATGCTGCACGACCCGGAAGAGGAGCATGACTGCTTCTCTGACAACACCCACTGGTCCCATTATTACGATGCCAAAGGGATCCGTAATGTGTATCAGGGCAGCTATACCCGGATCGACGGTTCAACGGTTGAAGGCCCCGGTTTATCTGCCTATGTTGCCGCTCAGGCAGCCGCCGCCGATGCAAATATGCAGGCTAAGCTACAGGCCACCGAAGAGGCCGCTCAGGCGATGGTGGATCGCGCCGTTCAGGGCGAGACCTTCGATGTGTTGATCGGCGTGGGCAACACCGCAGGAAACCAACTGGTACAGAATTTTGTTGATGCCCTCACCGAAGAGACCCGTGCCATCGAAGAGATTATCGGTCAGCTGAAGCTGGACCAGGTTCAGCTGGAAGGCTCGGATAGCCTGGATAACCCGGCACAGGTTCTGGAGTAAACGATGATCTGCAGAGATTTTTCACTGCCCCTCTTAGTGGCGGCAGTCCTCATGACGACAGCGGCATCCGCGGCACAGGACTATAGCCAGCCTCAGCCGGGAGAAGCGCTCCCCGGTGGCAGTACCACGCACCATAAGCAGCGCAATACCGATGCGTTCTCCCAAAGCTCGGCCAATATGAGCTTCGAGAACGAGCTGAATTTTAAGCTGGGTAACGGCATCTTCAAGAAGATATGGGTACCGGCCCCCTCTTCGACCACCGCCAGCGATGGTCTCGGGCCGCTGTACAATGCCCGGGCCTGTCAGCGTTGCCATCTGAAAGATGGCCGGGGCCACCCTCCGGAAGCCAACTGGCCTGAGGATAACGCCGTATCAATGTTCCTGCGCCTGAGTATTCCCCCCCAGAACGATGCTCAGCGACAACTGCTTGAGAGCGGCAAAGTGGGTGTCATTCCTGAACCCACTTACGGCGGTCAGTTGCAGGATCTGGCGATTAACGGGCTGGCCGGAGAAGGGCGGATGGTGATCAGCTATCGCGAAACCACCGTCACCCTGGCCGATGGCTCTCAGGTACAGCTGCGCAAGCCGGACTACAGTATTACCGAACTCAGCTACGGTCCACTGCACCCCCAGACGCTGCTCTCTCCCCGTATCGCCCCGCCGATGATCGGGCTGGGCCTGCTGGAAGCCTTACCCGCAACCGCTATCGAAGCACTGTCGGATCCGGAGGACCGTGATAATGATGGCATCTCCGGGCGCCCTAACCGGGTCTGGAACAGCTTCACCCAACAGCAGGAGCTGGGCCGGTTTGGCTGGAAAGCAGGTAACCCGACCCTGATCCAGCAGGCAGTGGGCGCGTTCAATGGCGACATGGGGATCTCAACCCCCTTTGCTCCCTCAGCGTCCGGCGATTGTACCGCACAGCAGTTGGACTGCCTGAAACAGCCCAATGGTAACACCCCGCAACAGGATAATGCTGAAGCCTCTGAAGAGATGGTGAAACTGGTCGAGTTTTACAGTCGCAATCTGGCGCCTCCCGCCCGCCCCGATGCTGCCAGACCGCAGGTGTTAAAAGGCAAAGCGGTATTTCACCAGAGTGGCTGTGCCGCCTGTCACCAGCCCAGTTTCACAACCGCTAGCCGCGCCGATATGCCGGAGCAGTCAGCGCAGCTGATCTGGCCCTACAGCGATCTGCTGCTGCACGATATGGGCGAGGGGCTGGCCGATAACCGGCCGGAATTCCTGGCCAGCGGCAGTGAATGGCGAACCCCGCCACTGTGGGGAATAGGGCTGACCCAGACCGTCAACGGACACACCTACTTCCTCCACGACGGCAGAGCCCGGAACCTGCTTGAAGCGGTTTTGTGGCATGGCGGCGAAGCACAGGCCTCCCGTGACCATGTTATCAATCTGCCAACCGCTGAGCGGGCCGCCTTACTAACATTTCTGGAGTCACTATGAAGTCAGCACCTAGCCCTCTGTGGCCGCTGCTGCTGGGTATATCCCTGCTGTTCACGGCGGTCGGCATCGTTCATGCAGCGCCGTCGCAGCAGCAGTGGAAAACCCTTAATCACAGTCTGGTAGAGGAACACATACTCCCCCGCTACCAGGCATTGCAGAACAGCACTACCCAGCTGTCAGCCAGCACAGCAGCCCTGTGCCAGCAACCAGATCAGGACGGGTTTGACCAGGTACAAAAGGATTTTCAGCAGACCATGGATGCCTGGCAGGCGGTGCAACATATCCAGTTCGGCCCGATTGAAACCCTGATGCGCAACTTCAGCATGCAGTTCTGGCCTGACCGGAAAAACCTCATCGGTAAACAGCTCAGCCTGCTGTTGCAACAACAGGATCCGCAAACCCTGTCGATCGATTATCTCTACAAAGCCAGTATCGGGGTCAAAGGATTGCCGGCACTGGAGCGTCTGCTGTTCAGCGGCACCCTGGCGGACTTTGAAAACCATAGCTACCGGTGCCAGCTAACGCAGACTATCGCGGCTTATATTGCCGAAAACAGCCACGCCACACTGGCCGAATGGCGCGATGACTATCGTCATTCAATAGCCACAGCGGGCAGTGAAGAGAGCTACTATGAAAACCACCAGGAGGCCGCAGTGGATATGATGAAGTCACTGATTGAGCCCCTTGAAGCGATCCGTGACCAGAAAATTCTCCGCCCACTGAACGGCGGTGAACAGGTTCGGCCCCATCGCCTGGAATCCTGGCGCAGCCAGCGCTCCCTGCGCAATATACAGCTCAATATAGCCAGTCTCAGTGAGCTCTATTCCGGCACCAGCCACAGTGTCGACACGCTGTTAAGGGAGCAGGGCAGAGCGGCTCAGGCAGACAATATCAGCACGCTGTTCACCACGCTTGAGCGGCAACTCAGGGCAGTGCAGGCCCCACTCGTCATCAGCCTGAATCAACCCGATACGGTCAGCCAGCTGCTGCAGCTCAGTGACTCTCTGCAACTGCTTGACCGTGAGCTCAGCGCTGAAATGATAACACTGGATATTCAACTGGGGTTTAACAGCCGTGATGGAGATTAACCGCCGCCGCTTCTGTCAGTTGCTGGGTAGCGCGATATTACTGCCGCGCCTGGCTCTGGCTGAAGCGGCCACGGCAAACGCGACAGCGATGTTTGCCGCCGCCGCCAAAGGCAGAGACGGACACTACCACCTGTACCTGATCGGCCAGCAGGGAGAGCTGATGCTGGATCATATACTACCGGCGCGGGCACACCATACCGAGGTACACCCGCAGCTGCCGCTACTGGCCTGCATCGCACGACGTCCCGGCACTTTTATCGATATTGTCGATTACCAGCAGCAGCGACTGGTTAAACGCATTATCGCGGACCGTGGACGACACTTTTTTGGTCATGGCATCTTCTCGGATGACGGGCGCTGGCTGATCACCACCGAAAATGAGATCAACAGCGGGCAGGGCAGAGTGGTTATCCGGGCCATGGCGCAAGACTACGCCATCATTGCGGACTACCCCAGCTATGGGATCGGGCCCCACGAACTGGTTCAGCAACCCGGCAGCGCAGTGCTCACCGTGGCCAATGGCGGTATTCTTACCCACCCGGACCACGGCAGGGAGAAACTTAATCTGGATAGCATGCAGCCCTCCCTGGTACGTCTGGATCTGCGCAGCGGCAACCGCCTGGAGCAGCAGCAACTGCCTGCTGCACAGCATCAGTTAAGCATCCGCCATATTGATACCAACCACCAGGGCACCACCGTTATTGCGTTGCAGTATCAGGGGGCCCCCGGACACAACCTGCCACTGGTGGGGGTTCACCGGCCCGGCGAAGCACTTCAGCTGCTGCGCGCTCCGGATCCGGTTAATCTGGCGATGAAAGACTACTGCGGTAGTGCCCGCTGCGATCACAGCGGCCGCTTCGCTGCGGTATCCGCCCCCCGCGGGGGGCTGATCACATTCTGGGACCTGCAGAAAAACCAGTTCATCTCCTCGATCCGCAGTCGCGACGGGTGCGGCCTGGCAGCAACAGACAGCCCTGCCGAGTTTATTATCAGCGCCGGCACTGGCCGCTGTGTTCGCTACAATCTCGAGCACGGCACCACAGAGAGACTGCCGCTGGGGTTTACAGCTGCCTGGGATAACCATCTGACAGCGCTGCTTTAACGGCAGCGCCGACGGTGCACAGTCCGTTTTCAGATCAGCCAGAGGCTGGTTCTTCCTGATCAGGCAGCCCCATCACCTGCAACAACCACTCACGAAAGATTCGCATGCCATACGTCAGTTGACGATCTTTCGGATAAACCAGATAGAACGCCTTCCCCGTCAGCAGCTCCGCTTCCACCGGAACCACCAGTTGCCCATACTGCAACTCCCGACTGATCAGTGACTTGTCCGACAGGGCGATCCCCAGCCCCTCCAGCGCGGCCCCCAGGGCCAGCTGAGTGCTGGAAAATGACAGTCCCTTTTCCTCACCGGTCATTGAAATTCCGGCCTTTTGCAGTAAACGCTGCCACTCATTACGACGGCTGGTGACATGAATCAGCGTCTGCTTTCTCAGGTCCGCCAGTGTTTCTATATGATGCTCTTCCAGCTTGCGCGGACTACACACCGGCACCACCACCGAACGGTGCACCAGCCGTACCTCAATATCATCATCGTCCGGCGGATCGCCGAAATAGACCGCCATATCCAGATCGGAATGATCGAAGTCGATGCGGTTCACCGACCCGGTACTCAGTCGCAGTTCCACATCGGGATAGAGTGCCTGAAAATCTTTAATCCTTGGCATTAACCAGCGGCTCAGGAAGGCGGGCGGGGCTTCAAAGGTTAACGAGCTGGTATTGGGCGCAGAGATCAGACGACGGGTGGCCGCATCCAGCTCATCCAGGGCGTGCCCCACCGCGACCAGATATTTTTCCCCGGCCACGGTGATCTGCACCTGTCTTTTTTCACGATGAAAAAGTTTAAGCCCCAGATACTCTTCAAGGGATTTAATCTGATGACTCACCGCAGACGGAGTGACATACAGTTCCTCTGCTGCTTTGTTGAAGCTGCCCAGTCGGGCAGCCGATTCGAAACTGCGCAGAGCGTTCAAAGGGGGTAAGCGTCTGATACACACCTCAATAAGTGAATTTATTTCACACTTAAGCTGAAAATCTGTCGTTTGTTTTATAAGCAGTGCGACCTTAGTATAACCATCAACGAAACAATGATCCAACCGCAACGCACTGTAGATAATAGCTTAATCTGAAAAGCTCCGGAAAAGCTCCTTAAATCCAGTCCGGTTGATTCATTTAACGATATGACAGTTTAATGAATTATTTTGGTGCATAGCATGAACACAAATGAGCATGGTATTAAAGTTGATGAGTTTGGTATGGTTGATACCGCTTACTATGTAAGACAGGGTCAACTGGCACGTAACGAATATTTTGCTCAGCAGCTGACAGCGCTGGGCCACTGGCTGAAAAATCTGACCAAGAAACGCCAGCGTAAAAGTTTTAACAGCACTCGTTCATTCGGGACCGTATAGGTCTAAACGAGACTCCTTGGGCCACTTTTTAGTGGCCTTTTTTTTGCCCTGAGTTTTTCCTTGCCGGTTACAGCCCTCCCAGTTACACCGATGACCGGGATACACAGCCGGATACACAGCCGGACACCCTGCGATGCCACTTAGTGAGCTTAAAGTCGATACCTAAAACACACGCGAGCGACATCACGAGACAAAAACCGCATAAAAATGCTTATAACAGAGAGCTGAAGTCTGGATTGTAAGAAATATGAATCATTCAGGGGAAACAGGACAGCGATAAAACCGGAGAAAATAAAGTTGGTGCAGATGGGGAGACTCGAACTCCCACGCCCGTGAAGGCACTAGCACCTGAAGCTAGCGTGTCTACCAATTCCACCACATCTGCGTATCAACTTTTACGTTTAGGAGCGTCCCCCTGCTATGAAAATAGCGTTTTCTTTCGAAGCTCAACCGCCATTAGCGATTGGTGCAGATGGGGAGACTCGAACTCCCACGCCCGTGAAGGCACTAGCACCTGAAGCTAGCGTGTCTACCAATTCCACCACATCTGCTCCGAAAGAGGAGCGCATTATAAAGACGACCTTTTCATTTGTGAAGTGTCCGCCACTACTTTTTTTCGTTTTTATTCACCGGAGAGACAATTAGTGAAACTCTCGGCCAGTGATTGCAGATAATTGCTGTATCCGTCAGGGCCCACATCGATGGCAACTGCAAGGGGATCAAGCCGTCCAACCCGGATATCCAGACCACGAATCAGACTGTCCACAACCGGGGCTTTGAACTGAGGCTCAACAAACACACAGCGGGCCTGGTTAGTTTCCAGCGCTGTGCGTATTTCACTCAGCCGCCGGGCACCCGGCTTGCGTCCCGGATCAACGGTAAAATAGCCCAACTGATTCAACTGATAATGGGTAACGAAGCTGCCAAAAGCATCGTGAAACACATAAAAACCGGTATCACCCACCGCTTTCAACTGTTGCTGTAACTGTTGATCGGTCACTGCAAGCCGGGCAGCAAAGTCATTATAGGCCTGCTCATAAAGCGCCGCATTCTCCGGATAGCGGTCCACCAGCCGGTCTTTAATCAGATCAGCAGCCGCCAGCGCCCGCTCAGGCGCCATCCAGAAATGGGGATCGCTGCCGCCATGGTCATGATCATGGTGAGTGTCCGCTTCAGTGTCAGCGGTTTGCGCCTCTGCGTGATGGTGCGCCTCTCCCCCTTCAAGCAGCGCCAGGGCAGGGTGCTCCAGCTGACTCACCGTCTTCGTCAGAAACAACTCAAGCTCCGGCCCGCCCCAGATAAACAGATCCGCATCGTGCATCTGCGCAATCGAAGAGGGTTTAAGGGAGTAATGATGGGGCGAACTGCCCGGCGGCAGCAGCACACCGATCTGCGCCAGACCGCCAAGCATATCCTGTGCAATCAGTTGAATTGGCTTGATACTGGCCAGTACCCGGACCTGCCCGGCATTAGCGGTCTGCAGGCTCATGGCACAGAAACTGAGCAAAAAAAGAACAAATGTTGCGGGTATTCTGGAAAACATCGAAGGAAGCCACTGTTAATTGAAGTGCCGTAAAGTTATAATATAACAATTAATATATCAACCGGTTTTATTATGGCTCCTGAATCCGTCAGCAATATCGCCCACCAGCCCGATCATGACCACAGCCGCTGCATTAAAACGGCCTTGCAGCAAGCACAAACACTGTGTCAGACCAACGGTCAGCGGCTCACCAAAATCCGCGAGCTGGTGCTTAAACTTATCTGGCAAAGTCATAAACCGCTGGGCGCGTATGATCTGCTGCCCGCCATTGCCAAAGCAGGATTTAACTCGGCACCACCAACCGTCTACCGGGCACTGGACTTCCTGCAGGAGCAGGGGCTGGTACACCGGCTGGCCACCCTGAATGCCTTTATCGGTTGCAGCCACCCGGACCATAACCACTCAGGCTATTTCCTCATCTGTCAGAGTTGTGGCACTACCGCTGAACTGGAGTCCAGCGAGCTGCACGACAGCATACAAAGCGTCGCCAGCGATGCCGGATTCTCGGTGGATCAGGAAAGTATCGAAATTCTGGGGCGCTGCCCCAACTGTCAGGAGCAGCTATGAACCCGGCAAACCTGGTCGAGATATCCGGTCTGAGCGTCAGCTTTGGTAACAACACCGTTATTGACAATATCTCCATGGCCCTGAAGCAGGGTGAAATTACCACTCTGATCGGTCCCAACGGGGCTGGCAAAACCACCCTGGTGAAAGCGGTTCTGGGGCTTCTGACACCCACTGAAGGGGTTATTCAACGGTCAGCCACACTGCGTATCGGCTATATGCCGCAAAAGCTGCACATCGATACCACCTTTCCCCTGACAGTGGAACGGTTTCTGAAAACTGCAGCCTTTGCCAGTACAGCAGACCGGCACCAGGCGCTCCAGTCGGTGCGCGCCGAAAACCTGCTGAAGCAATCGGTCCACAGCTTATCGGGTGGGGAGATGCAGCGGGTTCTGCTGGCACGCGCCCTGCTGCGAAAGCCTGAGCTGCTGGTACTGGATGAACCGGCCCAGGGGGTGGATATCAATGGTCAGACCGAGCTGTATAAACTGATCGCCAGCATCCGGGATAAATACAACTGCGCGGTACTGATGATCTCTCACGATCTGCATCTGGTGATGGCGGCCACCGATCAGGTGATCTGTCTGAATCATCATATCTGTTGCTCCGGCCATCCCGAGCAGGTCAGTACAGACCCATCCTATATTGAACTGTTTGGCATACCCGGCGCAGAAGATCTTGCGCTGTATAGCCATCACCACAACCACCGCCATGATAATCATGGCGATATCCTGCCACTGCCTGACAAACAGGAAAGCGACCACACCGCGTGCGGAGGACACCACTGATGCCTGAATTTCTGCTACTGGCCCTGCTCGGTGGTATCGGCGTAGCACTGGTGGCCGGTCCACTGGGCTCCTTTGTCGTCTGGCGGAGGATGGCATATTTTGGTGACACCCTGGCCCATTCAGCGTTGCTGGGGATAGCCGTCGGCGTGCTGTTCGATATCAATTTCAACCTGGCGGTGGTGAGCTGCTGCGTCATCCTCGCGCTGATCCTGGTCAGCCTGCAACGACAGCGTCTGGTGGCCACCGATACCCTGCTCGGAATTATGGCCCACAGCAGCCTGTCGCTGGGTCTGGTAGCCGTTGCCCTGCTGGATGACGTCAGGGTCGACCTGATGGAGTACCTGTTTGGTGATCTGCTGGCGATCACGCCCGCCGATCTGTTCTGGATCTACGGCGGCGGAGGCATCGTCATGCTACTGATCTGGAAACTCTGGAATCCACTGCTGGCCGTCACCATCAATGAGGAACTGGCACAGGTAGAGGGCGTACCGGTGGCCCGGATACGACTGGCACTAATGCTGCTGATTGGCGTGGTGATCGCTATCGCCATGAAAGTGGTCGGTATTCTGCTGATCACTTCGTTGCTCATCATTCCCGCCGCCAGCGCCCGCCGGCTGGCAAACTCGCCAGAGCAGATGGCGGTGATTGCCAGCTTTCTGGGGGTTATCGCGGTACTTCTCGGACTATTTGCTTCGATGCAGTTTGATACTCCCGCCGGCCCCTCGGTGGTGGTTGCTGCGCTGCTTCAGTTCCTGCTGCTGTACAGCCTGCCTTTCCGCAAGGTCGCCTGACTCAGCGTTTCCAGAGCACATTCACCAATGCGCCGGAGACAATCAGTCCACCACCGATGAGGGTCCAGAGTGAGGGGAGTTCGCTGAAGATAAACCAGCCCAGCAGAATCGAAAAAACCACCTGGATATAGGAAAAGGCGGTCGCTTTACTGGCCGCCTCATGCTGCATCGCCTTGGTTAACCCCACCTGACCGACTTGCGTAAAGACCCCCACCAGAATCAGCAACATCAGGGCATAACCATCCGGAGCCACCAGTTCACCACCCGACAACAGGATAGCGGCTGGCAGCGCGATCAGCGGAAAATAGAGAATGATCACCGAACTGTCTTCGGTCTGACTCAGCCGTCTGACAATCACATAGGCAACTGCACTGCCAAACGCCCCCAGCAACGCCATCATAATGCTAAACAGCGGCAAATCGATCTCGGCAGCAAAGAAAAGATCCGGTTTCACCATCACCACCAGCCCGGTAATACTCAGCACGATACAGACCATGGTGGAAAACTGGACCCGCTCACCCAGCAACAAAAAGGCCAGCAGTGCGGTAAAGACCGGATGCATATACTGCAGAATAGTCGCCTCAGCCAGCGGCAGAGTGGTGACGGAGTAGTAGACACAGACCAGCGCAGCCGCGCCGACAATACCCCGGGCACTGAGCAGCAACTTATTGTGCCCCCAGACCGGAATCCGTTTACGCCTGACGTCAGCATAACTGATGATCAGGGACACCAGCGCCCGGGCGATGACGATCTCCATCAGTGGAATACCATACTGACTGACTGTTTTAACCGTGGCCCCCATCAGCGCAAAGCCCATCGATGAGAGCAGCATAAAGCGTAATCCCAGCGGGATGTTCTGTATCCGTTGCAGCATAATATTTATCGTAATAAGCGTATTCGTCGTAAAAAGCGGCGTGTCGTCATGAAAGAGATCGGATCGCTTAAGATAGCTCCAGGCAGACGCAGGCAGGTGCAGACCAGCAGATCATCAGCTATGTTTGACAGAGTTTAACCGATTCCGGTTACGCTGGCATGAATATCAACACTACTCACGACCGAAGCCTGTTATGAAACGGATAAACCTGATACTTGCAGCACTACTGAGTCTGCCACAAACCACCCTGGCAGAGCCATCTCTGGCATCGCTGAGACTCCCGAAGGGCTACCACATAACCATAGTCGCTGAAGCAGCGAACGCACGGCAGATGACACTGGGTGAGCCGGGCACCCTGTTTGTCGGCAGCCGTCGGGAGGGCAGGGTATACCGCCTCAAGGATGAAAACCGCGATGGTATCTATGAACAACGGGATGTGCTGTTACAAGGGCTGAATATGCCCACTGGCATCGCCTGGCGTGATGGCGATCTCTATATCGCGGCAGTGGACCGTATTCTCAAAGTTGCCAGCGCCGATAGTGTCAGAACACAAGCTGCCCAGGTTCAGCTGATCACCGACCAGTTGCCCAATATCTCTCACCACGGTTGGAAATACCTTAAATTCGGTCCCGACGGCGATCTCTACTTTAATCTCGGCGCCCCCTGCAATATCTGCCTCAGTGAAGATCCCCGCTTTGCCTCAATCATGAAACTCAATCTGCAAACGGGTCAACAAGCAGTGGTGGCCCAGGGTGTACGCAACTCTGTTGGCTTTACCTGGCACCCACTGACCGGTGAACTCTGGTTTACCGATAATGGTCGGGATAATCTGGGGGATGATCGTCCCGATGATGAACTTAACCGGCTGACACAGCCGGGCCAGCACTTTGGCTATCCCTTTGTACATGCCGGGAATATTGCCGACCCGGAACTTTATCAGGGTCAGCCGTTCAGCGACTTCCAGCCACCCATGCTCAAGCTGGGAGCGCATGTTGCCCCGCTGGGACTGACGTTCTATACCGGACAACAGTTTCCAGACAGCAATAACAACAGTCTGTTTATCGCCGAGCACGGCTCCTGGAACCGTTCCAGCAAAGTGGGCTATCGGGTGATACGGGTGGACACCTCAACGACGCCCGTCACTTACAAAGTCTTCATTGAGGGATGGCTTCAGGGGAAGAGCGCCTGGGGCAGGCCGGTGGATATTGTCACCGACCGGGACGGCAGCCTGCTGATCTCCGATGACCGGGCAGGGCTGATCTATCGGGTCACTTATCGGGCTGGTTATCAGAGTCGCAACCGGGATTAAAGCACGAAAGACTCACCCAGCTCGCGGCAGGGCTGATAACGAAGACAGTCCACCTCATGATCATTCACCATACCGGTAGCCTGCATAAAGGCATAACAGATAGTCGGGCCAACAAAGGTCATTCCCGCTTTTTTCAGCGCTTTACTCATCGCCTGTGACTCAACCGTTTCAGCCGGAACCTCACGGAGGCTTTGCCAGCCATTCTGTATCGGCCTACCCTCAACAAACTGCCAGATATAGTTGGCAAAACTGCCATGCTGCGCCGCCAGATCAAGGAAGATATTGGCAGCTTTGACGGAGGCATTCACTTTCAGGCGATTACGGACAATGCCGGGATCCTGCAGCATCTGCTCAATTTTCTCAGGGGTAAAAGCGGCAACCGTCGCCGGATCAAAGCCCTCATACAGACGGCTATAGCCGTCACGCTTTTGCAGTATTGTGCGCCAGCTCAGGCCCGCCTGGGCGCCTTCCAGAATCAGATATTCAAACAGTTGCTGATCATTGGTCTGGGGCACACCCCAGACCTCATCATGGTACTGTTGTTCAAGCCCGGTAGCCGTTGCCCAGGCACAGCGATGACACATAGAGATTCCTCAGATGAGGTGGGGTTAATGTTTTGTCGAGCCGGGATTAGCCACAAAGTTCAGTGGTTGCGCCGGTTCAAGTTCCACTTTGCCACCCCGGTTAACCCGGGTATCCAGCTCGCCTTCCGGCTGATCAGAACCGTCCAGCGCCATCGAATCACTGAAATCGCAGCGCACACATTCGCGGTACTCCCGACTCTCATCCCGGTACATTTTCAGGGTATCCATCTCGCCACAGCGGGGGCACACTGCTCCGGCGATAAACCGCTTAACAATTGTCATAACTTTTTCAACCGTTGACGTTAAAAACAGGCAAAGAGACCAGAGCCTCAGTGCCTGCAGAATTATACCCCAGAAATGTGCCTGTTGGCCTAGGCAGTAATACCGGAATGACGCAGCAGCGCTTCAACGCTGGGCTCACGCCCCCGGAAAGCAACAAACAACTCCATCGGCTCTTTGGAACCGCCCATCTCGAGAATATTCTCACGGAAGGAGCGGCCGGTGTCGGTATTGAATACGCCCTCCTCTTCAAAGCGAGAGAAGGCATCGGCAGAGAGCACCTCAGCCCACTTATAGCTGTAATACCCTGCCGCATAGCCGCCGGCAAAAATATGGCTGAAGCTGTGCTGAAAGCGATTAAACGCTGGCGGCTTGATCACCGCCACCTCTTTGCGAATCCGGTCCAGCACCGCCTGAACATTGGTGCTGCCGGGTTTATATTCCCGGTGCAACTGAAAATCGAACAGCGACAATTCCAACTGGCGCACCATCATCATGCCGGACTGGAAGTTTTTTGCCGCCTGCATCTTTTCCAGCAGTTCCAGAGGCAGGGTTTCGCCAGTTTCGTAATGGCCCGAGATCAGCGCCAGCGCGTCCGCTTCATAACACCAGTTTTCCAGGAACTGGCTGGGCAACTCCACCGCATCCCAGGCGACCCCGTTGATACCGCTGACATCTGCATACTCAATCTTCGTCAGCATATGATGCAGACCATGACCAAACTCGTGGAACAGTGTCGTCACTTCGTTATGGGTCAGCAGCGCCGGCTTATCGCCAAGTGGCGGGTTAAAGTTACACACCAGATAGGCAACCGGCAGCTGCAACACGCCATTATTTATACGCCGCACCCGACAGTCGTCCATCCAGGCACCGCCGCGTTTTTTCGCCCGGGCATAGGGGTCGAGGAAGAAGCGGGCGATCAGTTCACCATCCCGGCTGACATTGAACAGCCGGGCATCCTTATGCCAGCGATCAAACTCAGCAACCTCTTCGATCTCAATCGAAAACAGTTTGCCGGTGATTTTGAACATCCCATCAAGGACTTTAGTCATCGGAAAGTAGGGGCGCAGCTCCTCCTGCGAGATCGCATAACGGGCCTGCTTCAGCTTCTCACTGTAATAGGAGATATCCCAGGACTGCAGCTCCGGCTCACTGAACTCTTCCAGCGCAAAGTCCTGCAGCTCCTGATACTCTTTCTCTGCCTGGGGGCGGCTCATGCCC
Organism: Amphritea pacifica; assembly: GCF_016924145.1. GTDB lineage: Bacteria > Pseudomonadota > Gammaproteobacteria > Pseudomonadales > Balneatricaceae > Amphritea > Amphritea pacifica. The sequence goes on along the minus strand of NZ_JAFFZO010000030.1, from coordinate 4,270 downwards.
GCCAGATCATTAAGGAAGCTCACCACCTGTTCAGGGGTTTCTGCCATCTTGGTCGCCAGACTGTAAGCAGCATAGTTTTCAAAACCCAGCAGCTGTGCCAGTTCAGCCCGCAACGTCAGGATCTCAGTCATGATGGCGCTGTTGTCCCACTGACCGGCGTGCGGTCCCTGATCGGAAGCCCGGGTGGCAAACGCCTCATAAAGCTCACGGCGCAACTCGCGGTTATCCGCATAGGTGATCACCGCAAAATAGGAAGGGAAGTCCAGCGTCACCAGCCAGCCCTCTTCACCTTTCGCATGGGCCAGCTGCTTAGCTGCAGCCAACGCGCTCTGAGGCAATCCGGCCAGTTCCGCTTCATCGGTGATCAGCTTGCTCCAGCCATCGGTGGCATCCATCACATTTTCAGAAAACTTCGTGGTCAGCTCTGAAAGCTTCTGCTGCAGTTCGCCATAGCGCTTTTTATCTGCATCAGCCAGGGCGATACCCGACAGGCGGAAATCCCGCAGGGTATTATCGATAACCTTGCGCTGAGTCTCATCAAGGCCATTGTATACCTCGCTGTTGGCGAGTTTTTCATAAGCCTCAAACAGCCCCTGATGCTGGCCCATCTCGGTCCAGAACTGCGACAGTTTCGGCAGACAAGCGTTATAAGCGTCACGCATCGCATCACTGTTAACCACCGAGTTCATATGGGAAACCGGCGACCAGGCCTTCGCCAGACGGTCGTGGCTCTGCTCCAGTGGCACCACCAGATTATCCCAGTCAGGCGTCTCATTGCCATCCAGCACTTTCTCAACCACAGCGCGACACTCGGCCAGCAACTGGTCAATGGCTGGTTCGACCTGTTCAGGTTTAATTTCAGAAAAGGGGGGCAGCAGATGGTCTTGTAGCAATGGATTAGACATGAAAACTCCTGAACCGGGATATAAATAACGATACTATTTACTAAATGGGGTAACCCCGTACTGTTTTCAATCGCTTGACAGAGTTTATTATAGACTCTTCAACAAAGTATCAGACCAGGAAACGATATGACCATCCGCAGCTATCAGGGCATCACACCAAAACTGGGCAACGCAACCTTTATCGACCCCACCGCCGTGGTCATCGGCGATGTGGAACTGGGCGATGATGTCTCGGTGTGGCCATTAACGGTGATCCGCGGCGATATGCACCGTATCCGCATCGGCAACCGCACCAGCGTTCAGGATGGCTCGGTATTGCATATCACCCATGCAGGCCCCTTCAACCCCGACGGCTTCCCGCTAACCATCGGCGATGACGTCACCATCGGCCACCAGGCGATGCTGCACGGCTGCACCCTCGGCAGCCGTATACTCGTCGGTATGGGCGCAATGGTGATGGATGGTGCGGTGGTAGAAAACGATGTCATCATCGGTGCCGGCAGTCTGGTGCCTCCGGGGAAAACCCTGAAAAGCGGCCATCTGTACGTCGGCCGCCCGGTCAAAGAGGTTAGGGCGCTCACGGAAAAAGAGATGGAGTTCTTTACCTATACCGCGGGGAATTATGTGAAGTTGAAGGACAAGCACATAGCCGAAGACTACGGCGAGTAGCTATAAAAGTGGCTAGAAAATTACCGAAAAGCAAAAAGCCCGGCAGTGATGCTGGGCTTTTTGGGTTATGGGTAACTGCGATAGAGAACAATACTGTAGGAGGCGCGCCCTCGCGGCGATTATACAGCCCTCCGATATAGCCTTTGGTACGGTGGTAATTCCACCGGAAAATAAATCTGTCCTCTTTATTGGGGGTATATAATGTTACACATCTCGCCAATCGGGAATTTATTTTCGGGGCGATTCCAGCGCTTCAGAAATGCGGTCATTCCCTATGGCCTATACAGTTCTCTGTGTACGCTTCACCTGATTTGTTCGCGGGGTCATCGACCATCTATGGGCGATAGGAAAGAGTTCACGATCCCCCCGCTCCGCCTCCGGCGCAACACTCGATACCGGCTGCTGGTTAGGCTTTGCCGGGCAAGGACTTCCACCTCGCAAGACGCACCAAGCTTCGCTTGGCTCTCTAACATATTAATTAAACCGGTGACAGTATAGAAAAGGGACAAAAGGGACGGATTTATTTTTAAGCAGAAGAAAGCTGAAACTAGATGCTAACTGAAAGATGGCAGCAAGGGCTGTTCTAAGCCCTTGCAATGCGGTTGCAATAGCATTGCACCTCACTTTAATTAGTGTCTGGTTTTATGTGAGATATGCAGATTAAATGCTGTCCAAAACTATACGACTACTTATCCAAGATTATGCGGCGCGTTACACGTCCAGAACCCAATACAAACGCTCGCCCAAAAACTTCATGAAAAATCCGGGCTAGTGCTATTATCAAAATTAAAACTTTCTTAATTACTTTCAAAACCTATTCCTTGGTGATCGCCTGATTAATAGCTGTTGATCAATCGTCATCGACGTCGTAACCCAATTCTTTCCGCTGTCTTTTGATCATCTCTTCTTCAGTTTCAAAGAGTTTCCACTTTCGATTTTTTCTCTTAGCTGTGCTGTACCCCTCATAGATCAGTGCTAACCAACCAATTAGAAAAAGAAGTAGTGTTGGTGGAAAAACTACGAAAACAATCAGCATAATGATCGTTGGCAATGACAGCATGAATGCAACAAAGACAATGCTAACGGTAGATAGAGCTTTAACAATCCAGAAAAGGACAAACAGGACAAGAGCTAGAATCAAAAAGCTCCAAATAACAATTTCAGTGTTCAATCGCTTCTCCCTGCCGTTAAAAAACACTCATTGATCAAATTATCACTTTAGTAAGTTAAATCCTACTTTTCAGTTGCTTTCTGCGTTCTTCAGCTGTCTTGGTGTTGTGGCATGCATGGCAGAGGGACTGTAGATTCTCTGGGTCGAGTCTCTTGCACTTATCTCCGTCAGCATTTAAATAGCATCTGCCGTGCAAGGGCTGTAGAGGAGCGAGATAAACGAAATCATGAAATTACCATATGGCCTGAAGGGGGTCGTAATCACGTGAAAACCCTAGGTAGCATCGCACTACCTGAGCAGAAAAGGGGACAGATTTATTTTTTATCGCTTAAATAGCTTAGTGAATAAATCAGCCTCTTCTCTTTCGAGCAAGTCACGCTTTTTGTGACGTTCGAGCGGCGAGCTACGGCTTTTAAGCTTGTTTGAACTGGGTGATCTCGACATCTTGCCCATCTGGAAATTTCGCATGGATTTCGAGCGTTCCGCCCAGGGCTTCAACGTAGGACGCCAGTGTGCTGACCAGTGTATCAGGGCGCTTTTCAATTTGAGAGACATTAGGTTGGGCTATACCCAGATTAAAGGGGTCAAAGCCCTTTAATCTGTCTATATTTAGCCTTAAAACTCATTTAAATCAAAGGATTACAGGAATATTTATCGCCGTTCTTTCTTTGCTTTTTCGAGCCACGAGCAACGCTTTTCCTCGCCACTAGCAAGTCACGAAGTGACGTCTAGCAAGCGCGAAGCGCGTTCTAGATAATTGGACTCCCCTCGCCCCTGAACAGGATGCGAGGTACGCTGACAGTTCTCACACAACCAACTGGAGTCCGTAATATGAACATTAGCATTGCTGGCGTTGATTTGGCAAAAAAGGTCATTCAGATTTGCGTTGTTAAACGCAATACCGTGCTCTCAAATAAAGAGATGACACCTAGCCAGTTTGAAGAATGGTTAGCCAAGTCAAAACCCATGACCGTTGTCTTTGAGGCCTGTGCAACCTCTAATTATTGGAAACAGACTGCTGAGAAGCATGGACACGAAGCTAAGCTCATTTCTGCCAAGCTCGTTTCGAATATCCGCCAAACGCAGAAGACTGATGCCAATGATGCACTGGCAATCGTTCAGGCCAGTCAGCTCGTGGATGTTCAATTTATCAGCGGCAAGTCCGTCGCTCAACAAGAGCTCCAATCTCTATTAAGAATGCGTGAATTAGCCGTTAAACAGAAAGTTGCCCTACAGAATCAGGTTCGCGCACTCCTTGCTGAATTTAATATTCACGGATCGTCTGCCAAAGGTAGAGGCGGCTTGAGCGGTGCCGTTCAACGTACATTAGAAGATGCCGACAATGGCTTTAGTATGCCCTTTAGAGATGCGCTTCATGCCACCTGGCAAGCCTGTCTTCTAACGATTAATCGTATTAAAGCCTACGATGAGTGTTTGGCTCAAGCAGTAAAACTACACCCTGATTGTGAGCGTCTGATGGCATTGGAAGGCGTCTCCGTTATCAATGCCATTAACTTATATGTTC
>NZ_JAFFZO010000003.1 GCF_016924145.1 Amphritea pacifica | reverse complement strand
TCCGGGCTGTCAGGGTAAACTTACTCATGGCGTATCTCTCTTCTGTTGATTGCGATCTGGCGAGATCAATCAACAGGATACGCCACCCTCTCTATCTTTCTCCATACACCAGAAATCACCATATCTCGGCTTATTCGCACCCTTATCTGAAGCCTGCCAGCAAAATCAGACACTGAGCCGTTGTGACACCAAATTGACCGGAAATGATATTTTTAGCGGTTGGCTGAAGTGATAATTTAGTTGTTTTGCAGCGGAGGTGTATATGTCTATCTGGAAAACAGAAAAAAGTGTTGCCGAGTTACAGGTGTTCGCCAGAAATACACTGATCGACCACCTGGGAATTGAGATCACCGAAATCGGCCCCGATTATATCACAGCCTCTATGCCGGTCGATTGCAGAACACACCAGCCGATGGGGCTTCTGCATGGGGGCGCATCGGTAGTTCTGGCGGAAACACTCGGGAGTGTTGCCGCACAACTGGCCGCCGAACCCGGCCATCGGTGTGTCGGGCTTGAGATAAATGCGAATCATCTGTCAGGCATCAGCACCGGACATGTTTATGGTACCGCATCACCTGTCCATATCGGTCGTTCAACTCAGGTGTGGGATATCCGCATCGTCGATGAGCAGGAAAAGGCGATTTGCGTTTCCCGCTTAACCGTCGCGGTATTAGGGAATTAATCTGATTTAGAAAAACAGCTTTGATTATGATCTGAATCGGCACTTTAGGGGTGTATATGACCGATTTAGGGTGTTAGACTGACGACTTAACAAGCCGGCCTATTAAGCCGGCTTTTTGCATTTTTTAAAACCTGAAACTGAACGCGTTTCTGCCATAATTTTATATTTCTGAAGAGAGAAATCTTCGTGCGTAAAGCTCTGTTGTCATTAATTGCCCTGTTTAGCAGCTGTATTATCCTCTATCTGGGTATTGGCCTGATGAACATTCTTGTGCCATCACGCATGGGACTGGAAGGGATCTCAACCGACACCATCGGTATGGTGCTGTCGATGTATTTCGTGGGGATGCTGACCGGTGCCATCTACAGTAAACAGTTGGTTAAACGGGTCGGCCATATCAGAGTCTTTGCTGGCAGCCTGGCGATAGAAGCGATCTGTATACTGGCTTTCACCCTGGATGCTAACGCACTGTTGTGGGGAGTATTGCGGGTTTTGCTTGGTTTCAGTCATGCCTGTTTGTTGACCGCGATGGAGAGCTGGCTCAGTGACAGCGCTACCGAAGAGACCCGGGGGAAAATCCTGGCTGTTTATAATGCCTGTATCATGGGCGGTCTGTTTTGCGGACAGTTCCTGATGGGGGTTGCTGAACCGTCTGACAATACACTGTTTGTTCTGGTGGGTATCCTGTTCTGTATGGCCACGCTGCCGGTTCTTTTCAGTCGTTCTAAAGGCCCGGTGATTGAGACTGTCGCGCCGATGTCGATCATCTCTCTGTACAAAATATCCCCTCTGGGGGTGGTAACCTGTTTAACATCGGGCGCGGTCTATTCTGCACTGTTTAACCTGTTGCCGGTTTTTGCTGCTGAGTATCATATCAGCGGTTTTCAGCTGTCACTGTTTATGGGCTGTGCCATCCTGGGCGCCTTCAGCATGCAGTTTCCGGTGGGAGCCCTGTCAGATCGTTTAGATCGACGGACCATATTGCTGGGTTTGCTACTGCTTTCCTCTGTGCTTGGCGTTGCAATTATCCCGCTGGCGGCGATGCATATGATGACCGGCATCTTTATTCTCTGTGGTCTGACGTCAGGGATGGTGGCCTGTTATTACCCGCTGAGCGTTGCTGAGGCGTTTGATAAACTGAAAAAATCTGAGATGGTATCCGCCATGGGCAGCATGCTGCTGGCCTTTGGTATCGGTGGCGCGATTGGCCCCTATACAGCGTCTCTGGTGATGTCCGCTTTTGGCAGTTCCAGCCTGTTCTATTTTCTCGCGGTTTCACAGATGCTTCTGGCGCTGTTCACAATCTACCGTATGTCTGTTAGTAAGGCGCTGCCAGTCGAGGATCAGGAAGGATTTGTTATGCAGGGTGAGGCACTGACCACGTCGGTTTACCTCGACCCCCGGACCGAGTATACCGAGCCTGAAGCGCAACTGAGTGCAGAGGCCGAACTTGCAATCAGTATCGCAGAATCTGATCCTGCGGCCGCTGTTAAACTGGCACGGGCACTGACCGTTAAGAATCCTGAAAGAGGTACTGAGGTGGCCGCGGCTGTTGCCAAAGTACCGGGTATCGATGTCATGCGTCTTTATGAGGTTATGAAAGAGGCGGCACCCTATCAGATTCTTGAGATCACTCAGGCGATTGTCAAAGCCAAACCTGATCTGGCAGCCGATCTGGTATCTCGTCTGGCTGAATGGTATCCGCAGCAGGTGATACCTGTGGCGATTGAAGTGGGACGGGTATTTCCCGAAATGCGGATTGAGATGGCGCGTATTGCCGTTGCATCTGCGCCTGAATCTGCCACTCAGGTGGCTGAATACTATGCCCGTCTGATTGCCGAAGAGCGTGAATCGATGCGTCCGGCTGACCGTGAAGATGATACCAGTGAGGCCGATGCACTGAACATGGCAACTGAACTCTGGGATGCCAATCCGGATCAGGCTCTGGATATTGCCGTGACCGTGGCAGGCTCTGTGCCTGAGTCTGCGGTGGCCATGACAGAAGAGTATATGTCCCACTACGAATCTGAGGCAAACAGCGAAGGGGCTGACAGCGCTTCAGATGGAGCATCTGAGGGGGATGAGAGCGATTATCATGATGCGGTTGAGTGGGTTTCAAGGCTCTCTGAAGCCGCCCCTGAACAGGCGATGGATGTTGCCGCAACCGTTGTAGAAGCGGTGCCTGAATCGATGTTCGAAGTGACTGAGGAATATCTGTCATCAACCGATGAGGACGCTGATGATGTGACTGACAGCGATAGTGATGTCGCTGAAACGCCTGTCGGCGGCTCTGACACCGATACTGAACCGTCTGAACAGGCAGAAGAGATTGAGGATGAGCATCAGAAAGCAATCGAGTGGCTCACCCGGATGTCTGAACTATCGCCTGAGATGTCACTGAATCTGGCGGTGAAAATTGTGGAAGCCGTACCGGAAAGTGCACGCTATGTCGCGGCTGAAGTTGCCCGGCTGCTACATGAAAGTTATCAGATCGACAATGCCGGTTTAAATGACAAACCTGCCAGTGAAATTCAGGATGCGGTTGAGTTGGTTAACCGCCTTCGGGAGGTATCACCTGAGAGTGCCGAACAGGTCGCTGTCGCCGTGGTTGAAAACATCCCAGAGGCCGCCTCTGACGTTGTCGATGCGATCAGCGCTGGCGATCAGTCCACAGAGGGTGAGTGGGTAGACTCTATTGACCGGAATAGTGAACGGCAGGTAGATAACCGTAGTGCCGACGGTTTGGATGAACCCTCTGGTGATGATGCTGAAAAATCAGAGAAAGACAATTAAGAGAAAGGCCGTTAAGACAAGAGCATTAAGAAAAGGGCATCAAGAAAAGGGCAGTAAATAGGAACGCCGTTAAACACCGCATAATCTGCCGTTACAGAGGATCAGCGGGCCGGGACGCCCGCTGATCTTTGCCTGCTTAAGTTAAGTTCATGTTTAAGCTGAAGTCTGACAGCTTTAACGATTTACAATGATCTTGCCAGTCGTGTCACCGCTTCAGTAGCCAGGGATGGCTCAGTATTACTGAAGTTGAGCCTGATAGCATTATCTGTCTCTTTAGCCCCGTCAGGGTAGAACGCGGCGCCTGGCACAACGGCAAGTTTATGTTCAAGGGCACGGGCGGCTACTTCACTGCCTCTGCCTTTGCGCAACTTTAACCAGATAAACATGCCACCCTCAACCGTTTCAAACTCCACCTGCTGACCCAGTTGCTCAGTTAGCTCCGTGCTCAGTTGCTGATAGCGCTGCTGATATCCAAATCGCAGACTGGCAAGGTGATCCGGATATCCCGGGTGATTCAACAGATCGTTGATGATCGCCTGCTGAGGGATACCGGTATGCAGGTCGACCGCCTGCTTAATCCGTTCAGCAACCCTGATAAATTCAGCGGGCCCACTCATCGCGCCGACGCGCAACCCCGGAAACCCGATCTTGGAGAATGATTTCAGGGTGATTGTCTGTTCCGGGCAGAGCTGACTGAGGGGGCGTTGCTGTTCGCCACTGAAACGTAACTCCCGGTAGGGAATATCCTCGATCAGCGTCACTCCGTAGCGGCGACACAATCGGGCAACTTCGATTCTCACCCCGCCAGACCATACCCGTCCGGTAGGGTTGTGAAAGTCAGGCACCGCATAAAACAGTCTGACTGAGGGGTGTTTCAGGTAGTCTTCGAGCTGCGCCAGATCCGGGCCCTCTGAGGTACTGTTCAACGGGCAGATAGTTGCACCGCTGAGCTGAAACGCCTGCAATGCGCCCAGATAAGCAGGCACTTCGGCAACCACAGCATCACCCGGTTCCAAAAGCGCCCGGGTTAGCAGATCGAGGGCCTGCTGGCTGCCATTACAGATTAACCAGGGATGGGGGTGTTGCGGGTCAGACTGGCTGAGTGTATCCAGCAGAGGCTGATAACCACGGCTGCTACCATACTGAAACAGATGCACGTTATCTGCCAGTGACTGGCAGGTTTGCTGTATGAGTTTGACCGGCAGCAAAGAGGATGCGGGCAGCCCACCGGCCATTGAGATCATATCGGGTTGTACCGCCGCTTTGAGGATCTCCCTGATATAGGATGGGTTTAATGCCCTGGCAAGTCTGGCAAACTTCATAGCTCTGTCCTGTGGCTTATTTATCTTTGTCAAAGTGTAGATCTGAGAGTTCCTATTTATTTATCCATTTATGCTTTACTATTTATCTGTTTAAGCTTATTTTTCGTTAGGGTTAAAGCGATTAACCGAACTTGAGAGATCAGACTGGCAATGCCAAACACTCAGCAGACCGCGCGCATCAACGATGTCCTGCACCGTATTCACCGGGACCTGAGTGCACCGCTGACCGGTGCCGGTCTTGCACGTGTGGCGGCCTATTCTGAGCAACATTTTCACCGCTTGTTTAAGCGGGTTACCGGCGAGTCTCTGCACTGTTATATCCGTCGGGTCCGGCTTGAGCATGGCGCTAATCTGCTGATGTTTGAACCGTTAACGCCGATACGGGATATCGCTCTGAAGTGCGGTTATAATTCGCTGGCTTCATTCACCCGGGTGTTTTCCCAGCAGTTCGGCATCAGCCCTGGCCGCTGGCGCACTCAGGAGCGTCCTCATACTCAGCCCTATTTGGCAGACCCTGAAATTGCTGCAGGTGCCGAGCGGATTAAAGGGGTGGCTCTGCCTCTGCCGGATCTGATTGAACTGCCAGATCAACCGGTGGCCTATGTCCGGCATCTGGGTTATGGTCGCTCAATTCGCAATGCCTGGCAGATCCTGCAGGCGTGGGCAACGGCAGAGAAACGTCCGTTTGAAAAACAGATCGGCCTGCATCACTCCAATCCCGCCTGGACGCCGCTACACCGGTGTCGCTATGTCGCCTGCCTGGTGATTGATCGTCCGGTTGCCCGTCGCGGGCTGGTCAACTCGATGGTGATTCCTGGGGGCTTGTATGCTCGTTTCAGGTTTGTCGGGCAGTATGGTGAACTGTTACCCTGGATTACCCGGCTTCAGGATGAGTGGCTGGTCGCTTCGGGCCTTAAATCAGGGGCTACGCCCGCATTTGCCGAGTATCAGCGCAATCAGTTCCTTGATCCAGAGGAACGGTTTGAACTGTTATATTTTCAGCCTGTTCAGTTCTACTGATCAGGCCTTAACCTTTAACATTAATGGTTTAATACAGGATCTTTACTTGTGAACACGGAAATCAGTTTCAACGATCATCTTCGGCAAGACGAAGTGGTTCAGCTTTACCGCGATAATGGCTGGTCTGCGGCACAAAAGCCCGTTCAGTTAATGGCTGCGCTGGAGGGGTCTCACTCGCTGGTGACCGCCCGGATCGGGGGTAAACTGATCGGTTTGGGTAACGCGATCTCCGATGGCCATCTGGTGGTCTATTACCCTCATATGCTGGTCTCTCCGGACTATCAGGGGCAGGGAATTGGTAAGCAGTTGATGCAGGCGATGCAACAACGTTACCAGGGTTTTCATCAGCAGATGTTAACTGCCGATGGTGATGCGATAGGCTTCTATGAGTCGCTTGGTTTTAGTCGGGCAGGTAAAACCGAACCGATGTGGATCTATGATGGCGATGATCATTAACCACGGTTGTCTTTAAAATGTGAGTTTTAACCGGATAACAAGTACAGTAACGTTTTTATAGATCGGTGACCTGTGTGAGCCATTCCCGTTTTACCCAACTGGTTCCAGTACTGTTTGTGTTGCTCTGGAGCACAGGCTTTATCGGGGCAAAATATGCACTGCCCTATATTGAGCCGTTCTATCTTCTGTTTATCAGGATGCTTATGACGCTGGCAGTGTTTACCCTGCTGGCTCTGATTTACCGATCTTCCTGGCCCTCACTGCGCCAGGGGGGACATCAGGCTGTCACCGGGTTTCTGGTGCATGCCTGTTATCTTGGCGGGGTATTTGCTGCTATCAAATGGCAGATGCCAGCCGGGATTGCCGCCATTGTCGTTGGTTTACAGCCTCTGTTGACGTCACTGATCGGCTGGCAGTGGCTGGGTCAGCGACTGCGCGGCGTACAGTGGATGGGACTGGTTATGGGGCTGGCCGGGGTGGTGGTTATCCTGCTGAATGGTCAGCATAGTGAGGTGATCACTTTTCGACCTGAGGCGGTTGCCGCGGTGCTTATTGCACTTTTTTCAATCTCTTTTGGCACGCTTTATCAGAAACGTTTTGGTGGTAAGGTTGATCTGTTAACGGGATCGATCTGGCAATATCTGTCAACGGCTATAGCGATGGCGCTGTTGGCGTTTCTGTTTGAAGAGCGTCACGTTGAATGGAATATAACGCTGATGTTGTCTCTTGCCTGGCTGGTGTTTGGTTTGTCGGTCTCGGCGATTTTGCTATTGATGTTCATGATCCGGGAGGGGGAGGCGGCTCGTGTTGCCAGTTACTTCTATCTGGTCCCACCGGTCACCTCGCTGGAAGCCTGGATTCTGTTTGGTGAAGCGCTCAGCTGGATTCAGGTGGTGGCGATCGGCGTGACCGTCGCCGGAGTGTACCTGGTGCTCAGGCCGGCATCGGGGCCTGCGAGATAACCGACCGCATTAATGGATAAACAGCAAATGCCGCACAGGAGATTGTGTGAATATTGAGATTCTGTTTGTTTTAACGCTACTGCTGACCACTATCGGTCTGTTTATCTGGGACCGCATCCGCATGGATATGGTGGCGATGATGGTGGTTGTGGTGCTGACCGTATCGGGGGTTATTACGCCGGCAGAGACCGTTTCCGGTTTTGGCCAGTCACTGGTGGTAATGATCGCCGGTCTGTTTGTTGTTGGTGAGGGACTGTTCCGCACCGGTGTTGCCGCGGCGGTGGGCGACTGGATTCTGCGTATGGGTGGGCAGAGTGAGCGAAGGCTACTGCTGGTATTGATACCTGTGGTGGCCGGGATGTCTGCGGTGATGAGTTCCACCGGTGCGGTAGCGCTGTTTATTCCGGTGGTGCTGAGTATCTGTCGTTCCGCCAGGCTACAGCCCTCCAAAATGCTGATGCCGCTCTCCTTTGCGTCGCTGATTGGCGGGATGATGACGTTGATCGGTACGCCACCCAATATGGTTGCCAGTACTCAGCTGCGGGCAGCGGGACTGGAGCCCTTCGGTTTTTTTGATTTCACTCCGATCGGTGGTGTTATTCTGCTGTTTGGCACCCTCTATCTGGTCTTTATCGCGCCTAAATTGCTGCCCGAAACCGGCGTTCGGGAGGCTGCACATCCCCATCTGAAAGAGTTTGCTCAACGCTATGGGATAGAGGATAACCTGTATCGTTTACGGGTGAGAAAAGATTCTGAACTGGTGGGTAAAACGGTCTCGGATATGCGTCTGAGAAGCCGCTTTGAGGTGACGGTTTTTGCCATTCGTCGCGATGGAAAGCTGGTGTCATCGTTTATGCCGGTGCTCAGTGAAACACAGATCGAGAGTGGTGATGTGCTGTTGGCCTATGGCGAAGCGGACGGTATCGAACGCTTATGCATCGAAACCGGGTGTATGTTTTTTGGTTTTCCCGATGACGAACGTACCCGCATGGATAAGGAGTTTGGTGTAGCTGAGGTGATGTTGCATAACCGCTCTCCGGTTATCGGCAAAACTATCCAGGAGGGGCGTTTCAGAGAACGGTATAATCTCAGTGTTATTGGTGTGTTGCGCGATGGCAAACCCTTAGTCACCCGGTTTGCCGGTGAGCCGCTGCAGTTTGGCGATACTTTGTTACTGGCAGGCGGCTGGCGCTATATTGAAGCACTGGATGATCGCCAGAATTTCGTTATGCTGGAAACCCCGGCGGAGATGACTGAGACATCGGCGCGCTGGGGGCATGCTCCGATTGCCCTGACTATTATGGTCGCTATGCTGGCACTGATGATTAGCGGTGCAATGTCCAGTCTTAGTGCGATACTACTGGCTGCGGTGGCGATGGTTCTCAGCGGCTGTATCAATATGAATGAGGCTTATCGCTCATTGAATGCCAGCAGTCTGGTGCTGATTGCCGGGATGTTGCCACTGGCGCTGGCGATGCAGAAGAGCGGGGCTCTGGATCTGATTGTGACAGGCTTATTAGCACTGCTGGGGTCAAGTACCCCGATGCTGATCTGCGCCGGATTGTTTTTGCTGACCTCAGTGTTGAGTCAGTTTATTTCTAACACGGCGACAACGGTTTTGATCGCTCCAATTTCAATTGCCATTGCCCAGGGACTGGAGATGAACCCTGAGCCATTTATGATGACAGTAGCGATTGCCGCATCGACTGCGTTCTCGACGCCGATAGCCTCGCCGGTGAATACTCTGGTGCTGGTGCCGGGTAACTATCGCTTTATCGATTTTGTCAAAGTCGGATTGCCGCTACAGATAATGTCGATGCTGATAACGCTGTCGGTTACGCCGTTAATATTTCCGTTTTAGTCTGCATTCACGCGATATAAATGTATTATCTGACAACCCATAACATAATAATCTGATAGGTTTAAATAATGAGTGATCGTGAGTATCGTACCGTGAAGTCATCACAAACGGTGTTGAAAGAGTTGATGGTGCCTTCCTACGCTAATTTCGGAGGAAAAGTACACGGAGGTGTGATTCTTTCGCTGATGGATAAGATCGCTTATACCTGTGCCGCATCCCATGTCAAAGGTTACTGTGTGACCGCTTCGGTTGATTCGGTCAACTTCCTTAACCCGGTTGAGGTGGGCGAGTTGCTGACCTTGTCGGCGTCGGTCAACTATGTGGGTAACTCGTCACTGGAGATCGGTATCAAAGTGGTTTCAGAAGACTTTCGCCTGGGGATAGTGAAGCATACCAATACCTCCTATTTCACCATGGTCGCGATGGATGAGGAGAGCCGCAAGCCTGTGCCGGTGCCTGGCTTAATCCTTGAGGATGAACAGGAAATAAAACGCTTCATCGAGGGCAAAATCCGCAAGCAGCTTAAATCGGCACACCGTGCAGAGATGAAGAAAATCCGTGGAAGTCTCGATCTGATTAAAGAGATTAATGCGCTGGACGGTGAAAACTGTCGTCTTTATAAATCCTGATTTGAGTGTTGAGACTGAGCGGTGCTTTCCAGATAGGCCGGCAGTGTCATGGTGAGAAAATGTTGTCGGACGAAACTGAGCAGGGTAGAGGCTGCCGGGCTCAGTGAGCGACCCTTACGACTCACCAGACAGATCTCGCGGCGCATCTGCGGCTCAACCAGCGGGATAAAATGCAACGCTTTGAATGATTCGGTACTGGCTGCCAGCGCGGGCAGTACCGAGATGCCTATGCGCTGGCGAATCAGTGCGGCGATCCCCGCGGGGTTTGACACCTCCAGTATCGCTTTCTGATCTGACAACTGGAGCTGGCCCGCCTGGCGAAACTGATTCAGTTGTGCCCGGATGCCGGTATCAGCTGAGAGAAACAGTAGTTCTTCCTCTATCAGCACTTGCCATTGAACCGACTCAAACCCTTCAAAACGGTGCTCTTCCGGCACAACTACGCCGTATCGGTCGGTCAGTACCGGCTGATAATTCAGTTCAGGATTGGCCGAATGGTTTGCGCCGATACCAAAGTCCACATCGTTATCCAATACCCGTTGTTCTATCTGTCCGGCGCTATCATCCCGCAGTGAGATCGCAATCTCAGGAAACTGTTGCCGGTAATCGTCGATCACCGGAGGGAGCAGCCGGCTGATTGTTGAGGGGGATGCTGCAATCGCGACCTGCCCCTGTTGCTGCCCGGCAATTGCCTGGAGATCGCCTATGGCGGTATCAAAATCAGAGATCAGTTTCTCCGCAACAGGACGGAACTGTTCCCCCTGAGCCGTGAGCAGTACGCGTCGGGTTGTCCTGTCAAACAGGGTCAGCCCGACCGATTGCTCCAGCTGCTTGACCGTTGCGGTGAGACTAGACTGAGTCAGATGAAGCCGGCTGGCAGCCTGGGTGAAACTGCCGCAGCAGGCCACTTCTGTAAAGGCGCGCAGGTGTCTGATCGAAAGCGATGTGTTCATTTATCGGAATTAATAATTAATTAATCATATTTTATCGTTTGAATGATAAATGATAATTCTGCATTATGGCTATCTATTTATCCGCCAAGATGTCACAGGTTGAGCGATGATCCCACGTATTGCCGAAATTAATCCCACCCAGAAACGCTATCTGGATTTTCTGGAATCCTTAAAAAACAGTCATTTTGAGGGTGAAGTTAATCCTGATTATGCCAGTAGAGTTGTGCTCTCTACAGACAACAGTATCTATCAGGTACTGCCTCAGGGGGTGGTGTTTCCCAAATCCGTTGAAGATCTGGTACTGCTGGCAGGCCTTGCGGCAGAGCCTCGTTTTAAAGAGGTGGTACTCAGTGCCCGTGGCGGCGGTACCGGAACCAACGGTCAGTCGCTCACCGATGGTCTGGTCGTTGATATTTCCAGACATATGAACCAGATCCTTGAGATTAATGCTGAAGAGCGCTGGGTGCGGGTACAGGGAGGGGTGGTGAAAGATCAGCTCAACGCCGTACTAAAACCCTATGGGCTGTTTTTTGCCCCAGAGCTTTCTACCAGCAACCGGGCAACGATTGGCGGCATGATTAATACCGATGCCAGTGGTCAGGGCTCCTGTATGTACGGTAAAACCCGTGACCATGTGCTGGAGCTGAAATCGGTCTTTCTCGATGGCACTCTGTGGAGTTCAGCTCCACTGAGCGATAAGGCGCTGGAGGAGATAAAGTGTCGCGATGACCGGGTGGGTGAAGTACACCGTACCGTTGATCAGGTGTTTAATGAGCACCGTGACCTGATCGATGCTAAGTTTCCCAAACTGAACCGCTGTCTGACTGGCTACGACCTGGCTCATATCCGTGATGATGAGGGGCGTTTCAATCTTAACTCCGTCCTGTGTGGTGCCGAGGGCTCGCTGGCGTTTATTGCTGAGGCAAAACTCAATGTTCTGCCAATTCCAAAATATTCGGCGCTGGTCAACCTCAAATATGCGGGGTTTCAGGATTCCCTCGAAGATGCGGCTGAGCTGATGGCCTGGGGGCCTACCTCAATCGAAACCGTTGATTCCAAAGTGCTGAATCTGGCGATGAACGATATTGTCTGGGACACGGTTAAAGACTATTTCCCTCAACACGAGGGAGAACCGGCGATTCAGGGGATTAACCTCATTGAATACACCGGCGATGATGAAGACCAGTTGAGAGCAAAAGTCGCTAAGCTGACCACCCATCTGGACAGCGTCTCCGGTCAGCCGGGTAAAAGTTTCGGTTATACGGTTACCTTCGGGGCTGCTGAGGTTAATAAGATCTGGGGAATGCGGAAAAAATCGGTGGGGCTGCTGGGGAATGCCGAAGGGGAGCGCCGTCCTATCCCGTTTGTTGAAGATACCGCTGTGCCCCCGGAAAATCTGGCCGCCTATATCAAAGAGTTTCGTGCGCTGTTGGATAGCCATAATCTGGCTTACGGTATGTTTGGTCATGTGGATGCCGGTGTGCTGCACGTTCGCCCGGCTATTGATATGAAAAATGAGGCCGAGGAGGGATTGATCCGAACCATCTCTGATGCGGTGGTTGCCCTGACGCAAAAGTATCATGGTCTGATCTGGGGAGAACATGGCAAAGGGGTTCGCTCTGAATATGCCCCGGCTTTCTTTGGCGAACTCTATCCGCAACTACAGATCATTAAAGGCGCGTTTGATCCGGCCAATCAGCTGAATCCCGGTAAGATCTGTACCCCTCTGATCGATGGCGCTGAACTGTTAAAAATTGATCAGGTACCGACCCGTGGTCAGTATGACCGCCAGATTCCGGCTCATACCCGGCAAGAGTACAGTCAGGCGATGTTCTGTAATGGTAACGGTGCTTGCTATAACTATGACCCTAATGATGCGATGTGCCCCTCATGGAAGGCCACCCGGGAGCGTAAACACTCGCCCAAAGGGCGCTCATCGCTGATTCGCGAATGGCTGCGGCTGATGTCGCTGCAGGGCGTCGATGTGGTTGCCGAGGGCAGTAAAGCCCGTTATGGCTCGTTTATTACCAGTTTACCCGGACGCATCAAAAACAGCTGGAAGAAAAAGCAGGGCGAGTATGATTTCAACCACGAAGTGCACGAAGCGATGATGGGCTGTCTGGCCTGCAAATCCTGCGTGGCGCAGTGCCCGATTAAAGTGAATGTGCCGGATTTCCGCTCCCGCTTTCTTGAAGCTTATTACAGTCGCTATCTGCGTCCGCTGAAAGATTATATGGTCGGTGGACTGGAGTACATGATTCCATATCTGTCCCGCTTCCCGGCACCTTATAACTGGATGATGAACAATACTATGATGCGCTCAGTTCTGCAGCGCTGGGGAGGGATGGTCGATAGCCCTGCGATCTGTACCAACACTCTGAAACAGGGGATCGAACAGCGGGGTATCCGTTTTGCCACGCCAGAGAACCTCGCCACAATTCTCCCGGAAGAGTGTGAGCATTCGGTGATTATTGTTCAGGATGCCTTTACCAGCTTTTTCGAAACCCAGTTGGTGTTGGATATTATTGATCTGCTGCGTAAAACCGGCTTTAACGTTTTTGTTGCACCCTTTAAACCTAACGGTAAACCGCTACATGTCCATGGGTTTAAGGCGGCCTTTAACCGTGCGGCTGACCAGAATACCCAGATGTTGCAGGCACTGGCCAGCAGCGGTATAGCCATGGTCGGGGTTGACCCTTCCATGACGTTGACCTACCGGCAGGAATATATTGATGACGGGACTCGTCAGCAGGTCAGGGTTGAGCTGATTCAGGAGTGGCTGGCCAGACACTGCGATCAGTTAAATCAGAAAGCGGAAGGGTTGCCAAAAAATGAGTATAAACTGATGGCCCACTGTTCTGAAAAGACCTCGGCTGCAGCTTCCATTGCTGACTGGAAAAAAATTTTTCAGGCAATGGGTCAGACGCTCGAGCTGCAGGCAACCGGTTGTTGTGGCATGGCGGGAACCTATGGTCACGAAACCGAAAATGTCGATACCTCAAGGAAGATCTATGATCTGAGCTGGGCAGAGGTCGTGAACGATCCGGCGAATGAGGGCCGGCTGGTTGCGACCGGTTATTCCTGCCGCAGCCAGGTTAAACGGCTTGATGAGCAGCAGTTGCAGCATCCTTTACAGCTGTTGCTGCAACTGCTGAAGGCGGCGTAACCGGGCAGTTGCAACCGTTCTGTTTGTCGGCCGGACTACAGATCAGTGGTCCGGTTTTTTTCCTTCTGAGCCTGCTGATATTGGCGGTCCATCTCGCCATACTGACGTTCGTAAGCCTGCGGATCGGAGCGCCACAGACGGTAGAGTTTGCGATCATTACGGGCCATAGGGGGCGGATTCAGTTTACGCCTGATGATCGCCTGCCAGGTGACAGGTGCAAACATCAACAGGATAAACAGGATTACAATGAAGAGTTTATAGTGTTCCATTTTCAGCCCATATTCTGGATTAAGCCCGTTTAACAACGCTATAGTAACGTTTTCTCTGTTTCTTTTTCACCCTTCTGGACAGTCATATCATGAGCCGGGCCGATCTCTGGAACAAGCGATATCTTAATAAAACCGATACCGCCCCGGTACTGCCTGCTGAGTTGCAGCGTCAACTTGACTCCTTAGTCCCGGGACACACACTGGATCTGGCCTGTGGCGATGGTGCCGCAGCGCTCTATCTTGCCTCTGCCGGTCATCAGTTGATGGCGGTGGATTTTGCCGAGGCGGGACTCAGACGTCTGCAGCAGTTTGCCGCTGATCTCCGCGTTACCGTTGAAAGCCAAAGGTGCGACCTGAATAATCCCGATGAGCTTAGGGGGCTGGAGCGGTTTGATAATATTGTCATCGTTCGCTACCTGCCGGAGCGGACTCTGCTGGACACGCTTCCTGATCTGATGAAGCCCGGTGCCCATCTGCTGATCACCACCTTTAATCAGGAACATCACCTGCAATCCGGTTTCCCACTACGTTTCTGCTTACAACCGCAGCAACTGATCGATCAGTTACCCCGGTTGACTCTGGTCTGCTACGACAATGGGCTATTAAAAAGAAGTGTATTTGATAGTTACCTGTTTACCCTTTAATGTCATCTTTTCCTCCTATGGTGCAAGTGCAAAATATGCTGAGATCAGCGATCATAGAACCCCGTTAACGGCTAAATTTAAGGAGTATCATTGTGGACGATTTATTACCTGAACTTTGTGACCAGTTTCCAGATCTGGTGCAGGTCGTGGAACCGATGTTTGGCAACTTTGGAGGTCGTGAACGTTTTGGTGGCGAAATCGTCACGCTGAAAGCGTTCGAAGATAACTCTCTGGTGCGGGAACAGGTGGCTCTGCCGGGTGAGGGACGGGTGCTGGTTGTTGATAGTGGCGGCTCCATGCGACGGGCTATGCTAGGCGATATGCTGGCAGAGAAGGCGGTTCTGAATGGCTGGTCCGGCATTATCATCTACGGCTGTATCCGCGATGTTAATGCGATCGGTGAGCTCGACCTTGGCGTGCAGGCGCTGGGCACACATCCAATGAAGACCGATAAAAATGGGATTGGCGAACTGAATGTCGATCTGACCTTTGGCGGGGTAACCTTTAAGCCCGGTCATTATGTATATGCGGATAACAACGGCATTCTGGTGTCTCCAGAGAAGCTTGAGCTGAGTGAAGCTTAATTCCCGGTATGGGTAAGTATAAAAAAGCCTCTGCCGATACTCAGCAGAGGCTTTTTTGTTTAGCGGTAGCGCTTATTTGAAGGTATCAGCAAACAGGTTATCGGACCAGGTAAACATATCGTTGAAGTTGCGGCTACTCCAGTTATGCGCTTCACCCAGCGAACCCGGTACCAGCCCCATTGAGCCTGTATCGGGGTTATAACTGTATACAGCGGTCAGCCAGGATGCCTGATCGTACGTGATCGGGCTGAAACAAGCTGAGTTGGTGGTGATATTCTGTAAGCGTTCCTCGGTATAGCTGGACAGACCATGGGCGGTACGGATAATGCTGTCGGCACAGATTTTCGCCTGAGCATTAGCCATATGGCCGGATTTAGGTTGCCCGGTGCCTTGTGCATCACCGATAACATAGACATCCTGAAACAGTGTGTTAGTTGACGCATAGGTAACCGGATCAACGTCTGCCCAGCGAGAGTCTCCGGTGAGTCCGCTCACTCTGAGGATATTCTGAGCGCCGTGGGTCGGGATAACGTTAAGGACATCCCCGGCAAAACTGCCCTGAGAGGTATTAACAATCAGGTTATCGGAGTCGACAGACTCGACCTGCGCATTCGGAATGTACTCGATAATATCGCCATAGAGATCATTGAAGGCACTGGTAAAGGTGCCTTTCTCCGCCATGATGCCTGGGTTGGCGTCCAGTACAATAACCCGGGGAGCGACACTGCTACTGCCATCCAGATAACCGCTGCGGCGACCGAGAATGTCCGCTACGATGCAGGCCCGCTCATAGGGGCCGGGAGGGCAACGATAAGGCGCTTTAGGCACGGTCATGACAAAGGTGCCGGTATCAGGCATTCTGTTGATCTTGTTGCGCAGGTTATTTGACTGGCCTCCTGCGATCCAGGCATGGGGGACTTTGCGGAAATCCTGCCCCGGAATCTTGTCAAACTGAATGCCTGTGGCGACCACCAGACTGTCATAACTGACCCATCCAGCCTCTTTTAACCGGAGTTGTTTTTGTGGGCCTCGGATTCTTAATGCCCGGTCATGAATGACCTCAACACCATACTTCACCTGCAGATCATTATATTCAAAGGTAAGGTCGGTTGTTTTCAGGCGCTTATTGAGAATCAGGTTGCTCATGATACAGGAGACATGATTTGAATTTGGTTCTATCAGCGTGACAGCGATCTCACCATCGCTCCACATGCGCAGATACTTTGCAACGGTGCAGCCAGCAAAACCGCCTCCGAGTACTGTAACATGGTGAATGGGTTCTGCGGCTTTTGCGCCGCCAGTTAACGTCAGTGCCGCAGCAGAAGCAGGCACCATCTGGATAAAATTACGTCTGGTTAATGGCATTTTGTAGTCCTCCGGCGTGCTGGTAGCAAGCTATATCAATTGAATCAGGATCTTAGAAATCCGCTTAGTCACCACCGTTTTCGGGTAGGGTGGAATAATACTGAGCGATGCGTCGAATCTGATCGTCGGTATAGCCGAGGGCCTGATGATCCATGATACCGCTGGGGCGGTCTTCACCTTTCATATCGTATAAGTGGTCGGCGAGATCTTTAGCTTCATCGCCTCCAAGGTCAGGATAGGAGCCGCGCGCATACCCATTAGTACCGTGGCACTGAGCACATTGCGAGGCGATCATTCTGTTAACAGTCTGGTCTTCAGCGATGGCTGAATGAATGGATAATATCAACACGGCAGGAGCTATCAGGAGCTTCCCGAAGGTTATAGTTGAGCTAACTCTCATATCTTCACCATACTTATAGAGTTAAGTTGACACAGCCAGTATCGACTGCGATGTACTTTTACCCCCCCATAAGCCAGCTACATCATGTAGCACTCATTAATATATAGACATCAAAAATGGTTATATCAAAAAAAAAATACTCAAAATGGGGTTTGCAACAAACCTGAACAAGTCGTGATGAGGAACGATATTTTTTACAAGTTGAGTGGCAATGGCTGCGAATAATGCTTAAGGGATGTCGTAATGGGGGAAACAGAGAAAAGGCCGCGCTGGCGGCCTTATCGCTGGATTGATAACGGTAAAAGAGGCTAATCTTCAGGAATCAGATGGCCTTTTATCTGATACGCTTTACCCCGGAAAAAAGCCAGCTCCTCACCTTTCTGGTTAGACAAGGTGATGTCATATACACCGGTTCGGCCACTGCGGGAACGTTCCTGCGCAATCGCTGTGAGGGTATCACCTTCAAAAGCGGGGGCAATAAACTCTATATTACATCCGCTGGCAACGGTTGAGCGGTTATAGGTGTTACAGGAGTGTGCAAATGCTGTATCACACAGGGCAAACATCATCCCTCCATGACCTATCGCATGACCATTAAGCATATCCTTGCGCAGCACCATCGATAGTTTGGCGTAGCCGGGAGCAACTTCATCAATGCTCATGCCCATCGCCTGAGCTGTCTGATCGTCACTGTGGAGTGCTGCACTGCAGGCTTCTGCCAGCTGTTGCGGTGTCATCTCGCTGGGTTTCATCTCAGGCACCTCCGGCCACTTTTCTCAACAACAGGGGAGATGCCCGGTAACGGTCTTCACCATAGGCATCCATCAGATTATCCAGAACATCAAGGGCGTAGCTCAGTTCCAGCTTATTGACCCACTCAATTGGTCCACAGGGGTAGTTCACCCCCCCTTTCATGGCGATATCGACCGCCTGCTCATCGCAGACCTGTTGATTAACCGCATCGAAGCCTTCGTTGGCGAGCATGCAAACGGTGCGCATCACCACCATGCCGGGGATATCATCGATAACGGTGACCGATTTTCCAATTGCCTGAAAGAGTCCGATGGCTGACTGTAGAGCTTCCGGCGACGCCTGATCGGCGGGTGCCAGCGCGATGCGGGGCGCGCTGGTGTAATCCAGTGCAAGGTCGAAATTGATCAGGTCCGGGCGCAGGGTTTCGCTGGCACGCAGGGTGGCGAACTGACCGTTGGTCAACATTAAGGTGGCATCACCTACGGAGATCATCCCTTCGACCTCGTCATTATCGATCCGGGTAATTCGGATGCCAGCCGCTTCAAACATCGGAATTAACGGCTCAGCTACGCCGAGGCTGCCTTCAACCGTGATTGACAGAGGGGCAGGAGCGGCGTCTGCGGTAACTGCGGCAGGCTTTTCAGCGTCGCTACTATAATTGTAGAAACCACGGCCCGTTTTACGGCCCAGATGACCGGCATCGACCAGCTCTTTCTGAATCAGCGATGGCAGGAAGCGCTGATCATTGTAGAAAGCTTCGAAAACAGAGCAGGTCACAGCATAGTTAACATCGTGGCCGATCAGATCCATCAGTTCAAACGGGCCCATACGGAATCCACCACATTCACGCATCAGCGTATCGATAGTAGCGATATCGGCACCGCCTTCCTGGTAGGCGCGCAAACCTTCTGCATAGAAAGGCCGGGCAACCCGGTTGACAATAAAACCAGGGGTGGATTTTGCCAGTACTGGCTGTTTACCCCAGCGGTGAGAAAGGGCATAGATATCAGATGCGATACCTGGGTCTGTATCTAAACCACTGATCACCTCCACCAGCTTCATAATCGGTGCGGGATTGAAAAAGTGCATGCCCACCAGGTTTTGTGGTCGCTTCAGTGTTGAGCCGATTGCGGTGACTGATATTGACGAGGTGTTGGTGGCAATCACGGTGCTCGCGTCACAGATCTCCTCCAGTTGGCTAAACACCTGTTGCTTTATTTCCAGCCGTTCGACAATCGCTTCAATCACCAGGCTGGCCGGGGCCAGGTCGGTTAGCGCATCAACCGGGGTTAAGCGGGACAGCAGTGCATCCACATCTGTCTGACTCATTTTGCCACGTTCGACCAGTTTCGCGAGCCCTTTAGCGGTGTTATCAATACCCCGCTTAGCGGCACCTTCTGCAGCATCGAAGAGGAGAACCGGGTGACCCGCATTAGCAGCCACCTGTGCGATGCCGGCTCCCATAGTGCCTGCACCGATGACGGCGATTACCGAATCTGTTGTAAAGCGATTCATATCTGTTTGCTCCATTACTTGCCGGTAAATTGTGCCGGGCGTTTTGCCATGAATGCGCTGACACCTTCGCGATAATCGTCGGTACGGCCTGCCAGTGTTTGCAGATCACGTTCCAGATCAAGCTGCTCGTTCAGGCTGTTATTAGCCGATGCCTGCAGCGCTCGTTTGATCAGTGCCAGGCCCTTAGTGGGCTGAGTGGCCAGTTGTTTTGCCATGGCCAGCGCGACCTCTTTTAACTCTTCTGCCGGGTAGGTTTTCCAGATCATACCCCATTGCTCGGCTTGCTCTGCTGAAAGTTTGTCACCCAGTAGAGAAAGTGCCATTGCCCGGGGGAAACCGACCGCCCGGGGCAGGGTCCAGGTGCCACCGGAGTCTGGAATCAGGCCGATCTTGCAGAACGCCTGAATAAAGCTGGCATTTTTGGATGCCAGTACAATGTCGCAGGCCAGGGCAATATTAGCACCGGCTCCTGCGGCGACTCCGTTAACGGCGCAGATGACCGGCATCTCAAGCGAACTGATCGTACGGATCATAGGGTTGTAGTTTTTCTCGATCGATTCGCCCAGGTTAGGCATCTCGGCGTCCGGGTCGACGGCCCGGTCACTAAGATCCTGGCCGGCACAGAAGCCCCGGCCATTACCGGTGATCAGCAGGCAGCGTACCGCATCGCTGGTTTTAACCTGTTTCAGGGCATCGCGTACCTCTGCATGCATCTGGGTGTTGAAACTGTTGAGACTGTCCGGGCGGTTGAGTGTCAGGACGGCAACGCCTTCAGTGATCTCAAACTCGATATGTTCATATGTCATCTTATTATTTTCCTTGAAAATGGGGTTGGCGTTTTTCCATAAAGGCGGCGATGCCTTCGTTTCGATCCTCTGTTGCGGCCAGCAGGGTAAATGCTTTTCGCTCTAAGTTGAGACCGGTTTCCAATGTTGTTTCGTAGGCTTTAAGCAATGATTCTTTCGCCAGGCGAACAGCGATGGGGGGCTTAGAGGCGATGGTTTTAGCCAGGGTTAAAGCCTTTGGGTAGCTCATCTCGGGAATGGTAACTTCACTAACCAGACCAAATTCACGAGCTTGTTCGGCATTTATAAATTCGCCTGAAAGAACCAGCTGCATCGCCATCGACTTGCCCACGGTTCTTAGCAGGCGCTGGGTACCTCCGGCGCCGGGAATAATCCCCAGATTGATCTCCGGCTGACCGAAGTGGGCATTGTCTCCGGCGATGACGATATCGCAGTGCATCATCAATTCACAGCCGCCGCCCAGGGCAAAGCCGTTAACCGCTGCAATAACAGGTTTTGGGTATTGAGCGATACGTCGCCAGTAAGTGGGACGGATGTCATTCATTACCCCTACCGCATCCAGTTCAGCCATCTCTTTGATATCAGCCCCAGCGGCGAACACTTTTTCACCGCCGGTGATGACTACGGCTCTGACTTTGTCATTGCCGATGGTGGCGTCCAGCGTATCTGCCAGTTCGCGTAGCAGGTTATTACACAGGGCGTTACGCGCTTGAGGGCGGTTGAGGGTGATGGTCATAACCCCGGAATCCGGCCCGGTGACCAGAATATCTTGATAATCAGGCATGGTTTATCTCAGCATATTGAGTATCGGAATCGGCTGTCAGCCCGAGGCAAACAGACTCACGTTCATTATTATTTTAGTGGATGCAACTTAAGCAAAGCATCTTCTGGCTCTGTTAGCCGAATCTTTTGGTCCGGCACTGATCACTCTTGCAGCCAGATTAAAGGTTACCGTAAAACACTAAAGGGATACAAATATATTGTTATTAATTTATCTTTTCGTATCACTTTGTTTAGTGTATCTTTTGTTTTATAGATATTCGTCAGGCAGTTTAGGTCAGGTTGAAACAAACTCTGCTGAAAAAAGTACTATCTTTTATAACCTGTCAGACAATAAACCGTATGTTGACAGAAAATTCGGTTAACCCTTTTTTCTGCACCAAGATAAAGCCTCAGGGCCAGTTAAAATAAAGAGAATCCAGTATGAGCCAAACCCTGTTTGATCTGCACAAAGCAAAACTTGATGCTGCACTGAACGCACTCCGCACCCGTGATTATTACAGCGCCTATGCTGAGAGTCCCAGCCCGCGTAAATATGGTGAAACCGCCGATAAAGATGGTCAGGCGGCCTTCAAAGCGCATCTGAACCGTTCATTTGAGCTGGACATGCCAGGAATCACTGGTGAGGCGGGCAGCGAGGTTTCCCCTTATGGCTTCGAGCTGGGTATCAAATATCCCACCGTTGATATCGATATCCTGCTGCCGGCGATGAATGAAGCGCGTAAAGTCTGGCGCGATATCGGTGTACAAGCGCGCACCGGGATCTGTCTTGAGATTCTTAAACGCATCAACCAGCACAGTTTTGAGATCGGCTATTCAGTGATGCATACCTCGGGTCAGGGCTTTATGATGGCGTTTCAGGCCGGTGGTCCCCATGCTCAGGATCGTGGGCTTGAAGCGGTTGCGTATGGCTATGATGCGATGATCCATTCTCCCGCTGCGGCTACCTGGACCAAACCGCAGGGTAAGCATGATCCGCTGGTGATGAACAAAACCTTTACAGTTGCCGGGCGGGGCGTGGCTCTGGTCATCGGCTGCTCAACCTTCCCCACCTGGAATACCTATCCGGGTCTGTTTGCTTCGCTGGTTACCGGCAATCCGGTGGTGGTTAAACCCCATCCGGCAGGTATTCTGCCAGCGGCGATCAGCGTAAAGATCGCTCAGGATGTACTGAGAGAGCAAGGCCTGCCTCCGCATATCGTATCGCTGGTTATCGATGCCGATCCGGCCCAGCCGTGTACTAAAGCGCTGGCGCAGCGTGAAGAAGTTAAACTGATCGACTTTACCGGTAATACCCCGTTTGGTGACTGGCTGGAACAGAACTGCCATCAGGCGCAGGTTTACACTGAGAAAGCTGGTGTTAATACTATTATTATCGACTCAACCGACAACTTTAAGGGGATGATTCAGAATCTGTCATTTACCCTGAGTCTGTATTCCGGTCAGATGTGTACCACGCCGCAGGATATCTTTATTCCAGCTGAGGGTATCGAAACTGACCAGGGACACAAGAGTTTTGATGAGGTAGCAGATGCACTGAGTACCGGTATTACCCGGTTCCTGTCTGACCCCGAGCGGGCCGGCATGGTGCTGGGCTGCATCCAGGCAGAGGTAACCGACAAGCGTATCGACAGCGCCCGGCAGCTGGGTGAAAAGATCGGTACCGTGGTTCGCGAATCAGACCGTCCTGAAAATCCCTGGTTTAAAGAGGGACGGATGCGTAGTCCGCTGCTGATCGCCGTGGATGCCGATAAAGAAGACGCTTATATGGAGGAACTGTTCGGCCCGATCAGCTTCCTGGTGCGCACCGACAGCACCGCTCACTCGATTGAGCTGGCCCATAAAGCCGTGAAGAATCATGGTGCGATTACCATGGGCTGTTACTCAACCAGTGATGCCGTGCTGGAGCAGATTGAAGAGGCTGCACTGGATGCCGGTGTCGCGCTCTCGATCAACCTGACCGCTGGTGTTTATGTGAACCAGAGTGCTGCATTCAGTGACTTCCATGCTACCGGCTGCAATCCGGCGGCTAATGCGTCACTGTCAGATCTGGCCTATGTTGCCAACCGCTTCCGCATTATTCAGAGTCGTAAGCACGCCTGAACGGCGACACCAGCGAAAACTAACGGAAGAGGGTTGGTTATGAGTTATCAATGTATTCTGACGGAAGTCAATCAGGGGGTTGGGATTATTACCCTCAACCGCCCTGAGGTGATGAACGCACTTAATGCGACCCTGTGTCGTGAGGTGGGCGAGGCGGTCGACCGGTTTGAAGCGGATGAGGCCATTGGCTGCATTATTATCACCGGGGGCAGCCAGGTGTTTGCTGCCGGTGCTGATATTAAAGAGATGAAAGATCAGTCGTTTACTGATCTGCACCGTAAAGACTTTCCCCGGGTTCAGCGCGATTGCTGGCGTGCTATTGAGGATGCCCGCAAACCAGTGATTGCTGCCGTTGCCGGGTTTGCGCTGGGTGGTGGTTGTGAGATGACCATGGCCTGCGATTTTATTATTGCCGCTGACACCGCGAAGTTTGGCCAGCCGGAAATTTCGATTGGTACGATGCCGGGTGCCGGAGGGACTCAGCGCCTGACGAAGGCGATCGGTAAGGCCAAAGCGATGGAGATGTGCCTGACCGGTAGAATGATGGATGCCGAAGAAGCGGAACGGGCCAGCCTGGTTGCACGTATCGTTCCGGCAGACACTCTGGCTGAACAGGCACTCAGAACGGCCTCTAAGATCGCTTCGATGTCACAACCTGCGGTGATGCTGATCAAAGAGAGTATTAATATGGCGGTGAGTTGCTCACTGGATGATGGCATGCGTTTCGAGCGCCGGGCATTTGAAGCAACCTTTGCCTTCGAGGACTGCTCAGAAGGGATGAATGCCTTTGCTGAAAAGCGAAAACCGGTCTTCAAAAATCGCTGATATGCATATATTGAAAGCAGAGACTTAAAGGGCAGCCAGACTGCTCTGATAAAGCCGCCGGGTCATTACTCTGGCGGCTTTTGCGTTTCTGGAAAGGTACGGTTTATTTCTATAATTCAGATAAATAGTCAGAGTTAATGCTATGAAATTATTAGGTAAATTAGCCTGGATTACCGGTGCCAGTTCCGGTATCGGTCAGGCCTCTGCGCGGTTGTTAGCCGAAGAAGGTGCCGATCTGGTGATCAGTGCCCGGCGAGATGATCGCCTGCAACAACTGGCCGATGAGATCCGCACACTGGGGCGCACAGTTACCGTGGCAACCGTTGATGTATCTGACCGTCAGAGGATGCAGAGGGTAGGTGAACTGATCACCTCACTGGGCGGTGTCGACATCCTCATCAATAACGCCGGGACCATGCCGATCAGTCCGATTATCAACGGCCGGGTGGATGAGTGGGAGCAGATGATCGACACCAATATCAAAGGGGTGCTGTATGCCATTAACGCAGTCTATCCCGGTATGGCGGAACGTAAACAGGGCCATATTGTCAACATTAGCTCGGTTGCTGCGCGGCTGACCTATCCCAGTGCCGGAGTTTACGCCGGCACCAAGCATGCGGTGCGGGCGATCTCAGACACGTTGCGTAAAGAGGCGATACGCTACGGTGTTCGTGTCACCGATATTCAGCCGGGAGCGGTGGATACCGAACTGCCGGATAGTATCGTTCATGAGAAGATCCGTGCTGCGGTGAAAGAGAATATGTATGGCGAGGGTATGCCCAATCTCCAGCCGGAGGATATTGCTAATGCCATTCTCTATGCGCTGACGCAGCCCGATCACGTGGATGTCAGCGAGTTGCTGATCCGCCCGCTGGTGCAGGAGAATTAAGTGGTTTTGCCAGGCTAATTATCAACCTGAGGTTATCTTTATCGCGTTGTTAACGTAAGATCAGTTTCCAGGTTTACGATTAACAGATTGGATATCTATTTTGTACAAGTTACTAATTTTTGACTGGGATGGCACCATCATCGATTCTGCTGCCCGGATTATTTCCAGTATGCAAAAAGCGGCCCGGGATCTGGATCAGCCAGAGCTGACCGATGATGCGGTGCGTAATATTATCGGACTGGGTTTACCTGAAGCGATTCAGATGTTGATTCCGGGTGTAGATGATGCCGTTATCCCACTGATGCGGGAACGCTATGGCTACTATTATCTCGGGGCTGATGATACCCCTACTGCTCTGTTTGATGGTGTTGAACAGACCCTGATTAACCTTAAGCACAAGGGCTTTCGTCTGGCGGTCGCTACCGGAAAAAGTCGCCGTGGACTGGATCGGGTGTTTGCTGAAACGGGTCTTGAATCTCTGTTCGAAACCTCCCGGTGTGCCGATGAAACCACTTCAAAACCCCATCCCCATATGCTCGAAGAGATTCTAGAGGAAACGGGTTTAAGCCCTGCCGATGCGGTGATGATCGGCGATACGGAATTTGATCTGGAAATGGGTGTCAGAGCGGGTATGGATACGATTGCGGTGAGTTATGGTGCCCATCATATCGACCGGTTGTTGCAGTATAAGCCAGTGTTAGTGATGCATCAGTTTGCAGAGCTGGAAAACTGGCTGACAGAAACATCGCTCAACCGTCCGTAAAATGTAACGTAAATTTCAAACATATTAAGGAGAGCAGCGTGGGCTCAAATCCCTGGGAAGCTGAAGACAGCAAGGAAACAGAAGCAACAGCAAAACCGCACGAGAGCAAAACCAAAGAGTGGCGACTGATTGAGAAAACCATGATGGGGCTGCAGAAAGAGCAGCGTGCCGCTCGTCGCTGGGGAATCTTTTTTAAGCTACTGACCTTTGGTTATCTGTTTGTGATTCTCGGCATCTACCTGTTTGCCGACTCGTTCACCCCGGATATGGGTGAAGGCGGAGAGCATACCGCGGTGGTGCAGGTGAACGGCACCATCGCCGATGGTGAAGATGCCAGTGCCGATAATATTATCGGAGCACTGCGCCGCGCGTTTAAAGATGAGGGGACTAAAGCGGTTATCCTGCGCATCAACAGCCCCGGTGGCAGTCCGGTGCAGTCAGGCTATGTTTACGATGAGGTTAAACGTCTGCGGGCTCTGCACCCAGAGAAAAAAGTCTACGCGGTGATTCTGGATATCGGTGCATCAGGGGCATATTATATCGCCGCCTCTGCCGATGAAATCTACGCCGATAAAGCCAGCCTGGTCGGTTCTATCGGTGTGGTCTCGTCTGGGTTTGGTTTTGTTGATCTGATGGAGAAGGTTGGGGTTGAACGGCGAAACCTGATCTCCGGTGAGAATAAAACCTTCCTGGACCCATTTTCACCTTTAAAAGAAAAAGACCGAGCCTTCTGGCAGACCGTGCTTGATACTACCCATCGGCAATTTATCGAGCAGGTGCGTAAAGGCCGGGGTGACCGTCTGAAAGAGAATGATCAGCTGTTCAGCGGTCTGGTATGGACGGGTGAACAGGCGCTGGATCTCGGTCTGATCGATGGGCTGGGCAGTAGTAGCTATGTGGCCCGGGAGATTGTCGGTGCTGAAAAACTGGTCGATTTCACCCCTAAAGGTACGCCGCTGGAGCAACTGATTGACCGGCTGGGCGTTAGCTTCGGAAAAACCATTGCCACCCAGTTGGGGCTAAACGGCTCAGTTCAACTGCGCTAAGTTAATCCTTTTTTGTTGAAAGCCGCTGCAGAGATGCAGCGGCTTTTTTTTGGTTCTTCGCGAGTTATGGGAAGCCTATAGAAAACGTAGAGCTCTTCACGATTAAGTCCGGTAGGTGCTCCGCCGGACAACAAAAGATTCCTGCAATGAGATCGCTCGCTGTGGAACAGAAAGTGATGTAAAACCACTCTGGCGAGCATCTGATAGTCTGACGTCACGAGCGAAGGCGTAGGAATAAAGGCTTTACCGCAGAGGATGCTGAGAAACGTTACTCATCAGATTTTTTCTATGCTCTCCGTGTTCTCCAGTTTCAGAAGGGCGCTACGCAGATGTGAGTTAATACCTGAAGATAAAACTGCTTATCGCAGAGGACACAGAGAACACTGAGGAAAGATTATTTGGTCTGATCTCTCTGTGCCCTCGGTGTTCTTTGTGGTGAAATCAAAATCAGCCGGTCTTTTTGTTGTCTGTGCAGCATGATTATCATGCGAATCAGTTGATCATGGGCTAAGCTGGGGTAGTTAACTTCATATTTGTTCCTTTCTTACTCTCACAGGAACCGCTTAATCGTTCGCGAACGGGATCTGACTGACCCGGTGCCAGCCGGTCGCAGTCAGCGCCGCATCTACGCGTTTATCATGGAAGAGTTTATAGCGTCCCCGCGGTAACCCGCTGGGTTAAATATTCCCTGGCACTAACAGTTGAGCTAACAGTAGAGCGAACAGTAATAGCAATAGAGCACCGTTTTTGCTTGCCAGGCCTGCGCCTGTATCGCGATTCCGGTGATTTTCCATATCCATCATTATTTACACCGTCACTGATATTGAAACCAAGGGGTAAACCGTATGAGAATCGCTAAAAATGATATCGACGTAAAAATGGAAATTCCCGGTGCTGTGATTCGTCAGCAAACCGGATTTGGTGATGCCACCGGGTTGGGAGAAATCAGTGGAGAATACTTCAGTCTCGCAGCCGGGGTGGATACCACACCTCTGTTTCTGGGGCTGGATGGCGATATGTGCCAGTGTCCGCACTGGGGCTATGTCATCCAGGGCGAACTGACCACCACCGGTGCCGATGGCAAAGAGGAAACGGTCAATACCCATGACCTGTTCTACTGGCCTCCAGGCCATAATGTAAAAGTCACCGCCGATGCTGAGATTGTGATGTTCAGTCCGCAGGACAAACACGGCCATGTAATCAATCATATGATTGAGAAGGTGAGTGGTTGAGCATCTACATCTAAGTACCCTGAATTACAGATTTCTCAACGTTGTCTGAAACACTGAAGGCTCTGTTTCACACACCAAAACACGCCTTGATCGATGGCTGAAGGCGAGGGTCTGTCCATGTGTCATTTTACTCTATACCATAGGGTCAAATCAGTCCGCCAA
This sequence comes from Amphritea pacifica, assembly GCF_016924145.1. Lineage (GTDB taxonomy): Bacteria > Pseudomonadota > Gammaproteobacteria > Pseudomonadales > Balneatricaceae > Amphritea > Amphritea pacifica. The sequence goes on along the minus strand of NZ_JAFFZO010000003.1, from coordinate 149,698 downwards.
TATGTAAGCGTCTCTTCGCGGATGCAAGTGGCGGGGTTGAGTTTAATCTTTAAAGAAAAGGAGTTTCAGCGTTGCAACTTGAAAGCATTGTCCCCTGGGGGCGTTCTTTAGCAGAGTACAGATCTATGTTTATGCTGTCTGATGCGGACCTGAAAAAGCATATTCTGGGGTGTAGTGATGGCCCTGCGGCGTTTAATGCGGGGCTGAGTGCGCGCGGTGGCCGGGTGGTGTCTGTTGACCCGGTCTACCAGTTCTCAGCGGAGCAAATATGGGCGCAGATCGAGCGGGTATATCCTCAGGTCATGTTACAGATGCAGCAGAACGCTGACCACTATATCTGGGACAGTATCAGCAGCGTCGAAGTGCTTGGAGCCACCCGTATGGATGCAATGCAGCAGTTTCTGGCGGACTTTGAAACGGGCCTTGAAGCAGGGCGATACCTGACCGCTTCACTGCCGGATCTGCCATTCGGAGACCGGCAGTTTGAGCTGGCGCTCTGTTCCCATTTTCTGTTTCTCTATAGTGAGCATTTCTCTCTTGTTCAGCATATTGAAAGTATGCGGGAACTCTGCCGTGTCGCCGAAGAGGTGCGGGTGTATCCGTTACTGACACTGGATGGCAAACCATCAGATTATCTGCCTGCGGTCCGGGAGGCACTATCCACCGAGGGTATTGAGACGTGCCTTCAGACCGTCGACTACCAGTTTCAGAAGGGCGCGACACAGATGTTAATTGCTCGTGCCTGAGTTAATTCCTGAAGATAAAAGCCGTTTACCACAGAGGGTGCAGAGAACACAGAGGAAAGGTTCCTTGGTCGGATCTTTCTGTGCTCTTGGTGTTCTCTGTGGTGAAATCATAACTAGCCGTCCGTTAAACTGTCTGTCGATGAGTTCCGGTTGCTCTGGCATTGAAGGTAGAAGCTTTTTTACCACCGAGGACACTGAGTACACAAAGGAAGGGCGAAAAATTCCAGCATATGAGTTTTCTCTGTGCCCTCGGTGTTCTCTGTGGTGAAATCATAACTAGCCGTCCGTTAAACTGTCTGTCGATGAGTTCCGGTTGTTCTGGCTTTGAAGGTAGAAGCTTTTTTACCACCGAGGACACTGAGTACACAAAGGAAGGGCGAAAATTCCAGCATATGAGTTTTCTCTGTGCCCTCGGTGTTCTCTGTGGTGAAATCATAACTAGCCGTCCGTTAAACTGTCTGTCGATAAGTTCCGGCTGCTCTGGCTTTGAAGATAGAAGCTTTTTAACCATCGAGGACACTGATTACACAAAGGAAGGGCGAAAATTCCAGCATATGAGTTTTCTCTGTGCCCTCGGTGTCCTCTGTGGTTATATCAAAAGAAGCTAAAGGAAAACTCGAAAGCTATAACGTGTAACGAATAGTTCCGGCTGTTCAGGCTTTGTACACCTTCAAAAACAGATAGTCTTTACTCCTGAGGCTGCTGAGAAAAGATATGAGCTTTCTCTGTAGGCTTGGAGTCCTCTGAAGAGATAGCAACATGAGCAGCCAGGCAATATGAACGGTAAACACTTTATCCATGAGTTCTGGCTGTTCGGGGTTAAACAGGCATATGCCTCAATTTTTGGTGGTTTTCTGTTGGGGGTGATGATTGTTACCCGGCTATGGTATCCGCTAGAAAGCCTGCACCGTTATGATTTTATCTTTCTCGCGGCCATCGCTTTTCAACTTTTTTTGTTAGCCTTTAAGCTGGAAACGTTGCGTGAGTCGGTTGTTATTATTGTGTTTCATTTTGTAGCGACCCTGATGGAACTCTTCAAAACGTCCGATGCTATCGGGTCCTGGGTTTACCCCGAAGAGTATCTCTTTGGGATTGGCAATGTCCCGCTGTTTACCGGCTTTATGTATAGCGCTGTGGGCAGCTATATCGCCCGTATCTGGCGAATCTTCGAGTTTGAGTATTCCAGCTATCCGTCAAAATGGTTGACTGTTCTGCTGGTAATTCTGGTCTATGCGAACTTCTTCAGCCATCACTACATCTGGGATATGCGCTGGCTGCTGTTGGGAGTCACAGTTGCGCTGTTTTATAAGACCGATATCTATTTCAGGGTTCGTAAAACCCACCGCAAGATGCCGATCCTGCTGGGCTGGTTGCTGGTCGCGCTGTTTATCTGGTTTGCTGAGAATATCGCCACCTATGCCAATATCTGGATCTACCCCAATCAGGTTGACGAGTGGCGTATGGTGCCTGTCGCCAAGCTCAGCTCATGGTTTTTACTGATGTTGCTCAGTTTCGTGCTGGTGTCGATCATCAATACCATTCACATACGCTCACCTGAGCCCCGCGTTGCATCTTTGGCCAATTCAAAAGGCCGCGTGATTCATAAATCTGATTAATCTGTCTGCCACTTTTTTTGTGGCGGCACTGATTATTTCGGCGTAGATTCGCAAGGTGAAGAGCGTCACTGTGGCGCATCTCTGAAGTTATGGTCCTGGTTGGTATTATGAGCTATATGAGTGACAACGCGGGTAAGGCGCTTGAGCCTTTTGGTACTTTGCTGGGATATGCTCCAGGTGGCGTCCCCGCTTATTCTTCAGATTACCATACCGCGTCAGATATTGAGTACCCAAAGCGAACGTCCTATCGCAGTTATTATGACGGCATCTATATGGGGTATAAGTGGCAGTGTGTCGAGTTTGCCCGGCGCTGGATCTATATCAATAAAGGCTACATCTTCGATGATGTAGCGATGGCTTACGATATTTTTGAGTTGCGCACAGTGCGTGATGTTAAGGCCAACACGCTGTTGCCCTTAAACGCATTTTCGAATGGCAGCCAGCGTCATCCGGAAGCGGGTTGTCTGCTGATCTGGAAAGAGGGTGGTGAGTTTGAAGATACCGGACATGTCGCGGTTGTTACCGAAGTGACGCCGGGCTATGTCCGTATTGCTGAGCAGAATGTTGGTCATGGCCGCTGGGCTGCTGGCTGTGATTATGCCCGTGAGCTGAACGCGGTGGTGACTGAGGAGGGGGAGTACTGGATTACCTGTTCCTACGGTGATGCTGAGATTCTCGGTTGGATGATTCAGACCGATGATTCCCGCTTCGCCGAACCAACTGTAACACCTGACCCTCAATTGAGCTGCATTAACAGCCGCCGGGTTGATAACCCCGCCGCAAAGAAAAAATCCTGGCTGAATATTGCCAACCGCGACGAAGCGGCGTTTGTTAAAGCGATGGGCGGGCATTACCTTACCAACCAGCCATCTGAACAGGATCGTTATCTGGTGCTGTCCCGCACCACACAGCAGCGACTGGAACATGCCAGTAATGAACTGCATGGACTCTTTATGCACGCCACCGAATATGTCTTGTCCGATGATGCCCTGCTGGCGAAATTCAATCTGCCGGGTGCGGTGCTGCCAAAAATACGTCAGTCCTGGGATAACCGTCTGAATGAGGTGATCACCAGCCGCTTTGACTTTGCCCTGACGCAACAGGGGTTAAAGGTATACGAATATAACTGTGACTCAGCGTCATGTTATATGGAAGCGGGCAAAGTGCAGGGGAAGTGGCTGAACCATTTTGGTGCCACCGAGGGGGAAAATGGCGGTAAAGATCTGTTTGCCGATCTGGTGCGGGCGTGGAAAAAAAGCCATGCCAAAGGGCTGGTGCATATTTTGAGAGATGATGATCCTGAAGAGGTCTATCATGCACTGTTTATGCAAGATGCGATTCGTGCCGCGGGGCTGCGTAGCAAGATAATAGAGGGGCTTGATGGGCTGAGCTGGGATGCAAAAGACAAGATTATTGATGCCGCGGGAGAGCCCGTACAGTGGGTCTGGAAAACCTGGGCCTGGGAAACCGCGCTGGATCAGATTCGCGATGAACTCGAGGTCACAGGTCAACAACCAGAGGTCTATGAACCGGGCAGAAAACTGGACAAGCCGCTGCAGCTGTCGGATGTGTTGTTTCACAAACAGGTTATGGTGTTTGAGCCTCTCTGGTCACTGATACCCAGTAATAAGGCGATTCTGCCGGTGTTATGGTCGTTGTTTCCCAATCATCCGTTACTTTTGAATGCTTCTTTCGAGCTGACCGATGAACTAACTGCCAGCGGCTATGTGGCTAAGCCGATTGTAGGGCGCTGTGGTGCCAATATCTCCCTGTTTAATAAAGATTCAGAGCTGATTGAGTCGACTGTGGGTGGCTTTGGCGAACAGGATAAAGTCTACCAGCAGTTTTTTCAGCTGCCGCAGCTTGATGGCTTTTATACCCAGATATCAACCTTTATGTCTGCCGGGGTCTATTCGGGTAGTGGTATGCGGGTAAGCGAGTCACGGGTCATTGATAAAGACAGTGATTGTCTGGCTTTACAGTTTATCTCCGATAAGCAGTTTTTAGCGGGCAGTTAGCTTGTCATTAAACCGGTTTCATCTTGTCGGGTTGAGGGGCAATATATAACAGAATCCGTTCCGGGCAGACTGGAGCAAATATATGTCACAAATATATTCTGACGTGTTTAACACAAGGGTGTGGTATGAATCTGGATAAAGCGAGAAAGCGGATCGAGAAGCATGTGAAGAAAGGTTTCAGGGGGTATCCGATGATCTCTCTGTGTTATTCAGGAGAAACGACAGAGTGTGCAACACAGGTTGTGATTCAGTTTATTGCTGCAGAGGGCGCTGAACCCCAGGAACAGCGGTTTGCCGCAAAAACGGATATCAGGAAAGATGAAGTTATGCAGACCACGCTATTGAAAATCATTGAACGGGCTGAGGCAAATACGGTCACAGAATCAGAGGTGATTGCGGTTAGTTAGCAAACCCCGGATGCCTGGCAGATACCGCCTCGCGTACAATCAAAAGGAGTGATCGATATGACAGGAATCTATCTTCAGCCCACGCTGACCGGTAAGTTGATAACCCTTCGACCGCTGCTGGACGAAGATTTTGAGTCTCTTTATGAGGCCGCCTCGGACCCCGTCATCTGGGCAATGCATCCAGACTCCCTTCGCTACGAGCGGGATATTTTTGAGCAGCGTTTTTTTAATGGCGCGATCAGTAGTGGCGGCGCCCTGGCTGTGATTGATAACCGCACGGCCAGGATGATCGGTTCTTCCCGTTTCTATGACTGGAATCCTGAGCAGCGTGAGGTTGCGATAGGCTTTACTTTTATTGAGCAGGCTTATTGGGGCAAGGGCGTTAATACCGAGATGAAAGCGCTGATGCTGAATCATATTTTTGAGTATGCTGATACTGTCTGGTTTCATATTGCGGAGGAGAATATCCGCTCGGTAAAAGCCGTTGAAAAGCTTGGGGCAATCTACTCACATAAAGAGAATAAAGCGGTTGAAGACAAACCGTTTGTGCAGCTGTATTACACGCTGACACTCCCTGCTTATCGCAAGGCTTGCGGGGCGTAGGTGATTTTATTAATTGATGACAAACAGGGTGAACAGTATGACCTATCCAATTGAGGGTTCTTGCCAGTGTGGTGGCGTTAAGTATCGGTTGTTAGCAGCGCCGCAGATGGTTGTAGCCTGTCATTGCAAAGAGTGCCAGAAACTCTCAACCAGTGCTTTCAGTATCACCGCCATGGTAAATGCGTCTGATCTGGAGTTTGAAGGTGAGATGGCTGAATGGAGCCGCTTAGCGGACAGCGGCAACACCAGTGGCGCTAAATTTTGTCCGACCTGTGGTAACCGGATCTATCATTTTAATCCCGCTGAGCCGGATAAGATTAAACTGAAACCATCGAATCTGTCCGATACCAGTATTATTAATCCTGTCGCCCATGTCTGGGTGAGTGAAAAGCAGGATTGGTTTACCATCCCGGAAGGTGTGAAAGTGTTTGATAAACAACCATAAGACGGACGTAGATGCCGTTTTAACCAGCTGACAGGCGTTTCACTTTTAAGGTCCGATGTAGAATCCAATCTCCCGCTATGTGGGCGATTGGATCTCCATATACGCGCGGGTTCGCAATCATCTTTCCCCGAGTGTGCTTACCAGTGCCCGTAGCGGTTCATATCATATACACCGGCTTCCAGCGGGTTAGTTGCCTGCATATAGTCGGTGAAACTGTGAAATACCTGCCAGAATTGCGGGTTCATTCGTCCGACTCCCCAGCGTTGTACAAACTGGTTGAACGATCGCTTTGAATCAATGTTGCTGAACGATGTGACAAAATCATCCAGTTGTGACACATCCAGTTGCAGGATCAGGTTGGGATAGCTGCCAACTGGCTCTGGCAGAATGGTCAGCGTATCGAGATCTTCCTGATAACGTAACGATTCACCCAGCAAATAGGCAACACTGCTGTGACGACGGTTGCGCAGCAGGGTATAGGCCAGAAAGGGTTTAGCGGCATGCTGTAAGCCATCACCCTGAACAGAATTGATACGCACAAATGTGGCTTCAGGTAACCACTTTATTCCCGCTAATGTCGACGCCGGTTTTGCTGCGATGCTGCGCAAAGCTATGCTGGCCTGAGTTGCAGCTGACCGGGTTGGCGGATCATTACAGGCGTTGCAGCGATTGATGCTATCCTCTGCGCTGGTGAGTGTCGGATACCTGTGCATCAAGATTTGCAGTAACTCCTCTTTAGGTTTGGTACTGCTGTAGGTGATGTCACTGGGTGTCTGGCTATCCAGATCATGGTAGGTGATTTTTGCCTTAATTTTAGCGCTGGCCTGGTACCAGTCCGAGTAGATCGCCTGGCGTGAGGCGGCGGGCATGAAACGCAGAAAGTTAGTCTCTGAGCCGTTGCGGATCAGGTCAAAATAGAGGCGCGTCTGTGCCTGATGGGACACACTGCCAAACACATCAAAATTAACCACCAGCTCATAATAGGTTCTTTCCAGCAGGGGATAGCCCATCACCCAGGCGGTAAGGGGGATCTCGCCCTGCCAGCCGCTGGTCACCGATGCGCTGTTGTGATGGCGGAATACGGTTAAAAAAGCGTTGTCATTGGTTTGATCACCATCCCAGATATGCTGCAGTGCTGCGCCGGATGGGTATGCCTGCTGATAGGCTTTCTGACGCAAGTCCAGATAGGTGTTGCGGTCATTATTATAATTAAACCACTGGCTGCCAAAATCCAGCAGCGAACTCTTCTCCCCCGGCAGGCCAAGATAGTCATTCACCGATGATTGGTACTGGGGATTGTTGCTGTAGAGCTCAAACCCGGGGTCTTCAAACATTACCCAGAACTGGTCACGGATAACGTTGGTGGCGATCTGTCCACGGCACACAGGCCCCCGGATAAAGTTTCTGACAAAGAAACGGGCATCATTGAGTAGAAAGCGGTATCGCAGCTTTGCGGGAATCGCCGCAAACGTGATAAAAGGATTAGACCTTTCCTCATAGCCATAACCGGGCAGGGTTTCGACATTCCAGTCTGCGCTGGAAAATAGCTGCTGGTAGTGTTCGAGTCGGTCGGCATCAAAACGGTAGGTGATATGCGTTTTATGGACGATGGTCCCGGGCACAGGTATCAGTCGATAATAGAACGGCTGCTCAGGATCATCGTTAGGCCGCACCGTAGGCACAATCACAGCTTTATTTCCCGGGGGCGTAAAAGAGCGTATCAGTTGGTAGAACGCTGGCGTGGAATTGCCTGACTGATCTGCACGGGTCAGATACAGGTGCCCGAGAAACAGGTGTTCGTAGAGATAGCGGGATAACAGCCTTGAACGTTTATCGCTCTGGTTTAACCAGCTTTCCCAGCGCTTGATCATCAACTGGTCGGTGTCACTGAGGGTGATCGGCTGAGAGTCTATTTTTGCTCCCTGCTTTAGCCAGGTCGATAGCGTCTTAAACTCTTGTTTATCCAGACCAGAGACTGCCAGTGGCATCCCTCCATGGGGAAACTTCTCAGCATAATCATTAAACTCGCCTGGGGCGGGGCAAGAGTTAACCCGATCAAAACCGAGCTGAATTGTATCCGGCACTTTGGTGTTAAGCGGCAGAGGGTTGCTTTGCCCGAGGTCCAACATCTGCTGCATCAGTGGCAGGGTGGTTTGATCCTCTTCGTGAACGTATTCGGATAATACTGAGTAGAAGCCTTTATTCCGCCACTCCTGCGCGGTCTGAGCATCAATATAGAGGCGGGTTGGCGAGGCATCCTTAAGTCTGCCGCCATCGTACACCTGGCGTTTTGAGGCACCACGTTCAACACCATGCCATGACTCCATCTTCAGCTGGCAGGGCGCATCATAACATGAGTGGCATGCCAGGCATTTGTTGTCCAGGATCGGTTTGACGTTGTTGACGAAGCTGTAGGTTTGAGTCTCTGCAATAACCCGTGGCTTAACCTGTTCTTCCGGCTGCTGATAACCGGGAAGCAAGAAGATAATGCTGGCGACAAGAATAACGCTGGCGTAGATTCTTCCCTGTACTGGTTTTTTCATGCGCTACTTTATGTCACTCTAATCGAATAGACAGATTAACAAATACGGGCATTACTTCAACAGGTTACCAGCGCCCATATTCTTGCGGAGTAATTGACAAAAGCCAGTCACTAAACGGCTTTATCTTTTTGCCGCGTTTTTTATAAGCTTATTTAGTTCAACAGACATGTTGAGGAGTTGTATGAGTCACCATCACAGTCATCACCCGGGCCATAGTCATCAGGTTACCGATTACAACCGGGCATTTGCCATTGGCATCGTCCTTAACCTTATGTTTGTGGTGATTGAAGTCATCTATGGGGTGTTGTCAGAATCGCTGGCACTGATCGCAGATGCAGGACACAATCTCAGCGATGTATTCAGTCTGATACTGGCGTGGGGAGCCAGTTTTCTTGCCAGAAAAGCAGCCACTGAAAAGCGTACCTATGGCTTGCGTAAGGCAACGGTAATGGCCTCACTGGCCAGTGCTATTCTATTACTTATCGCCCTTGGAGGTATTGCCTGGGAGGCGGTAGGACGCTTTAGCAATCCGACTCCGGTTGGGGGCATGACGGTGATTGTGGTGGCCGCGATCGGTGTGGTGATCAATACACTGACAGCACTGCTGTTTTTCAGCGGGCAGAAAGATGATCTGAACATTAAAGGTGCTTTTCTGCATATGGCAGCCGATGCGGTGGTCTCCCTCGGGGTGGTGATCGCTGGCCTGTTTATTCTGTTTAAAGGCTGGCTGTGGATCGACCCGGTCATCAGTCTTATCATCGTTGCCGTTATTCTGGTTGGCACATGGGGGCTGCTTAAGGATTCGATGAACTATGCTCTGGATGCAGTGCCGGATAGTGTCGATATCCCCGCCTTAAAGCAATACCTCAATGGCCTGGAATCAGTGGAGCGTATTCATGATCTGCATGTCTGGCCTTTAAGTACCACGGAGATCGCGCTGACCGTTCATCTGGTAGTCAGTGATAGCAAGCTTGATAACCGCTTTTTGTGTGATCAGCAGCAATATCTTCATGATCATTTTGGCATAGCGCATTCCACGATACAGATTGAATCCTCTACGGAGGAACAAAACTGTATGCTGGATAATTTTACACCGCCCTGAATACGGCTGAGTAGTATTTAGCCAACCGTAGAGTAAACGGTGATTAGCTGTGGATCATTAATCTGGCTGGCCGGGGTTAACGTTCGGCGTTGCCAGGGTACCGAACCAAAGTACCATAGATACCATAAGCCTGAAGATGCCTGTGGGTTTTGATTTATCAGTGTTTCAAGCGTGAGAATTTGGCCCAGCTTAACGCCGGTTGCTTCTTTATATATCAGGTAGACAAGCTTCGAACAGAAGAGACGATCCGAGTCGAAATCGAAGCCGGAATGGTAAAGCTTGCCAATATGCTTTTCTGTTAGCTGTTTAAGTTTTCCGACCTGTTTTTCGGTTAAGGGTTGTTTCAGGCGACGGACCATGATTTGTTCGTCCCGGGTGCGCTGGATAAACTTTCTTAAAGGTGTTTTACAGACGAAAGGGACTTTGCTTTCTACAACCATCCATTGATTGTTTTCTTTAAGAACAAATCCTACGTGAGAGCTCCAGCTACCGGTTTCTCTGGCGACTTGCCGGCAGACCAACAGGTCGATTGAAGAGAAGATAATATCTCCCTCTTTAAGCAGGTTGTTAACCTGAACAGAGAGCTGATCGTTATTTATTTTTTTCATTGCCTGAATCCTCCCTGAAGCCTGATTTATAAGGTACAAAATACTGTATTTAACTGCGGATCATTAATCTGGCTGGCCGGAGTGAGTGTCTGACGTTTCCAGGGAATAAATCCCACAAACCAGCAGCGCCAGAATCTCACTGAAGCCTGAGGATTTTCCTGCAGCAGTTGCTCAAGTGTTTGTGCCTTGCCCAGTTCAATACCTAAGGCATCTTTATAAACCAGATGGACAAACTTAGAGCAGAACTGACGTTCGGAATCTAAATCGAATCCCAGATGGTATAGCGTCGTTGGGAGTGTTGCGGACAGTTTATCTGCCGATTGTTTCAACTGCTCAAGCTCTGTTGCTGAAAGGGGCTGCTTCAGGCGGCGAATCATCACTTCACCGTTGCAGGTGCGACTGAGAAATTTACGCAATGGGGTTTTGCTGACAAACGGGACTTTGCTTTCAATTACCAGCCACTGGTCATTTTCTTTAATGGCAAAACCTACATGCGAACACCAGCTTCCAGTGCCCTTGGCAACCTGCTTGTAAAGGAAAGCATCGATGGAGATAAACAGTAGATCGCCCTCCTGTAGGGCAGAAGCGACCTGTTGTTCCAGCGTGTTAAGGTTAGCGTTTTTCATGTTCAACTCCGTGATTACCTGTTTCGATGGAGTTGATTCTCTGAGATAAGAGGTGTTTCATGAACTTAGTGGTGAAAAGTATCGTATTGTAATACTCAGCGGTTTAGATAACGTTGATTCCCTGGTTTTCCAGCATTCTGATCAGGCGAATCAGCGGCAGGCCGATCAGGGCGTTAGGATCATCCCCCTCCAGTTTTTCAAACAAAGCGATCCCCAGTCCTTCAGATTTAAAGCTGCCGGCACAGTTATAGGGTTGCTCTGCTGTAAGATAGTTTTCAATCATTGTCGGTGTCAGGTGTCGAAAGTAGACATGAAACGGAATCACATCCGTTTCACAGCTACCGGTTTGGCTGTTCAGCAGTGAGAGTCCGGTCAGGAAGGTAATCTTCTTTCCAGATGCCTCACGCAGTTGCTGACAGGCGTTGTCAAAGCTTCCAGGTTTGCCAATCGTTTTACCGTTGATAATAGCGGTCTGGTCTGAACCGATAATCAGTGCATCGGGGTAATCCGTCTGCAACGCTTCTGCTTTTTCTCGGGCAAGCCGGGCAACATAGTGTTGTGGTGTTTCAGAATCTAAACGTGTTTCATCAATATCGGGAGAAACCGCTTCGTAAACAATATTGAGTTTATCCAGAATCGCTTTTCTGAAAGGTGAACTGGATGCCAGAATCAGCCGGGACATACCTGATTTTCTCCAAATAGTGAGCGGTTGCGATAAGGTGCAGATATTAGCCTGTTTTTTTCGCTTTTAAAGCCTTATTTCCTTTGACAGACTGGTTTTTGATCCCTAGAATTGCGCGCTTATGTCGAACGCCCCATTACCAAAGAAAATTGACCCGCGTAAGCTTGCTGATCGGGGAGTACGGATTGAAGGTGACGCTGAGCTTGCTCTGCTGCCAAATCTGGTCACAATGCTGACTGATTCGCAGGGCAGGGTTGCTGTTGATCTGCAGTTTGATCTTGATGAACTGCGTATCCGTACAATAAAAGGCACTGCTGTCACTCAGGTGAAAATGGCCTGTCAGCGCTGTCTTGAGCCAGTTGAGATCGACATCGAAGCGAAGTTCAATTTGGCTATTGCTCCCACTGAGGAGCATGCAAAGAATCTACCCAGGTACTATGATCATCTGATTGTAGCGGGAGATGAGCTGGAGTTGTTGCCGATGGTGGAAGAGGAGCTGATTCTAACGCTTCCGATTGTGCCATTTCATGACGATTGCAGTGTGCAGACTTCCTTCGGTGAAGCGGCTACGACTGACAATGAAACTGATAAACCGAACCCTTTCAGTGTATTAGCCTCACTGAAGGCTGATAAGTGAAATAGGAGCTATATACCCATGGCAGTACAAAAGAGCAAAGTAACTCGTTCACGTCGCGGACAGCGTCGTTCACACGATGCACTGGGCAACCCAACTCTTTCCGTAGAAGCAACTACTGGTGAAACTCACCGTCGTCACCACGTAAGTGCTGACGGTTTCTACCGTGGTAAGCAGGTTGTTGCACAGCAAGACGACGAGTAAACTTGTCTGACAGCATTTGCATCGCCATAGACGCGATGGGCGGGGACTTCGGTCCCCGCGTTGTTATTCCTGCCTCAGTAGACGCCCTGAAGCGTCACCCCCGCTTGACCCTGCAACTGATTGGTCAACAAGCTGTTCTTGCACCTCTGCTTGCTGACTCTCTGAAAAAACGCTCCGATAAAAGCCTCGTTTCTCGTATCTCGATTATTGATGCAGAGAATGTTATCGCCAATGATGAGCGGCCCTCTCATGCACTGCGTAAGCGTCGTGACACCTCTATGTATCGCGCCATCACGCAGGTGGCGGAAGGTCGGGCGCAGGCTTGTGTGAGTGCCGGTAATACCGGGGCGCTGATGGCGCTAGGGCGCTTTACGCTTAAAATGCTTCCGGGGATCGATCGCCCGGCTATCATTACCGCCATTCCATCCGTTAACGGCGTCAGCTATATGCTGGACCTGGGGGCAAATGTCGATTGCAGCGCCGAACACCTGCTGCAGTTTGCAATTATGGGGTCGGTGATGACCCGTGCCGTTGAAGGAATTGAGGAGCCTCGCATCGGGCTGCTCAATGTCGGCGCTGAAGAGATTAAGGGGAATGAACAGGTTAAACTGGCTTCCCGGCTGATACGTGAGCATGGCGGCCTGAACTACATTGGCTTTATCGAAGGTGACGATATCTTTACCGGTAAGGTGGATGTCGTGGTCTGTGATGGTTTTGTTGGCAATATCGCGCTCAAAAGCAGTGAAGGGGTTGCACGCCTCATCGGTCGTCAACTGCGTCTGAGTTTTGCCCGCTCGCTGTGGCGTAAAATAATGGCGGTGCTTGTCGGGCCTGTGCTGGAAGAGATACGCGCCCATATTGATCCGGCGCGTCGCAATGGTGCAAGCCTGCTGGGGTTGCAGGGGATCGTTGTGAAGAGTCATGGCTCGGCTAATCGACAGTGCTTTGGCTATGCGATTGATCAGGCTGTTGCGGAGGTCCGAATGGATGTTCCAGGCAGTATCAATCGCCAGCTGGAATCTCAGATCAGCTGAAGCAGGGCGGAAATATTTGATCTATAAGACAAACGTTTTAATTCATCGCGAATCCTGTAAACTACGACCTTTAAATTGTTATGCGTTTATCTGTACATTGAGGTAACAATGCCACAATCCCTCGCTTTTGTTTTTCCCGGTCAGGGCTCTCAGCACCTGGCAATGCTGGCCGAACTGGCCGCCGAACACTCTGTTATTCAGGAAACTTTCGCTGAAGCATCTGAGGTTCTTGGATATGATCTATGGGCGCTGACCCAGAATGGTCCCGAAGAGGATCTGAATCAGACTGATCGTACGCAGCCCGCACTACTCACTGCTGGAGTTGCCCTCTGGCGTTTGTGGCAGCAGCAGGGGGGTAAGTCGCCTGCGCTGATGGCAGGGCATAGTCTGGGTGAGTATACAGCGCTGGTTTGTGCAGGTGCTATCGGCTTTACAGATGCGGTAAACCTTGTCCGGTTGCGGGGCGAGTTTATGCAGCAGGCGGTTCCGGCAGGCACTGGTGCAATGGCTGCTATTCTCGGTCTTGCCGATGATGCTATTCAGGCGGCCTGTGAAGCGGCTGCCGCTGACGAGGTTGTTTCCCCGGTAAACTTTAACTGTCCGGGGCAGGTTGTGATTGCGGGCAATAAAGCCGCAGTTGAGCGTGCTATTGAAGGTTGTAAGGCTGCGGGAGCCAAGCGGGCGATACCTCTGCCGGTCAGTGTTCCCTCGCACTGTGTGCTAATGAAGCCAGCCGCTGAGCAGATGGCTGCTGAGCTGCAAAAAATATCAGTGCAGATGCCTGCTATTCCGGTAGTCCAGAACTTTACTGCGAAATCGCCTGAGAGTGTTGATGAGCTGATCGCAAATCTGCTGGCGCAGCTATATAGCCCTGTTTTATGGACAGACTCGGTGCAGAATATGATAGAGCAGGGTATTGAGAGCACCGTAGAGTGCGGCCCTGGTAAAGTGTTATCCGGGCTTAATAAGAAAGTTCAACGCACCCTGACGGTTGCTGCGATCAACGATCCTGCGGGTCTTGAGAAGGCGCTGAGCGCCTGATCTCTGAAATATAGGAAACAGAATATGAGTATCGAAGGCAAAGTGGCTCTGGTTACCGGTGCTACTCGGGGAATCGGTAAAGCGATTGCGCTGGAGCTGGGGCGTCAGGGTGTGGTTGTTGTGGGTACTGCGACCAGTGAAAATGGTGCCACTTCTATTGCGGCATACCTGAAAGAAGCGGGCGTTTCCGGAACCGGATTATGTCTTGATGTAGGTTCGAACGAGTCGGTTGATGAGGTTCTGAAGGCAGTACAGGATCAGTTTGGATCTGTAACGATCATCGTCAATAATGCAGGCATTACCCGGGATAACATCATGCTTCGCATGAAAGAAGATGAGTGGGATTCAGTCTTGAATACCAATCTGAAATCCGTTTATCGGGTGGTGAAAGGTTGTTTGCGTGGCATGACAAAAGCGCGCTGGGGGCGCATCATCAATGTATCATCGGTGGTTGCTTCAATGGGTAATGCCGGACAGGCAAACTATGCTGCTGCTAAGTCTGGGATGGAGGGCTTCAGTCGGGCGCTGGCACGTGAGGTGGCTTCCCGGAATATTACGGTCAACTGTGTAGCACCCGGGTTTATCGATACTGATATGACCAGTGGTCTGCCAGAGGAACATAAAGAAACGCTGCAAAAACAGATCCCAATGGGGCGTTTAGGGCAGCCTGAAGAGATTGCTGCTGTTGTTGGTTTTTTAGCCAGTGATGCCGGCGGATATGTCACCGGAGACACGATTCATGTCAATGGTGGGATGTATATGTCGTAAAGATTTCCCCTAGGGAATTGTTTTTTTTGCAAAAGTGTTGATAATGAGCCGCAGCTCACTGGAGAAATATCGCCGTCAGGCTTGATCCATAGCGGCGGATTCTAATAAAATCCCTGTTCACATCTTCGGGTGTGGATGTCGATAAATAATAGGAAGAGTTATGAGCAACATCGAAGAGCGCGTAAAGAAAATCATTGCTGAACAGCTGGGTGTTAAAGAGGAAGAGGTGACCACCGAAGCTTCTTTTGTTGAAGACCTGGGTGCCGACTCTCTGGACACTGTAGAGCTGGTTATGGCTCTGGAAGAGGAATTTGAAACTGAAATTCCTGATGAAGAGGCAGAGAAAATCACGACTGTTAAACTGGCAATCGATTACATCAACGCACATCAGTAATCGACTCAACCAGATTACCGAGAAGCCGCAACTATAGTGATATAGTGCGGCTTTTCTTTTGTTCGCCCGGTAAAGCAGGAGGATTTTGATGTCTCGCAGAAGAGTCGTTGTTACGGGTATGGGGATGCTGACCCCGGTAGGTAACACTGTCCAGGAGACATGGGCCAATATTCTTAACGGCAAAAGTGGTGCAGCTGAAATCACCCACTTTGACCCTACGCCGTTTGGCACCCGTTTTTCCGCCTCTGTTAAAGAGCTGGATCTCAGTGGCTATATGAGCCCGAAAGATGCACGGAAGATGGATCTGTTTATTCAGTACGGTATGGTGGCAGCAATTCAGGCTGTTGAAGATTCCGGACTGGAAGTCACTGAAGAAAATGCTCCCCGTATCGGTGTTGCAATTGGTTCAGGTATTGGTGGCTTGCCGATGATTGAGGCGACCCACGATACACTTAACAACAGTGGCCCGCGTCGCATTTCGCCGTTTTTTGTACCCGGTAGCATCATCAATATGATCGCCGGCAATCTGGCCATTAAATATGGCTTTAAAGGCCCGAACATTGCCATTACTACGGCGTGTACGACCGGTACTCACAATATTGGTTTTGCTGCGCGAATGATTCAGAACAGCGATGCGGATGTGATGATTGCTGGCGGTGCCGAGATGGCAACAACTCCGCTGGGGGTTGGCGGCTTCTCTGCTGCCAGAGCATTGTCAACCCGTAATGATGATCCGCAGGCTGCCAGTCGTCCCTGGGACCGGGACCGTGATGGTTTTGTTCTGGGGGATGGTGCTGGTGTGGTTGTGCTGGAGGAGTATGAGGCTGCTAAAGCCCGTGGTGCAACCATCTATGCCGAACTGGTTGGTTTTGGTATGAGTGATGATGCCTATCATATGACTTCGCCTCCTGAGGATGGAGCGGGTGCAGCGATGTCGATGGCTAATGCGATCAAAGATGCGGGGATTAACCCCGATCAGGTTAATTACATTAACGCCCATGGTACATCGACCCCTGCTGGGGATATTGCTGAGTCGAATGCTGCTAAGCTGGTGCTGGGCAGTGCTGCTGAAACCGTGCGTATGAGCTCAACCAAGTCGATGATTGGTCATCTGCTTGGGGCGGCTGGTGCGGTTGAGGCGATCTTCTCCGTGTTGGCTATCCGTGATCAGGTGGCTCCACCCACGATCAATCTGGATAACCCGTCTGAAGGTTGTGACCTGAACTATGTCCCTCACACCGCTCAGGAAGCAGCCATAGACGCTGCGGTATCCAACTCTTTCGGTTTCGGTGGTACCAACGGTACCCTGGTATTCCGTAAGATCTGAGTTTACGGGCGTGCCTGGTGCGCGCCCGTTCTCCCTATGAGATCCTATATCCTGATAAATGGTCAGTCAGAGCAGTCAATCCCGGTAACTGACCGGGGGCTTGCTTATGGTCACGGCCTTTTTGAAACCATTACTCTGAACGGTTCTCAGCCGGTTGTCTGGCAGGCGCATCTTGATCGGCTGTGCAAGGGCGCTGACCGCCTTGGCATTCCTCTGCCGGCGAATATTCAGTCGTTGCTTGAAGCGGATCTGGCAAAGCTGCTGCAACTGCAGCCAGCCTCTGGCTCCCGTCAGGTGCTGAAAATAACCATCACCCGGGGATGCGGGGGGCGTGGATATGCGGTCGATGACAGGGTTCCAATCAACCGGATTGTGCAGCTGAATCCCTTTCCTGATTATCCAGAACAGCCCTCTGTAAAGGGGGTTTCTGTCAGGCTGTGTCAGACTCGCCTGGCGTTATCGCCGCTGTTGGCTGGCATTAAGCACCTTAACCGTCTTGAGCAGGTGCTGGCGCGGGCAGAGTGGAATGATAGCCGAATCCGCGAAGGTATCGTGCTGGACAGTGAGGGGTTTCTGGTAGAAGGAACCATGAGTAATCTGTTCTGGGCACAAGGAGGGGGGCTTTATACTCCGCAACTTGATCGTTGTGGTGTCGCGGGTATTATCCGCCAAACTATTCTCACGCTTGCTGAACAGATAGGGGTAACGGTATGTGAAGGGCTGTATGCTGCAGATACCCTGGTTGCTGCCGATGAGGTTTTTGTCTGCAACAGTGTTATTGCTATCTGGCCAGTCACCCGGCTTATCACTGATCAGGGCCGCTCTCCTGAGTGGCCGGTTGGGCCGCTAACCCGTCTGTTGCAGTCCCGGTTGGTCGCTGAAGGAATTTATTAGTGCGTAAAGTTGTTGTCTCTTTTGTTATTACTCTGATGGTTGTTGTCGCGCTTGCTTATTCTGGCTGGCGATCACTGCAGAGTTATCTGGATACACCGCTGACCCTGTCCCAGTCGCGGACCATTCTGGTTGAGCCGGGAAGTAGCTTTAAACGTGTTGCGGGGCAACTGGCCGCTGAAGGGGTGATGGAGAAACCTGACTGGTTTGCTTTTTTTGTTCGCCTGAAAAAAGTGGGGCATCTTCTTAAAGCGGGTGAGTATGAGCTGGTTCCTGGTACAACTCCCAGAACGCTGCTGGTGCAACTGGTTTCCGGTAAAATTATTACGTATAACTTTACGATCATAGAAGGCTCTACTTTCAAGCAGTTACGTGAACAACTTAGAGAAAATAAACAGGTAAAAAACACCCAGGATAATCTCAGTGATAGCGATTTAATGGCTTCACTGGGGCTTGAGGGACAGCATCCGGAGGGGATGTTCCTGGCTGATACCTATCAGTTCCATCGTGGAATGAGCGATGTAGACCTGCTTAAGCGAGCCCATGCTCTGCTACAGGCTGAGTTGGATACAGCCTGGCAGGAGCGGGCTAAAGAGCTGCCTTACAAGTCGGCTTATGAGGCTCTGATTATGGCCTCTATCGTTGAAAAAGAGACGGCACTGAGCAGCGAGAGACCCACTATCGCCGGTGTTTTTGTTCAGCGTTTGCAAAAAGGGATGAAACTGCAGACCGATCCCACTGTGATTTACGGTATGGGAGATCGTTATACAGGCAATATCCGTCGTGCGGATCTGCGCCGTCCCACCCCTTATAACACTTACACTATTGCTGGGTTACCGCCGACACCGATAGCGATGGTCGGGCGGGAAGCGATCCGGGCAGCCCTGCATCCCGATCAGGGTAAGTGGCTATACTTTGTGGCAAAGGGTGATGGCAGTCATCAGTTTTCAGCGACCCTGGAAGCGCACAACCGGGCGGTTAAGCAGTATCAGCTAAAGCGTCGCAGTGATTACCGTTCGAGTCCGGATCAGTAACGCCGGGTACGATTAAGTTTGATTAGATGAGTTGGATAGTATGAGTTCAAGCCGTTTCATTACACTGGAAGGTACCGAAGGGGTTGGCAAATCAACTAATCTGAGGTTCATTGAATCTGTATTGCAACAGCATCAGATCCGTTATCAGTTAACCCGTGAGCCTGGCGGAACGCCGCTGGCGGAGCAGATGCGCGAACTGCTACTGGCTAATCGGGATGAAGTGGTTGCTGACGATGCGGAGTTACTGCTGGTGTTTGCCGCGCGAGCGCAACACCTTGAAAGGGTGATACGGCCAACTCTTGCCGAGGGACGATGGGTGTTGTGTGACCGTTTTACCGATGCCACTTTTGCCTATCAGGGCGGTGGGCGCGGGCTCAGCACAGCGATGATTGGTCAGCTTGAGGCGATGGTGCAGCGGGGGTTGCAGCCTGATCTGACGATTCTGCTGGATCTGCCGGTAGAGGTTGGCCTGGCCCGGGCCAGTCAGCGGGGAGCACTGGATCGGTTTGAAAATGAGCGCATCACTTTTTTCGAGCGGGTGCGCAACGCCTATCTTGAGCGGGCAGTTGCCGACCCGGAACGCTTTGCTGTGATCGATGCTTCAGGCACACTGGAGCAGGTGCAGCACCAGATCAGGGGAGTGCTGGAACAGTATCTTCAGGAGCAGACAGGTGAGTGATTCAATCTGGGAAGACCGACCGGTAGTATTGCCCTGGCTGAAACCGCGCTGGGAATATCTGCACGAGCTGAAAGCGCAGAACCGTTTTCCTCATGCGTTGCTGATCAACGGGCCTGAGGGGATTGGTAAGGCCTGTTTTGCGCTGGCGCTGGCTAACTATGTTCTCTGTCGTAATCCTCAGGGGAGTGTTGCCTGCGGCCGTTGTCGCAGTTGCGAGCTGACCAGTAGTGGTGGCCATCCGGATCTCTACCTGCTCAGGCCCGAAGAATCAGGAAAGCCGATCAAAATTGATCAGATCCGGGAATTGACAGACTTTATCTACTCAACCGCACAGCAGGGTGGCTATCGGGTGGTGATCATCGATCCCGCCGACAGTATGAATGTTAATGCGGCCAACGCCCTGTTAAAAATGCTGGAAGAACCGGGTTCTAACACCCTGTTAATGCTTTTGACGCATCGCCTGGGGCAGATGCTGCCGACGATCAAGAGCCGTTGTCAGCGGGTTGATATGCCGCCGGCCGACAACTCAATGGCCATTCAGTGGGTGGCTACTCAGCTTGAAGTCGATGCTGCGGAAGCCGCGCAGCTGTTAGTTATCGCCCATAATTCGCCCCTGCAGGCGCTGGCGTATAAGCAGGATGATCTTCTGGGGTTGCGGGCTAAGGTACTTAAAGGGCTGGCGGATATTCTCAAGAGTCGCAGCAGTGCGGTGGAGGTGGCGCAGTCGCTTTATAAAGAGGATCTGGAGCTGGTGCTTGGCTGGATCTACAGCTGGGTTGTAGATATTGCCCGCTCAGCAGAAAATCAGGCCGACCCCGAACTGTTGCGACATACCGATGCTAAAAATATGTTACTGGCGCTGGCCCGTAAGGTCAGCAGTAAGAAACTCTATCAATTTTCTGATCAGGTACAGGCCGCACGTAAGGATCTGATGTTCAGGCGCAATCCAAACAAGCAGTTGTTGATGGAGAAGCTGTTAAGTGACTGGTATGCTCTTCCAAGAGCTAACTAACTGACCTGACAGGATATACAGCAGCACAAAGCAATAGTAATATATAGACAGTCTGAGTTTAGGATGAAATAAGTACTAGGGAGGCTATACGGCCTATGTCAGTTGTACCCCGCATGAGTCATGGGATTCTCTCCCTGGCAATTGAGACCAAGGAAGATCTCTATAAATCATATATGCCATTTATCAAAAATGGCGGGTTATTCATTCCTACTACCCGTACCTATCAGTTGGGCGAAGAAGTTTTCATGCTGCTGAGTCTGATCGATGAGGACGATAAGATCCCGGTCACCGGTAAAGTTATCTGGGTTACTCCCCGGGCAGCTCAGGGCGGGCGAGTCCCGGGTATCGGCATTCAGCTCTCACAGGATGACGCGACGCTGATCTCCAAGATCGAAACCTATATTGCGACACTGATGAATTCGGGTAGACGTACCAATACAATGTAATTCAGAGTTACCCTCATGTTTGTAGATTCTCACTGTCATCTCGACAGGCTGGACCTGTCTGTCCGGAATAATCAGCTTCAATCCGTTATTGATGCCGCCACCGAGAAAAACGTTTCCCGGATGCTGTGTGTTGCTATCGATATGCAGACCCTTCCAGAGATGCTTGAAAAGGTTAATCGCTTCGATAATGTTTATGCGTCGGCGGGGGTTCATCCACTTCACGTATCTGATGGTGTGCCGGATGTTGCTACTTTGCTTGGTTATGCTGCGGAGCCGAAAGTGATCGCCCTGGGTGAAACTGGCCTGGATTACTATTACCAGAAAGATACCGTAGCGCAGCAGAGGGAAAGTTTTGTTAACCATCTGCAAGCGTCAGCGCAGTCGCGCTTGCCCGTGATCGTGCACACCCGCGATGCCCGCGACGATACCATTAGCATGCTGCGTCAGCATGTTGATACGACTGTTGGCGGCGTGTTGCACTGCTTTACCGAAAACTGGGAGATGGCACGGCAGGCGATGGATCTGAACTTTATGATCTCGTTTTCCGGGATCATTACCTTCCGTAACGCCGCTGAGTTGCGGGAGGTTGTCCGACAGGTGCCGATGGAAAATCTGTTAATCGAAACGGACTCTCCCTACCTGGCGCCAGTGCCCTATCGTGGTAAACCGAATGAGCCTCAATATGTCGTTGAAGTGGCACAGTGTGTTGCGGATATTAAAGGTCTTCGGATAGAAGAGGTGGCCGAGATCACCAGCAACAACTTCGACCGTCTGTTCAGTAAAGCGGTCAGTGGCTGACGATGAGCTGGCCTCCAGTCGCCCCTCCCGTCAGCTATATCGAGCCGGTGTTCCGGCCTCCCAGTGAAGCCAGCTCCCTTATTCTCCAGGTCACCAATGGTTGCAGCTGGAATCGCTGTACCTTCTGCGAGATGTATATCGATCCGCAGAAAAAATTTAAGCCTAAAAGTGAAGATCGGCTGCTCGGGGAGATCATCCGTTGCGGCCAGCAACTGCCTGGTGTGAGGCGTGTTTTTCTCGGGGATGGTGATCCAATGGTGCTGTCATTCCGCCGTCTGAAAACTATCCTGGAAGCTATCCGCACCTATATGCCCTCTGTGACACGGGTTTCAACCTACGCACTGCCTGCCAACCTCAAACATAAAACCGTTGAGGAGCTTCAGGTGCTGCGTGAGCTGGGTCTGAAACTGATCTACGTGGGGGCTGAAAGTGGAGATGATGAGGTTCTGCGCTGTATTGATAAAGGTGAATCCTTTGCAACCACACGGGATGGTTTGCTCAAAGCCAAGCAGGCAGGGATTAAAACCTCGGTTATGCTGATTAATGGCCTGGGTGGGGAGCGAATGAGTGAGCAGCATGCGCTGGCCTCTGCGCAACTGGTTAATGCGGTTCAGCCGGATTACCTGGCGACACTGGTGCTGTTTTCCCGTCGTGGTAATCAACGGATTGCTGTGGGCTATGATGGTGACTTTACCCCGTTAACTCAGCGCCAGCTGTTTCAGGAGATGGAGTTGTTTCTGTCAAATCTGACGCTGGAGAAGACTATTTTTCGCAGTGATCACGCGTCAAACTTTCTGGTCTTAAAGGGTGTGCTAAACCGCGATCTTGATGCACTATTAAGACAGTTACGCGCCGCGATAGAAACACCTGACAGGGTATCTCTGCGGCAGGATTATCAGCGCGGACTATAAGCGCGCTTTTACCCTGCAGATGGTCCACGCCCGCTGATACAAACATCAAATTAATAGCGCCAGGAAGATCGCAGGCCTATGCAAACTGAAGCCAGAGGTTCGTCACTGAGGCAGATTCCCAGCGGTATCTGGATACTCGGCTGCGTCAGTCTGTTAATGGATGTTTCATCCGAAATGATCCATAGCCTGTTGCCGATGTTTATGGTGACAACATTGGGGGCCAGCGCGTTTGCCATCGGCATGATCGAAGGCCTGGCGGAATCCACGGCTCTGATCGTTAAAATTTTCTCCGGCTCCCTGAGTGATTATCTGGGCAAACGAAAAGGGTTAGCGGTACTCGGCTATGGTCTGGGGGCGCTCTCCAAACCTTTGTTTGCGCTGGCTCCGGGAATAGGTATATTGCTGTCGGCTCGCCTGCTGGATCGGCTTGGTAAGGGTATTCGTGGCGCGCCACGGGATGCTCTGGTTGCCGATATATCGCCTGCTCATCTTCGGGGTGCTGCCTTTGGCTTGCGTCAGTCCCTTGATACGGTTGGGGCCTTTCTTGGGCCGTTGCTGGGGGTGGGCCTCATGCTGTTGTGGGCCAATGACTTCCGGGCGGTGTTCTGGGTTGCAACCATTCCGGCTTTTGCTGCCGTGGGGCTGCTGATTTTTGGCTTACATGAACCAGCCCCCACCGATATAAAACCGCGCCGCAATCCGATCCGCCGGGGCAGTCTCCAACGACTCAGTCAGTCCTACTGGTGGGTGGTGGGTATTGGCGGGCTATTTACTCTGGCCCGGTTCAGTGAGGCGTTTCTGGTATTGCGGGCGTTGCAGGCGGATATCCCTGTAGCATTCGTACCTCTGGTGATGGTGGTTATGAGTCTGGTTTATTCACTGTCAGCGTATCCGTTTGGCAAGTTATCTGACCGGATCAGTCATACCTGGTTGCTGGCCATTGGGTTGCTGATGCTGATTGCTGCCGACCTGGTGTTGGCGAGTGGTGGGCACTGGGTAGTTGTGTTGCTGGGGGTGTCACTCTGGGGACTGCATATGGGGATCACCCAGGGGCTACTTTCCACCATGATTGCCGATACCGCACATGCCGAACTGCGCGGCACTGCCTTTGGTATTTTCAATCTGGTTGGCGGCGTTGCGATGTTACTGGCCAGTGTCATCGCCGGATTGCTCTGGGACCATTACGGCGCATCGGTAACATTTTATGCCGGGGCGGGGTTTTGTGTCGTAACGCTTATTTGCCTGACCGGGAATTCGGCCCGGCTGAAAGAGCAACACTGAAGCGTTGGTCTTTGCTTCCTCAAAAGTGACTCTTTAGTGTCGTTTTCTGGCAGTCTGGCAGCAAATCTTTGCGGTATTCTAACCATATATCCATCTGTTATAAATAATCCTCATTGGGTAGTAGTTACATCCGAAACCCATTGATTTATACTTTTGTATAAGAGTTAGCTCTCATAAGTATATAACAAAAGGTAATAAGCCATGAGAAGACCCGTACGGATTGCTGTTACTGGTGCGGCAGGTGCAATCAGTTACAACCTGTTGTTCAAAATTGCTGCAGGTGAGATGATGGGCCGCGATCAGCCGGTTATTCTGCAACTGATCGAGATTCCTGATGCCATGGAGGCGCTTCGTGGTGTGGCGATGGAGCTGGAAGATTGCGCTTATCCATTACTGCATACCATAACCCTTCACGATAATGTCGAAGAGGGTTTCAGCAATTGCCACTATGCACTGTTGGTGGGTGCCCGTCCCCGGGGACCCGGTATGGAGCGTAGCGATCTGCTGGAAGTCAACGCAGAGATTTTTGCCCGTCAGGGTAAGGCGCTGAATGATTT
This sequence comes from Amphritea pacifica, assembly GCF_016924145.1. Lineage (GTDB taxonomy): Bacteria > Pseudomonadota > Gammaproteobacteria > Pseudomonadales > Balneatricaceae > Amphritea > Amphritea pacifica. The sequence goes on along the minus strand of NZ_JAFFZO010000003.1, from coordinate 125,291 downwards.
TGCCAACCGTGACGTAAAGGTTCTGATCACCGGTAACCCGGCGAACACTAACGCATTGATTGCCAGCCGTAACGCGCCCAAGCTCAGCCCCTCGCAGTTTACCTGTCTGACACGCCTGGACCATAACCGCGCTAAAGGTATGCTGGCCAGCCAGTGTGGCGTTACCGCCCGTGATATTCAGAATATCATTATCTGGGGTAACCACTCTCCGACTCAGTACCCGGATCTGCATCATGCAACTGTCTTTGGTGAGCCTGCTATGGGGCAGATCGATACCTCCTGGTATCGCAATGAGTTTATTCCCCGTGTGCAGGAGCGGGGTAGCGAGATCATCAAGGCACGTGGATTATCCAGTGCTGCATCGGCTGCGCAGGCAATTGTTGATCAGATGCATAACTGGACTCAGGGGACTGATCCCGGCGAAATCGTCAGCATGGGAATACTGAGTGATGGTAGTTACGGCATTGAAAAAGGGGTTTTCTTCTCCTTCCCGGTGCGTTGTAACTATGGTCGTTATCAGATTGTTCATGGACTTGAGATCAGTGATTTCAGCCGTAAGAAACTCACCGCCACCGAGCTTGAGTTACTGGAAGAAAAAGCGGTCGTTGAACACCTGCTGCCAAAAGAGACTGAAGAGTCCCACATGAACCTGACTATCTGTCTGAAATCGGGTGTTACGCTATATGCCGATGGCACAGGACCGAGCCAGGAAAGTAAGTTCATGAGCAATAACCGGGTACTTTGATCTGCTGGGGTAAGCAAGATTCAAAGCGACTTTAGGGCCCTGTCGGAATTACTCTGACGGGGCTTTTTTATGATGGATATTTCACGAATGGTCGAGATAATCAGGATAGAAACCCAGGGCCAGGGGTTATATGAATTTACCGATCGGCTGAAGCAGCAACTGAACAGTAGTGGGGTTCAGGAGGGGCTGTGTACTCTGCTGATTCAACATACCAGTGCCAGTCTGACGATTCAGGAAAACGCTGATCCCAGTGCGCAACAGGATCTGGAAAACTGGTTGAACCGGCTGGTGCCTGAAGGCGATCCGCTCTACACCCATCTGTTTGAGGGGCGTGATGATATGCCTGCTCATATCAAAGCAGCGCTCACCGCAACTACCTTATCGATTCCGGTAAGTGAGGGGCGTTTGCTGCTCGGAACCTGGCAGGGAGTGTATTGCTGGGAGCATCGTCATGGTCGGCAGATCAGATCTGTTGCGGTACATATCGGTTAGCCATCTGTCAGCTCTGATGTCATTCTGGTTACCACGCTTTCAACCGAAGCGAGTATTATTTTTGTCTATTTTCCTACAAATAGTCTGTATCTCTCAATAAAAGCTTATATATAGTCATAAATGTAAATGAATATAGGTTTTTAGCGCCATATCCTAGTCTAATTGTCTAATAATTAAACAGGTCGGGCTAACAAAAATAATATTCAGATTTGATCAACAGAAAAGCCTCATAAACACCAGTCTAAAAGACTCTTAGCCTGATTGGTGGAGTGTTGTGATATCTGCCAGAAGAGAGATACGCTCATGAATGATCATCTGCAAGTTTCTGACGTGAAAAAGCCGGGGCTTAGATTAGCTCTGATTCCCGTTGTTCTGACTCTCATGGTGCTGGGTATACAGCTGTTCTATTTTGGTGATTTTACCCCTCATATTCCACTGGCCATCGGTTTAGCGATAACCGGTTTGGTAGGCATCAGGCTGGGGCTTAAATGGAAAGATATTGAAGAGGGCGTTTTCCATGTTATTCATGTCTCGCTGCCTTCGGTTTCGGTGCTGATCTGCGTGGGTATGATTATCGGCGTCTGGATCGCCAGTGGTACGGTGCCAACACTGATCTATTATGGCCTGACGCTGCTGTCTCCACAGATATTCCTGGCGGCTGCCATGGTGCTTTGCTCAGTAGTATCCCTCTCCCTCGGCACCTCCTGGGGAACAGTTGGAACTGTGGGGCTCGCACTGATGGGGATTGGTGCGGGTTTTGATATCCCGGTCTACTGGACCGCAGGTGCTGTCGTTTCCGGAGCCTTTTTCGGCGATAAAGTTTCGCCTCTGTCAGACACCACTAATCTGGCACCGGCTGTTACCGGCACTGATGTCTTTTCACATATCAAAAACATGATGCCGACCACTATACCCTCAATGCTGATCGCTTTTACCATTTATTTGGTTGCAGGTTTTACCCTGATCGATGGCGAGAGCGCATCCTTTGAAAAGATCAATGCGATCACTGCTGCACTGGATGCAAACTTTACCATCTCGGCCTGGTTGTTGCTGCCAGCACTGCTGGTTATTGTGCTGGCGGTTAAGCGTATGCCACCGATTCCATCGCTGTTTGCCGGTGTTCTGGCGGGCGCTGTCGCTGCGATGATCACTCAGGGGGCGGGTATTCATCAGTTGCTGACCTTTGCCAATAGTGGTTACTCAATTGATACCGGTATCAGTACCATCGATAGCCTGTTGAACCGTGGCGGTATCCAGTCAATGATGTGGACCATCTCGCTGGTGCTGATCGCACTGGGGTTCGGTGGTGCGCTTGAGAAAACCGGTTGTCTGGAAGCGATTATTGCAGCCATTATGACTAAGGTTAAAGGGTTTAAAGGTGTTCAGACCGCCGCTGTCTGCACCTCTATATCGACCAACCTTGTTGCCGGAGACCCCTACCTGTCAATTGCTCTGCCGGGTCGTATGTATGCGCCGATCTACCGGGGTATGGGCTATTCAACCCTGAACCTTTCCCGGGCGATTGAGGAAGGTGGCACGCTTATTTCGCCGCTGATTCCATGGAATGCCGGTGGTGCGTTTGTGATTAGTGCGCTGGGGCTGGGCATTGCTGATGGTCATGTCGAAAACCTGCTGTATATCCCGCTGGCATTTGCTTGCTGGGTATCGCCTGTTATCGGTCTGATCTACGCTCAGACAGGCTTGTTTTCACCTAAAGCGACTGATGCAGAGCGCCTTATGTGGGAGCATCAGGGGGAGATTATTGCGACTGAAATGGTCGAGGATAGTTTTGTTGAAAGGGAAGTGACAGTATAAGTCTGGACGATCATCGTACTGTTGAAACCCCGGAATATCCGGGGTTTTTTATGCGTGCACTCTTTCCAGTTTATCTGTGAAAGTGGTGATTGTGCTACTGTTCCTGCTCTGGCTGAACAGCCTTAAAGCCTGCCAGCATGCGGTCAAGATCCAACAGAATGATTAACTGTTCTTCCCGATAACAGACTCCCTGGACAAACTGGCGCTGACTGTCTTCACGCAATACTCCGGGCGCTCGCTCGGTTTCACTTTCGGGGAGGTTGAGAACCTCATCCACGCCATCGACCAGAATCCCGAGCACTTCCTGATCTTCAAACTCAACCACCACGATGCGGGTGTTATGGTCGATCTCTTTGTCTTCAAGCTTAAACAGTGTACGTGAGTTAATCACAGTGACGACGCTACCGCGCAGATTGATGATGCCGAGAATGCCCGCAGGAGCGCCTGGAACCGGCGTTATATCGGTGAAGCGCAATACCTCTTTAACCTGCATAACATCGATGGCATAAAGTTCATCGGCTATCGAAAAGGTTGCCCATTTGCGATAAGCCTCCTGAGTTTCACCATTCTTCTTATGCTGCTCATAAACATTGTTGCTGAGCTCTGCCTGGATCTGCTGTAGTTGTTTAGCTGCGTCTTCAAGACCCATAGATTACTCTCTTATGCTATCTGTTCTAGCCAGCCAAGACTTTCAGTCGTGCTGACAGAGGGATTATATTCAAGACTTGTTACACCAGAGTATCCCATATCATCCAGAGCTTTAAAAATATTGCTGAAATTTAGTTCACCAGTTTGGGGTTCATGCCTTCCGGGAACATCAGCAAACTGAATATGGCCGATTCTATGCAGGTTTTTGCGCAGTGTCTGAATCAGGTTTCCCTCCATTATCTGCATATGATAGATATCGTATTGCAGTTTGATATTGGCATGGCCAACAACCTCAAAAAGCGCAAATGCCTGACGGCTGTTGTTGAGGAAGAACCCGGGGATATCCTGAGTGTTGATCGCTTCAGTGAGCAGCTGAATTCCGGCCTTGTCGCACTCTTCAGCACAGAAGCGGAGGTTAGCGATAAAGGTTTTTTCAGCCAAATTATAGTCACAATTTTCAGGAACTATACCAGATAATATATTGATATTACGGCACTTTAATTTTTCTGAATACTCAATGGCAAGCGCTACACCCTGACGAAACTCGGCCACTCTGTCTGGATGACATGCGATGCCCCGATCACCGGCAAGCCAGTCGCCAGCGGGGGCATTAAGCAGGATGAGTTGCTGTTTATGTTGCTGTAACAGATCAAGAATATGAGGGGCGGGTAGTTCATAGGGGAATTGAATTTCGACCTTGCTGAATCCTTCTGCCGCCGCAGCGGCGAAGCGCTCAGTCAGGGGGACCTCAGTGAAAAGCATACTCAGGTTAACGGCAAAATCGGGCATGATATATCTTCCTGCTAAGCGTTCGGGCGATTGGGTCCGGGTCAGGTGTGATCAGTTGAATCGTAGGGTGAGGTCGTAGGCTTATTATTCAGTGTGCGGTTGCCGTTGAGCCTCTCAAGCTGCAATAGTAAGCCGCTGTGATCGACCTCCTCAAGACCGTTGTTAACCAGATCCTGATATTGTTCAAAGGTCTGTTGTACCAGCGGCAGACTTAGCGCTTCCGCTTGGGCAGTATCGAGAATAGTGCGCAGATCCTTCAGCTGCACCCGGGAGGTTGCGCCGGGATTAAACTCCCGGTCTATCATTCGCTGACCATGTAGTTCAAGAATCCGGCTGCTGGCAAAGCCGCCCAGCAGGGCTTCACGCACAGCGGCGGGATCGGCTCCCCCCTGTGCCGCTAACAGCAGAGCTTCGGCAACCGCCCCGATGGTAATACCAACAATCGCCTGGTTGGCGCATTTGGCCAGTTGGCCCGAGCCTGCAGGGCCGATATAGGTCACTTTGCCCAGGGCTGTAAACAGGGTGTGGCAGTGATCGAAAACTGTTTTCTCGCCACCCACCATAATGGCAAGGGAGGCTTGTTGTGCGCCTACGGTACCGCCCGATACCGGGGCATCCAGATAGTTGACGCCGATATGTTTTAAACGGGCAAAGTGCTGTTTGGCAAGCTCCGGGGGGATAGAGCTCATATCGATGACCGTACTGCCGCGTTTAAAACTGGCAGGGTGCCCGGTATTAAACAGCACCTGATCGACGATCGGGCCATTTTCCAGCATGGTAATGGTAATATCCGCATCAGCGATCGCCTGAGCGGCCGTGTCCGCAACCTCCGCACCATAGCTGATCAGGGCTTCAGCCTTGCTGCGGGTGCGATTCCAGAGCGTCAGTTTATAACCCGAATTGAGCAGATTGATAGCCATTGGCCGGCCCATCAGGCCTGTTCCGAGAAACGCTATTTTCATCGACAGGGTTCCGTTATAAGCAGTTAGTTGGTTTTGGTAAACCGGCTATCTTGCTGGCAAGTTTTGCCGGACTTCCCGGAAAGAGAGACATCAGATAGATACTTTTGCCTTTATCGCTGCCCAGTTTTGCAGCTACCGCTTTGATCAGAGGTCGCATGGCGGGTGACATCTCATAGGTTTGATAAAAGTCACGCAACAGATGCAGAATCTCCCAATGGGCGTCAGTTAGCTCAATCCCTTCCTGTTGAGCCAACTGCATAGCAGCCTCTTTGCTCCAGTCTTCCAGATTGCGCAGGTAGCCTTCGTTGTCGATGGCGATGGCCTGACCGTTTACATCGAGATTTTCCATCAGAACCAGCTCACTACTTTACCATAACGACAACTCAGCTCGACAAAGCCGTCATAGTCAATAGGGAGAAACTCCTGATTGAGCTGTTTCAGGCCCCGGGCGTCGGCATCATGCTCCAGCAGGTAGCATTGCACCGAGCCTGGCAGGCGGGTGAAAAGTTCGGCATAACCCTGTAGCGCCGCATAAACGCCGTTCTCAATCAGCAGCAGGGCATCGCCCTCGCTCACGGCTGACAGGCTATCGCTGAGGGCGCTGCTCTCCGATGGGGTTTTGTTAATCAGGTGTAGTGTCATAATCAGAAGCTCAGAACCTGGTCCTGTTGTTTGATCAGAGCGGCGATACCGTTCTGATCCAGCAGGGTAATATTTAATCGAATATCAGCAGGACGGATGCCCCGTTGTTCCAGTGCCTGGCGACAAACATAGAGTCTGTCAATATCGTACATCTCCAGCATTGCAAGGTTTGCAGAGAGGTTTTTCTGACCAATCTCAGAGGCGATGTGTTCAGGCAATAGTTGTAATACGCCATCACCCATAAACAGCAGGCTCAGGGGTTGTTCAAAGACTGAGATTGTCAGCGCGACATCCAGGGCATCCCGGGCGGCGCTGCTGCCATAGGGGGCCTTACGATTGATAATCAGAAATGATTTTTTAGCCTCACTCATTATCAGGCTCCAAAGGTGACGACACGGTCGGAGAGGATACCCGCTTCAGCCAGCTGGCCCAGTCCTGAGAGAGTAAAACCGGAACTGAGATTATGGCCGCTCTTTTCATAGCGTCGGGCCTCATTTTCATCGAGAACCCCACGCCGGACTGCGGCTGCGATACAGACCACCAGGTCCAGTTCATGCTCGCGGGCCAGCGCCGCCCATTCGGCCGGGATATTGATTTCGTCCTGCGGCGGGGCAGCCAGCGCTGAACCACTGTGAACGCCATCAGCGTAAAAAAACACCCGATGTATCCTGTGTCCGAGTTTTAAAATGCTTCTGCAAAACTGCAAAGCGCTGGCTGACGCCTGGGAGCTATAGGGAGCCCCGGTAACAACGATTGAAAAAATCATAATAGTGATGTCTGTAAACTAAAAAGCCCTGCAATCTTATCAGGATTGCAGGGCTTTGTGTGTTGTTTTCAGCAGGTGAAAACTAAACAGAAACGCTTAGTCGTCACTCAGAAAGCCTACCAGTTGCAGCAGGTGGATGAACAGGTTGAAGATGCTTGTGTACAGGCTGACCGTGGCCATAATGTAGTTGGTATAGGTGCCATTCACTATGTTGCTGGTGTCATAGACAATGAAACCGGACATCAGCAGTACAACCGCAGCGGAAAACGCCAGGTTAAGCGCAGGGATGTGGATGCCGAAGAATGGCAGGGCGATCAGCACTACCATGGATACCAGCAGAACCATTAAGCCTGCAGCCAGGAAACCACCCATAAAACTGAAGTCTTTCTTGCAGGTGAGGACATAGGCTGACAGACCCAGGAAGGTCGCTGCAGTCATCCCCATCGCAGTCATGACGATCTGGCCGCCATTGTTCATGGCAAGATAGGCATTCAGGATCGGACCCAGGGCAAAGCCAAACAGGCCGGTGAATACAAACACCAACGGCAGTGCCGCTGCACTATTCTGTTTTTTAGCGATAACAAAGGTGAGGATCATACCCACGATCATCGCCCCCAAAGCTAAGATCATCGGCGGATTAATGACCATAGAGATACCGGCGGTCATCGCGCTGAATACCAGAGTCATGGCAAGCAGCAGGTAGGTGTTTCTTATCACCTTATTGGTTGCCAGAACCGACTGTTCTGAACGGACGGTCATTGTATCGATATTACGCATTTTATCCCTCTGAATATTAAGGCTTTAGGTGCCGTTTAAAGTTATAGGATACTCTATATATATAGGTTTTTTTCGGTATTTCAACCATACAGGTATTACGTGTTAATAGGTATGACTGGATCATATTATATAGGTTCATAGGCAATCAGATGATTTATTGTTAAGCTGCGCGCCTTGATCAGATCAGGTAAGTATCACGATGTATCCCATCCATATTCTTTTTGAAGATGAACACTTTTTCGCTATCGATAAGCCCGCCGGATTGCTGGTACACCCCAGTCCTATCGAGCGCCGTGCCCCCAATGCGGTTGCGCTGATTCGCGAACAGCTGGGGGTTAAAGCCTTTACGGTGCACCGTCTCGACCGGCCGACCTCCGGTGTGCTGATCTTTGCTAAATACTCAGAGGCTGCCAATAAACTCAATCTCTGTTTTGCTGAGCGCCGGGTGCAGAAAACCTATCTGTGCGTCTGCCGGGGGTATACAGAAGAGCAGGGGGTGATCGATTATCCGCTGAAAGAGATTATTGATAAGGTGGCTGACAAAATGGCAAATCCGAATAAGCCGGCAAAAGACGCCGTAAGCCACTATCGTCGTCTGGCCACTGTGGAACTGCCTATTCCTGTCAGCAAATACCCTGCAGCGCGTTATTCGCTGGTTGAAGTTAAACCGGAAACCGGACGCAAACACCAGATTCGTCGCCATCTGAAACATATATTTCACCCTCTGGTGGGGGATACGCAGCACGGCGATGGCAAACATAATGCGCTGTTTCGTCACCATTTTGGTCTGGATCGGTTGTTGCTGATGGCCACCAGGCTGGAGTTTGTTCACCCTTTTACTGATGAGAATATTGAGATCAATGCGCCGGTGTCGCCCTGGGTGGATCAGCTCTTTACACAGTTTGGCTGGCAGGGGCACTATCCGGCAACAGCCAATTCCAGCCAGGAGGCCGGCGTCCCTGAAAGTGAACCCCGTTTTTCGTAGCTGAACGGTATCCTGAAGCTGTGCGAATCGGCGCTGTGTCGTTCAGTGGCAGCAAGACTCGAATAATACTGATGGTTTTATTGTCTTTTTCTGCTTTTTGACTATTGTCCACCGGTTTAATTTGCGTATCCTTAACCCTTAAAAATACGCACTTTTACACTAGCCGTGATGGAATCACCTGAATGACCAACAACACCTCCTTTGCTGAGCGTCTGCACGCTCAGTCTGATCAGCTTAAAATCGGTATTATCGGCGCGATGGACGAAGAGGTCGAACTACTGAAACAAACACTGGAGGGACGTCAGGAGCATACGATTGCCGGCTATAGCCTCTACACCGGCACTATGCACGGTATCCAGGTAGTCCTGCTCAAGTCTGGAATTGGCAAGGTCAATGCTGCGATCGGCACAACGCTGATGCTGCAGGAGTTTCAACCCACCTGTGTGATCAATACCGGGTCTGCCGGCGGTTTTACCTCTGAGCTGGATGTGGGTGATGTAGTGATCTCAACTGAAGTCCGTCACCATGATGTGGATGTTACCGTGTTTGGCTACGAACATGGTCAGGTTCCCGGATTGCCCGCCGCCTTTATTCCCGATAATTTTCTGGCTGATGTTGCCCAGCGCTGTATCTCCCGCATGGCTGACATTAAAACCGTAAGAGGGCTGATTGCTACCGGCGATTCATTTATGAACTGCCCTGAGCGGGTCGCCAAAACCCGCGAGCATTTTCCGACCATGAAGGCGGTTGAGATGGAAGCCGCAGCGATTGCACAAACCTGTTATCAGTTTGATGTTCCCTTTATTGTGATTCGGGCGTTGTCGGATATCGCCGGTAAAGAGTCTAACCTGTCGTTTGATCAGTTTCTGGTGGTTGCTGCGAAGCACTCGGCGGAGATGGTTATGGCGATTGTTCAGACCATTGCGGATGAAGCAGCCTGATCGTTCCGCTGGAATAACAGGTAAACAGACACTCAGTACAGTAATTACAAAAGGCAACGGACTATGACCACCTCTTTCTATCCCCCCCAACGAACGCTGATGGGGCCCGGCCCCTCTGATGTACATCCGCGGGTTCTGGCGGCACTTTCCCGGCCAACCATCGGCCATCTCGATCCTGAGTTTATTCGCATGATGGACGAGGTAAAGCAGATGTTGCAGTACGCTTTCAAAACCGAAAGCCCGCTGACAATGCCGATCTCAGCGCCAGGGTCTGCCGGTATGGAGGCCTGCTTTGTAAACCTGGTCGAACCGGGTGATAAGGTGATCGTCTGTCAGAATGGAGTGTTTGGCGGGCGGATGAAAGAGAATGTTGAGCGCTTTGGCGGCACAGCGATTATGGTTGAGGATGACTGGGGTAAGCCGGTGGATCCAGCCAAAGTGGAAGCCGCTTTTGCAGCCCATGACGATGTTAAAATTCTGGCTTTTGTCCATGCAGAGACCTCTACCGGCGTTCTGTCTGATGCGAAAACACTGTGTCAGATCGCACAGCATCATGGTGCACTGACGATTGTCGATACGGTGACATCGCTGGGCGGCAGTGAGCTGGATGTTGATGGCTGGGGCGTCGATGCGGTCTATTCCGGAACGCAGAAATGTCTCTCCTGCCCGCCGGGGATCTCCCCCATCAGCTTTAATCAGCGTGCTATTGAAGTGATTGAAAAGCGTCAGACTAAAACCCCCAGCTGGTTCCTGGATCAGAAGCTGGTGATGGGCTATTGGGGTGGCGGTGCGAAGCGAGCGTACCACCACACGGCTCCGGTTAATGCGCTGTACGCTTTTCATGAGTCGCTGGTGATGCTGGAAGAAGAGGGGCTTGAGAATGCCTGGGCACGTCACCGTCATCATCATAATGCGTTGCGTGATGGTCTGGAAGCGATGGGAATAGGATTCCTTGTAGAAGAGCCTTACCGCCTGCCACAACTTAACTCAGTCTTTGTTCCTGAAGGGATTGACGAAGCGGAAGTGCGTAGCCGTCTGTTAGCCGATTACAGTCTGGAAATAGGCGCAGGACTGGGGGCTCTCGCTGGCAAGGTATGGCGTATCGGTCTGATGGGGGCTGCGTGTAACAAGAAGAACGTGCTGCTCTGTCTGAGTGCGCTGGAAAGTACCTTGTCGGCTATGGGGGCAGATATCCCTGCAGGCAAGGCGATTGCGGCAGCACAAGCGGTCTATAACGCGCAATGATTTAAAAGCAGAAGTCCGATGTCTGAACGCTGCGCTTGTCCGTGATCCGAAACTGCGGTAAAGCTGTTTTAGTGTTCGGTCATCAGACTGCTCATCAGTTGGCGTACCGCTTTAATATTTTCCGGGTGATCCCACTCCCGCGCTCCGCTAATGGTTTCAATCTGCATGCCGCTGGCATCAAGCAGAAAGCTGGAAGGCATCCCCTCAATGCCCAGCTGTGTAAAGGCACTGCCTTTATCATCAAGATAGACCGGCAGGTCGAAATCGAAAGTTTGCTCCTCTAGAAAACTGTTAACCGTGGTGGCGGTCTGTCCCAGATTAATCAGCACAACTTTGAATTCACTGGGGTCAAATTGCTGCTGTAGTCGCTGTAATGAAGGCATCTCTTTAACGCAAGGGGGGCACCAGGTCGCCCAGAAGTTAACCAGTACCAGGCCGCCCTTATGCTGATTCAGATTGGCCGTATTACCCTCAAGATCGGTCACCCTGAGTTTGTCGTAAAATGATTCTGTGGCTGATACCGGCGCTGCCAGCGTGCACAGCAATAGCAAAATCGTGCCGCTGAAAAGGGTTGCTGGTCGCCGAGTATATTTGTCAGATTGCATCACATGACCCTGAAAATTAGAGGTGTTTCAATATATACCATTAGCATAGAATACCCTGATCATAGCAATAGTCAGCCCTTGGGTGGAGAGGAAAACGTATGAAAGTTGCATTTATCGGTCTGGGAGTGATGGGCTATCCGATGGCGGGTCATCTGGCCAATGCGGGTCATGATGTCACGGTCTACAACCGCACAGCGACGAAAGCTGAGCAGTGGTGTCAGCAGTATAAGGGCAACCGGGCAACCACTCCGGCTGAAGCGGCGCGCAATGCAGAGATTGTATTTACCTGTGTTGGCAACGATGACGACCTGCGTCAGGTGGTTGCAGGGCCTCAGGGGGTCTTCAGCAGCATGGCCCAGAATGCCATTCTGGTTGATCACACGACGGCATCTGCCGAAGTTGCCCGTGAACTGGCGGTTATCGCTGCCGATAAAGGGCTTCAGTTTCTCGATGCTCCGGTATCCGGTGGCCAGGCCGGGGCTGAAAACGGTGTTCTCAGTATCATGATTGGTGGCGAGCCCGCGGTGTATGAACGAGCGGCGGCGGTTATTGATTGCTATGCAAAATCTGCCAAATTACTCGGCCCGGCAGGCAGTGGTCAGCTGGCCAAGATGGTCAATCAGATCTGTATTGCGGGGCTGGTCCAGGGGCTGGCTGAAGGAGTTCATTTTGCAAAACAGGCTGGCCTTGATGCCGCCGCTGTGTTTGATGTTATTCAGCATGGAGCTGCAGGGTCATGGCAGATGGTTAATCGTCATCAGACCATGATTGATGATCAGTTTGATTTCGGTTTCGCCGTCGACTGGATGCGTAAAGACCTGAAAATAGCGCTGGATGAAGCACGCAGTAATGGTGCTCAGCTGCCGGTAACAGCACTGGTTGATCAGTTCTATTCAGAGGTGCAGAAGATGGGAGGCAATCGCTGGGATACCTCCAGTCTGGTGAAACGGCTCGATTCTTAATCTGTCCCGAAACCTGTGCGGGCAGGCGGTTTTCAAAACCAGGGCTGGATAATAGGCGTCTGCCTGAAATTTATTAATAGATCTTTTTGACTATTGTGCCTGAGGGAGGATGCTCTATAATCGCGCCCTATAACTAAAACAGATAAACCTGAAATTATACGTAATTAATGATTACGGTAATAACCCATGAGGACAGTTCTATGGCCGATAAATACACTATGATCTCTTTCGCACCCAGCATGGTAATTGTGGCTGCAATGGTTGTTGGAACCTTCGTTGCGATTCACTACCTGCGTAAATGCATTGCCAAAGACGCTGCTAAAGCCGCTCAGCGCGCTGAATAATAAGCCGTCTTTTGAAAAGAGCAGCTCCTGGCTGCTTTTTTTGTGCCTGCTGTTTTCTGTCGGGTGGGGGAAGTTGCGCAGAGCGGGGTCAGATCTGCAGGTTCCAGTTATCTGGCACAATAAAACCCCGGTCAGCTTCATGCCAGCGGCCCTCTTTAAACACCAGGCGGGCGATCAGCATCGGTGTGGTAATACTACGCTCAGTTATCTCTGCAAGCTCAGCACGCGACAGGGTTTCCTGAAAGCAGCAGCGGTCCAGGGCCAGCCAGCGGGGCTTCATCAGAACAATATACTGATAATGTTCCCCCAGAGCATCCGTTTCAGAAGCTCTGATCCACCAGCCTTTAAGATGATCCGGGTTGACCGGGGCAGGAGGGTTGTATGCCTGCCATTGGGCGAAGGGGTAAAACAGATAGCCCCGTAGTAAGAGTGAGTGTCGGTCAGGCAGCAGCCCCAGCGCCATCGCCTGAGTTTTTCCGGCATCGGTTTTCGACAGTTGCAGCTGATGTTCGGTGAGCCGTTGCCATTTACGATCCAGTCGGTCGGAGCGGTTAGGGCCGATGAAGTCCCTCAGATGGCAGTGGTTTACATCAGTGGTTGTGCACAAATAAAACTTTACTGCGGCTTCAATATGCACGTTGATGCTGTTCTGCAAAGCCATCAGGAAGTCATATTCACCGACGGTGGCTTTCTCTCTTGATACTTGTATATTGTATTTAAGTTCAATGGGTTGAATAAAAGTTTTTATGTAAAATCTCACCAGGTCTTCGAAATAATAGCCGAGCCTGAACTGTGCCTGTTGGCGCAACTCATCTATCAGTGGCTGAGGGTTTTGATCCAGTCTGGCAAGGTGTGAATCGATCTCTGGGATATTGAAAAGCCAGTCGGAAGACTCGTTGTCTGGAGGAGTCATCAGTGAAGGGCTGTAGATCAGCCAGTGCAGATCGCGGATCACTTCCTGCTGATACACTGAGCCTGACTCAAGGATGGCGGATTCCGAAATGGAACCCTTCGCTGAGTGACCGATGTTATGGCTGCTATTTCTGCCCATAAATCATATATTCACATTGATGTGAAAAGCTCATAAAGTGATACGATACCAATAACTTTACTCTACTTTTATCAGGATGTCTTATGGCAGCAAATACACGTACACGCGCGAATCAACAGCAACTTCTGCCTAATGAAAAAGATCGTCACCCACTGATGAGTGATTCTGACATCAACACCATTATGCTGAATGGCGCTAAAATCTCGCTCTCTAAGTTAAAGCGTGCACGCAGCTTCGATGCCAGGCTCTATTATTATGCTGAGATCAGCGTCTACCTTGAAGTTAGCTTGTCCCGTGGGGCGGGTATCGCCGATGGTACCCGTAAACAGCTGGAAAAAATTCATACAGAGGCAACCCATTACCATATGGATGCCAATAAGTTATTGAATATCCTTGAGGAATAGAAGGGCGCACAGTTAGAATACACGGATGAATGAGATTCCTGATAATCACACTAATCGCCCCGATCTGAACCGTGCAGAGCCTGATGACAGCACTTCTGACAGCGCCGCTGTTGATGTTGGTGATTCCCTGGCCGAACTGAATAAGCAGGATCAGCAGGGTGGTAGCTCATCCTTTGACAGTAAAAGTTTTCTTTCCCGGCTGACCCGCAGGCCGGGTATCTATCAGATGTACAACAGCAGCGGCGAAATACTCTATGTTGGCAAGGCCAAAAACCTGAAAAACAGAGTCAGCAGCTATTTCCGTTCCACTGGACTCAACATTAAGACTCAGGCGCTGGTCAGCCGTATTGCCGATATACAGGTAACGGTTACCAACAGTGAGACCGAAGCGCTGTTGCTGGAACAGAATCTGATCAAAACCAACCGTCCTCCCTATAACATTCTGCTGCGTGATGATAAATCTTACCCCTATATCTTCGTGTCTACCGAGCAGCAGTATCCGGCTGTCCGCTTTCACCGGGGGGCAAAGCGACAAAAAGGACGCTATTTCGGTCCCTTTCCCAGCAGTGGTGCGGTGCGTGATAGCCTGGCGATTATGCAGAAGGTGTTTCGTATTCGTCAGTGTGAGGAAAGTTTCTTCAAAAACCGTTCCAGGCCCTGCCTGCAATACCAGATCAAACGCTGTAGCGGCCCCTGTGTAGGCATTCCAACGCCGGAGGCGTATCAGGCGGATATCCGCCATGCAATGATGTTTCTGGAGGGCAAAAACAATACCATCATGGATGAATTGGCAGAGCAGATGGACCAGGCCTCTCAGGCGCTCAATTTTGAAGACGCAGCCATTTATCGTGATCAGATCTCCAGTCTGCAGCAGGTGCAGGAGCAGCAGCATGTCAGCGGTCAGAGTGGTGATGCCGATGTGATTGGCTGCGCCCAGCAATCGGGCGCAGTCTGTATGCATATGCTGTTTGTTCGCGGGGGGCGGATTATCGGCAGTAAGGTCTATCATCCCAAATTCAGTATTGAAGAGACGCCAGAGGAGCTGCTGGCAGCGTTTATCGCTCAGTGGTATCTGGGAAGTGGCCGTGAGATCCCGCCGCTGCTGATCACTGCAGCCGAGGCGACTGATCGTGAGGTTCTTGAAGCGGCGCTGAGTGAGCGCAGTGGTCGTAAAGTCACGCTGGTGCACAAGGTTCGTGCAGATAAATCGGGCTGGCAAAAACTGGCACAAACAAATGCGGAGCAGAATCTGCAAAGCCATCTGGCCAGCAAGCAGAACATCTATAACCGCTACCTGGCGCTACAGGATGTACTACAACTGGATACTATTCCTCAAAGGATGGAGTGCTTTGATATCAGTCACAGCTCGGGGGAAGCTACAGTAGCATCCTGTGTGGTATTTGATCGCAATGGTCCGCTGAAGTCCGATTACCGACATTTCAATATCGAAGGTATTACCGGCGGTGATGATTATGCCGCTATGCATCAGGCGCTCACCCGGCGCTATACCCGGCTGAAAAAAGGCGAGGGCAAGCTGCCGGATATTCTGCTGATCGATGGTGGTAAAGGGCAGGTGACTCAGGCGGTTGAAGTGCTGGCGGAACTACAGATTGATGAGGTTCTGATTGTCGGGGTTGCCAAGGGGAGCGACAGGAAGGCCGGACTGGAAACCCTGATTATGGGCGATAGCGGTGCCGAAGTAGCCCTGCGTGCGGATTCACCGGCGCTGCATCTGATTCAGTATATCCGTGACGAAGCGCATCGTTTCGCTATCACGGGGCATCGGGCCAGAAGGGGTAAAGCGCGGCGAAAATCTTCCCTTGAGGGAATTCCCGGTGTCGGGCCTAAGCGGCGCCGGGAGCTGCTGAAACATTTTGGCAGTGTGCAGTCGATTGAAACCGCAAGTATTGAAGAAATTGGAAAAGTCTCTACTATAAGCCGCAAAATTGCCGAAGATATTTATGCTACCCTGCATCCTGATCCTTAATGGCGAAATATACTCCGCTAACTCTGTCCCGTATTTACAGGAAAGCTGAACGTCGATGAAAATACCCAATATCCTGACTCTGCTGCGCATAGTTCTGATTCCTGTTTTTGTATTGGTTTATTATCTGCCCTATGCCTGGGGGCCGATGGCGGCTGCCCTGGTGTTTGCTCTGGCGGCTGTTACTGACTGGTTTGATGGCTATCTGGCCCGCAGGCTGGATCAGACTTCGCCGTTTGGTGCGTTTCTGGATCCGGTCGCTGACAAATTGATGGTAGCGACTGCGCTGGTGTTGTTGGTTGATACCTATTCTGTTTTCTGGATTACTGCACCAGCCATCGTCATCATCGGCCGGGAGATTGTGATCTCTGCGTTGCGTGAGTGGATGGCTGAGCTGGGTAAGCGGGCCAATATAGCCGTCTCCTATATCGGCAAATTAAAAACAGCGTTGCAGATGCTGTCGATCTTCATCATGCTCGCCTTTGTGCCTTATTCGCTGTTTTCCTGGATTGGTATCGGGGCGCTCTATATTGCGTCAGTTCTGACGCTCTGGTCGATGTATGTCTATCTGAAAGCCGCCTGGCCAGACCTGACGGACGATATTTGATCAATCGACAGGCAGATCTAACTTATTAATCTGATTGCACTTTTTTGCAGCGGAAAAGTTGTTGACATAAAAGGTGAGCTGTCTATAATACGCACCACTTCTTCGGAAGCATGCGGAATTAGCTCAGTTGGTAGAGCGGAACCTTGCCAAGGTTCAGGTCGTCGGTTCGAGCCCGATATTCCGCTCCAGTCCTGCTCAGGCAGGGTTGAGGGTAATATGGTTTACCTAAAGGCGCGGTGGCAGAGTGGTCATGCAGCGGACTGCAACTCCGTGAACGCCGGTTCGATTCCGACCCGCGCCTCCATATTTGCTTTGCCCGGATGATGGAATCGGTAGACATAGGAGACTTAAAATCTCCCGGCTGCAAGGCCGTGCCGGTTCAAGTCCGGCTCCGGGCACCATTTACAGATCGTTCGATCTGGTGTAAAAAAGGTAAGTGAAGCGGAATTAGCTCAGTTGGTAGAGCGGAACCTTGCCAAGGTTCAGGTCGTCGGTTCGAGCCCGATATTCCGCTCCAGTTTCACTTCCCTCTGTCTTTCCTGATTTGTATAAATTAATCAGTCTCTCTGTTTCTGAATAGCTCTAAGGTCGTATCCAGCATTCTGTTGGAAAAGCCCCATTCGTTGTCATACCAGGCAAATACTTTCACCAGGCCATCCATTACCCGCGTCTGAGTGCTGTCAAAAATCGATGAGGCTGAGTGGTGGTTGAAGTCGACAGAGACCAGCGGCAGCTCATTATATTCAAGAATGTTTTTCAGGCTGTTTTTTGAAGCGTCCAGCATCAGCTGATTGATCTCTTCTACAGAGGTCTTTCTTTGTGGCACAAAGCAGAGATCAACCAGTGACACATTGGCTGTCGGCACCCTTACCGCCATTCCGGTCAGCCGGCCTTTCAGTTCAGGCATAACGATGCCGACCGCTTCAGCGGCGCCGGTGCGGGTAGGGATCATTGACAGGGTGGCGGCCCGGGCACGATAGATATCGTTGCTGTAAACATCGGAAAGATGCTGGTCATTGGTGTAGGCATGGATAGTGGTCATAATGCCTTCTGTGATACCAATATGATCATTGAGAATCTTTGCAACCGGTGCCAGACAGTTGGTGGTGCAGGAGGCGTTTGAGATCACCTTATGTTCCGGTTTAAGAATCGACTGGTTAACACCATAAACAATGGTTGCATCAGCGTTTTTGGCCGGTGCGGATACCAGTACCCGTTGTGCACCCTGGTCCAGATGGACCGCAGCGGCCTCGCGGCTGGTGAAGCGGCCGGTACACTCGTAGACGATATCGATCTCAAGCCCGGCCCAGGGGAGTGAGTGAGGGTCGGCTTCGCTGAGGATCTTTATACTGTCTCCGGCCACCTTCATCGTGTCGCCTTCGGCGCTGACCGGATAATTGAAATGACCATGTACGCTATCGAATTCGGTGAGGTGTGCATTAACCCGGCTATCCCCCAGGTCGTTGATGGCAACAATTTCAATCTGACTGTTCTTACCTGATTCATACAGGGCACGAAGAATATTGCGCCCTATACGACCATACCCGTTAATCGCTACTCTGATTGTCATGGCATGCTCCTTCTGCTGCATTGGCTTTGTTTCAGCATAAGACGATAATGGCTGAAGTCAAAGTAACAACCGCTGTCGTCGGAGGGAGAGTTCACTATTTTGTGTGTCTCTGCTGATTCAGCTGGTAGTGGCAGGATTGCTCATATAAGATAAGTATCTAATATGTATTATGTATTTTTAATATCATGACAATGACTCCCAAGACCTACGACAAAGTATTTGAAATCGCCGACAATCTGCTTGCTGAGGGGCGCAAACCCACCCAGCAGATGGTGCGCAATGAGTTGGGGGCGGGCAGCCTGACGACCATTAATAAAGCACTGAATGACTGGTGGCAGGGCCTGGGGAAGCGGCTGATTGAGCTGAATGCCCGGCCGGATATTCCTGAGCCGGTATTTAATAGCGCTAACACGCTGTGGCAGCAGGCACTGGCCTATGCTGAGCACCAGCTGTCTGATCAGCGGGAGCAGCTTGAGCAGCGTTATCTGGCGCTAAAAGCTGAGCTGGAAGGGCGTAATACCGAGAGTCATAATGACTTGCGCCGCCTGCAGGATTTGTCCGATAAGCTTCTGAGTGAAAACCAGCAGAGTCTGGCGGCTATCGCAGAGCTGCAAAAAAAGCAGCTGGCGCAGGATGAGCGAGAGATGCGCCTCGAATCCGAAAATCGGGATTTGCGGCGTCAGATAAAAGAGTTTGAGATTACCCTTGAGCAGCTCGAACGCAATGGTGGTGGTAATCATCAGCAGGAAGTGCTGGAGTATCAGCATAAAAATCAGTACCTTGAAGGGGAGACTTCAAGGCTTGAAAAACATAATCAGGTTCTGCAGGATGAAAACCGTCAGTTGAGAGATGCGCTGCTCGACGTTGAGCGGCAAAGCTTTAAAGAGAAACATCAGCTGGAACAGGTGATCAGTCAGCAGGATATGCGCTATCGTGAGATTGAGCAGAAGCTGAATTCAGGCAGTGTGGATTCATTGCTTGAGGTGCGTTTACAAGAAAAAGAGCGTGAGGTTGAACGGCTTCACTCCCTATTAGAAAACATTAAGTTAAAGTCATAACTAATTGAATATTTGAGACTATGGATACATATCTGGAGAAAGGATCATCGTACGGAGAGATTCTTGAAGGGATTAAAAGTTGTGATCCTGACGGTGCTGTTTGCTGTACTGATGAGCCTGTTTTCAATCTTGCCAAGGTAGTGCTTGTTAAGGAGAAACTGGTTGGTATTACCCTGCAGCTGGTTGACGAGCAGGGCTATGCTACCCGCCAGGTTACCAGTAAAAAGCCCTCCGACGATCAGCCAAGCGACAGTCATCTGAGCACACGTCAGACGGCAGTTATCAGAGCGCTTGAAAAAGTGCTGCAGCACTGCAAAAAGGAAGGTATCAAGCTTATCGGATACAGTGATGAGCTGGTTGCTATGCCGGTAGTGGTGAGTTCTGATGATGTGTCTCCCGCTGTAGCACTGGATATTGACACGCACGGTGTCTATTTCGGGGCTGATAGTGTGATTAATAATAACGACAACAACATTTAATCAAGGCACTACATTACTGATCGTTGATCGGTATAATTGGTCATAGATAGAATATTCAAAGGGATCTGAGCTATACATGAGAGCTATCAAGGTATTGTTGGTTGATGACCATCCTGTTGTCAGAGCAGGGTTTCAACGTTTGCTGGATAATGACAGCGGCATCGATATCATTGCCGAGGCCAGCAGTGGCCAGGAAGCGGTGGAAAAGTACTTTTCCGTCTGTCCGGATGTGGTGATCATGGATCTTTCTATGCCTTCCGATGGCTCTGAAGGTGATGGAGTTCAGAATTATGGTGGTCTTGAAGCCATACGGGTGATCAGGGCTAAAGATCCCGAAGCCAAAGTCCTGGTGTTGACGGTTATGGAAAGTGAGCCATTTCCCGCGCATGTTGTTCAGGCGGGAGCGTCAGGTTATCTGACCAAGCGTTGCGCCCCTGACGAGCTTCTGAAGGCCGTGTATGAGGTCTCAGAAGGGCGCACATACTATGCAGAAAGTATTCGTGAGATGCTGGCTCCTGGCGCAGCGGACGGTAATTCCCCATTCAACAAGCTTACTAAGCGTGAGTTTCAGATTTTCTCATGCCTCGCTCAGGGGCAGTCGGCAGCTCAGATCGCTGAAAAGATGTTTCTGAGCCCTAAAACTGTACACGCCCATCGGGCCAATATCCTGCGCAAACTGGGTATCAATAACAATTCTGAACTTGTACATATCGCTATCCGTCATAGTATTGTAGAGGCCTGAGTATTTCATTCAGACCGCACAATAATCGCGTGCCAATTTGAGGCGTAATCTATGTACGATCAGGACCAGTCTGAGCTTATTCTTGAAGCGGATTTTCTCTGGCGTGAAATTCGCGTTGGAGATGAGATCTATCTTGATGCTGACTTTTACAGCAGCAACCGGCGTTTGCTATGCCGGGGTGCACCTTACCAGGTGCTGGCCAAAATAGATAAAACCTGCGGCGCCCAGGAGCTGATTGTTCAGTCATATCAAACCCATGAACTGGTTGCGGTTTCACCATTCCTTGTGTGCAGTTATGAATCACCTGAGCAGCCGATATTGATCTCCTGATCAGCAATTTTCCTCTCCAGACTTGCCCGGATATTTCCTTCTTAATGTAAGCAGCACACAGCAGAGCAGGCGGATTTTTATCCGCCTGTTTTTTTGTCGTGCGCAGACTCGCGTTCGGCAGTGTTTACCTTAAAGATCGTCAGATTTTTCACGTAGCGCACGCAAATTCCATCGTCTCTTATTAAATCAGTAGTAAGTCTTAGCTAGCTTGAAATAACCTAAATAGCGCTAATCTCTATAAATATATAACTTCGTATAATATATATTATGTTAAATATAATATTTATAAAGGTGAAAATGATAGAGGTGCTGCCCGGCAGTAATGCGGTTCGAAAGCGCGGTTCAACATGGGGCTGCAGTATGGCTTGGTAGCAATGAACATCGCCCTGCACCCGGCCCTGTTCTTGTGTCTGACAGTTAACATCGATTGCTTGAGATTGGTGTTATATCCTCAGTTGCCAGGTAGCGTCTGAAACTTGAGATCTTAAGCTTGAAAACAGATCGTGCGGAGAGTGTCGAAGAATTTAATTTTGTGGGTAATCTGCCGCTGCGTGAAAGCTCCTGCGATGATCAAAAGCATAGATTCACGTGCGCCACTTTCTTCTAAAATTGGATCTGATTAAGTGCTATCTGAAACCAGAAGCTTTGATATTCTATTCCGGAAATATGGATGCCAGCGGTTTTCTCAATCCGGACATTATTCCCGGTTATTCCATCGCTTGTTCTGTCAAAGCAAAATGCTTAATTCATATTTGGATAATTGCGAGCGGACAGTATCGTCGATTTAAATTTTCAGGGTGACTCTGTTACTCAGCGAAATCTAATCAGCAGGTTCGCTTCAAATGAACCTCCGACAGTGTCATGTTGATGTCATTTCATAATTAAGAACTGAGTAGTGGAAAGAAGGATGAATGGTATTGCTGCCAAATGTTTAGCCTGGTGGCTGAGACAGGACTATCTACACGACATACTGACAGTCTTCGACAGTGACGATATTGGTATAGCTGAGCATTAAGCAACTATGATTAAAAGCAGGCTTAGCGCTCTTAATGGGTGCCGTACGTGTGTTTTATATAATTACCAGTAGTAGACACTACTGGTAATTGAAGAGACTTCTACATACAATCAGGTTCTTATCTCAGACAACTAATTCAAGTAACTCAAGGTTCAATGCCCGTGTCGATTACAGAGTTCCCTGGCCTGCCGCTGTTCGATTCCGCTAAGCACTTTAATCAGATACCCAGAAATGCAGTGTTCCCTGACCAGGCACCCGCTGTTGAAGCGTTTGTTCTCGGTATTGCTGTTGATGGTGCGCTTGATGACTACCGCTACACCAAAGACTTTCTCAGTAGCTACAGCAAGAAAAGCCAGGACACCTACGAGAAGTTCCGGGGTGATGCAGAACGACTCCTGCTCTGGGCCTGGTTAATCAAGAGGAAATCCATTGTTGGGTTGCGCAGACGTGATCTCGAGGAATATACGGACTTTGTCGCCAGCCCCGATCCTCGCTGGCAGACCAAAACCATAGAAAGACGTTTTGCGACTGTCAACGGTCTACGTGAGCCGAACAGCAACTGGCGCCCTTTTCGTGCTGCGGGGGCTGGCAAAGGACGACTCAACACGAAATCATGGCAGGGATTGTTCTCTAACCTCAGTGTATTCTTTAACTATCTGATGGCAGAAGATTATGCGCCCGGTAATCAGGTTCCGATTGTTAAGAAAAACTGCCCCTATCTGAGACAGGAAACTGGAATCAATACCGCCCGCCGGTTGTCTGAGCTGCAATGGGAATATCTGCTCAGTTCCGCTAAATCCCTGGCCGCGGCTGATCCACAGCATGAACGGACACTGTTTGTTATCGCCACACTCAAGTCGCTTAAACTGCGTATCTCAGAGCTGTCTGAGCGGCCTAACTGGTTGCCGGTGATGTCCCATTTTCACCGGGATCACGAAGGTAACTGGTGGTTCCGCGCCTATGGCAAAGGCTCTAAAGAGCGCGATGTCTCAATCTCCAACGAATATATCGGATTTCTTCAGCGCTACCGTATCCACAGAGGCCTGCCCCCCCTTCCCTCTAAAGACTCGGCTGAGCCGGTTATCGAATCCCGGGTTAAAAACCGCGGCATTGGTAGTCGCCAGCTGCGCAACATTGTCGAAGTTGCATTGAATGAAGGTTGTCACTCCCTGATAACCGATGGTTTTGATGTCGAAGCCTCAGAGCTGCGTGCCGCCACCACGCATTGGTTGAGGCATACAGGCGCCTCGATGGAGGTCGCTGCGGGTCGTAATCTGGCACACGTTCAGGCCGACCTGGGACACGGCAGCATCAGAACAACCGACGAGCTTTATGTGGATTCGGATAATATGGAACGGGCATCGAGTGCTAAGAGTCAGGAGGTATAATTTCGATAATACAGTAGGTTGTTTAGACTTATTAAAGTACTATATCAGGAAATATCTCTCTTTATTGTTGTCGTTGCTGAAAGGTAGTGGCTGCAAATATGCCGGGCGGACGCAAGCCCAACACGATCATGCAATGCAATGCAAAATGGATTGCCCCGGACTACGCATTTATGAAATGCGCGTTACTCTCGCCACTTCCACCAATCTGTACTCATTATAATTATTTCGTTTATGCCTGATCCTGTTTTCTGTTCAGGCGTAATCTTGCCCCAATCAAAGATCAGAGGCGCTTTCTGGCTACTGTTGATTGGCTCATCAGCGTCCCGACAACCTATATCCTGACGTTGATATTTCGCCAGCTCATAACGGGCTAGCCGGTCACATCATATTTCATAGAGTGTGGATTTATGCATATAGTACAACCGGACAACATAGCGCCCATTGAAAAGGTGGCCAAAACAGCGGCATACACGCTTGAAGTGACGGGCAAGGAGATCCGCCAGATCGAAATAGCTGCACCACATATTCCACCGGGCACGCCGATCAACATCGCGTTTCTGGGCAATGAGAACCATGATCAGCGAGTTAATGCCGCCAGAGTCATTCGGGAATGTGGCTTAGAGCCAGTTCCCATCATCTCTTCGCGCCGCTTACGCTCGGAAGAGGATCTCAACAACCTGATTACCCAGCTAAACAGCGCAGCCCGTCCGTCGCGCTTTATTTTCGTCGGAGGAGATCCCGCTACGCCAGCGGGTCCATACAGCGATTCGCTGGCCCTCCTCGCAAGTGGGGTATTACAACGCCATGACATTCACTATGTTGGGATCGTCGCCTATCCCGATGGGCATCCGAATATCAGTGCAGATAAGCTCTGGCACGCACTGGAATGGAAATATCACTTCCTTCGAGATGCTAATTGCACGCTGGAGATAACCACTCAGTTTGGTTTCGATACTGAGGCTATCGTGCGCTGGATCAGGCAACTACGCGATCGCGGCATCGACGCCCCTGTTAATATCGGCGTTCCAGGGCCAGCAAGTATCAGCCAGTTGCTCCGATATGCAAAGCAGTTTGGGGTAGTCGCATCCACGGAAATTGCCGGGCGCTACGGTCTCTCTTTAGCGACCTTGCTGCGTAAGTCTGTCGCAGATTACTTATGGGCAGATCTTGTCAGCGGTCTGGCAGAGCAGGAACCTGGAGATATTAGATACCACCTCTACCCTTTCGGCGGCATTAAGGAAAGTGTCCGCTGGATGAATTCCCGGGTTTGCAGTGGTCAGCCAGTACCGGACAGCTCCTCAGGTCAGTAGAAATAGCATCCACCGTGAAGCAGGACGAGAGCATCAACTATTCTGATAACAACTGAATTTCACGGGTATAAATCATGGGTATAGTGAAAATTACAGGTGTAACTCCGCATAAATACGAATTTTAACGCCTTAACACAAAATAACAGGGGGCTAGTCGGCATAAACATCGACGGGCCAATGAATGTTGATGCCTGGATCAGGAAGGGCTTCAAGCAGTGTTCTCATCTCTCTGACTGGCCACCTGAACTTCCGCATTCTGCATTCCATCCCAGTAATCTGAATCCATCTCCTTGATTTCGATATGTTGCTTGGTTTGCATGCCAAGGTTGTAGTCATAGATATACTTAGCCAATTGTTCCCCATTGATCAAAACCAAATTGGTAGTGCCATTCAGACTCTCAGCATAAGCAGTTGCGCCAGCACTGTATGATGAAGTCGTGATGAACACACCTTTATTAGACTGAGCTACTGCCAGAGCACCAACAAACTTTTGAACTTCTTCACGTCCTACCGTGTTACTTTTTGCATAACGTTTAGCCTGTATATGTATTTTTCCCAGACCGAGGACATCCTCTTTGATAATGCCGTCGATACCACCATCATTTGAGGCTTGTGTGACCGTCCCTGCGTTTTTTATCTGTCCACCATAGCCCATCCGCTCCATAAGCTTAACAACAAGGCCTTCAAACTCTGATGGCGTCTTACTGAGTATGGTATCGATGATCTGCTCATAAGTGGACTGACGGATGCTCTCATGCGCTGCATTGAGTATCTCTTGAGGGGTTTGGTTATCTTCCATCAGAACATTGGATGTTTCACCCAGTTGCCCTGCTTCTACTGCTCTGATTTTCTGCTGAGCGGCTCTGCGTGCCATTTGCTTGTTTACAAACTGCTGAATCTCTTCAGTGGATTTGTCTAAGAAGGTTCGGGCGATCTCGGTGTTTTTGTATACGCCCCGCCGTGGCCTTTCAGTCAGGCCGCTGTTGGTCAGGTAACTAAGCGCCCAACTGATTCTGTCCAGAAATACAGTGCCATTGCCTGACTCATATTCCTGAGCTATCTGCTCATCCTTGAGGCCAAATTCAGCAGCTAAAGGCTGTTCCAGGCTTCTGAATTTCTGCTCACCATGCTTATCCAGATAACGCAGAATATTCGGCATGATTTCGTTGTATTTAGGGATAGACATAACTTTTCCGTAAGTTTTATATGTATAAACAGCTTTACAAGCAAATTCTACTGCATTGATAAATTGCAGTTATTTATTTCTATCAGGAGGCATGGCAGGCACAACTCTGATAAAGTTCCTGGCCACCTGGCTTCGTTCTCCCCTACTTTGTCAGCAACCGTCCGGGCGTAGTTGAGCATGTCATCTTCAGTCCAGTTTGTCAGTGATACAGTGTTTAGCGACGATAAAAACCTATATCTGCCATTAAATCTTCCCGCCCACACCTTTAAACTTCTCCACAAATGCAGCGATCTTTTGAAACACTGTCTGCTTCTTGGTCAGATATTGCGGGTTTAGTGGGCTCATTTTAGGCAGAATCGAGTTAAGCTCTGTACCAGCGTCACTGGCATATTCCCGCTTTAGTGAGGTGGTGATGTAACGGCGGGCTTCTTCAGCATTGAGATTCTCTGTATTGATCAGTTCGTCCGCCTCGCGCTGCTGCTCTGCTTGAGCAAAGGAAAAAAATGCTTCGATCACGCTGGCTTTGTCACCAATCTGGTCCAGATCGGTTTGATTGATAAACTCCACCACCAGGCTTTCTTTAGCGCGGTTGCCCAGACTGGCACGGATTAGACGGCGAACTTCATCCACCAGATCCGCTTTACTTTTGGTTCTCTTGTTGTGCTCAAAAATAAGCTCAAGAATGTAATCGAGGTTGATCTCCTGCGACTTAAGCAGATCTACCTCAAACACCACATCATCCCAGTCGATGCCGGACTTCTCTTTTTCGTCTGCGGATTTCTCACGGCGCTGCCAGTCGCGGATGTCGTTGTAGGTCGAGCGGTAATCCTGAACCTTACGCTCGGCAGGCAGGCGTATGGTTTGTAATTCCGCCAGCTTTTCATCATCCAGATAGTGCTCGGCCTTAAACGCTTCGACGGCTTCCGGGTCACTCATATCCACGTTTTGCAGGGCTTTCAGACTGAAAAACTCATCGTAGTTCTGCAGGATGTTTTCAACGCGCAGGTATTCGCCAAAGAGTTTGGCAAAGTCTTTTTTGTCTGTTTCTTTTTCTATGGCCCCCGGGTCTGGGAATCGCTGCTCTAACTCGGTAACCACCGCCATGAAACCACGTCGCGCCTGACCGGTAACTACATCGGTAAAGCCTTCCATGTATTCCTGATAGCTTTTTTCAAGCACCACGTTTTTAGTGTTTTTATCACCAAACAGGGTGATAGCATCGACCGTCGCCCTTTCCAGGTTGCGGAACGTGACGATATTGCCAAAGGTCTTTGTGGCATTGTAAATGCGATTAGTGCGCGAGTAAGCCTGCATTAAACCGTGATAGCGTAGGTTTTTATCGACAAACAGTGTATTCAGGGTTGGTGCATCAAAGCCGGTGAGGAACATGCCCACCACAATCAGGAGGTCAATCTCCTGGGACTTAACCCGCTTGGCTAAATCGCGGTAATAATTCTGAAAACCATTGCTATCAACACTGAAATTACCTTTAAAGTGAGTGTTGTAGTCAGCAATGGCTGCAGTTAAAAACTCTTTGGCACTGCTGTTCATGGCTGAGACATCAAAGCTTTCGTCTTGAATGTCACCAATGGCATCTTGCTCTTCATTAGCTGCATAGGAAAATATCGTGGCAATTTTCAGCGGTCTTTCGCTACCCTGCTGTAACTTATTGAGTGATTCATAATACAGCTTGGCAGCATCCACACTGCTGACCGCAAACATCGCATTAAACCCCTGACCGCCCGCGTTCAGGCGATGGGTTTTCTGACGGAAGTTATTCAATATATATTGAGAAACCTCGCGAATACGTGCTGGATGCAACAAAGCCTGTTTATTTTCTAACGCACTGAGCTTGTTCTCATCCTGCTCAGTTTCTATCTCTTTAAAAGCTGGGCGCACATCATTGTAGTCCACCTTAAACTTCAGCACCTTTTCATCACGGATCGCATCGGTGATTACATAGGAATGCAGTTCGCGGCCAAACACACTCGCCGTTGTTTCTGCACCCAGAGCATTCTGTGGGAAGATAGGCGTACCGGTAAAACCGAACTGATAGAAGCGCTTAAATTTTTTATTCAGGTTTTTCTGTGCTTCACCAAACTGACTGCGATGACATTCATCGAAAATAAACATCACTTGCTTTGAGTAGATAGCCAGATCTCCCTCGCTTTTCATCAGGTTATTAAGCTTCTGAATGGTGGTAACGATAATCTTGTTATCGTCTTTATCCAGATTGCGTTTGAGGCCTGCGGTGCTGTCAGAGCCATTCACGCTGTCGGGTGAGAATCGCTGATACTCCTTCATGGTCTGGTAGTCGAGGTCTTTCCTGTCTACCACAAAGAATACCTTGTCGATAAACTCCAGCTCTGTCGCCAGGCGCGCTGCTTTAAAGCTGGTCAGGGTTTTACCGCTGCCAGTGGTATGCCAGATAAAGCCGCCACTCTCTGGCTTGCTCCAGTTCCTGGCCTCAAAAGAGCTTTTTACCTTCCACATAATACGTTCGGTGGCGGCAATCTGGTAAGGGCGCATCACCAGCAGCGTATTGCTGACATCAAACACCGAATAGTGCAACAGTACATTTAACAGAGTGTTTTTCTGAAAGAACGTCGCAGTAAAGTCTTTTAAGTCTTTAATCAGACTGTTATCAGCCTTCGCCCAGTTCATGGTGAAGTCGAAACTGTTTTTATTGCGCTGGGTGGTATTGGCAAAATAGCGGCTGTCGGTACCGTTAGAGATCACAAACAACTGCAAATATTTATACAGCGAATCTTCGCTGTTAAAGCTCTCTTTGCTGTAGCGATGCACCTGATTAAAGGCCTCGCGAATCGCCACACCGCGTTTTTTCAGCTCGATTTGCACCAGGGGTAAGCCGTTCACCAGAATGGTCACATCGTAACGGTTGGCAAAGTGACCGGTTTGCGCAAACTGTTTGATGACCTGTACTTTATTGCGGGCAATGTTCTTTTTATCGACCAAATAGATATTTTTGATTCGGCCATCATCAAACACAAAATCATGGATATAGTCATCATGGATCTTGCGGGTTTTCTCGACAATGGTGTCGCTGGGCTTATCCAGATAGGTTTCAACAAAACGCTTCCACTCACCCTCCAGAAACTCGACCTGATTGAGGATCTGCAGTTGCAGTCTCACATTCGCCAGCATGGCCTGCGGGTTATTGACGGAAGGCAAATATTCGTAGCCCTGATTGACTAAATCTTCAATCAGCTCGCGTTCTAGCTCCGCTTCGCTCTGGTAGCTTTCAGTAACTTTCCATTCCTTGGTGTATTTATCGAGAACAATAAAATTGTTCGACTCGGCAATCGTTTTGTACTCTGCCATAGCTTGCTCTCTGCCTGTCCTAGTGGTTTTTATCGTTTAATAAAATGAAGTGTTCGATTAAGCGTATCATTAATTCTTTTTGTCCGGGCTTACTTTCTGCCACAAGCAAAGCGAGTGCAACCAGCGTATTGTCATTAATCAATTGTTCCACCGGCTTAGCCAACAAGTGCTGATGAACCCGCAAATACCAAAGAAACAAAAAGGAGCCTGTGCGTTTATTACCATCTGCAAACGGATGGTTTTTAATCACCATATATAACAAATTCGCCGCGCGACTTGCGGCATTAGGGTAAAACAGTTGATCGCCAAAGCCCTGTTCGATAGTCGCGATCGCAGAGGCCAGGCCTTGACCACGCAACTGCCCAAACAACTCAGTCGCCTCCCCTTTTGCGATTAGCTCCTTTTTTAACTCAGCAACGGCGTATAGCACCGAATCCAGATCAAGTGCCTGCATATCGCTTTGTTTTTGCAGGCAATCCCCCAGGGATTGCTCATCATAGGCCTGCAATAAACTCCAGCTGCGTGCATAATCACTTATCATGGCTAATACCGCTTCGCCAGATTCACTAATCATTTGCTGGTTTTGCAGAGTAGAAGACAACAAGCTAAGTGCTTGTTCTATTTCAATGCCCCGCTGCGCAAGGCGCTGATGGTTTAGGGTATAACCTTCAACCAAATGTTGCTTAAGGATGTGCGAGGCCCATTGACGAAACTGAGTCCCCTTTTTAGAACTCACTCGATAGCCAACGGACAAAATCGCATCAAGATTATAGTGATCAACCTCACGGCTCACCTTCCGCGAACCCTCTAGTTGAACTATCCGGAATTTCCGGATAGTTGAATCTTTTGTCAGCTCCTGCTCTTCATAGATATTTTTCAAGTGTTCATTGACCGTGCGCACATCCTTTTCAAACACCTCGGCCATTTGTCGCTGAGTCAGCCACAGGGTTTCTGAATCAAGGTCGAGCTTGATCTCAATATGCTGCTCGCTCGTTTGATAAATTTCGATCGGGTTAGCCATCGGTTCCCTCCGTGTTGCTATGCTGCTGGCTGAAGAGCATGTACAGCATTGTAACAGCATCTGTTAACCGCAGGCCTATGTCTCTCAGAACTTTGCTCATAACAGGCTACTGCTTTCGTATTGAGGGAGATTTCAATAAAACGCAACCACTCACCCTAAAAAAACTGACCTTATTGAGTAGTTGCGTTAGCCCTGTCACATTCGCCAGCTTGGCCTGCGGGTTAATTATGTAAGACAAATATTCATAGCTCTGATTAGCAGAAACTTCAATCAGCTCGCGTTCAAGCTCCGCTTGTCGAAAACAATAGAACTGTTCGATTCAGCGATAGGCGTAGTGTTATCAACCATTTGGATCTTCCTGCTGCCAATAGGCATAATTGCTTATTAAGTGATTCAGTAGCAAGGCAACCGTATTCTTTTCTGGGCCACTGGGTTCGGCAACGGCTTCATTCGACAATGTTGAGTGGCTGGTAAACTGAATAATACGGTTTAAATACGCCTGCTTGTCATCGGGCAAGAGTTCTGACCATTTGGGATACCCCAGAAAGCTGGCCGTCTTTTCATACAGGTTGCGCAACAGCGTGAAGTGGTACTTCTGCACAGTGTTTTCAGCGATGGCTTTTTCCAGTATCTGCTTTAGATGCAGGTGATAAGAGAAGCTTTTATTGGAATCGCCGTGCTTATCCAACAGCGCAAAGGTGCCATCTTCAAACCGTTCCAACAGATAACAGGCTTTACTATTCAGCTCGTTGTAGAGCACGTTATAAAAAAGTGGGCTGTGGGTGGTTATTATAAACTTCAGGTCTGACTTACTGGATTTGATCAGCCCCGCCAGATTAACAGCCAGCTCGATCAGGTGGTTTTCATCTAATGAACTAACCGGGTCATCAATAAACACATACTCCAGCTGATCAAATTGCCTAGTCTCACGATTCTCTGGCTCTGCAACATTGAGGATGGTAATCACCTGGTCCAACAACGTGTAGAAAACACTCCAGATAAAGTTACTTTCTTCGCCTTTGGATATTTTCAGAGGCTCTGTACCTTCATTGTCACCTCGTTCCAGGGTAAAGGTGACTTCGGCATAGTTTTCACTGAAATGCGGGGTTAACTTATCATTGGCAAAGTGTTGGAAGTACTTGACGATATTCGCATCTTGACCAAGATCTTTCAGCAGGGTGAGCAGCCAGTCGGTATAGGTATTCGGCTGAATTTTAAGTTTGGGGGCAGCATCCTCTTCTAAATCATTATCCCAATAAAACAGATCTTCAGTGAAGGCGTTGTAGTAAAGGATTTTCTCCCGTGGCGAAATAGCTTCGTCATCCTCGCCATTGCCTTTCGGTGCAACAAACTGTTTAAATTCACGAGACAGGCGGGTTTTGCCCGTGCCGTTGAATGCATAAATTAGCTGTACTTTAGGCACCTGCGTGACGACTTCGACCTCCGTGGTCTTCTTACTCTTCACCTTTCTTGGCGTATTTAACTGCTCTGCAATCTTGGTCAGCGTCTTGCTCATTTCAGGCAGCTTCCTCGGTATTCGGTTTAGGGAAGCTCAGCAGTAGATCACGATAATACTCGTATTGTTTTTGACGCAGCTCGATTTCGCGGGGCAAACCTTCTGTGATTGAGTTGGTTAAGGCGTCAAATTTATCAAGAACTAATACGACTCGCTCTTTTTCTGTTGGCGAAGGGGTTGGTATACGGATACTTTCCAAGTTTTTCTTGTTTAGTTTCGGTTGTGCAGCACCAGAAATATAGGGCGTCAAATCGATACTATTCAGGTAATATTCGACGTACCTTCTTTCCTCATAAGTATCGAATTTAAGCACATGAGCATGATTGTTAACCCAAGTTTTGCCACTAATGCTAAATGCTATTGGTGTATTTCTTGCCAATAGATTTGCACCATCTTCAGAAACAAGCAAAAAGTCGCCTTCAAAAATATAGTCTTTAACGTAATCGACAATTCCAGACGCTCCGTAATACGGAATATTTCCGGCTTCCCTCAAGCCGCTCTTGATTGGCTTTCTTTTTGAGTCGAGGTTCTCGGCCACTTCCCCCAATGTTTTCCACTCCACTTCCCCTTCTTCAAAACTCAACAACTGATCGCGGTAGTAGTTGTATTGTTTTTTGCGTAGGTTAAGCTCGGCGGTCAGCTCGGCGGTCATGGCGGTAAATGCGTCCAGAATGCGGACGATTTCGGCCTGGATTTCCAGCGATTTTTTAGGGTTGTCTGGGCAGGGGATGGGGATTGGAATGCTATTTAAGTTTTTTTGGTTAAGCTTTGGTTGTGCCGCACCAGAAATGTATGGAGTCAAATCAATACTGTTGAGGTAAATATCAACAAATCTACGCTCGACGTAAGTGTTGAATTTTAATATGTGGGCATGGTTATTTACCCAACTTTTACCGCTTATGCTGAATGCAATAGGTGTATTTCTAGCAAGTAAATTGGCACCATCTTCAGAAACAAGTAAAAAGTCACCATCAAAAATATAATCTTTCACATAATCAACAATGCCTGAGGCTCCGTAGTACGGAATTTCACCTGATTCTCTCAATCCACTGGTTATCGGTTTTCGCATTGAATCCAGATTTTCTGCTAGCCCTCCCAACGCTAGCCACTCCACCTCAATCCCATCCAGCAGCTTTTCCATAAAGCTAATGTTGCTCATGCGTCCTGCTCCTCACCTTCAATCTCCGCCACTATCGCATCAATCTCTTGGCGCAGCTGGGTAATCCCGGCGACGGTGGTTTTTAGCTCGGCATTGAGTTCAGCAATATCCACCACTTCGCGGGTGTCTTTGACTTCTACATAAGAGCTGACCGACAGGTTGTAGTCGTTGCCTGAAATTTCTTCAAGCGGCACCGAACGGGCCAGGTGATCGACGTTTTCCTTGCTATCAAACACCGCCATGATTTGCTGAATATGGTCATCGGTGAGGATGTTATTATTGGTCTCTTTTTTAAACAAACCACTGGCATCAATAAACTGGGTGTCGGTGCTGGTTTTGTTTTTTGCCAGCACCAGAATATTCACCGCGATGGTGGTGCCAAAAAACAGATTGGGTGCCAGGGAGATCACCGTTTCTACATAGTTATTATCTACCAGATACTTTCTGATTTTCTGCTCGGCACCGCCACGGTAAAAAATACCAGGGAAGCAGACAATGGCGGCGCGGCCTTTGCTGGAAAGGTAGCTGAGTGCATGCAGCACAAAGGCGAAATCAGCTTTGGATTTAGGCGCAAGGACTCCTGCGGGCGCAAAGCGATCATCATTAATTAATATGGGGTCGTCAGCGCCTATCCACTTCACGGAATAAGGCGGGTTGGAGACGATGGCATCAAAGGGTTTGTCGTCCAAAAAATGCGGGTCGATCAGCGTGTTACCCAACTGCATATTGAACTTGTCGTAGTTGATGTTGTGCAAAAACATATTCATCCTCGCCAGGTTAAAGGTGGTGTGGTTGATCTCCTGGCCGAAGAAGCCCTCTTCTATGATATGGGCGTCGAAATGTTTTTTAGCTTGCAGCAGCAGTGAGCCAGAACCACAGGCAGGGTCGTAAATTTTATTAACGCTGGTCTGCTTGTGCATAGCGAGCTGGGCAATCAGTTTAGACACATGCTGCGGAGTAAAAAACTCTCCGCCCCATTTACCGGCGTTGGCGGCATAGTTAGAGATTAAAAATTCGTAGGCATCGCCGAACAGGTCGATATGGCTGCCCTCAAAGTCTCCGAACTCCAGCCCCGCCACGCCTTTGAGTACATCGGCCAGGCGCTTGTTCTTATCTTTTACGGTATTGCCCAGGCGGTTACTGGTGGTATCGAAATCGGCAAACAGGCCTTTAATATCCTGCTCGGAAGGGTAACCACTGGCCGAGGCCTCGATTGCGGCAAAGATGGCCGCCAGATCGGTATTCAGGCTTTCATTGCTGTTGGCATTTTGGGCCACATTGGCGAACAACTGGCCGGGGTAGATAAAGTAACCCTTGGTTTTAATGGCATCGTCTTTGATTTCCGGCGTGATTACACTATCGGGCAGTTCTGCGTAGTTAACGCTGTCGTCACCGCCCTCAATGTAGGCGGCAAAGTTTTCACTGATAAAGCGGTAAAACAGGGTGCCGAGGACGTATTGTTTAAAGTCCCAGCCGTCGACGGCACCGCGTACATCATTGGCAATGGCCCAGATCTGACGTTGAAGAGCGGCGCGTTGTTGGGTGCTTGTCATGAGTATTTTCTCGTTGTTTTTCTTAGTTGTATCGTCTGTTAGGTTTCGTTAAGACGTTTGTTGGTTGATGTAACAGCATCCAGCTTATCGAGGGAGATTAGCGAGCTGTTGAGAATTCTGATCTATTGCGCGTAAAATCAGTCCCCAGCACGCACTCAAGGCGGCGTAACAGCGTAAACGGCAGAATCCCCCGCCCGTATTGACTCTGTCTAAAATCACCCCGAAGAAGATCGGCCACCGACCAGATGAATGCAGCCGTTTGAGAGAAGTTTTGCATCGATGCTTATACCTTATACAGCAATTGGTAATGAGAGCAGCGGGAAAAAGATGAAGCGTCCGCTGCCTCTTTTTGATTGGGAATCAGTGTACTACAGGGACAGTGGTCAGGGTACTGCAGACATCAAAAACTCTGCTCTTGTTCAGAACCCCTTTGATACCTGAGATAGTGATTGTTTCAGTTGGAAACTGCTGTGCTCAACTATGATATAGGTTAAACATACCCGATTGGTATTCAACCAGAGACAGTCTCTTTCTGCGCAATGCAGATCAGGCGTAGACCACCCGGTTGCGCCCTTCCTGTTTGGCGCGATACATCGCTTTGTCGGCATCGGAAATCATATGGTTGATGGTATGGCTGTCACCACTATCAAAATGTATGGTAGTAACTCCAAACGAGGCGGTTACCGAGATCGCTTCACCGCTGCCCAGTGCGATGCTTGTACTGGCTATTGCCTGCCGTAGTCTTTCAGCGCTTTGCAGGGCCTCATCATGGCTGGTCTGCACCATCAGCACAACAAACTCCTCGCCGCCTAACCGGGCAAGAATATCCGCAGCGCGAACAGTCGTCAGGCTGACATCCGCTATTCTTTGTAGTACCAGATCGCCAATGGCGTGTCCGTAGGTATCATTGACCTGTTTAAAATGGTCAAGATCGAACATGATGAGAGACAGTGCATTGTTATAGCGGCTGGCAACCAGCATCTCCCGGTTTGCCAGTTCAAAGAAATGACGCCGGTTGATAAGCTGGGTCAGGAAATCGGATCGGGCTTGCTTCTCCAGCTTATGCTCCATCTCCCGGTGCAATGTTATATCCCGCCCGATGGCCAGTGCTCCCCCTCCTCCTTCATTCTCTTCACTAACGATATTAAACATCAGATATCGGTGGTTTGATCCTGCGTGGATGCAGATCTCCACCTGCTGAGGGGTGCCGGTTCTGATCACTTTTCTGATCACTGAGCGGTAATGTTCAAGATAGCTGTCATTTTCTGACATATCACTTGCGAACAGTGCAGCGAAGTTTGGGTTGGTGTAGATCAGATCGCCTGCTCCATCATAGCGCGCGATCGCGTCCGGAGCGTTCTCTGCCAGACTGCGGTAGGCTTGTTCGCTACGTACCAGTTCTTCCCGGTTTTTGAGGGTTTCTATTGCAATAGATGCCAGATTAGCTGCAAAGGATATCATTTCAATATCGTGATCGTCCGGCTTATTTGGCGTATTGTGATAGATGGCAAAACTACCCAGGACACGACCCGTTGAAGAGATAATGGGCTCGGACCAGCACGCCTTCAAGCCGGCACGGGCTGCCAGTTCACGATAGGGTGTCCAGTATGGATGGATGTCAATATCCTCAACGATAACCCGTTTACCGAGAAAGGCCGCTGTACCGCAGGAGCCAACCCCCTCGCCTATCTCAACGCCGTGAATCGCTTCGTTATAAAAATCAGGGAGGCTCGGTGCCGCACAATTTAAGAGATGCCTGCCTTCGCTATCCAATAAAAGGATGCTGCAGCGAATTGAGGGATCATCTGACTCAATATCGGTTATCAGCTGATGCATGATACTGTTAAGTTGTTCCCCCTGCGCAACCCGCTCCATCATTCTGTTGCGGGTCAGATTGCGCTGTTCGATTCGCCATTTTTCTGTGATATCGGTGCAGTTATAGAGTATCTTCTGGTTAATCGCCGATACCTGGCTTGAGATTCTTTTGCTGGTGCCATCCTTACAGCGGACAGTAGTCTCCGTGGTAAGAGGAGGCATAAAGGCGCCGTTACTTTTTTTCTGACTGTTGAGCCATCTCTTAAATATTTTCTCTATCGGATGACGGACTTCAGGGTCTGGATATGCGGTCTTATACCAGCTATCAACATTTGGGAGATCTTCCAGGGTGTAGCCCAGTATCCGGGTAAATGTGTGATTAATATATTCGATATTGCATGCTTCGTCGCACCAACTGATACCTGTGGGTGAGTTATCAAGCAGGTCTTTTATCTCAATACGTTGCTTTTTGCTGTGGCTTAGGGCTTCCTGAAGGTGGTGCTCTCGGATAGTGCTCAGTGCACTTTTGGCCAGCACAGTGGTCACCTGAACCATATGGTTAAGCTGCTTTTCCAGTTGCGCTTTGGGAATGACCGGAACCTGCTTAATGGCCTCTATATAGGCCGCTTTGTCATAATTGAAGCGTTCTGCCTGTTGCTCATAATAGCTAAGATCGGGTGGCTGATGCAGTAGTTGTCCCATGAACAGGGTGGCAATATGCTTACCGTCGATATTGATGGGGGTGGCGTAGTCATAGAGGCCATTTTTACAAAGAGAGTTACAAACTTTTTGAGTCTGGGCCTGTTCGAGGAGGGTGCAATTGCTTTCGACGCAACGGCGGTTTGTTTCTTCGTGACCGCGATGAAAACGTGTGCAGGCATCGATCCAGCCGGCCTGGGTGATCAGCTCACCCCCAGGCCCGACCAGGCCATTCGGTATTCCGGTTGCCTGATAATAACCTTCCAGCAGCTCTGCAAAGCTGGTTATATCGAGTAACTTCTCGATACGGTAATCATCAGAGCCGTTAACCGGAATTTTATTCATCTGTTACATCTCAAAAAGCCTTCCTGGCAGTCACTCTTCTGGGCGATAGTGCCAAAAGCAGGCACGCCCTCTGGTTTCCATAAATCAGTTCACTTTATTGCGCTATGGCGCAGTGGTCAACGAATTGAGACTATTCTTTTGTCCATTCGTCGTTGAGGTCCCGGTTTCCAATCAGTCTCTCCTGAGTAAAGGCTAGTCTAAAGACGGTGCTAAAATCCATCATTTTAGTGCCTTTGTGGAAGGCTCTTGAGGTGTGTCAGAACTATTTACCGTTTCAGGACGATGGCGTTGTGGATGCTGGCACGCGCTGTTTCTCGTTTTATTCGCTACTGGCTTCGCTCAGCATGTACTCACGTGGTTTCATTTCTTCATTAAATGTCGCTTTCAAAAATAGCTTCGGTTATCTTTCCATCCCGCAAACCCATTTATAAGCACTTATATAAGGGCTTATATAAGCTCTTAGTGATTCTGGAACTTTTTAGTATGATAGATTTTGCCCGGCTTCAGTCTAAATTTACTACCCTGAGAAGCAATAAAGCGTTTGAGCTATTTGTTGTGATTGTGATTATCAGTTCAGCTTTGTTAGTGGGTGCTAAAACCTATGAACTTTCCCCTTTAGCGATCACGATGGTTGTCTGGCTTGACCGTTTGATTACGGTCTTCTTTCTGATTGAGATCAGTATTCGCTTCCTGGGGGAAGAGAATAAAAAGGACTTTTTCAAAAATCCCTGGAACATTTTTGACACACTGATTGTCACCATCAGCCTGATTCCGATTGATAATACTGACATGGCACTGGTGGCTCGTCTGGTTCGGGTTTTCCGGGTGTTGCGGATGGTTTCAGTTATCCCTGAATTACGCCTGCTGCTCAACTCCCTGATTAAAGCGATGCCTCAGCTTGGTTATGTTATCCTTCTGATGTTTATCATCTTTTATATCTACGCGGCGATCGGCAGCACACTGTTTGAAGATATCAATCCTGAGCTCTGGGGCGACATCACTATCTCGTTGCTGACCCTGTTTCGGGTGATGACATTTGAGGACTGGACCGATGTCATGTATGAAACGATGACGGTCTATAAGCTCAGCTGGATCTACTACCTGACCTTTATCTTCTTCACGGCGTTTGCGTTTCTGAATATGGTGATCGGCATCGTGGTGAATGTCCTGGATGAGGAGCATGCCAAGGTCAGAAAACAGGCCGCCATCGATGCTCATGAACCCACCATTACCGATCTGCAACAGCAACTTGAAGAGATTAAGTTGCTGCTGAAACAGCAGACAAAGTAGCGGACTTTTACTGAATCGCTGATGCCTCCTGGCTGATTAGACGAGGTCGGTCAGCAGTTCCGCCGCCCAGTCGGGCAGCGGATCAATGTGTGAGGTCAGCACCTGCTGGCGGATAGTGGCAATCTGGTGTTGTTCTATGCAATCCTCTTTTATATCCCCTGATGCAGGCTTGCAACGTCTACCCTCCGTAATATTTTGCCAGATAGTCGAGAATACGCTCATGCTGGTCGCTGGGCAGTTCATCCATGCCCTGCTCTTCAACCATCCACACCAGAGTGTCCGTCCAGCGGGACCGGCTCATGCCCTGCTGTTTCACCAACATAATGGAGTGGCAGCGAGAACAGACGGAGTAAACATCCTCCCGTCCAACCCCCTCTTTTAGTCCGCCGTAGTCGAAACTGCTGGAGGCGCCAACCACAGGTCCACCATCAGTCAGTGTTTTCAGATAAGCGACCACCGCAGAGCGATCGGTTTCGGAACTGATACCCGAAAAGGCCATGTGGTTATTGGGGATGAAGGTGGCGGGAGATGCCAGATAGTGTTTCAGGTTGTCCTCTGTCCAGCGCCCTTCAAACTGTTTAAACGCTTCAGAGTATTCAAAACCTGCAGCTGCGCCAACCTTTCGGCCAACAACATTCCAGAGGTTAGGGCCGATATTGTGTGGTTCTCCCTTTGCTAAGGTATGACAGCCCTTGCAGACCAGGACCAGCTGCTGGCCCCTGGCTGCAAGGTTTGCCTGATCGGCAAAGGCTGACTGAAAGCTAACCGACCCGGCAAGCACGCTGAATAGCAATGCGGTGGAGAGTTGTCTGATCATATCGCACCCTGTCAACTGACTCTGACTGCCACCCGGTGCATACTATTGTTGAGATAGCCTTTGGGATTCCAGGCGATCCCGAATGGCTGACTGACACCCTTGTCGTCGGTGGCTTTGGCCCATATCTCAAAATAGCCGGGCTCAGGGAACGTCACCTGGGCTTTGAAGCGTTGCCAGGCGCCAAAGTTAGGTTGTTCGCCCAGCTCGGCTGTGATCCAGGTGGCACCGAAATCGATGGAGATCTCCACCTGAGTGATTTTACGCTCGCCGGACCAGGCGTTGCCACGCACTTCCAGTTTTTTTTCGCTGAGCATGGTTCCGGTGGCCGGATGTGTGATCAGGGACTTAACCGGCATCCGCTCGATGATAACAAAGTCTTCTTTAGCGACCTTTTCCCCCGCTGCAACCGGGTGTTTGGGGACGCGATAGGCGGTACCGGTCATTTTGGCGCCGTCATGTACCTGATCACGGATATTGATGCGCTGCAGCCATTTCTGTGAACAGGAACCGGGCCAGCCGGGAATGATCAGTCGCAGTGGTGCGCCGTTCATTGGATGGATCGGTTTACCATTCATAGCGAATGCGATCAGGTTATTGGGGTCCATCGCTTTCCCGATAGGCACACCGCGGGAGATCGCTTCTTTGCCCTCTTTGCCGGACAGGTGTTTATCGGCGCTGTGGTGAGCGGTATAGACCGCGCCGGGTTTAACTCCGGCAGCGCTGAGCACATCGGCTAAGCGGACACCGGTCCATTCAGCGCAGGCAACCGCACCATAGGTCCACTGATTACCACTGGCAGGTGGGTCAAAGGCCGCACGGCCATTACCACCGCACTCGACGACAACCGGTCGGGTCACCACCTCGAACTTATCCTGAAGATCTTTAATGGACAACGTGAGCGGCTTTTCAACCAACCCATCGATCGTCAGCTGCCAGCGGTCCGCATCCACTTCAACGGGAGGGACGCCATTGTTGCGGATAAAATGGCGGCTGGTGGGTGTGACCGCATCGTCCAGCAGGTGTGCGGGAGTTTCCGCATTGACCGGACGGTCATTAAGAATGGTCAGCCCCTCTTTCCCCTCGATAGAGAACGGGGTCGTATCATCGGCCATCGCTGCGGGAATAAGACCCTGAGGCATGTTGCGGTGGTAGGGAATGAATGACACGCCCAGTAGCGCTGCCATACTGGTGAGGCCTGCCCCGCGCAGAAAGCCCCGCCGGTCCTGATTAGCGACACGTCCGAAAACCTTCAGGTCTGCTGAGACAGGGTCATCTTCATATAGTGCGTGTAAGCCTACCGATTTTTTATTCTTGGTGTTCATCGTCATTAGCTCCGGTTTTTATTGTCAGAAGAGCGTTTGTTTCGAATATTCATAACAGCTAATATAGCTTAGTTAAAAAATCGACAATCAGCTAACTCAGCTGAGATATAAACCGGAGCACAAATGAAGGCTGAAAGCTGCCCCCAGATAAGGGGCGCTGGCTTAGCCGCTGTACCGCTGACGAATCACCTTCTTATTGAGCTTACCGACACTGGTTTTGGGTATCTCCGACACCACACTGATCTTTTCGGGGATGGCCCATTTGTTAATCCTGCCACTGTCAACAAACTGCTGCAGATGTGCCTGGATTGCGTCAGCGTCAACTGTATTGCCCGCGGCAGGAACAATCATAGCAAAGGCCCTTTCGCCCCATTTTTCATCAGGAACGCCGACCACTGCGACTTCTGAAACCAGAGGATGCTGGCTGATCAGACTCTCCAGTTCAATGGATGAGATCCACTCGCCTCCGGTTTTGATGACATCCTTAATGCGGTCTTTAATCTCCAGTACACTGGCTTCATCCATCGAGGCCACATCACCGGTATGTAACCAGCCGTTTTGCCAGAGCTCAGCGCCCTTTTCCGGCTCTTTATAGTAGCCCTGAGTCAGCCAGGGAGCCCGTACCACAACCTCGCCTACTGCTTCCCCATCATGGGGGACTTCGTTGCCAGCAGGGTCTACAATCCGCAGATCAACCATCGCATTAGGCACGCCTGTTTTGATGCGCAACGGCATCTGATCGACCATATCCAGCTCACGGGCCGCCGCAGGCAGATAGGTTGTGGTTAACAGTGGACAGGTTTCGGACATACCATAGGCGGTATGGAAGAGGATCCCTTTTTCGGCCATC
Organism: Amphritea pacifica; assembly: GCF_016924145.1. Classification (GTDB taxonomy): domain Bacteria; phylum Pseudomonadota; class Gammaproteobacteria; order Pseudomonadales; family Balneatricaceae; genus Amphritea; species Amphritea pacifica. The sequence goes on along the minus strand of NZ_JAFFZO010000003.1, from coordinate 83,720 downwards.
TGCTGTGCCAGGGCCAGTGTCGGGGCGCTGCCACCGGTGACCATTTTCCAGCCAGTCATATCCGTGGTTTTAGCCTCTTCACAGTTGAGAATCATCTGTAATACCGTCGGCACGCCATGGGAGAAGGTCACACTCTCGTCACGATAAAGCTTCACCAGCTTATTGGGTTCATAACGGCCCGGATAAACCTGCTTAACCCCCAGCAGCGTGGCGATATATGGCACTCCCCAGGCATGTACATGAAACATCGGCGTCATCGGCATATAGACATCATCCGAACGCAGCATTGGCTGACCATCATAAAGCCCCAGGGTTGCCGCACCATTCAGGGTATGCAACACCAACTGACGATGAGAGAAGTACACCCCTTTGGGATTACCGGTGGTGCCAGTGGTGTAAAACAGGGTTGCCACCGAGTTTTCATCGAAATCTGGAAACTCATACTGATCGCTGGCGCCTTTTAGCAGCGTTTCATATTCACCCAAGACGTTCAAAGAGGTGGTTACCGGCTGGTCTTCGTCAGTTAGCTGGATGAAACCTGTGACATGGGGTAAATCGGTCGATAGCTGCTCAGCAATGGCGACAAAATCATCATGAACCAGCACCAGCTTATCCTCTGCGTGGTCCATCGTGTATTGGATCTGATCGGGACTAAGACGCACATTAACATGGTGTAAAATGGCACCAATCATTGGCACAGCGAAGTAGGCCTCCAGGTAGCGATGGCTGTCCCAGTCCATCAGTGCTACGGTGTCCCCCGGCTCTACGCCGGCATCGGTTAAGACATGCGCCAGCTTGCAGATACGTTGATAGAGCGTGCGGTAGTCATAGCGGAACAGATCGCTATAGACAATCTCCTGGTCGGGTTGATATCGCTTGCCCGATAGCAGCAGGTTTTTAATCAACAGCGGGTAATGGTAGGCATTTTCAGCAGATTCTATTATTTTTGTTTTCATCGTTTTCCCTCGGTGAATGGTTATTTCCCTCTGACGCATTGCGTCATCGTAGTCGTTACGATTGTATGGACCTCGCCCACAAGGTTAAATCTGATAATTCGACCCTATCACGTCTTTTAAGTGTCTGATAGATTGATAATTATCTTCTTTGTGCAGAACCACTATGAAGATAGAGTATAGTCATCAGTTCATCGCTTTCGGGCAATTTGCAGATCTCCTGTAATCACACGCCTAACAAATCTGTCATCTATACGTCATCGCTCTGTCACCGACACTATTTAGCATGCCTTTGCTGAATATATGGTCTGTGTATCGGTAGATTCTGACGGGGCACAGTGCCGGTAAACTGAACTATGGGATTAAACCGATTATGCTGAAAAAACTATTGCTAGCTGCATCCGGCTCCTGCCTGTTGCTGGCGGCTAATGCTCCACTCGTGATGGCACAAGAGCGCGCTGAAACCCTGAAAGTTGGCCTCTGGGGGGATCAGTTTTACAGCAAAGACGCCGCAGAAAAAGCACAGCGGACAAGTCAGACTATCGAGTCCATGAATGCCCATAAGCTGAACTTCACCATGTATGCCGGAGACACTAAAAACGGCAGCAGCGAATGTAGCGACAAAGCGATTGGTGACGATATTATCAGTGTATACAACAGGCTTGATATGCCGACACTGTATACGCTGGGTGATAATGAGTGGACCGATTGCCACCGCACCAGTAATGGTGCTTACGACCCACTTGAGCGTCTGTCATTTTTGCGTAAAACCTTTTTCAATAAAGCGACTACCCAGGGTAAGAACCCCATTGCGGTTGAGCGTCAGGGTGAGCTGGGTAAAGCCTACAGTGAAAACAGCCGTTTCGTCGCCAGCAACGTTGAGTTTGTTGCCCTCGCGGTCACTGGCAGTAACAACAATCTGGTGGTGACTGAAAAACAGTGCACCAAGAAATCTAAACGCAGTGCTGAAGACTGTGCGGCTGCCAGCGAAGAGTATAAAGCGCGAAATGCTAAAAACATCGAGTGGCTTAAGGAGTCGTTTGCGAAAGCGAAGCAAGATCAGCTTGCCGGTATAGCGATCATTATTCAGGCTGACATCTTCTTCCCGTTTGAGCTCTCTGATGGTGGATATGAAGATGACTTTATGAAAAGCCTGGACGATAAAAACGGCTTCACTGATTTCTTCAACACGCTGATCAGCGAAACTCAGAGCTATGACGGTCAGGTTGTACTGATTAACGGCGATTCTCATTTCTTCAAAATGGATAAGCCGATGTACAACCCCAACGGCCAGTTGACTGCTAACTTTACCCGCGTACAGGTGTTTGGGGAGGAGGATAACAGCTGGATTGAGATGACCGTTAACCCCGCCAGTGAGACTGTATTTACATTTTCACCGGTAATGCTTAACTGATTGAAAATATTTGCATAAATAGGAATTTGTCCTAGTTACAAATAACGGCACAGACCTTACTATGCGCAACGTGTTCAGGGTAATCAGGGATTTGATTACGGAACTCAGCAACGTAGCCAGAAGGATAGCAGGAAGCAACGGCTACATGGAAATGGATGGCTGATTTAAGGGGGCGTAGTACGGATGCTACAACTCCCTTGCCTTTTCTTCAGGCACCCCTCTCTTTACTTATTACTCCCCTTCTCCGTTTTTCACCGTTGTTATTGGCCGCTTATTGATATCGCCTGGTGTTGTGCTCCAGCCAGCCGTCAACATGTCTGCCTTGTGGGTCGCGGTGGGTCCAGTGGACCACGCCCCCTTGCGGATTCCATTCGTACTCACCATTAAAGCTAACGCGGTCTCCCGCTCTCAATGAATCCAGGCGGGGTGCCAGATCGATATTGTGAGCGATAAGAATAGTGATGCCTGACGGTAGTCTGAGAATAAAACGTTGATGACGACTGCCCTTCAGGTCGTCTGCTAAGACTTTAACCACCACTCCCGTGCCGCTGACCTGCAGATTGCTCTGGTGATTCTGGTAGGCTTGCAGGATAGACGTGCGGTTACCGCCTGGGGTGGATGGTGGCTGAATCTCAGCAGCGCTATCCCGGCCCGGGAGCGCACTGCCGGGCAAAACGTTGTAAACTGTGCCCCCGGCAATGGCTGCGATGATGGCGGAAACGACCAGTAACTTCGGCATAGCACTGCCGTTGTGACGCACGCATTGGTGGTTCAAAAAGGCTTTATTCTCCTTCAGGGCTTGAGACGGCTGATGCAATATCAACATCCGTGTGCATAGAGCCTGTTATCGTGTAATCGGAATCTGCATATGGAAGGTTGAACCCACATCCACGTCAGAAGTAACCGCCATATGTCCCTGATGTTGCTCGGTAATGATGTAGTAAGAAAATGAGAGATGCTCGCCGGTATCAAAACTGTCAGCTTGTTGAGTGGTGCTGAAAAAGGGTTCAAACAAACTCATCTGCTGTTCGTTGGTCAGGCCTGTTCCGTTGTGCTGAATCTTGATCCACATATTATCGTAACTCTCTGAAAGAATTATCTTTATGATCGGCTCAAAACTCTCACTGGCGCTCTTTTTCTGGAGTGCGATACAGGCGTGGCGGAACAGGCTGAGAAACACCTGCTGCAGTTCGGTAATATAACAGGGAACCTGAGGCAGCCCTTTTTCAACCTGCCATTCCAGCTTCACCTGGTTAAACCGGAAACCATCAGAGACCGAGATAACCTCTTTGCCCAGATTGACGGTATGCTCCATCACATCAACGATATCTGCCATCTGTTTTTCTGAATGACGATTGCGGGCAAAGGTCAGCAGGTTATGAATAATTTTGGAAACCTGATCGCCCTTATCCGACATATCATTGTAGATCGATTCCAGCAGCGCGGTTTTGTCATTACCGCCCTGTTCCAGCGCCAGATGGTTATCCGCCATAATATTCTTAAACCGTTTCAGGTCCATCAGAATCGCCTGCAACGGGATGTTGATATCATGAGCCATAGAGGATGCCAGCTCCCCCATAAATGACATTTTGTCATTGTGGATCAGCAGGTTTTCGGCGGTGGTCTCTTTAGATACATCGTCCACCAGAATAACAACACCGGGTTCCGGACCGTTCAGGGGGTAGATGGTGATATCAAAATGGGACAGACTACGCAGGCTCTGCTTCAGGTGGATGGTTTTATTCTGTTCAATCGCTTGCTGAATATGCTCGGGCACCACGGTCATAGTGGGATAGGCTTCCCACAGGGTTTTACCCAGTGCTTTTTGTGCCGGGACGCCGGAGAGCTCTTCAACCCGACGGTTCCACTGGGTGACCCGCCCCTCTTTATCCAGCCCCACCAGCATCAGCGGCATTGAGGTCAGGATATCCTTGATATATGACTCGGATGAACGCAGCTGATTGGCGGTAATCACGTGCTGTGCAACTTCTGACTCCAGCAGGTGGTTGCTCTCGATCAGCTTGCTGTTGGATTCCTTAAGCGCTGCTGTACGCTCCTCAACCCGTTGTTCCAGCTCATTTTTAATCAGAGTCAGTTCACGATTGGCGCGGTGCGCACGACGACTGTAGACCAACAGATAGATAGCGGTAATCGACAGGATTATGATCAGGGTGCCGCTGCTGAAATTGGCCAGATGTTGCCACTTGGTTTTACCATTCTCATCTTTAAACCAGTCGATAGCGGCAACCGCCCAGGAACTCTGCAGGCACAGAGCAAGTATAAATAATGTTTGTTTAATCATATGTATAATTAACTAATCCTGCTGAATAAGGAAACCTGAATGATTCTGTCAGGGCGGTTGGATAAAGAAACGCAGATACGAACGAGCTTAGCTTCATCTATGCCAGCTTAACCTGACTTTAATTGCGACCTATTCTATAGGATCTGCCGCACATTTCGTCATTAACATCGATAGTTTTTGTGAAAAATTCTCTGAACCGCCCATTCATGGCTTTAATCCCCCAGAAACATTCGCTCAAACTGTTTAATATTCTGCTGAATATAATCCAGAAAGGCCTGCATCGCCGGGGTTGGATGCCTGGCCTGAGGATGCACCACACAGAAGCTGCGGCGCAAAGGAAATCCGTCAATATGAGGAATAATAAGTCGTCCCAGTTCAAGTTCAGAGAGGATGCTCAGCTTGGGCAATACCGCAACCCCCAGCCCGGCGATCACCGAATGCTTTAATGCGTCGTTAGAGCCTATCTCCATACTGTGAGGAAAGCGTAACCGCTGTTGCTGACAGTGTTGTTCAAGTGCCAGCCGACTGCCTGACCCCTGCTCCCGCACCAGCAGTCCGCTATTGAGAAACTGCTGTGGACTGATCTGAGACTGCTCCAGCAGCGGGTGTCCCTGAGGGACGACCGGAACCAGCTCATTATCCAGAAATGGCAGCGATGCCAGGGGTTTATCGGTCGGCACCATCCCCATAATCACCAGGTCATCGTTATTTTCATTCAGCCCCTGCAGGGCTGTCGCCCGGTTGACCACCCTGATCCGTACACTGATCAGCGGGTGCAGGTCGAGAAATGCCCGCAACAGGTAAGGCACCATATATTGCGCTGTATTCACGGCCACCAGCTTTAACTCGCCAGCGATGTTGCCTCTCAGAGCCCCCAGATCGGTCTGCAGGTCTGACAGTTCGATAAAGATCGCATTGATACTCTCGTACAAACGTTCGCCCGCTGCGGTACAGAAAAGGCGCCTGCCAACATACTCAAACAGGGGCTGATCCACGCCCTGCTCCAACTGGCGGATCTGGCTGCTGACCGCGGGCTGTGTCAGCCCCAGAAGTTCGCCCGCCTTACTGTAGCTTTGCAGCTCATAGACCGCTTTAAACACCTGAAGCTGACGAAAACTCAGGCGACTGGTCATTTTTTGAATAGAAAGTGGCACAAAATAGACCTCATAGGGGTTATCTATAAGTAATACCTTATAGATAAACAAAAAAATATCAATTTCAACTTATCAAAGATTGCGACTAGGATTTATTTACACACTTACGGCAACGAGCCGGAGGCAGAGGAGAGTTTCATGATCAAAAAAGTACTGATCGCCAACCGGGGTGAGATTGCGGTGCGTATCGTCCGCGCTTGTGCCGAGATGGGCATCCGCTCTGTGGCGATTTATACCGAGCCTGACCGCTACGCACTGCATGTCAAACGTGCTGATGAGTCCTATTCTTTGGGTGATGATCCCCTGGCCGGGTATCTTGACCCACGCCGGATCGTCAATATGGCATTGGAAACTGGCTGTGATGCCATCCATCCGGGCTACGGTTTCCTGTCAGAAAATGCTGAATTTGCCCGCCTGTGTGAACAGCATGGCGTCGCCTTTATCGGGCCTAAATCTGATGTCATCCACAAGATGGGCGACAAAACCCAGGCGCGTGACTCGATGCGTGCCGCGGGTGTTCCCATTACACCCGGTTCAGAGGGAAACCTTGCTGATGTCGATGAGGCATTAAAGCTGGCGGATGAGATCGGCTATCCAATCATGATCAAAGCGACCTCCGGTGGTGGTGGCCGCGGTATCCGTCGTTGCGATACACCGCAAGAACTTAAACTGCAATACCCCCGGGTTATCTCCGAAGCGACCAAAGCGTTTGGGTCTGCTGAAGTGTTTATGGAGAAGTGCATAGTTGACCCGCGCCATATTGAGGTGCAGGTGCTGGCTGATAGTCAGGGTAATGTGGTCCACCTGTATGAGCGGGACTGCTCAATACAGCGGCGTAATCAGAAGCTTATCGAGATCGCGCCCAGCCCGCAGCTAACCCCGGAACAGCGTCAGTATATCGGTGGTCTTGCTGTTAAAGCAGCTGAGGCCGTTGGTTATGAAAATGCCGGGACTGTAGAGTTTTTGCTGACCGGGAATCAGGTCTACTTTATGGAGATGAATACCCGGGTTCAGGTTGAGCATACCATCACTGAGCAGATTACCGGGGTTGATATAGTCCGCGAACAGCTGCGCATCGCATCGGGTCTGCCCCTGAGTTACCGCCAGGAAGATATCTCCTATCGAGGTTATGCCCTGCAGTTCCGGATCAACGCTGAAGACCCGAAAAACGACTTTCTGCCAAGCTTTGGCCGTATCTCTCACTACTATGCGCCGGGAGGCCCTGGTGTGCGGGTGGATACCGCCATTTATACCGGTTATGAGATACCGCCCTACTACGACTCCATGTGTCTGAAGCTGGTCGTCTGGGCGCTGACCTGGGAGGAAGTAATCGCCCGGGGCCAGCGAGCCCTGGATGATATGCGCCTGCACGGTATTAAAACCACCGCCAACTATTACCAACAGATTCTCAAGCACCCTGAATTTCAGGACGCGAATTTTAACACCAGCTTTGTTCCGGAGCATCCAGAGCTGCTGGGCTATTCCGACAAGCGTCATCCCAGTGAGATGGCTCTGGCGGTTGCCGCTGCGATTGCGGCCCATGCGGGCTGGTAAAGCGCGTTTAAGCGTTTCCAGCCGCATCTGATAGCAAAGAAACTAATTTCAGCTGACCGCCGGAGCGGTTGCAGGAGAAACTACAGTGAGTACTGTAAACATGAATCAAGCAAAGAAAATTGAAGTCACCGATGTGATTCTGCGGGATGCCCACCAGTCCCTGATCGCGACCCGTATGCGCACCGAAGATATGCTGCCGATCTGTGAAAAACTGGATCAGGTGGGCTACTGGTCTCTGGAGGTCTGGGGTGGCGCTACCTTTGATGCCTGTGTGCGCTTTCTGAAGGAAGACCCCTGGGAGCGTCTGCGCCAGCTGCGTGCTGCCCTGCCAAACACCCGTCTGCAGATGCTGCTGCGGGGGCAGAACCTGCTGGGCTACCGTCATTATGCTGACGATGTTGTTGAAGCGTTTGTTGCCAAAGCGGCTAAAAACGGTATCGATGTATTCCGTGTTTTCGATGCGCTGAATGATATCCGCAACCTGGAAACCGCCATGAAAGCGGTAAAAAAAGCAGGCAAACACGCTCAGGGCACTATCTGCTACACCACCAGCCCGGTGCACACCCCCGGGTTGTTTGTAAAACAGGCGATCGCTATGCGCGATATGGGGGCTGACTCCATCGCTATTAAAGATATGGCGGGATTGCTTACACCTTATGCAACCTATGATCTGGTTGCCGCACTGAAAGCAGAACTGGATCTGCCGGTTGTGGTTCACAGCCATTCCACCGCAGGCCTTGCGCCGCTGTGTCAGCTGAAAGCTATTGAAGCGGGCGCTGATCGCATCGATACGGCGATCTCCTCATTTGCCAACGGCACCAGTCATCCGGCCACCGAAGGTCAGGTAGCAGCCCTGCGGGGTACCGCGTACGACACCGGACTGGATCTGGAGCTGCTGGCTGAGATTGCTGACTATTTCCGTGAAGTCCGTAAGAAATATCATCAGTTTGAGAGCGAGTTCACCCGCGAAGATGTCTCTGTACAGATCAATCAGGTTCCGGGCGGCATGATGTCCAACCTGGCTAACCAGTTGAAAGAGCAGAACGCACTGGACAAAATCCGCGAAGTGTTTGCTGAGATTCCCCGGGTGCGTAAGGATCTGGGCTACCCTCCTCTGGTAACGCCGACTTCGCAGATAGTTGGTACACAGGCGGTATATAACGTGCTGGCGGGCGAACGCTACAAAACCATCACGAATGAGGTTAAGCGTTACCTCCAGGGGGGGTACGGAGCGGCGCCTGCTGAAGTGGATGCGCAACTGCAGAAGAAAGCGATCGGCAACGAAAGTGTTGATGTTGGTCGTCCGGCGGATCTGCTCAAGCCTGAGCTGAATAAGTTGCGTGAGGATATCGGCGATCTGGCGTTAACCGAAGAGGATGTTCTCACCTTCGCGATGTTCCCCGATCTGGGACGTGAGTTCCTGCAGCAGCGTGCAGAGGGGACCCTGAAACCCGAGGAGCTATTACCCCCGGATGCCGCTAAAGGTGCAAAACTGGGTCAGGCCGGTGCCTCTGAGTTTAAGATTGAGGTACATGGTGAGGTCTATGATATCGCGGTTACCGGCGTAGGAGAGTTTGGTAGCGGTAAACGTAAGATCTACATGTCGATGGACGGTGTGCCGGAAGAGGTAATCTTTGAACCTCAGAACGAGTTTGTTTCCGAAGGTAGCAGTGGCCGTAAACACGCCAGCCAGCCTGGACATGTCACCACTGCGATGCCCGGCAACATCTTCGAAGTATTGGTTAAGGAGGGCGATGTGGTCGAGGCGGGCCAGGCCATTCTGGTGGCCGAAGCGATGAAGATGGAGATGGAGATTCACGCCAATATCGCCGGTACGGTTAAAGCGATTCACGTCGCCAAAGGTGACCGCGTCACCCCCGGCGAAGTGCTTGCTGAAATCGAATAACGCTATAAAGCTCTGCGTTATGCAGCGGTTATGGGAGGCTACCCCCATAACCGTATATCTATACACTACAAAGCTGAGAGAATCTGTGCGTGGATAAAATCGTAAAAGGCGTGATTAACTTCCGTCAGAATGTATACCCCGAACATAAAGACCTGTTTGGTACTCTGGCTGATGGGCAGAGCCCTGATGTATTGTTTGCAACCTGCTCCGACTCACGTATCGATCCTAACCTGCTGACCGGTACGTCACCCGGCGATCTGTTTATCTGCCGTAACGCAGGTAATATCATTCCGCCCCACAGCAACGAAACCGGCGGTATGACCGCCTCAATTGAGTATGCAGTTGCGGTGCTGGGGGTGCGTCATATCATTATCTGTGGTCACACCGACTGTGGTGCAATCAAAGGGGCTCTGGATCTGAACGCCCTGAATGGTCTGCCTCATGTTAAAGAGTGGCTGGGACACTGCCGTTCGGCGATGGAGATTGTGCGGGAGCGGCACGATATCCCTCATGATCATCCGGTGGGATCAGAACATCTGAACGAAGCGATTGAGGAAAACGTGCTTCAGCAGGTGCAGCATATCCGCACCCATCCGGTCGTAGCCGCGAAACTGGCGACCGGTAAAGTCGAAGTCCATGGCTGGGTGTACAACATCAAAACCGGCTCCATTCGCTGCTGCAGCCATAATGATATGGTGTTCAGAAGTTTTGATAAACACTATGCCGATCTGATTGCACAGATCGAAGATTAAGTTTTCCCTGTTGTTCCTTCCTATGTTTGCGCTTTGCTGGTTTCAGAAAGCGCTTTTTTTTTCGCTGGCATTGACTGTTATGGGCATGATTGATTTAACCCATTGCTGCAGCCTGCCCTGCCCTCAGTCGTTTTACCGGGCGCTCATCGATAAAGATATGAATCACCGCCGTTAGCAAGGCGATCGCGGCAGCCGCCCACCAGACACTGCTGTAACTACCGGTCTGATCAAACATATAGCCACCAACCCAGACCCCAACGAATGAACCTAGCTGGTGATTCAGAAAAACAATGCCATAGAGCGTCCCCATATGACGCAGACCAAACATCTGCGCCACCAGGCCAGAGGTGGCTGGCACGGTAGCCAGCCAGAGAAACCCGGTGGCAATGGAAAACAGGTATACCGTTGTCGTGCTGATTGGCAGCAGCATAAACAGAGCGATGACCACCGCACGTAGCCCGTAGATTATTCCCAGCAGCTTTTTCTTTGAGTAGCGTCCGGACCAGGAACCAAACAGCAGACAGCCAAATATGTTAAACAGTCCGATCAGCGCAAGGCTGGTTACAGCAACCGTCGCATCAAACCCCTGATCGGCGAGAAATGAGGGCATATGCACGGTGATAAAGGCCAGTTGAAAACCGCAGACAAAAAAGCCAGCGATCAGTAGCCAGTAATGCAGATGGCCTCCGGCTTCTTGCAGCGCCTCTTTCAGCGGTTGAGGCGAAACCTCTTCAGCCGTTGTTTCTGCTTCATTTACATGACGAAAGGTAGTGGCCAGGATAATCATCATCAGCGCTCCGCCACACATCAGTAAAAGTGCAGTCTGCCAGCCATAGAGACTGATAAACGCCTGAGCCACCGGAATCACCATCAACTGTCCTGCAGAACCGGCAGCGGTTCCCAGGCCCAGAGCGAAAGCACATTTTTCCGGCGCGACCATCCTTGCCAGCGCAGGCAGAATAACGCCGAATCCGGTTCCCGCAATACCCATGCCGATCAGAATACCGGCACCGGTGTGCAGACTCCAGGCGCTGTCAGTGGTCGCGGTGATATAGATACCCAGGGCATAGAGCAACGCTCCGATAACCAGTGTCCTGAAGGCTCCAAAACGGTCGGCAAATGCTCCGGTAAGCGGCTGAAACAGGCCCCAGCAGAGATTTTGCAGCGCCAGCGAGAAAGCAAATACTTCCCGGCCATAACCAAACTCAGCGGAAATGGGCGCCATAAAAAAGCCCATAGAGGAGCGCAGACCAAAATTGATCGCCAGGATCAGGCAGGACGCAACGACAAACAGACTGAGAAGCTTTACATGGCCGGCATTGGTAACAGTAGGCATAAGATATATTTCGGCTTGGGTTTAGGGAGGCCGGGAGGCGGTGAGTTAGGACGATTATATAAACAGAAAATCATCAGTGACAGATACAGATTGCGCTCAAAACAGTGTAAAACTGATGGTCAGTTATCTGCTATAAACCCGGTGCAGTAAAAATCCCCTCACCGTCTCAAATAAGGTGATTCTGTTTTTAACTCAGATACTGCTTGAAAAACTCCAGCGTCCGGCTCCAGGCAAGCTCGGCACTTTTTTCATCATAGCGGGCTGTCGAATCATTATGGAAACCGTGGTTTACATTAGGGTAGATATAGGCGGTATAGTCTGTCTTTGCCGCTTTCAATGCCGCCTCGTACTCGGGCCAGTAACCATTCACACGGGTATCCAGCCCGGCAAAATGTAGCTGCATTACCGCTTTAATATCAGCCACCGGGCTTTGCGGAGGCGTGCCGTAATAGGGCACAGCGGCATCGACACTCTCCGGCAACATCGCTGCCAGTTGGTTGGTCAGATAGCCGCCAAAACAGAAACCGACGACTCCCAGTTTATCGGTTGTCAGTTCGTGCGCGGTTAACATGCGGGCTGCCCCGGCGAAATCGCCCTCTATTTTGTTACGCACCAGGGTTTTCTGCATCGCCCGGCCATCATCGTCGTTGCCGGGATATCCACCCAGCGGATACAGAGCATCAGGCGCAAAGGCGACAAACCCGACCTTTGCCAGCCGTCGGGCGACATCTTCAATGTAAGGATTCAGGCCTCGGTTTTCATGGGCTACCAACACTGCAGGGGCGGGTTTTTCCGCACTGACCCCGGCAGGCACCACCAGATATCCCCGCCCCTTGCCATGCCCCTCAGGTGCCGCAAACTCAACATAACTGGCTTTAATATCGGGGTCATTAAAGGAGACCTGTTCAGCCAGCGCATAGTCAGGCATCAACACTCCGGAAATCGTGCTAAGCGTCAGCCCTGCGATACCTAGTGTCGCCAGCCGCTTCATAAAAGTACGCCGATCAATATCGCCATGGGCATACTCGTCGTACCAGTCAAATGCTTCTTGTGGAATTGTAATGTTGGCGACTTTATCATTGCGGTTGTTCATGCTGCCTCCTGATAGTATTGCGACCAGCTCTTCTGGCTTAGCGTCATGTTGATGAGCGCTGAGCCCGCTTAAGCAATATAGACTATGGAGGAAAAAAGAGCCTTAGGGCTTAATGTTGCGGTTTAATTGCGCCCGGCGATCGCCCGTTTTAAGCGACGGCTATAGAGAATGAAGATACCGCTGATAACAATTACTAAGGTACCTGACAGCGTCATCAGGTCGGGTTGTTCGTCAAATATAACTATCCCCAGAATCAGAGCAAAGATGACCCGAGAATAGCGAAACGGTGCAACGACGGAGATTGAGCCGGAACGCATGGCGATGGTCAGAGCGTTGTAGGCGATCACACCAAACAGGATCGCTGCGGCTATCTGTACCGCCGAGGAGGAATCGATAGCAAAGGTTTTATTTTCGATAAGTGACAGGCAGCCGCCTGACGCTATCAGCACCAGAAAGCCATAGAAACCCAATTGATAATTGGATAGTTTGGGTGATGCAGCCCGGGTGGCCAGGTCGCTACCGGCGAAGCCCAGTGTGCTGGCCACCGCAAACAGAGAAGCGGGATTAAAGTCCGCCGGACCGGGCCGGACAATCATCAGCACTCCGAGAAAGCCTGCAAAGATCGCCAGCCAGTGCGATGCAGAGATCTTTTCATTCATGTAAACCGCCGCCCCCAGCACAACCACCAGGGGGGGTGCCTGAAGTATGGCCGAAGCACTGGAAAGCGGCATTAAGATAATCGCCAGAGCAAAAAATGAGCGACCGATGATCTCGCAGATCACCCGAACCAGCATCGCCCTGCTGAGGATATCCGGCGGCACGGTTGACTCGCCTCTGGACTTCATCAGACAGAGGAATGTCAAAGCGCCACCAATGCCAAATGCAAGCACTGCATATCCGAGTGGCACAACGGCAACGGCGCTTTTTATGAACATATCCTCCAGCGAAAATGCCGCCATCGCCAGGAGCATAAAGAGACAACCTTTCATGTTGGCAGCGGCCTGCGAACTGTTTTTCATCAAGTGTGATTACCTGGCGTTGTGATTGTTATCTATGAGAGTATCGGAGAGGAAAAAGCCTAGATGGGGAGACCTGTCGTCACTGATATTTTATCATCGAAGATTAAATTAATGGCGCGTCATGATATAGGGGTAAATAAATAAAGTTCGATAGAGACAGAGCGCTATTGTTGCAGATTTTAATTGCAGTGTTTAGCCGCATATTTACGGAAAATTTACGTCCCGATGCTGTTTTCACAATCGAATATTTACAGCAGTTGGGCGGATAATTAAGGTATGGATTCTTGAGGTAGCACTGCAATGATTAAGCTCTTTCGCCCTGTCCTGTATGTTTGCGGGGTATTGTCATTGATAATGGCAGCGCTGATGCTGATACCGGCAGGCTATGCCTTTTTCATCAGCCATGATCCGGAAATGATCCCTTTTCTTCTCTCTGCCGGGCTCAGTATTATGCTCGGCATTGTTCTGATTCTGCTGTTCAGATCTTCATCCTTTACCCTGACATCACGCCAGCTCTACCTGCTGACCAGCTCTAGCTGGATGCTGCTGTCGTTTCTTGGCGCGCTGCCTCTGATGCTCTGCCATCACCCGCTCTCACTCTCTGATGCGGTGTTTGAGTCGGTCTCCGGTATTACCACTACCGGCTCTACGGTGTTGAGTGGTTTGCAGGACCTCCCACCCAGTCTGCTGCTGTGGCGATCGCTGTTGCAATGGGTTGGCGGTCTGGGGGTGATCGGTATGGCGGTGACCATCCTCCCCTTTCTGCGTATCGGTGGTATGCGTCTGTTCCAGACCGAGTCATCGGACTGGGCGGAAAAGTCCCTGCCCCGCTTTCATGAGTTGGCCAGAACGCTGCTGTTCAGTTATCTGCTGATCACCACCCTCTGTGCGGTGAGTTACTGGATTGCCGGGATGAACGCCTTTGATGCGATAAACCACGCGTTCACTACCGTGTCGACCGGAGGCTATGCCACCGATGATCGTTCCATGGGACGATTTGGCCCGATGATTCTCTGGGTTTCAGTCTTCTTTATGCTGCTGGGTGGCCTGCCATTCACGCTGTTTATCCGTTTTCTGGTTAACCCCTCCTTCAAAAGCTTGTCGGATCAGCAGGTAAAGGGGTTTTTAATGATTGTCACCGGGCTGGTCGCAATTCTGACGGCGCAACTGATGATTACCGACACGATGCCGTTTTTTGAAGCGCTGACGCACACAGCATTCAATGTTACATCGGTGATCACCACCACCGGTTATGCATCATCTGATTACACCCTCTGGGGAGAATTCAGTATCGCTCTGTTTTTTATCGTGACCTTTATCGGCGGCTGTTCGGGCTCCACTGCCGGGGGGATGAAAATCTTCCGCTTTCAGCTGTCGTTTTCATTTCTGGGGGATCAGTTCCGCAAGCTGGTTCACCCCCGCGGCGTATTTGCCATCCATTACAATGGCAAGCTGGTGCATGACGATATTATCTTTTCGGCGGTGGCGTTCTCCTTTATGTTCTTTCTGGCGCTGGCCATTACCACCCTGCTACTGACCGCTATCGGCATCGATTTTGTTACCAGCTTTACCGGAGCGGCTACCGCTCTGACCAATGTTGGCCCGGGCCTTGGCGATATTATCGGCCCGGCGGGCAGCTTTGAGCCCCTTCCCGATCTGGGTAAATGGATACTCTCTTTTGCGATGATTCTGGGGCGTTTGGAGCTACTGACTGTTATAGTGTTATTCTCACCGGTTTTCTGGAAAGGATAACTAAATCATGGGATTACCCAATATTCGAGAACGCTGCTTAGTCTGGACCATGCCCTGGTTAGCGCCGCTGATCGCGACCCTGATCTCCTGGGTATTATCCCCTGTATTGCCGAAAGCAAACTACGCCATGATCTACCTGGCCGGAGTATTGTTAACGGCAGTGACAACCCGGGTAAAACCGGCACTGGTTTGCGCCGTATTGAGTTTTCTCACCTACAACTTCTTTCATACAGAACCCCATTTCACCTTTTTTATGGTGCATCAAGAGGATATTCTCACGGTCACACTGCTGATATTTGTGGCAGTGGTAACCGGGCACCTCGCGGCACGGCTGCGGGAAAAAGTGATCGCTCTGGAAGACAGCAGTCGCTGGAATCAGCAGCAGATGCTGCTGGCACAGGAGTTGTCCGCCTGCGTTAACGGGCCTTCTGTGATGAAAACTCTGGCCCAGCATCTGACTCAGTGCTTCAGTTTTACAACCCAGACGTACTATCCGGGCAGTGATGAGCTGACGTCGCTGACCGCTAAATATGGACTGAGCTCACCGCATATCGCCAGCGCGGCCACCGAGGTTATTTTCAAAGAGGATAAAGCCCGGGTGCTGGTGGCTTTTAATAATCATCGTGGCTGTATGGGGTTGTTGAAAATTGAGTCAGATGCGCCGCTGACCTCCTTGCAGCGCTCTGGTCTGGATGGTTTTATCGGGCTGGCACGGCTGGCCTGGAGCCGCGTCGTGCTGAGTGAAACCCTGCAGCAGGAGATCACTGTCAAAGAGCGGGAACAGCTACGCTCCGCACTGCTCTCTTCTATCTCCCATGATCTTCGGACTCCGCTGGCAACGATGATCGGTTCTGTCTCCAGCCTGATAGAGCTGAGGGACGCGTTGGATCAGGCACAGCAGGATGAACTGCTACAGAATACTCTCAGTGAGGCTCAGCGACTGAATCGCTATATCCAGAAATTGCTGGATATGACCCGGCTGGGGCATGGCGAACTGACTCTGGATCGCGACTGGGTGGGGCTTGATGATATTCTCAGCGTGGTTATCAAACGCAGTAAGCCTCTATTGCAGGACGTCACGGTGGATATCAGCCTGCCCCCCGAGATGCCACTTCTCTATGTGCATCCGGCGCTGATTGAGCAGGCACTGTTCAATGTGCTGGAAAATGCGATCCGTTTTGCGCCTCCGGGTACGGCGATCACGGTCAGTGCATTCACTGCGGATACTCAGCTGCATATCGATATTCACGATGAGGGGCCCGGAATACCACCTGAATCCTGGGACAGTATCTTTGATATGTTCTTTACCATGGCTCACGGCGACCAGTATCCCGCTGGCACAGGGCTGGGGCTGGCGATATGTCAGGGCATTCTGGGGGCCCACGGAGGCAGTGCTTCGGTGTTTGAAAGCGATTCTACTTCGGGTACCACGCTGCGACTGTCCCTGCCCCTTCCTGAAACCCAATTATCCTCAAAGAGCGACGATGATGACACGTATACTGGTGATTGATGACGAACCCCAAATCCGGCGTTTTCTCAATATAAGCCTTAGCTCCCAGGGCTACTCTATTCTGGAAGCGGAGGATGGCGCCAAAGGCCTCAAGGCCGCAGCACTTGACGCGCCGGATATGATTATTCTCGATCTGGGACTACCCGATATGGATGGTCAGGAGGTGTTAAAAAGCCTGCGGGATTTCTTTAAAGGTCCGGTGATCGTGCTTTCGGTGCGTGACAGTGAGCGGGAGAAAGTGATGGCTCTCGACAGCGGCTGCAACGATTATGTTGAAAAGCCCTTTGGTGTCAATGAGCTGCTGGCGCGGATTCGGGCGGTGTTGCGTACATTTTCCGGTATTGAGGTGCCGCCCACGGGCTATGATGATGGCCGCCTGGTGGTGGACCTGCTCAATCGCCGGGTTGCCCTGAACGGGGAAGATGTGCATCTCTCTAAAAAGGAGTTTGAACTGCTACAGATGCTGATCAGCTATCCGGGCCGTATTCTCACCCAGCAACACCTGTTGCGGGAGATCTGGGGGGCTCACCATACCAAGGACACCCACTACCTGCGTATTTTTATCGGGCGGCTGCGAAGCAAACTGGAAGATGATCCCACCAATCCCCACTATATCGAAACCGAAGCGGGGGTTGGTTACCGCTTTATCGGCATCGAAAAACAGGGGCTGGAGAAGCAACACCCGTAAAGAGAGAACCCTAAAGGGAAAGCACTGCATCTGACTGTATAACGGCGATGCCAGGGAGAACCCGATGAAACATAACTCCATTATAACTGCGGACGAAATAAGGTTGCTGAAGAAAGTGCGCCAGGGTGATTTTGATAATGTCTCACTTATGCCGTCCGAGTTGCAGCCGCTGATAACCAGAGGGCTGGTTGAATCGATCAGATCGATAACGCTGCCCATCATGCCAACCCGCTTTCGTTACCGTCTTACGCTTGCCGGAGAAAAAGCCCTTTCAGCAACTACTCAGCCGCTTAAAAAACGTTAAGAATTCAACACACTCGAAAAGCCCGCCACTCTATTTTACGCCTTAAGCCATTGAAGATTCAGGCAGATAAAGCGCTGTAGAATACCTGCCTAAATATCATTTATTTTTGTTAAAAAAACAGTCGGATATATTAATAACCAATAAATCAGATTAACTTTTGATAGCTTTTATTTATTGGGCAATTCAGGGGGATATACCCACCTTCACTCCCTGCTTATATCCCGTTGAGATACGCCGCTACACGTCAACTCCCAGTCGGCGATAAAGTGCTGACATCAGCCACATGGGGCCGATCAGCAGGAACTGAATATCTCTGAAAAAAGAGGGCTTCCGGCCTTCAATATTGTGACCTATAAACTGAAATATCCAGGCAGGAATAAATAACCCAACGGCAATTTTCCGTAGCGCGATGGGTATATAGATCTCAGCCAGCCAGCAAAGCGCCAGGCAGATTATATTAAACAGCAGCATCCCTGCCCCCAATCTGAAGGACAGCATCAGGTAGTAGATCATTGCCGGAATACTGAGCAGCAGCGCAGCATTGATGCTTGCGATTGAAATCCCCCATAAAAGCGCTACAAGAGACAGATAGATCAGTGGCACCATCACCCGGTGGATCGCTTTATTGGCGGGGTTTTGGTGGCTGCTCCCATATTCGGTGAGCAGAAGCTGGACGCGGGTTGTCGACATAACTGAGCCTTTTTTGTTTTGTAATCTATCAGAACGGCTCGTTATGACACTGACGAATCGCTTCAGTTTTACTGACAATTGCGGGCTGACTGAACGTCACCGGGCCTTAATCATAAAAGCACAAAATATGTATTATGTATTAATAGTACAAGCTTATAGATCAGATCATTAACTGCTTTACTCGCCAGTCAGGGGCTACTACTATACTGTCTATATATACAGTATGGTGTCTGTTTTGCTATGGCTATTACATTACTGGGGCGCTATCTGCACCCCGCTTCATCGGTTGCGCTGCCGCTATTCATGAACGCCGTTACGGCGGGTTTCCCCTCTCCGGCGCAGGATTACATTGAGCGTACACTGGATCTGAATGAGCTTTGCATCCGCCACCCGGCCGCCACCTATTTTGTGCGTGCAGAGGGTGATTCGATGCAGGGCTCCGGCATCTTTTCCGGCGATATTCTGGTAGTCGACCGCTCGCTGAAAGCGGTGGATGGCGATATTGTGATCGCCTGTGTTAATGGCGAGTTTACCGTCAAAGAGCTGCGCACCCGCCCTGCACTGCAGTTACTGGCGCATAATCCGGCTTACGCTCCGATCCATTTTGGTCCGGACAGCACCCTGGAGCTGTTTGGTGTGGTCACCACCGTGATTCACCCGGTGCGGCAGCGAGGCTAGTTATCCGGTGTTTGCTCTGGTCGACTGCAATAACTTCTACGCCAGCTGTGAGCGACTGTTCCGGCCGGACCTGCAAGGCCGTCCGATTGTGGTGCTGTCCAATAATGATGGCTGCGTGGTGGCCCGCAGCGCTGAAGCGAAACGGCTGGGTATCAAAATGGCGGTGCCGCTGTTTCAGGTGCAGGAGCAGATCGACCGGGAAAATGTGGCGGTATTCTCCTCCAACTATGCCCTGTATGGCGATATCTCTGCCCGGGTGATGACCATTCTGGAGCAGGAAGCGCCCGCAGTAGAGGTCTATTCAATCGATGAAGCATTTCTCGACCTGAGCGGGCTTGCCCCCCACTTTTCGCTGGTCGAATACGGACTACAGATAAAGCGACGGGTCTATCAATATACCGGCATCCATGTCTCAGTGGGTATCGCCCCGACCAAAACCCTGGCAAAGCTGGCCAATCATGCCGCGAAACAGTATCCCGCCACACAGGGCGTAGTCGATCTGAGCGATCCGCAGCGACAGCATCGGCTGCTGGGTCTTATGCCGCTACGAGAGGTCTGGGGGGTTGGAAGGCGTTTATCACGCCGTCTGGAGCAGCAGGGAGTCACAACTGCTCTGGCGCTGGCAGATTGCTCTCCCGCCTGGATTCGCAGCCACTACTCTGTCACCCTGGAACGCACCGTGCGAGAGTTGAATGGTCAGCCCTGCATGGAGCTGGAAGCGTGTCCGCCGCCCAGGCAACAGATCCTCTGCAGTCGCTCGTTCTCTCACCGGATTACCGAATATAACGATATGCGTTCAGCTATCGCCCAGTATTCAGCCCGGGCCGCGGAGAAACTGCGGGAGCAAAACCACCTGGCCAGAGTTGTAACGGTGTTTATCCGCACCAACCCTCATAGCCAGCACGAGAGGTTCTACAGCAACAGTGCCAGTCGCATTCTGGGCGTCCCAAGCGCGGACTCCCGGCGACTGACAGCCACGGCACTACGATTGCTGAAGTCGATCTGGCAGCCCGGTCATCGCTATATGAAAGCGGGGCTTATGCTGTCTGATCTCTATCTGCCGGGACACTTCCAGCCCTCTCTGTTTGAAGCGCCGGAATCACCTGCTGCGATGCGGCTGATGCAGACTGTCGACAATATCAATCACAGCGGTCTGGGCCAGGTTCGCTTTGCCGGAGAGCTGCTCAGCAGCGGCTGGCAGATGCAGCGCAATCACCTTTCTCCCGCTTACACGACCCGCTGGGATCAGTTGCCAGTGGTCAGGGCATAAATATGATCTGCGCCTGAGTATATAAAAAAGCGGTCAGCGGCCATATAGGACGATTTAAACACCGGCAGAAATGTAGCAGAGTACTCACCGGTTAAGATGGTGAGGCCATCAAAAATCCGGCTGACGGATGCCAGCCGGATCGCTTTAATGACCTTATCAAGCATGACCTTATCAAACAGGTTCTGTACGCAGCCCCTGCCAGATACAGTAACACATCGAAACGGTCACGATGGCGAACGGGAAGCCTGTAGCGATCGCCAGTGCCTGCAGAGATCCCAGTCCGCCTCCCAGCAGCAATGCGATAGCGATCAGCCCCTCGAAGCTGGCCCAGAAAACACGCTGCGGCATCGGCGCATCGACCTTCCCGCCGGCACAAATCGTATCGACAACCAGTGAGCCAGAGTCAGACGACGTTACAAAGAACACCAGCACCAGCACAATACCAACGACTGAAGTAAACAGCGGCAGCGGCAGCAGCTCAAGCATATGGAATAACGATAGTTCCGGCGTCCAGTTGGCGATAGTCTGCTGGACGCCGGTGTAACCGTCATTAACCAACTGGCTGATCGCGGTGCCACCGAACACGGCCATCCACATAACACAGGCAAGCGTCGGTATCAGCAATACACAGATAATAAACTCACGAACAGAGCGACCCAGTGATACCCGTGCGATAAACATACCCACAAAAGGAGACCAGGCGATCCACCAGGCCCAGTAAAAGGTGGTCCAGCCGTGGAAATAGTAGCCGTCGTCACGGCCTACCCAGTTGGAGAGCGCTGGCAGATTGACACCATAGGCGACCAGTCCGTCGACAAAGATTCCAAGGATACCGGAGGTGGCCCCAAAGATGAGCACAAACAGGAACAGCGCAAGCGCCAACAGCATATTGGCCTCAGACAGTATTTTCACGCCACCATCAAGACCCCGGACAACGGAAGTGATCGCCAGCCCGGTTACCACGATAATAATCGATACCTGAAGCTCAACGGTGGCCTCAATGCCAAACACGTAGTGCAAACCGGCAGCCGCCTGTGATGAGCCATAGCCGAGGGATGTTGCCAGTCCCGCCAGTGTCGCCAGCGCTGCCAGGGAATCCAGCAGGTGGCCTGGCCAACCCCAGACCCGCTCCCCCAGAATCGGGTAGAAAGCGGAACGGATCGTCAGTGGCAACCCCTTGTTGTAGGCGAAGATACCCAGAGCGAGCGCGACAACGCTGTAACATGCCCAGGGGTGCAGTCCCCAGTGAAAGATAGTTGATGCCATGCCCAGTTTGATGGCGGCATCAACCGTTGCCGCATCTGCGATATTACCGCTGGCATCGAGAATGCCGGGCTGGTTAAAGGAGGGGGTCAGTGAATGGTTCAGTGGCTCAAGCACGCCGTAGAACACCAGACCAATCCCCATACCTGCGGCAAACAGCATAGAAAACCAGGCCGGATAGGAGTATTCAGGGGTGGCACTCTTGCCGCCAATCTTGATCTTGCCCAGCGGCGAGACAACAAGATACAGGCAGAAAACCACAAAGATGTTCATGCTGATAGCGAACACCCAGTCAAACTGAGTGGTTAGCCAGGGACGCAACGCGCCGAATATATCAGCCGCTATTTTATCGAATATCAGGCAGAACAGCACCAGGGCGATAACCGAGCCTGCTGTTAATGCAAATACGGGGTTGTGAATGTCGACCTTGAGAGGGCCGATGCTGGGCTGGATGTTGTCCTGGCCAATGAGATAGTCAGTATCTATTTCCGCAGACGGTGCTGCAGGGTTTTGCGATTCAGATGACATAGTCATTTATTCTCCCGGATTGTATAGCGCTTATATTCGACCCATTGGCCCGAATTTTCTCCTTATTCCCGAATTACCTGACAACAAAGACAGATATTTGTGAGTGAGACGCCAGATGGCCTCCGTGTGAGCCCGTCAGATGGTCAGCAAAGCTGGGCAGGTGAGACGCCATTACCACCAGATCAGCGCAGATGGTTACTTCAGCGTGTTCCAGTATGAGATCGAGATCGACTGCCGGATCGTGAGAAATGAGAGTATGCGGTTCGGCATTGATGTTATGGGTGGATGCCTGTTGTTTCGCGAATGCCTTTAGCTTCTCTGCATATTCTTCGGCATTGTGTGCGATTTCGCTCGGCAGAGCCGATGTTACGCCAACATAGTGCACTTTAGCTCCGTAGTGTCTGGCGAGGTCCGCGGCAACCTTTAACGCCTTATCGATCTGATCGATATGGGCCAGGCTAACCGGAACCATAATATTTGAATACATGATCGCCTCCTGATTCTTTTCTTAGTAAGGATGGTTCCTGTATTCGTGCTGTTATCGCGCTTCAGCAGCAACAGCGAGGCGTAATAAATCGATACCTCTTTTGGTTGAATACCCTTAACATATTACCTTAGTAGGCATATCTTGCCTTTGTCAAACGACCGCTTTGGCTATCAGTCAGCTCTGCAAGCAGTAACGACAGGATGAAACACCTGAATTGTGCGGCTAAGACTCTGGTTTTTGACGCAATCATGCCGGCTGTCCGTTTTCGCCAATGCAACAGGTTAATCAGCCGTCATCGTAATAGAGCTGTCACTTTATATCAGCCCGGTCCGAGGGATATTGTGCGTGCTGTCTGACAATCAGCTCTCGCCTGCCTATGCCACCGCAAAAAACAAGTTGGATACAATAATCTAAAGATAAATATACATATAAAACAATATAATAGATTTTTATTTTAATGCTTTTTAGAGGACGCGTGCGCCACAATAACGGCCCTGATAAGACGTTTTTTAGTATTTTAAATACGTATGTAATAAAACCGATGCTGTCATTTTTTGTCAGCATATTGGCTATACTGACAGCCTTATTTTTGAATGGAATTAATCCGTGTCACGCTCTGAACGCTTACTCAAACTGATCCATCTGTTACGGAGTTATCGCTACCCTGCCCCGGGTTATCAATTGGCGGAAACGCTGGGTATCAGCCTGCGAACACTCTATCGGGATATCGCCAGCTTGCAGCAACAGGGGGCCAGTATAGAGGGAGAACCGGGGCTGGGTTATGTGCTCAAGCCTGGTTTTATGCTCCCTCCGCTGATGTTTACCGAAGAGGAGTTAGAGGCGCTGGTATTGGGCTCCCGCTGGGTGGCAAGTCGCACTGATTCAGAGCTGAGTGACAGTGCCCGGAGCGCGCTGGTGAAGATCGCCTCGGTTCTGCCAAAGGATTTGAAAAACTCACTGGATGAAAATACCCTGCTTATCGGCCCATCAAAACAGCCTGCAACAGCAGAGCCAGCGGAATTTTCGCAGATTCGCCAGGCGATCCGTACAGAACAGAAAATCACCATTCACTATCTCGACCTGCAAGAACAGGAATCAACCCGGACGATCTGGCCATTTGCTCTGGGCTATTTCGATAATCTGCGGGTGTTAGTCGGATGGTGCGAGCTGCGTCAGGCCTTCCGTCACTTTCGTACCGATAGAATTTTACAGTTTGAAATGTGCGCAGAGCATTACCCCCGCCGACGGCGACACTTGCTGAGTGAGTGGCGAACAGCGGAAGGTATCACTTGATAATGGGTATTGAGTCACACAATTCTGCACAGTGATCTCCCTACCCTCTGTTTTAAGAAGAAATAAAACACTACTGACAAAAACTGACAGTACCTTTCTGTACTCTGCAGATGTCGGGCATCAGAAGATGCTCCCTCTACTGAATTACACAAGGATACCGTCATGCCAGATAGCAACTTTATTATTCTTTACGTAGAAAACCCATCCCACAGTGTTGAGTTTTACAGCACACTACTGGAGAAATCCCCGGTAGAGAACTCGCCAAATTTTGCCCTGTTTGTTTTAGATAGCGGCATGAAGTTCGGCCTGTGGCAAAAGCAGGATGTGCAGCCCGCCGTCGAGACACTGGGCATCAGCGGAGAGATCGCATTTCCACTGCCTGACAAGGCAGAGGTCAGCCGTATTTACCACCGCTGGCAAGATCGCGGGCTGACAATGATACAGGAGCCCACCGCAATGGAGTTCGGCTATACCTTTGTTGCCCTGGATCCGGATGGCAATCGTCTCAGAGTTTTCTCCCCTGCTGAATCATGAGTCGTAACTGGATTGCTGTTGCTTCAGCAGACCATGTCAGAACGGGCCGCGCAGGAGGATTTATGCAGGTCTGTCATGGCAAAGCGGCTCCACTGAAGCGAATCACTCCGGGGGACCTTGTTGCCTATTACTCCCCTGTGGAGACTCTGGGTGATAAAACCAGACTGCAGGCATTCACCGGCTGTGGTCGTGTAAAACCGGGGGAGCCTTATCAGGTTGATATGGGCAATGGGTTTAAGCCATTCAGGCGGGATCTTAGCTGGTTTGATACCCGGGAGGTGTCGATTCTGCCCCTGCTGGATCGGCTGGAGTTCTCTGCGGGTAAGAAAAACTGGGGCTACCCGTTCCGCTTTGGACTGTTTGAGGTTAGCGAACAGGATATGCACCAGATCTGCGTAGCAATGGGGCACTGATTAATGCTACTGAGGGGCGGGAAACAGCTGTGGCTCCGTCCCCTCTTGCCATTGCCGGTATTTTTTCATGGCTTCGATAAAGAGTGGCGATTGCAGGTGGTGATCCAGCCAGCGTTGCAGCGACGGGTACGGCGCATTGTAAAACCACTCCCGATCCACATGGGCAAACTGACGGATAAAGGGGAAGATCGCCATATCAGCCAGACGACAGTGGTCTCCGGTGAGAAAGTCGTGCTGCTGCAGCAGGCGTTCAAATTTGACCAGAGTCGTTTCACACTGCTCACGGTAATAGTGTTGCGGATGCTCCGGATAACGCTCAAAGTATTTATAACGATCCAGATGCTGCTTGAAGACAGCGTCATTCTCCTGAATCAGAGCCTCTCTTTGCCACAGGCGATCCGGATCATCAGCGCAGAGCCAGTTTTCCGGATCATTCAATCTTAACGCCCAGCGCATAATATCTCTGCTCTCATCGATCACTCGCCCCTCTTTTTCAGACGAAGCGGGCAGTACTAAAACCGGTACGGTACCTTTTGGCGAGGCCTGCAACAGTTCGGCGGGCTTATTTTTCAATACCACTTCGCGCAGTTCAACAACGATGCCGCTATAGACAACCGCCAGCCGGGCACGCATGGCATAGGGACAACGGCGAAAAGAATAAAGAATAGGAAGGTCTGGTGTCATAGCAATAATGATTAGCTGATTACAAAAAACGCAGTCTACCTGCCTGGCAGAAGAAGTCACTTTAAACTGCCATCAACTTATGCAACCATTCCGGCCGATACCTTTTGGCAGGAAACGGAAGTGGAACTACTTAATCTGGATTATCAGGGGCACAACCTGCGCCTGGAAGGCTCGATGGCGGGCTGGCAACTGCTGTACTGGAACAATACCCCGGTTTCCCGGCGGGATGCAGACAGCTGTTTTGACGGTATCAGTGAACATCGGTTTGAGTTGCAGAATGATCAGGGAGAAACGCTGATCTGTCGTCTGGAAACGGAGATTGAGTGGGACCCGGTCAGGATTCGCTACCGTTTCTTTATGGGCGACCAGTTGGTTGCCCACGCAGAGCATGGCCGCGCAGCGATGGAGCAAAAAGTGCCTCAGGCGCCGATACGTCAGGAGAAAGCCTCATTAAGTATTGTCGGTCTTGGTGCACTGGGCTTGAAGTTACTGAAAAGTGCCAAGGTGATCAAGGTGGTGATGGCCGGTGCCAGTCTGGCCGCCTACTCCTGGTTTTTCTCCCTGCCCTTTGCCCTGGCTCTGATCTTCTGCCTGGTGGTGCATGAATATGGTCATATCCGGGCGATGAAACATTTTGGTATGAAAACCAAAGGGATCTATCTGATCCCCTTTGTTGGGGGCCTGGCCCTGAGCGATGCCCGTATCAATACCCGCTGGCAGGATGTCTGTATCTCGCTGATGGGGCCATTTTTCGGTTTTGCGCTGTCACTGTTGAGCCTGGTCGCCTACTGGGTAACCGGGTCGATGTTTTTTGCCGGATTGAGTGCATTCAATGCCCTGCTGAACCTGTTTAATCTGCTGCCGATTCTGCCGCTGGACGGTGGACATGTACTGAAAAGCATCGCCTTCTCAATGAACTCGCTGGCGGGAATCGTGCTCTGTGGGGCTGCGGCAGCGGGCGGCATCTGGCTCAGCTATACCTTCGGTCTGGCACTGCTGGGTTTTCTTCTGATTATCGGCACTGTTGAGGTGCTTTTCGAATGGCGTAGCCGGCACCATAGCCTGCTGTTGCCACTGGATCGTTATGGTCAGATCGTTTCCACACTCTGGTATCTATTCACTATCGGAGGGTTGATTGCCATTATCTGGTATTTTCATGGCATGGGCGATGCGCTGTTAGGACTTCCGTTAAAGGTGTTGCAGAGCTAAACTGTTACTTGTTGAGGCTAAAACAAGCAGGCTTCAGAAGCAGTTATCAAGAGCAGCCATGAGTGGTAGATATGAGCGATAACGTTGTCGATATCAATAGTAAGCGGGACGATCTGCGCCATAAGCGTAAAGAGAAGCAACTCAACGAGCTGAAAAGTAAGTTTGAGAAAGCGCTTCCTACCGAAGAGCAGGATCCGAAACAGAAGTTACTGAGCCTGTTTAAAAAGAAGCCGAAACAATAGATCACTTGTCAGAAGCGGCAGCCTTTAACGGCTGCCGTTTTACTTATGGGCTATAACATCAGTTGCTTGCCGGTAGTACGGTACTGGCAACCTCGCCAAAACCGATGCGTGCCGCGCCCTCTTTTTCACAGTATCCACGCATCACTACGGTATCACCATCCTCCAGGAAAGTTCGCTGCTCACCATTTGGCAGCGTAACAGGCTCTTTACCACCACAACTCAGTTCCAGTAATGATCCTCCCTGCTCATGCTCCGGTCCGGATTGCGTGCCAGAACCAAAAAAATCGCCAGGACGCAGATTGCAGCCATTCACCGTGTGGTGAGCCACCATCTGGGCAACGGTCCAGTAGGAGTAAACAAAATTAGACTCAGAGAGTTTAGCAGGTTCCTGGTTATGGTGGCGCATCTGCTGAGTCTGCAGCAGCACCTCCAGCCTGATATCAAGCGCGCCTTCCTCGCTATTCTTTCTGGATGACAGATAGGACAGCGGCTGAGGATCAGCAACATCACGCTTAAACGCTGTTCTGTAGGGTAATAAAGCTTCATTGGTGACAATCCAGGGCGACACGGTCGAGGCAAAGTTTTTCGCCAGAAACGGCCCCAGAGGCTGATATTCCCAGGCCTGAATATCCCGGGCCGACCAGTCATTAAAGAGGCAGTAACCAAACACATGCTGATCACTGTCATCCAGAACGACCGGTTCACCCAGGGCATTGCCCTGGCCGATATAGATGCCAACCTCCAGCTCATAATCCAACCGCTGACAGGGGCTCAGGGAGGGTTCAGCAGCATCCGGGGCTTTGATCTGCCCCTGTGGCCGTTTGAATGTTTGCCCCGAAACATCAATAGAAGAGCTGCGCCCATGGTAACCGATCGGTATCCACTTATAGTTTGGCAGCAACGGGTTATCGGGACGAAACAGGCTGCCAACGCGGGTAGCATGGAACACTGATGTATAGAAATCGGTGTAATCACCAATAGTACAGGGCAGACTGTACTCGACCTCATGCTGCGGAATCAGACAGCCTTGCAGCGCCCCCTGCTCTTCTGCGCCTTCACGCAGACCCCTCGATAGCGCCAGACGCAAAGCAGACCAAACTGACCTGCCCAGTGACATAAAGTGGTTCAGTGTTGGCGCGGCACACGCCGCTGCCCCGACCGCCGCCTCACCGGAGAACAGATGCTGGGCGGCGGCAAGATCAAGCACCTGATCACCAATCGCCACCCCTCCTCTGAATGACTCTTCCGAGTTTTTGCGGCGAAACTCAGCAAATGGCAGGTTCTGGATAGGGAAATCGGTATCCGGGTGGTTTGCACAGCTCACCCAGCTGCGCAAATCAGGATGATGGGTTTCATTCAGTACAGGCATGCTCACTCTCTGGTGTAATTGTTCAGCAGCGCGCCCTTTTAGATCTTTTTAGCATCAAGGGCTTCACCACGAAGGTCTGATGTTAATTTTTATTATCCGCTTGTACGTTACCAGAAGACAGGCAAGCTTCAATGCCCGGATATAAAATGACTAATTCCAAAGAGTAAAGAATAACTGTCAATAGCGCGAAATGGTTACATTAACGAGCCTGATCAATACATTATCTCTGCTCCTGTGATAGCTTTGGCACTAGTTTTACCCGGTAATTCTGCTTATCAAGGGGAGATATCAAAGGTGTCTGCAGGTATAGTTTTTAAATCCAACAGGGTTGGAAACGTTTTTCGAAGGTTTGGGACGTAAGGACATAAGATTGATGTCGGAATCAGTAGTTACTCTGAATACCATTTGCAGCCTGGACGTTTTGCACGCCCACCCGACCGATGCCGCTTTAAAGGTCCTGCATCGCATGCGCAAATCTCATGTAAGCTCGATCGTCATTATTGATCAGCGAGAACCGATAGGTATTATCACCGAGAAAGATATCCTCCGCCTGGTCAGCTCTGCTGAAACTGATCTGAGTGAACTGAAAGCCGGTGATATCATGACATCACCGGTGAAAACCCTTTTCGGGGATTGTGATTTTCAGCATGCCTATGAGCAGATGCAGCGGGAAAACCTGCGCCATATTGTTGTCATCAATCGGGATGGCTCTCTCAGAGGAATAGCGACTGAAACCGATTTTGTTCAACACCTGGGGTTTGAATATCTGGCCGAAATCAAGCATGTCGAAGCGGTCATGGAACGGGTGATTATGTTTGTCCCCCAGGATAGTACCCTGCGCTACGCATTCTCGGTAATGAGTGATAAGAAGATCAGCAGTGTTGTGGTAGGCGACAGCAATAATGCCTCAGGTATTCTCACTGAGCGGGACGTTGTCCGCTTGCTGGATGACCAGATAGATCTGAATACCGCCAGAGTCTGCGATTATATGAGCAGACCGGTTGAGTTTATTGGCGTGGGCACCTCTTTGCTGCAAGCCCGGCAAACGATGCAGACAAAACAGATACGCCGTCTGCTGGTCTGCGATACGGATGGGCAGATAATAGGACTCCTGACCCGGCAACACCTGATTGACCGGCTACAAACCCACTTTATCAAAATGATGCGGGATGCGATCAGCCACCTGAATCAAAAACTCGAAAGCAGCCGCAATAAGGTCAATCACTATCAGGGCTTTTTTGAGAACTCTCCCCTCGCCTACCAGTCGCTCGACGCTGATGGCTATATTCTTGAGGTCAACGCTTGCTGGCGTAAACTGATGGGGTATGAAAAGCGAGAGATTATTGGTACAGCATTCAAACAACTGCTGACCGCCGGTCAGGAGGAGAAGTTCAGGCACTGCTTTGCCTCATTCTCAAATAATGGTTTCGTTGAAAATGTTCATTATCAGCTACGAACCCGGACGGGAGAGATCCTGGATATTCAGTTAGATGGTCAGATAATGCGGGATGAAAGTGGTAATTTTATCCAGACCCACTGCCTGCTGACCAATCTCACTGAGAAACATAAAATGGACTCGCAGCTTCAGCTGTTTCGCCAACTGATTGATCAAAGCCATGATGCCCTGTTTGTTATCGATGCAGAAAGCTCCCGAATTCTCGATATCAATCAGGCCACTTGTGATTATCTGGGTTATAAGCGTGAACAGCTGCTTAAAATGTCAATCACGGATATCAGTGATCTATCGCCTGATCTTTCCCGTTGGCGGAAACGTCTGGCTAGTATTGATGCCCGGGGAGGACTGTTTGAGGCAGTTCATACTACCTCTGACGGGCGTAAAGTCCCTGTTGAGATCAGCACCACCTTACAGATGATCAATGGTAAACAGGTGGTCCTGTCTACCGTGCGTGATATTACCGAACGTAAACAGGCTGAGCTGCGAGCGCGCAATGAGAGCAACTTCCTGCAGGCAGTGATTGATTGTATCGGCGACCCGGTGATGGTTATCGATACGGATTACAAAGTAATCAAGTCAAACCGGGCGGCAAATGATTACTACTTTAACTGCCTCTCCAGCGGCGATAGCTCCTGCTATCACATGTTTCATAAACAGGGAGTTCCCTGCGAACACTGTCCGCTGACAGATGTGATGAGCAGCAGGAAGTCCACCACCCGTATTCATGAGCATACCTGTAAGAGCGGCGAGGTCCGGACATTTGAGCTGATGGCCAGCCCGCTTTACGATGCCGATGGCAAGCTGGCCGGGCTGGTAGAATCAAGCCGGGATATTTCTGACCATGTGTCTATCCGCAAAGCCCTGCTTGATAAAGAAAAAAGCCTTGATTTTCTGGCCCATCACGACCCCCTGACCAAGTTACCCAACCGGTTACTGTTCGGCGACCGGCTTAAACAGGCTGTACGCCATGCGAAGCGCAATAAAACCGGCGTCGCCCTGCTGTTTATCGATCTGGATGAGTTTAAAGAGATTAACGACAGCTTTGGCCATAATCTGGGCGATCAGCTACTCAAAAAAGTGTCAGAACGGCTCAAACACCATGTTCGCGAAAATGACACGATCTCTCGCCTCGGCGGTGATGAGTTTACGATCATTGTCGAAGATCTGATGAACGCTGATGACGCGGCTACCATTGCCCAGAACCTGCTGGCCGCATTTAATGAACCTATAGATCTGGATGAGCAGCTACATATCAGCCTCAGTATCGGTATCAGCCTCTACCCGGATGACGCCGAGCAACCAGAAGCACTGATCCGTAACGCTGATACCGCGATGTACCGGGCCAAAACAGCCGGTAAAAACCGCTATGAGTTTTATACTCAGGAGATGACCGATCAGGCCTTTGAACGATTTCTGATGGTCGGCGCACTACGTAATGCTATCGAGAATCAGCAGTTTGTGCTGCACTATCAACCACAGATAGACCTGCGGGATAACAGCATAATAGGAGCAGAGGCCCTGATCCGCTGGAACGACCCGCAAATGGGCACAATTCCCCCCTCTCGTTTTATCCCGGTGGCGGAGAAAACCGGGATGATCCAGAACATAGATCGTTGGGTGCTTAATACCGTATGCCACAATATTCACCAATGGCAACAACAGGGGTATCGGGTGCCACGAATATCGATCAACATTTCAGCCCGCCATTTTGGTTCTAACATTCTTGCAGATGAGGTGGCTGCAATACTTGATCATCATCAGTGTAGCAGTGAGCTGATTGAGCTTGAGATTACCGAAGGTGTGATTATGAACAACCCCAGCCGTGCGGGTAAAGAGCTGAAGCAGCTGCGGGAGATGGGTATCCGCCTGGCAATCGATGATTTTGGCACGGGTTACTCCTCTCTGAGCTATCTGAAAACCCTGCCTCTGGACCGGTTAAAAATTGATCAGTCCTTTATCAGTGATATTCCCGAAGATAAAAATGATCAGGCGATCTCCAGGGCCATTATTGCACTGGCAAACAGTCTGGGCCTGGAGGTGATTGCTGAAGGAATGGAAACGGAACAGCAGCGCCAGTTCCTGATTGAGGAAGGCTGCCTCTACGCCCAGGGTTTTCTGTTCAGTAAAGGTGTTCCGGAGCACAGCTTTTTGTCGCTGCTGAAAAAGGTCTAGCCAGCTTAGTCGGAACCCCTTAAGCTCTGCACCTCATACATCAGCATCTTTGAGTACACAGATCAGGGAGATCCATGAAAACAGTACTGATTACCGGCTGTTCCAGCGGCATTGGCTACCACGTAGCAATCGGCCTGCAACAACGAGGCTATCGGGTTATCGCCACCGCACGACAACAAAAGGATGTTGAGCGGCTACAACAGCTGGGACTTGAGTCCGTTCAGCTGGACCTGGAGCATTCTGAATCGATTCAACAGGCCATGGACTGGGTTGAGGCAGAAACGGGCGGAGCCCTGTATGCCCTGTTCAATAATGGTGCCTATGGCCAGCCCGGAGCGATTGAGGATCTTAGCCGGGATCTGCTGCGTAAGCAGCTGGAGATCAACCTGCTGGGCTGGCATGAGCTTACCTGTCGGGTTCTGCCACTGATGCGTAAACAGGGTTTTGGCCGCATCATTCAGAACAGTTCGGTTCTGGGGCTGATCACGATGCGCTTTCGCGGGGCTTACAACACCAGTAAGTTTGCACTGGAAGGCTACAGCGATACCCTGCGGCAGGAACTTGCCGATACCCATATCCATGTATCACTGATCGAGCCCGGCCCGGTCAGGAGCAAGTTCAGAGAAAACGCATTCAAAGCCTTTCGTGACAATATTGATATAGAAAGCAGCCCGTTTCGCACTATTTATCAAAAAGTGCTGAAACGTTTAAGCAGTCACGATGGCGGGGACGATCCGTTTACACTGGGACCTGAAGCGGTATTGGATAAAGTGATTCACGCGCTGGAGAGTAAACGCCCAAGGCCCCGCTATTATGTCACCCTGCCAACCTATCTGTTTGGTATTCTGCGCCGTATTTTGTCGACCCGGATGCTCGACTGGATTTTGTTACGGGCATCGGCATCGGAGAATAAATAGGGCCGGGCATATCAACGCTGTACTGTCTGAAATACGGCCAAGCGGCCGAACACAGCTTGGTCCTATCCCCGGCCTTCCAAACTCTACGGGCTCTGTCTGATTCCTATTGAGGGCTTTTTAACTGCGGAAACCCTCAGTGTTTAATCCCGCCGGTCAGGTGTAGAAATTAAGCGTTTTATTGCCTATAGTTTCATTGAAGAAGCAACAGGAGCAATTCTATCTCTTTATCAGTTTGTGGTTATTCTCTCCGATATTGTTTAACACCCTTATGCTTATATGCTTCAGTCGGCTCTGTTGAGAGTACGGCCAGGTGTATTGTCACAACTCACGCCAGTTTCTGAATATTCCGTGAGTGTTTTTCACTGCTTCAAGCTGGCCTTGCTAATTTTATACGTCATCAGACTATCAGGTGCTTCACGCGCCCGGCACCAGTCATATACACGTCAATCGGGCGGTAAGAGGATATCTTATGTTCAAGTTCGCTGGATTAATCCCTTGCATCTCTCTTTTCATGACAGCCAGTGCCTTCGCTGCAGATACGTCTGACTGCGTGGTGCTCACACGGGAACAAGGGAATAACTGTGCGTCCAGAGATTCACTGCAGATTAAAGTCACCAACAAATGCAGTGAAAACGTCTATGTAAAAATGTGTCTGGAGCGAAAAGATGGGCAATGGAACTGTGGCTCTGACTCAATACTAAAACCGGGCAGAACAAATACCGGGTTTTATGCTTGCCATGGTACTGGCAACTATCAATGGTCAAGCTGCACCGGTGGCTTCAAAGAGTGTGGATTTCGCTCTCCTTGAGACCCATTAGACCAGCCTCAGTCAACAGGGACAAACTCCGCTAAAGGGTTTGTCCCCGTACTTTTTGACTTAGTCTCTTTCCTTATTACTGCGCAAAGGTCACCTGCAGCGTATTTCCGACAATAGCAAAGTTGGGTTCAACCCCGTCTATGCTATTCGCGCGAAACCGTTCCGCAGTCAGGTGGCAAAGTTCAGAGCATGTCAGCAGTGTGTAGGGTGTATTGAAGGCAAAGCCTCCATTTTTCTGCTTGTCGAGACGAAAACTCACCTGTGTCGAGTTAACATACAACGCCCCTGCTATCGAGAGAGCGGGCATCTGCGAGCCCAGCTGGGTGGCAATCACGCCACCAGTTATTTCCAGGCTTCCTATAGTGAGGTCGCCGGTATGATAGGCGATATCCAGCTCAGCATCATCGAACAGACAGACCTTAGCGCTCCCCCCCTCAGATCGATCATAGAACACGATCCGGCCACCATAACCCTCGTTCGTTCCTCCATAGGCAATCAGGGAGGCACCGCCTGCACTGGACTGTCCGGAAAAGACGGTGTAGCCGCCGGCAGCACCGGATGTGCAACCACCCAGATTGAATATTGTAGCGTTTCCTGCGGTGGGAAAATTCTCGCAGGTACTGTCACTGTCATTCTGATTGCTGTAAACCGAAAACTCAGTATACCCGGCAGCGCCCAGCTCACCTGAGCCAGGGTGATTCCAGATCGTTGCATTTCCCGCCGTAGGAAAGTATTTGCTGGGCAGGTTGATGGAGAATATGGTGTGACCGGCGCTGGATTTGTTTGCAATGGCGCTACCATAGTTAACTATCGTCGCATCTGCCCCGGTAGGTGAACCGTATCTTGCACTGAACTCAAGATGGCCACCACCGCCCTGCTCACCCTGACGTGCACCGTAGTTAAAATAGCAACCATTACCCGCAGAGGCGCCCTGAGAGGCATCCATGTATGGAGGGTTGTTATTAAAACTGGTTACCCCACCGTAGGCTCCAGCCACCTCAGCAGCATAGTTGTAGAAATACCCCTCACCACCAGTGGCGGTACTGTCGAAAGCCACATCGCCGCCATTTGCTTTTTCATGCGTCCCCCCCCAGTTGTTGTAGACACCATGATCTGCACTGGAGCTGCCGTAGAACTGCGTATTCCCGCCATCACCACCGGCGACCGTGCCGCCCACATTGGTGAAAGAGGCCTTGCCTGCGGTGGCAGTATCGTGAAAGACCACATTCGCAAAAGTATCGCCATCAATGCCGAGGCTGCCGTAGATGGTAAACGCTGCGTTATCAGCCGAGGATGCGTTGCTGAAACTCACTTCGCCACCGACGGTGCTGGGGATATTTTCTTTTCTGAATTGGGGCGGCGGCTCGGCGCCGGTCCAGACTTTAAACCGGGCAGAACCGGCTCTGGCATTATCGCAAAAGCTGATCACGCCGCCGCCGTAGCCCTGTTCACTGATCGGGCCTGCGCAGTAATAGATATCATCAGTACCCGCTGTCGCATTATTGGTAAAGAGAAGTTGCGGATTATCATGGCCGCTGCTGGTCGCCGCCACAATAAAATTCTGCTGATTACGCGAACAATTGCTGACACCCAAGCCGGTAATGATCAGACCTGGCACTTTGCCGGGACCTAAAGAGAAGGTGTAGGCTGTAGCGCTCTCGCTAAATTCAATACTCTCCACCGTCGCACTGCTATCCCCTGCGAAAGTAATTGCTGTTTGAGATGAACCGTTGAAAACAGCTTTACTGGCAGGTAGCTCCGCAGGGCTCCAGTTGGCGCTGGAGTTCCATTCACCGGTCGCTGGCTGGGGGTTCCATTCTGATTGAGACATCTACTACTCCGTTGTTAGAGCAGGGATACCCGTTCGGGCCAAACATAATTGAGCATCCCCGTTATTATTGATAGTAACGTTCTGTCTGTACTCACTGGCTGGTCATTGCCAGGCTGAGATCCTGAGCCGCTCGTGACCGCTGCACTCTCTTAATCAGCCTGCGCCGGGTACCGACGAAAGCATCAACAGTACCGAAACCTGAGGGAAATGAATAGCCATAGTGCTATCTGGTTTGCATGGTATACAATTGTTTTTCAATTTAAATAATATGGAGATAGCCGCGGATGGTGGGTGCGAAGAATCAACAGGGAACACCAGTGGACTGGTGGTTTATCTATAAAACTCCTGAGCATACAGGAACCTCCGAAAATCAGGGGTACGACTTCTTCTATTTTGATTCGCAAAGCGCAGCCCTGGATTTATCACCGACCGGGCTGGACCAGGATAACCAGGCCCTGGGATACACCCTGACCGAAATCTTTAACGCCCCGCAGAGCACCGGTTATATTGCCTATAACGACGAGCACAGCGATGCGGAAAAAAACAAGTCGGAAAAAGGCCATTGCAAAGGGGTACTTGCCTTTGACAAGGCGAGTGATTCAGCGCTCTATCTCCTGCATTCAACCCCCAGGTTTCCCGTCAACAAAGAGGCGACACTGCCCAACGACGAAATGATCTATGGGCAGACCTTTATCTGTATCACTCTACCCGACTACCAGACGGCCAATCGTATCGCTCAACAGATGCTGAGTCAGCAAAACCCGCAGGTGCTGACAGAATGCTCGCGTATCCCCCCCTCGCTGCAGGATGATGAACCGCTTTCGCAACTGTTTCACGGGCGCGGGATCAACGAATCGGAGATACCCTCAACGCTGTCCTTCAGTTCCCGGGGAGGTAAACCGTTTCTGCTGACAGCCAAAAGTCGAAAATGGGGTAAAGATTTCTGGCTCGATCTGGTTTCACCGCAACTGAAATGCGATCTGGTGGTTGAGACCTGGCGAAGAGGCGCGGTGACGCCCCTGCAGGACGGTTTATCCGCGGAGTATGATGAAGATGCACTTACTCTGGACTTCAAAATCCCCCCATCACTTAACTATGAGTGGCACTATACCAGGGACCACGCCAAATGGGCGGTGGCGCTGAAAAACAACACCTCCTCGTTACCCTGGGTATGCATTGCCGATCTCAATCGCATGGTATCCCAGGAGAAACGCGGTGGTGGCAGTTTATGCTTCCAGGACAGTCAGTTGTGGCAAGCGTTGAAAAATGCCGAAGAGAAGCTACACCAGCCAGCTCAGCCGGATTCGGTTAAGACATAGTGCTTTTCACTGAGCGCGGATGATGCTGCTTTAGCACCACCCGCCTTCATATGTTAACGATCAGGGGGGAAGGATTTATCATAAGGTGGTATTAATGTCGGGGCATCGGTTCGCGCCTGATCCGCCTGAAAGACTGTCTCAAAGGTGGGGGCAACATCAATACGATCACCCAGTCCCCACAAAGGTTTAGGAACACCAAACCAGTCCAGCAGCGTGGCGGCAAAAGAGGTTGAATCGAAGGGAGTCTCCCCCTCTGCTCTGATCACAGATTGCTCCCGGATCCAGGGAGAAACCATAATGGTGGGGACCCGTGGTCCCATCAGGTCGTAGGCAAAACCATTGTTAAGATCGTTTGGCCAGGGTTTCTTCGCGTAAGGTGGCGCAACATGGTCATAGATGCCGCCGTTCTTATCGAACGTAACAACCAGCAGGGTGTTTTCCCAGCCAGGTCCACTCTTGATCGCTTCGTAGATTTCGTTGAGTTCCCTCTCTCCGGGGACCAGATCCCCTCCCGGGTGGTAAGAGGTCGCCCCTTTGGGAGCGATCCAGGCGGGTTCCAGATAGCTGAATGCTGGCAGATTTCCATGTCGGGCATCCTGCTTAAACTGGTCAATACTGGATAGAAACTGTGTTGGGTTTGCGTCGACTGAAGGAACCTGTCCCTGGAGATACAACTGGTAGGTAAAGACCACGTTCTCCCACAGCACTGAGTTATATATTTTCCAATCGGTTATCCCCTGACTCCAGAGCGTTTTCCAGATGGATTGGCGGTGGGAAGATTCCGGCCAGTTAGCGTAAATACTCCCCCCCTCCCAGGTGCCCAGTCTGTTAAAGGCAGAACCGGTAATTGAGAAAGCGCGATTGACGTCTGTCCCTCCCGGCATTGAACAGAACCAACGATCAGAAATGGCGAAATGACGAGCCAGACCATTGAGCACCGGCAACTGCTGCGGACTGAAGGTCTCCATCACCTGTGGGTTGGCGTTATTGAGGATAAATCCCCCCATATCCGGGGTGGCGCGCCCCCAGTACCCCGGTTCTTCAGCAAACATCTGTTGCAGATTATCGGTGGTGTCGTGAAATGGATCCTGATCAAGAGCGACCAGGTTATACTGGGTACTCAGCTCACCGGCCTGAAACTTGCTGACGAAAACCCGATTGTCTCCATCGTTATTAAAATATTCGCGACTGGTGCCATCAAATGGTTCCTGTGAACCGATGTAATGGCAACCCTGATCGCCCTTCTCATAAAGCCAGCCGCAAACGTTATCGAAGGAGCGGCTCTCCAGCATGTAATAGACCACATGTTTAATTTTGGAGCGCATAAAATCGAGACTGCCAGGTGTAGTGGCCCGCTCTGTTTGCACCGGAATACGGGGCTGATAACTGGTCAGCAGGCTGTTACCATCAATAGCTGATGGCAGTGCACCCTCATGTACCGGCCCCGTGAGTACCTCCGGCTGTTCAGGGTCAAACTGCCACAGACGATAGCTGCCTTTGGCAGGGTTCCACTCCAGTACATGATAGCCGATCGCAGTGAGCTCACTGCTCTCATCTACTTTGTCCCATTGACCCTGTTGCACCACGGGTAATGAAAGCGGAGTTGCCAGTTGCGGGTCAAAACTCCACAAACGAAACGTTTTACGATCAGGCAGGCGGTCCAGGACATAATTGCCAATCGGAATCAGTGTGTGACCCGACTTTATCAGTGGAAAACCGTTCTGCGGACTATAGGATACCGGCAGAGGATCGGCTTTGAAGTCTGAAATGCCCTGGGGGTCGAAATTCCATAGTTCAAAGGTTCCACGCCCCCTGGCGGGAATCAAATTGAGAACAAAACTGGTCATAGGAATAAGGTCCAGATTCTGGCCCTCATCCGGGTTGCTGCTATAAGTGTGACGGTATTTTCCCCAGAACTTAGTCTTGTTCCAGAAACCGCTCTCGATTGAGGTGCCATTGAGCGGGTCGGCAGCTTCGGGGTTGAACTCGATCAGGTTGAACTGATAACCCTCATCCTCGTGCTGTTTACACAGAGGACTCCATTGCAAAAGATATCCCCCTATCTGAGCCATACGCCAGTTACAGTCAAAAGAGGTATCTGCGGCCAGTGTCACCGGGGTGAAAAGCGCCTCCGCATGGGGATCTACCCGGTACAGTGTATAGGCATCGTCTTTCTGATTGCGGCAGATTAAAAAGTCGAAAGAGGGTCTTCTTTGGGAGGGCTGGCTCATAGTGTTACTCTTTTTTATAGTGACATATAGTGGGCGATTGAAAAGCTATCTGCTTACTCTGAGTACTCAATTAATGATTGGAGCACCCCACCCTATCGCATCGACTGCCGATGATGGTTTTCGAAGCACGTTTGAGTGAGTATCCGCATAATTTTCGCGACTGAATAAGCTTTGCGGCTAGTTGGATAGCCTTTTTTCCCTAAGCTCATCTGCTTCCTCTATCTCTTGCAAGCCATGCATAATTTCAGGAATCACTTTAATGATCTGGATAATGCTAAAAATCAATATACCGTGATGAGTGCCCAGCGTTAAGTCATCCAGCGTGTGAATCGTTTCATATCCGGAAGTGATAAAAAGAATGAGTGCACTTAACAGGATCAGGTAGGGGCTGTTGGTTATAGTATTTAACATAGGTTTTCCCTGTTATTGTTATGGTCGTCTAAAAAAGTCAGATCTCCCCAATCTTAGATATAAGATCTTTATGCTTCAATAGGTTATACAGGATTTGTCTATAAAACAGGATGAATAGCAGCCGCTACAAACTGGCGTCATGGTCTTTCAGGATAAAACCGGAAGCTGCTCTGTCAATGATACAACGACATGAAGGGAGGGAGGGAAGTGATTTATAGGCTCCCGGTTATCGAGAGCCTGAGTATCAGGAATCTGATACGCGTTTTGAGCAGGAATAAACACCGCCGTAAGAGTCAGATCTGGCTACCAGGTTTGATCTGGTTAACTCAAGTATTGTGGATGACTCCCGCAGACGATGCGGGATCATACTTTTTATATTGAGAAAACTATCCAGTTCAGGATGGCTCTGGTTGACTACTTTTAACAGGGTTGCAGATAAAATAAGAGAATTACCTTTAACTTCCCAGCTGGAGCGATTTGATACGCCATACTGGATCTCGGGAAAATTGGCTAATTTCAGCTTTAATGTTCCTGATCCGCTGGCCTGACCATCAGACTTATAGTTGATGACATAATCTACTTTCATCCCTGTATCGGCCTCTTCCATAGTATGGGTACAGTTCCAGGTTCCGACCAGCTGTTGGGCGTCGAACTGCCTGGACTCATTGCCTCCAACCGCAGTTGAGACAGATATAGCGCATGCAAACAGTGCTATCACTTTATTTCGTTGCATATACTCGGTTACCGCCAGGAGGGTTATATGGATCACCATACTGTATAGAGCGAAGCTTGCTGGCAGCTTAACACTCATGAATGCAGCGTCACCTGGGTGAACATTCAGATTCTCAGATGAATCTTCAGAGGCCAGCGTAACCTCTCAGAAGACTTTTATATGAGCCAATAAATATCGCAGTGCTGTGTAGCAACCCGACAGAATGACGGCTAAAAGTATTCGCCGAATAGTTGATACCGGAAGCCAATGTTCGTCGATTAAGCAGAATTTATGAATATGTGTGCCGGGCATTAATGCACTATTTAATTCATCGAATGCAGACCAAACATATTCCCTTCGGTGTCCATTGCTAACGAGATGAATCCATACTCACCAATTGACATTTTTGCTTTCTGAACTCTGCCGCCAGCAGCATTAACTATTGACTCCTGAACAGCACAGTCTTCGCAGGAGAAGTAGATAAGCGTACTGTTTCCTCCTGCGGCAAAGCCCTCCATTCTGACCAAAGCACCGGTCGCGCCATATTTGTCCATATCTGCTGGGAAAGACAGCATCTCTACACTGG
Source organism: Amphritea pacifica (assembly GCF_016924145.1). GTDB lineage: Bacteria > Pseudomonadota > Gammaproteobacteria > Pseudomonadales > Balneatricaceae > Amphritea > Amphritea pacifica. The sequence goes on along the minus strand of NZ_JAFFZO010000003.1, from coordinate 42,871 downwards.
AATCTTCAGGATTACTCAATAGTTCCAGGTGAACGCCGAGCACAGTTTCATAAAACTTTCGTGCTCTGGCCATCTGGTCTACATAAATTTCAAACCACACAACAGGGTTATCAGACATAGTCGGTACCTCAATGGTTATCTTACCGCCTGACGATTAGTAGTCCCTCTATGGGTGGAAAAGTGTATGTCAGCGGTGCTGATATACACTGTAGCTCAAAATAAAAAAGGCAGCCATATGGCTGCCTGAAGGTAGTAAAACACTTTAATCCGTCGAGATCAGCTTACCAGACCATTACGCCCCATGATCTCCTGAATTTCTGGCAGAGATGCCGGATCATCAATGGTAGACGGGACTGTGTAATCCTGCCCATCGGCGATCTGGCGCAGCAATTTACGCAGGATCTTACCCGAGCGGGTTTTAGGCAGGCGCTGAACGACGATGGCGCGACGGAAGCAGGCTACGGCGCCGATCTCTTTACGCACCATCGCCACCAGCTCTGATTCGAGCTGCTCTGCATCGATCTCAACACCGTTCTTAAGCAGAACCAGGCCGATGGGTTGCTGTCCTTTCAGAGGATCATTAATGCCGATAACGGCACATTCGGCAACCGCCGGATGGTCAGCGACGATCTCTTCCATCTCGCCGGTTGAGAGCCGGTGGCCCGCGACATTGATCACATCATCGGTGCGCCCCATGATGAATACATAACCATCTTCATCTTTATAACCACCATCTCCCGAGCAGTAATAACCAGGAAACTCTGACAGATAACCGGTACGGAAACGTTCAAAATCTCCCCACACGGTTGGCAGGCAGCTTGGCGGCAAAGGGAGTTTAATGGCAATATTGCCCTGCTCCCCATTAGGCAGCTCGTTACCCTCATGGTCCAGAATCTGGATATTAAAGCCACTGACTGGCACCGTCGCTGAACCCGGCTTGGGTTCAAGCATCTCTACACCGGTCAGGTTACCGCAGATCGCCCAGCCAGTTTCCGTCTGCCACCAGTGATCGATAACCGGCTTACCCAGAGTCTCTTTGGTCCAGTGGTAGGTAGGCGGATCAAGTCGCTCGCCCGCCATAAAGACTGTTTGCAGCTTACTCAGATCATACTGTTTAAGCAGCTCTGAGTCGGGATCCTCTTTCTTGATCGCACGGAAAGCGGTAGGTGCTGCAAACAGCGCTTTAGCACCATACTCTGCACAGACACGCCAGAAAGCGCCGGCATCCGGCGTTTTAATCGGCTTACCTTCGTAAACGATGGTGGTACAACCCGCCAACAGTGGACCATAAACAATATAGGAGTGCCCCACTACCCAGCCAACATCGGAAGCCGCCCAGAACACTTCGCCCGGTTCCATGTTGTAGATCGCTTTCATACTGTATTTCAGTGCTACGGCATGTCCGCCATTATCACGCACCACACCTTTTGGCTTGCCGGTCGTACCAGAGGTGTACAGTATGTAGAGAGGATCTGTCGCATTAACGGGTGTGCAATCCGCTGGCTCTGCTGTGGCAACCGCCTGCGCCCAGTCAATATCACGACCTTCGAGCATTGATGCGGTCACTTGAGGACGCTGGAAAATAATGCAGCTATCAGGTTTATGGGCGGATTTCTCAATCGCTTCATCCAGCAGCGGCTTATATTCAATCACCTTGGCGATCTCAATACCACAGGAGGCGGTGACAACCACTTTTGGCTCGGCATCATCGATACGTACCGCCAGCTCGTGGGGGGCAAAGCCACCAAACACAACGGAGTGGATCGCTCCAAGCCGGGCAACGGCAAGCATAGCGATAACCGCTTCAGCGATCATCGGCATATAAATAACCACCCGATCGCCCTTCTCTACGCCCTGAGATTTGAGGACGCCAGCAAAGGTTGCCACAGCATCGCGCAACTCAGAATAGGTGTAGCGCTGTTTAGTATCTGTGACAGGGGAGTCATAGATCAGTGCGTCCTGATCTCCACGGCCACTTTCAACATGGTAGTCCAGAGCCAGATAGGCGGTATTCATCTCACCATCAGCAAACCAGCGATCAATACCATTCTCATCTTTGCTCAGGATCGTTTCAGGGGTCTTAAACCACTTGATCGCTTCAGCTTTCTCCGCCCAGAAAGCCTCAGGAGTTTCGATTGATCTTCTGTATTCTTCTTTATATGACATAGCACTGGCCCTTCGCTGTAACCATTATTATATGTTTCAGACCGGCATCACCTGCTTTTGTTATAGGCTTATCATGGTTGTCTGCAGGTGTCGCCTCATGTGTCACACTCTAACCGAGAAGCAGGTAAAATAAACTACTACAAAAGGCTAAATTGTCTACGATATGGCGATGAATTTCAGACAAACTGCTTTTTTATGACTAAATCCGTGATAACTAAATAATGATACAGATCAATTGTCGACAATCTGGGCCTCGTAATTTTGGACATGCTGTTCAAAACGGCATAAAAAAAAGCTGCCCGAAGGCAGCTTAAGGAAACAGATTTGCCTGGGTTTTATCAGTTATTTTCCTGAACTGCGATGCTGTTTTTAATGCCCGTCATGATATTGCGCTGATGCAGTTCTTCATCACTGACCCGGTGAGCATCGTTCTCATTTTTAGCATTTTCGAAATAGCAGAGGGTTGGCTGAAAACTCTCAGCCTCCTGCTCATCCAGTTGCACATAGGAACAGATAATGAGCAGATCACCTTTTGAAGCACGGTGTGCCGCAGCCCCGTTAACAGAGATAATACCGCTGTTGTCTTCACCACGAATTGCGTATGTAGTGAAGCGCTCACCGTTATTGATGTTGTAGATATGTATCTGTTCATACTCTTTAATGCCGGAGCGTTCGAGTAATACACCATCAATGGCACAGGAGCCTTCATAGTGAAGCTCCGCATGGGTAACCGTAACCCGATGGAGTTTTGCTTTTAAGAAAGTTTGCAGCATATTAATGACCTGAGTCTCAATCAGCCGGATCACCGACATAAACCTTGCTGAAATATTCAGCATACCTCTGCCAGTATCACGTCATTCCGCGATCACTGGCCCCAGGCCGATCCATCGGCCCCATCATAGCCGCAGCTATGGAATAGTTTTTCAGGTCTGTTTACAACACTGAAACTATAGGCAGCCATAAGGTAATTTTTATAATAACTAACGTTATAGATTTACTTACCTTTTGACGGAAGCAATTGTACCAGCTAATTTAAAAAATTTAAGTAACTTATCAGAGACACTGAACCCTTGGGGTTTATTAACGAAGAGAGACTATGCAACTCATCCGTATATTAAATCCCCGGATAGTGCTTTCCGACTCTGTTATGCAGATTCTGATGCGGAGGATGTTGCACTCGCTTTCGCGAATCTATATGATAATCATTATTATTAACTCTCAACCTAATTTCGAGACCCTGCTATGAAAAAACTTCTGATTGCTGCCCTGTTTGCCACTTCCACAACAGCAATGGCTGCTGAAACCCGTTTTGAGATTTCGATAAAGGATCATATGTTCTCGCCTGCCGAAGTCACTATACCGGCGAATCAGCGGGTGAAACTGGTGGTTTCTAATGAAGACGCCACCCCTGAAGAGTTTGAAGGGGAAGACTTCACTCTGGAAAAAGTGATTCCAGGAAACAGTAAAGCAACTATTATGGTTGGGCCCTTTGAGCCAGGTCGTTATGAGTTTGTCGGGGAATTTCATGAAGACACAGCCAAAGGTGTCCTGATCGTTGAGTAATTATTGCTGAGGCAGACCTATGTTAAGCTCCGCTGTTATCGTATTTCGTGAAGTGCTTGAAGCGGCATTGATTGTCAGTATCTTGCTGGCGGCTACCTGTGGCCTGCCCCGCCGGACGCTGTGGATCGGTGCGGGCCTTATCGCGGGACTGGCCGGTGCCTGTATTGTCGCGCTTTTCGCAGGTTCCATCACCAGTGCTTTTGAGGGGACCGGCCAGGAACTGATGAATGCTTCCATTCTTCTGATAGCCGTTCTGATGCTGGCCTGGCACAACATCTGGATGTCTCATCACGCCCGGGAACTGGTCGCCCACATGAAAAACGTCAGCGCTAAAATAACTGACGGCTCACTACCTCTCTACTTTCTCGCGGTTGCCTCTGGTATGGCAGTGTTGCGGGAAGGCTCTGAGGTGGTGCTGTTCATGTATAGCGTCACTGCCAGCGGCAGCTCTGCAAGCTCCATGATGACCGGCAGCATCCTCGGCGTGATCGCTGGTATTCTGGTGGGACGTCTGATCTATAGCGGGTTATTGCGAATCCCTACCGCCCGCCTGTTCCAGTATACCGGCTGGATGATTCTGTTACTGGCAGCCGGTCTGGCAGCGTCCGCTTCAGGCTATCTGATGCAGGCAGGTATTCTGCCCTATCAGGCTCCACTCTGGGATAGTGGCGCGCTGCTCTCAGAAAAATCGATTACAGGCCAGCTACTGCATATTCTGATCGGATATCAGGAGCGCCCTACTGCGATCCATCTGATCTTCTATCTGGTTACGCTGTGCACTATCATAGCGGGTATGCGCTGGGTAGGTCATCGCTCTAATCTGAGACTGCAAAACTCAGGCGCTTAACTTCAGACATCAGCGATCTGACCTCTACAACCCACTCAGTCGCCCTGTCCTGGCTGAGTGGGTTTTGTCTTTCTGCAATGACCGTTTTTTCAAACGCAGCCAGTATATCAACGACAAAAAAGTTCTCTGAGCACTGATCTGTCAGGCTCTACAAATATATTTCATCATCAATTGAGTGTAACTCACCCACAAGCCCGATAATTTAGTTAAAATAGCCGCCTTTACAATAGGTTATTGGTAGGTTTATACGTGTCGGCACATACTTCTGTAGATAAAACAGTTCAACTGAAACAAGCCCTGTCAGAACGCATACTGGTTCTCGATGGCGGTATGGGCACCATGATTCAGGATCGCAAACTGAACGAGGCTGATTTTCGTGGTGAACGGTTTGCCGACTGGAAGGTCGATCTGCAGGGAAACAACGATCTGCTGGTGTTGACGCAACCTGATATTATCAGCGATATCCACCGCGCCTATCTGGATGCTGGTGCCGATATACTGGAAACCAACACTTTTAACGCAACTGCTATCGCTATGGCTGATTACGAGATGGAGACGATCAGCCATGAGATCAATCGGGTAGCCGCCCAACTGGCCCGCAAAGTGGCTGATGAGGTTACTGCGTTAACCCCGGATAGACCCCGTTATGTCGCAGGCGTTCTTGGCCCGACTAACCGTACCTGCTCTATCTCTCCGGATGTGAACGATCCAGGATTCCGTAATATCAGTTTTGATCAGTTAGTCGAGGCGTATACCGAGTCCATTGACGGCCTGATAAAAGGTGGCGTGGATATCATTCTGATCGAAACCATCTTCGATACGCTGAATGCCAAAGCCGCCATCTTTGCGGTCGACCAGTATTTTGAAGATAACACTATGCGCCTGCCGGTGATGATCTCCGGCACCATCACTGACGCCTCAGGACGGACACTGTCCGGCCAGACCACTGAAGCGTTCTGGAACTCTGTGCGTCATATCAAGCCCCTGTCAATCGGACTGAACTGCGCCCTGGGGCCTAAAGAGCTGCGTCAGTATGTGGAAGAGCTTTCCCGTATCGCAGACACTCATGTATCCGCTCACCCGAACGCAGGTCTGCCAAACGCCTTTGGCGGTTACGACGAATCGCCCGAACAGATGGCGACAGAGATTCGTGAGTGGGCTCAGGCGGGCTTCCTGAATATTATCGGTGGCTGCTGCGGCACAACACCGGCACACGTTACCGCTATGGGTAATGCCGCTAATGAGTTCGCTCCGCGACAGATTCCTGAGATTCCTGTTGAGTGTCGCCTTTCCGGCCTGGAACCGCAAAATATCAATAAAGACACCCTGTTTGTTAATGTCGGCGAGCGGACTAACGTCACCGGATCGGCAATGTTCAAACGCCTGATTAAAGAGGGAGACTACGAAACTGCTCTGGATGTTGCCCGTCAACAGGTTGAAAACGGTGCCCAGATCATCGATATCAATATGGATGAAGGGATGCTGGATGCAGAAGCGGCGATGGTTCGCTTTCTGACACTGATCGCCTCTGAACCGGATATCTCAAGGGTTCCGATCATGATCGACTCCTCTAAATGGGAGGTGATCGAAGCAGGCCTGAAATGTATTCAGGGTAAAGGCGTGGTGAACTCCATCAGCCTTAAAGAGGGTGAAGAGAAGTTTATCTATCAGGCCAACCTGTTGCGTCGCTATGGTGCTGCGGTGGTGGTCATGGCATTCGATGAGGATGGCCAGGCGGACACAGAAGAGCGCAAAATCCAGATCTGTGAACGCTCCTACAAAGTGCTCACTGAGAAGGTCGGCTTTCCACCAGAAGATATTATCTTCGATCCGAATATCTTTGCCGTGGCGACAGGGATTGAGGAACACAATAATTATGCGCTGGACTTTATCCGCGCTACGGGCTGGATTAAGAAGAATCTGCCCTATGCGATGATCTCTGGCGGCGTATCTAACGTGTCATTCTCGTTCCGCGGTAATAACCCGGTGCGGGAAGCGATCCACTGTGTATTCCTCTATCACGCGATTCAGCAAGGGATGGATATGGGTATCGTTAACGCCGGTCAGTTGGCAATCTACGATGACCTGCCGGAAGAGCTGCGGGTTGCGGTTGAGGCTGTGATCCTCAACACCTCGGATGAGGCTACCGAAAACCTGCTGGAAATTGCTGAGAAATATCGCGGTGATGGTGCTCAGGTTGAGGAGAAAACCCAGGAATGGCGGAGCCTTCCGGTTCAGGAGCGTCTGTCCCACTCGCTGGTAAAAGGGATCGCCGAATATATTGATGACGATGTCGAAGAGTGCCGCCACCTCTATGACCGCCCTATCCAGGTGATCGAAGGCCCGCTGATGGATGGCATGGGCGTGGTAGGTGACTTATTCGGCGCAGGTAAGATGTTCCTGCCTCAGGTGGTAAAATCTGCCCGGGTAATGAAAAAAGCGGTCGCCTATCTGATGCCCTTTATCGAAGAGGAGAAAGCGGGCGCGGCCAGCGAAACTGCCGGCAAGATCCTCATGGCCACGGTAAAGGGTGATGTTCATGATATCGGTAAAAACATCGTTGGGGTGGTGCTCCAGTGTAATAACTACGAAATTATCGACCTCGGCGTGATGGTGCCGGCAGAGACAATTCTGCGCACCGCACGTGAAGAGAATGTTGATATTATCGGTCTTTCTGGTCTGATCACTCCATCGCTGGATGAGATGGTCCATGTAGCCAGAGAGATGGAGCGCCAGGGCTTTAATATTCCGCTGATGATTGGCGGGGCTACCACCTCTAAAGCGCATACCGCAGTGAAAATTGATCAGGCATACAGCCGTGACCAGGTAGTCCATGTGACCAATGCATCGCGGGCGGTAAACGTTGCCAGCACCCTGCTGTCCAAAGAACGAAAAGCGGCCTATGTGCAGGAGATACAGGAGGATTATGAAACCGTACGACAGCGTTATGCTGAACGCCAAAGCCAGGCGCGTCGGATTTCACTGATTCAGGCCCGGGCCAACAAATTCAAGATCGACTGGGATAGCTATACCCCTCCGGTCCCCGCACAGCCGGGGATCCAGATCTTCGAGAATATCGACCTGAATGAGCTGCGTGACTACATCGACTGGACCCCGTTCTTCCATTCATGGGAGCTGGCGGGACGTTACCCACGCATTCTGACAGATGAGGTTATCGGTGAAGAGGCGACCCGCCTGTTTCATGATGCTCAGCAGATGCTGGATGATATTATCGCCAACAAGAAGCTGGAAGCCCGGGCGGTGATCGGTCTGTTCCCGGCTAACAGTGTCGACGATGACGATATTGAACTGTATACCGATGACAGTCGTTCAGAGGTGCTAGTGAACCTGCATCATCTGCGCCAGCAGGTCGAGAAAACCGATGGCAAGGCAAATATGTGCCTCGCCGATTTCATCGCACCGAAAGCGAGTGGTAAAGCTGACTACTTCGGCGCTTTTGCGGTCACCGCCGGTATTGGTGATCAGGCGATGATCGACGCCTATGAAGCCGATCACGATGATTATCACAGTATTATGGTGAAAGCCCTGGCGGACCGGTTAGCCGAAGCACTGGCTGAGTATATGCACGCCCGTACCCGGCGTGAGTTCTGGGGCTATGCGGCTGATGAAAGCCTGGATAACGAAGCACTGATCAGAGAGAAATATCAGGGCATCCGCCCTGCCCCCGGTTACCCAGCCTGCCCGGAACACACCGAGAAAGGACTGTTGTGGAAACTGCTGGATGTCGAGAACCGGATTGGTATGCAGCTGACCGATAGTTATGCCATGCTGCCGACCTCTTCGGTCAGCGGCTGGTATTTCAGCCATCCGCAATCACAGTATTTCGGTGTCGCCAAGATCGGTGAAGATCAACTGGAATCCTATGCCAAACGCACCGGTATGGAGAAAACCGAAGCGGAACGCTGGTTATCACCAAACCTGGGGTATGAACCGGACGATAGCTGATCGATAGAGCAAAAAAATCCGCCCTCAGTGGCGGATTTTTTTTTACCGGTGCCGGCCTCAGTCAGCCACTATCTATCGGCCAGATAGTGACTTCTCTTAACCCAGTCAGACGATGCATAATCAGTGGTAAAGCGGGAGCCCTGATTTTGCCAGAAATCAGTGTTGTTAAACATGAAGGTGGGATGATATTTAGTCTGCAAGCGAGCCAGTGGAAACGCTTTCAGGCGATTGAGGCCACGCTTTCGGGTTGTTTCAAGCAGAAATTCCTGGCCCTCTGCAAACAACACAACCCAGGCGTGCCCCTCTCCATCATAGTCGCCAACGACAACCCGGGCATCGTAGCCCAGGCCGATGAGCCAGTCGGCCACCAGAATGGCGTGGTCTTCACAGTCCCCTACCTCAGAAAAAAACGCCTGCTGGCTACTTTGCCAGACCTCAGGGCGGCCCGGATAGGTGATATGGTCAAACTGATACTTTTTTCGACGGGCTACCGTATAGAGCGCCAGTACCGGATTCTCAACCCGGAACGGCATATAGCCATCAAAATAGCTGTTCACCAGATGATAACGCCGGTCGACACCCGGAGCGATCATGATATATGCTCCCAGGTCGGCCTGACCAAACAGATAGATGCTGGGTTTTTCCCGGTGTTTATTGAGAATCTTATCAATATCCAACTGATTCAGCGTGATGCCATTCGCCATTAACTGGAGCGATCCGCTGCGTAATAACCCGGGAGATGCGTTGGGGTCAGATGGCAGTGGCAGACGCTCTAATGCCTCGGCAATCATAAGATCCGGCGAGCGCTGGTGTTGCTGTAGCGCTGAGGTCAGTATGATGACGAGAATAAACAGCGCGCCCTGACCCAGGCGTTTTAACATGGCCGGTTACCCTTTCAGACCCGAGGCAACAATAATGGCGACGAAGATCAGTACGGTTGAGGCAAATATCGAAACCGCGATATTGCCCTTCTTCATCTCCTCCTCAATATCGATATTTTTGAGTAACCGCTTATCGATCCATAACAGAGCATACACTCCCACCACCAGAGCGATGATGGTGTAACTCAGATTCAATAACAGATTGATCAGAGAGGCGCTGAAAAACTCCATTTCCATAGAGGACGATCCTTAAATTCAGGTTAGCAGGACAAGACAGATAGCCAGCCAAATCAGTCTGGCTGACGCTGATTCTGAATCAATAGGCGTCACTAATCCAGTCAGTTTTGCATATCTTTTGTGACATCAGGCAATCTGCTATGGCCCGCGTTACGGGTTCCAGTGCTCCGGCCCCAGCAACTGCATCTGATGGGTGATCCAGCGAATGCGCTGCCAGACATAGTTGCTGGGGTTGGCAGCACGCAAACGGTACGGGTTGGGTAACACCGCGGCTAAGCGCGCCGCTTCGATCGGGGACAGTCGCTGAGCCGGTTTATGGAAATAAGCCTGACTGGCCGCTTCAACACCATAGATCCCCGGACCAAACTCGACAATATTGAGATAAACCTCCAGAATACGCTGCTTGGTCCACAGGGCCTCCATCAACACCGCCAGCCCCGCCTCAAGTCCTTTGCGCAGATAGCTTTTGGTGGGCCACAGGAACAGGTTTTTTGCGGTCTGCTGTGTCAGGGTGCTGGCGCCTCTGATTCGGCCGCCTTTCTCATTGTCACTGAGGGCATCTGCTATTGATTCCAGATCCAGCCCCCAATGTTGCGGAAACTTCTGATCTTCAGAGGCGATGACCGCGAGCTGCATCGCCCCGGAAATCTGATCAAGAGGCGCCCAGATATGCTGACTGTGAGCCGGATATCCCTGTGGCGGATTAAGGTCCCGTTGTATCTTCCACATCCATATAGCCGGGTCGATAAAACGCAGCATCAGCACCAGTAGTACCGGAAGCAGAATCAGTATGAGCAGCACTCGGATCAGCCACTTGCGAATAGAGAAACGGGAAACAGTCAATATCGGATTACCGCAGAGTTAGGGGCACAATAGATGTAGAACTGATCATACCCAACACAGTCCATTTTTTGAACAGCGATCAATAATGATTCGCGACCCGTTGTATGGTTAACTAACAACACAGATCTGGCGATCATAATAATGGACAGTAACATGACACTTGCCCTGGATGAGGTTCTGGTGGTTGGTATTTCCAGCCGCGCGCTGTTTAACCTGGAACATGAAAACCGTATCTACCAGCAACAGGATGTAGAGGCTTACCGCCGTTACCAGTTTGAACAGGAGAATAAAATTCTCGAGAAAGGGACCGCCTTTCATCTGGTGGAAGCGCTGCTCAGCCTGAACACCCTTTCCGACGAGCGACTGGTCGAAGTGGTGGTGATGTCTAAAAACAGCCCTGATACCGGTTTGCGCGTATTGAAATCAATTCAGCACTACGGCCTGGATATTACCCGATCAGCCTTTACCGGAGGTGAATCACTCGCCCCTTTCCTGCAGGCATACAGTGTCGATCTGCTGTTAACCCGACACCCGGATGATGCGCAGGTGGCGATCGATACCCAGGATTGTGCTGCGGCGCTGATATACGATCCCCCCGAGAGTTTTCAGCCGGACCATGACACTATCAGAATAGCTTTTGATGCTGATGCGGTACTATTCTCTGATGAGTCAGAATATATCTATAAAACCGAAGGGCTGGAACGGTTTCAGGAAAATGAGTCAGACAATGAAGATGTCGTGCTTCCCGATGGTCCCTTTGCCAAACTGGTCAGAGTGCTTTCCAGACTCAACAGTAAACTGGGAGCAGATCGCTCTCCCCTGAGACTGTCCATCGTGACGGCCCGCAACGGCCCGGCGCACTTGCGGGTTATTAAGACCTTGCGGCAATGGGGAGTCAATGTTGATCAGGCTTTTTTTCTCGGAGGGATGAGTAAAGAGCCGGTTTTGAGTGCTTTACGTCCCCATATCTTTTTTGACGATCAGCCCGCGCACCTGGTATCAGCCTCAAAACGGGTTCCCAGCAGTCAGGTTCCCTACCGCAGCGATTCACTGATCAACAGCCTGCCTCAGGCCTCCCACAGTGAAACCGGGGAGGATTAACCGTTACAGGACCGGGTCTGTCAGCGGCTTTACCGGTTGCGAACGTTTCCCCGCCATCGCCACAATCCCCGCACAGCAAACCAGCAGAATGCCCAGCAGGGTATGCAGTCCCAGCACCTCATCCCATACCAGCCAGCCAAGAACCGCAGCCATGGCAACCGAACCGTAGGTGTAGGGTGCTAACTGACCGGCCGGAGCCATACCATAGGCTTTGCTGAGCAATAACTGCGCTACGGTTGAGGTGGCCGCCAGCAACACCAGCCAGCCAAACTGAATCAGGGTTAAACCTGCCCCGCTCAGCCAGGCCGGAATAGCCGACAACACTGCGGCGAACAGCGCAAAATAGAACACGATTAACTGGGGTGATTCTGTGTCCCGCATCCGGCGTACCGTCACTTTCGCCAGCGCCCCCAGACAGGCACCAAACAGGGCAATTAAAATGCCGACATTCACCGCTGTCTCTGTTGGATTGATAATAAACGCGACGCCGATAAACCCCACCAGAATCGCCAGTTTCACCTGCAGGTTTATCCGCTCCTTCAGCCACCATAAGGCGATCAGCGGCATAAAAAACGGGGCCGTCTGTTTCAGCAGTGCCGCCTGAGCGAGAGGAAGATGACCCCAGGTATAAAACAGGCAGGTCATTGCTGTTACTCCTACCCCCGCGCGCATCAGATGAAAGTGGAGCTTGGTGGTGTGCAGGACTGAGATACCATTACGCAGCATCCAGGGTACAAAAAGCATCAGCCCCAGCAGGTTACGAAAGAATACGATCATCTCGGTAGGCAACTCAGCAGAAACCTGTCGTATCACCATGCCGGATAGCACCAGAAACATTTCTGATATCAGGATCAGAGCCGCACCGATCAGAAAACTATGATTTTTCATAAATAACAAAGCCCCTCTGTATCACTCAGAGGGGCTATTGAACTCCAGCAGACAGTCAGAGAGCGATGATTTCAAACTGTTCATCCAGTTTGGCTGCCGCAGCCGGGCTGGTCACTACCGCAACGCTGGCCTGTTCCGGCTTGAGATAGGTTGCCGCCACCCGCTTCAAATCGTCCAGGGTGACCTTGAGAATACGCTGACGGAACTGTTCGCGCTGTTCTGGCGTGCGGCCAAACAGCGCACTGTGATAAGCCTGTTTCGCCTCTCCTGCGGGAGACCCCGGTTTATCAATACTGCTGACAACCCCCAGAATCGCTTCTTCCAGCTTTTGTGCTTCCAGTTCGCTCTCCTGCAACCAAACCAGAGAGGCATCAAAATCCGCCAGAGTTTCGCTCAGGCGAGGATCACGATAGGAGAAGAAGCGGAATACCGCATCCGCCGAATCCTGCCCGGCACCACTACCATAGGCACCACCCTTTTCACGCACGGTTCTGTGGAGGAAACCATTTCGCAAAAAGTCCCCCAGCACAGTGAGCGCTGCCGCATCAGCGTGCTCCACCGGAACCGTCGGATAAGCCTTAGCACAGAAGTTCACCTGAGTACTCGTGGTCCAGGCCTGGGTAACACAACTGCGGCTTGAGGGCAGAGTAAAAGGAACAAAACCATCCTCAGTCGCAACATCCTGCCACTGTGAAGCCAGGGTTTCAGCAACCTGCTGCTGATGTTCAGCTTCTGTCACAATCAGGAAGCGCCGCGGCGCTTTTAACAGCTTCTGATGCAGCGTTTCCAGTGCACTGGCAAGTTGCTTCAGGTTATCCTCGTTACGAATACTTTCATCCAATGCTTTGATTGCACGAATACTCTGTAACCCTCGTAAGTTATGCGACCACTGCCCGCCAGGTGACAACTGACTGGCCGCAGCCATAATTGCCAGACTGTGTCCCTGCCCTGTCACGCTCTGTTCCTTGCGGGTACGCTGCTGCGATACCAGCTCACGAATCCGGCTCAGTTCATCAAAACGGACACTGGTGAGAGTTTTATACACCAGACTGGTCATTTCAGCCTGTTTGCTCAGTAGCGCCTTGGCTGACAGCGTCATATAACCGCTGACCTTCTGTTCATCCTCAATACTGCCGCGCACCGAAGAGTATGCACTGATGCTGCCGCACACCTGCGATTGCAAGGCCTGGGTGTCCTGATAACTCTTACCGTCACAACCCAGTTCAGTCAGACAGTGACTGTAGAGTGGGATCAGTTGTTGTTCCGCTTCACTCAGGGCAGGCAGATCGATAATCACCTGTTCATATACCAGACCATTAGTCCCCTGAGGATAGAAGTGGTATCTGAAGCCCTGTAGTGACTCTTCCGTCCCGTGAGGAATACGCATCTGCGCCGGCACATCCACGATGGTCACTTTTGGAAGCAGGGTTTCATCGTCTACCTGGTTCTGCCGCCGTTCCAGTGCTTCAGCCTGCTGTATAACCGCCTGTTTCTGTTTCTCATCCAGCGACTGGCGAATTTTTTCCAGTTTCGCCGTTTCCGCTGCATCGCGTTTTGCCGCCAGCTTAGCATCCGGCCGCAGCGTCAGCCTGACCCGGTGAGGATTATCCAGCAGCTCACGTACCATCGACGGAATGAAGTCCGGGTGAGTAATCTCTTCATGCAACTTAGCCAGCACCGGATCGAGATTCAGCAGTGCAATCGGATCACCGCGATGAATCGCAGATGACAACGAAGCCAGAATCAGGCTCATGCCGTAGGGGTATCCGTCACCACTGATCTCGCGCTGACTCAGTTCCAATTGGTGCAATGCGGCTTCGAGGTGCTCCTGAGGTACGCCTTCCTCCGCAACTTTGGCCAGCGTATCCAGCACCAGTTGCTCAAACTCTGCTGCCTTATCAGGTTCACTGCCTTCGATGCCGCACATAAAGCCCATCTCCCGGTTTGAGTCTTCCAGGCCGCAAAGCGGTGAAGGCGACGTTCCAAGTTCGGTGGATTCAAGGGCATAGCGTAATGGAGAGGAGCTGTTATCCAGCAAAACCCGGGACAGCAGGTGCGCTTTTAACTGCTGCTCAAGATCGATACTCGGGCCCAGCAACCAGGCCAGCACATGGTGGGTCTTAGCGCTGGTATTTTCATCATCCAGGGCATAGGCCTCCTCAACTCTGACCGGAGAGAAATAGCGTTTCTCGTCACCGACGGCTATCTCCGCATCGAGTTTGTCGAAACTGGATAGCGCCTGGGTTTCAAAACGTTGCTGCAACTCTTCAACCGGGATATCACCAAAGGTCATAAACACCGCATTGGATGGGTGATAATGGGTCTTATAAAAGTGCAGCAACTGCTCGTAACTGAGATCAGGAATCGCTTCGGGATCCCCTCCGGAGTTGTAATGATAGGTGGTAGATGGAAACAGATAACGGGTCAGGGTCTGCCACAGGTATGAGACTGGTGAACTCATCGCCCCTTTCATCTCATTGTAAACCACCCCTTTGTAGACCAGCGGACTATCGCTATTATTCGTCTCACTGAACTCAATCCTGTGTCCCTCCTGAGCAAAGTCCAGCGGGTCAAGACGGGAAAAAAATGCCGCATCCAGATAAACATCCAGCAGGTTAAAAAAGTCTTTACGGTTCTGGCTGGCAAATGGATAGGCAGTCCAGTCACTGCTGGTGAAGGCGTTCATGAAGGTATTCAGGGAGCGCCGGCTCATCATAAAAAAGGGATCGCGTACCGGATAGTTGCGACTACCGCACAACGCAGTATGTTCCAGAATATGGGCAACTCCGCAGTTATCTTCCGGCACAGTACGAAAAGCAACAAGGAAAACATTTTCCTGGTTATCAGCAGCAATATGATAGTGAAGCGCACCGGTATCGGTATGCACATATTCCTGAACATCGATGCCCAGTGATTCGATTGTTTCGGTGCGCTTGTGTTGAAAAGCCGGGTGACAGGTCATAGTGTTATCCAATGTCAGTGATCTCAATGGTAGATATTGCGATCATTGTAACTAAATCAATCTCTTTTGACCCGCTCACATCAAAGAAATCGCCGATTAGTGATACGCCATCAGATATCTGAGCTAAAGTAACTATCAGGAACCCTCCGGCCGTAGTTTTTTTAACCTGTTGTCATCTTTATTTCATCTATGATCTTTAGGTTAGTATTGCCGGGAACTTCTGCCAAACAGTTGTGTTCTTTGTTAAATATCGCTTTGCTGCACCGCAGCAAGATAATTGACATTATTGCGTTCGCCGAATATAGTGAGCAAAATTGCTGCAACGCACAAAGATTGAAACTCTTGCGATCACAGGTGAAAAAACATGTACGAAGAAATGATGAAAGACGTTCAGGAAAACATGAAGCCAGTTGTTGATATGGCTGAAATCAACAAAAAAGCAGCAGAGAAACTGATCGAGCTGCAGTCTGGTTATGTGTCTGACTTTGTCAACGCGACCATGGCGCAAATGCAGGCATTGTCTTCTATCAAAGACCCGAAAGAAGCGATCGATCTTCAGGTTGAATATGTTAAGACGCTTGAAACTAAACTGACCAATGTTGCTGAAGAAGAGATGGCAGCACTGAATTCAGCCAAAGCTGAACTGACAGCTGTGATTGAGAAAAGCTTCGCTGGCCTCGGCCTGAAAGATATGAACTACTTTGAAGACCTGAGTAAGTTCATGACCGCTGCAGCGCCTACAGCTAAAAAAGCTGACCCAAAGCCTGCAGCTAAGGCGACTGCCAAGCCTGCTCCGGCCAAAAAAGCTGCAGCTCCCAAGCCTGCTCCAGCAAAAGCTGCAGCACCAAAAGCTGCTGCCAAACCTGCTCCGGCAAAGGCCGCTGCACCTAAGCCAGCGGCAAAACCTGCCGCCAAGAAAGCGCCTGCGAAGAAAGCCGCAGCACCTGCTGCTGTCGCAGCTCCCAAGGCTGATGAAGCTAAATAAGATTTACTATCAGAATTAAAAAAACAAACGGAACCTCAGGGTTCCGTTTCTGTTTCTGCGAACAAACTTTCGTTGCTGTTTGAATAACCGCAAATTATCTAAGGGGCTCCCCTCTGGCAAGGGCCGGCAGTTTCCCCTCCAGTCCCATCGCAAAACGCATCACTCTGTTTTTTGCAGGTGAAATTCGCTCAGCTGCTCCAAGCCCCAGATTTCTCAATATTTTTAACGGCAGAAGATTATTGGAGAAGACCCGGTAAAAGCCATCCATCAACTGCATCATCATCAGATTGTGACTCCGCCGTTGTTGTTCGTACTGCTGTAATAGCGACAGATCACTGATCTCAACCCCAGCATAATGCCCCTGAAGTATTACCTCTGCCAGGGTTGCCGCATCCAACAGACCGATATTGACGCCCTGACCCGCCAGCGGGTTGATCATGTGGGCAGCATCCCCCGCCAGAGCCACCCCCTCTTTGACATATTGCTGAGCATGCTGACGCCGCAAGGAGAAAGCCCCTCGCTCAATCAGATTCTCAATCCCGCCGAGACACTCAGGAAAGGTTTGGGTCAGTTCATCGACAAAGGCGGTGCTATCAAGATTCAGCAGTCGCCTGACCTGTGACGGATGGTTGTACCATACCAGAGAGCCGCGGTGACCCGACAGTGGCAGAAATGCCAGCGGGCCATCGGGCGTGAATTGTTGCCAGGTAATATCCTGCTGAGGCAATGCAGTTGCCACGGAAGCCACCAGTGCATGCTGGTCGTAATCCCAGCTATGCACGCCGATTCCAGCGGCCATTCTGACTCTGGACCCACCGCCATCGGCGGCAATGATCAGCTTACCTATCAGTTCCCGGCCATCCGTCAGGCGCAACATGCTACAGCCAGGCGAGTAATCGATGTCCACGGTTTCAGCCGGGCAGATCAGATCGACATTATCGAAGCGAGCAAGTTGTTCCAGCAGTGCCAGCTGAATTACGCGGTTCTCAACAATATAACCCAGATGATCCGCGCCGATATCATCACTGACAAACTCTGTAGAGGCTCGCTTCTCATCATTCTCCCACACCTTCATCCGCCGATAAGGGCAGACTCTTCGGGCAACAATGCCATCCCAGACACCCAGCGTTCTGAAGATCTGTTCAGAGGCGACGCTCAATGCTGAAACCCGCAGGTCATGTTCAGAATCCGGTTGGAAAGATGCCGGATATTGCTGCTCAACCACGGCGATCCTGAGATCGGTGTTCCCCAGTGCTGCAGCGATGGTTGCCCCCACCATACCCCCACCGACTATTAACAGATCATACCTGTTTTTCATTTTCTCTCCGAAGCGCTAGCCTGCTCAAATAGCAGTGAATTGTACCTTTCAGTCCGCGGCTTCTAAAGCGGTTTTACTGTGCAACCTGGACCGCTACGCTGAACGGCTGTCGGGTGATCTCTACACAGGATGGTTACAGACACAAAAAAAGCGCCAGTTGCGCTTTTTTATTTATCGATTAAGACATTCATTGCTTAACTCAGAGTTCGGTAATACCGCCCATATATGGAAGCAGTACTTCAGGGACTCTAACCTTACCCTCAGCCGTCTGGTAGTTCTCCAGAATCGCCACCAGAGTACGGCCAACAGCCAGTCCGGAGCCATTCAGCGTGTGCACCAGCTCTGGCTTGCCGGTTTCAGTGTTGCGCCAGCGCGCCATCATCCGCCGGGCCTGGAAATCTCCCATATTACTGCAAGAAGAGATCTCACGATATTTCTGCTGACCTGGCAGCCATACTTCAATATCGTATGTTTTTGCAGCACTGAAGCCCAGATCACCACCACACAGGGTGACTACGCGGTATGGCAGATTCAGTTTCTGCAGAATTTTCTCGGCATTACCAACCAGCTCTTCCAGCGCATCCCATGACTGTGATGGCTCTACGATATGTACCAGTTCAACTTTCTCAAACTGATGCTGACGGATCATGCCACGGGTATCACGCCCATGACTGCCCGCTTCACTGCGAAAACAGGGCGTATGAGCAACAAATTTCAGCGGCATCTGCCCGGCATCAACAATTTCATCGCGAACGATATTGGTGACCGGCACTTCTGCTGTCGGGATCAGATAGTAGTCACGCTCGCCCGGAACCTTGAACAGATCCTCTTCAAACTTGGGTAACTGACCGGTGCCACGCAATGAATCTGCATTGACCAGATAAGGGACATAGGTCTCTTCATAGCCGTGTTCTGTGATATGGGTATCCAGCATAAACTGAATTAATGCCCGGTGCATACGGGCGATGCCGCCGCGCAGAACCGCAAAACGGGCGCCGGTAATTTTCGCGGCGGTGGCGAAGTCCAGCTCACCATTCTGCTCCCCCAGATCAACGTGATCTTTAGGCTCGAAATCCAGTTGGGTTGGCTCACCCCATTTACGGATCTCAATATTATCATCTTCGCTCAGACCGGCAGGTACTGACTCATGGGGAATATTCGGCATCCCCATCAGCAGCGCATCCATCTGTTCCTGCACCTCTTTCAGCTGCTCTTTAGCGGCATCCAGTTGCTCTCCAAGGGTGCTGACTTCAGCCAACAGAGGGGCGATATCTTCACCCGCAGCTTTCGCCTTACCGATATTTTTAGAGCGGGTGTTGCGCTCGTTCTGCAAGCGCTCAGACTCAACCTGCACATCGCGACGCTGATTTTCCAGCGCATTAAACTCGTCAACCGGAAACTTATAACCCTTCTTGGTCAGCAGCTGCGCTACTTCCTCCGGATTAGAACGTATAAATTTAGGATCTAGCATAATGTCAGAAACAACCTTAAAGTCAGAACAGGCGAGTAAACCATAGGCCGCTGTACAGGGCGACCATGCAGAGCACCACGCTCATTAATATGTAAATTGCGGCGGACATTATATGCCCTTCTTGCAACATGGTCACGGCTTCCAGCGAGAAGGTGGAAAAAGTCGTGAAAGCCCCCAGAAAACCAACCATCAGAATCGGCCTTAATTCCGGATTGATACGGGCTTTTTCCATGATCAGCACAAAAAACACTCCCATCAGGAAGGAGCCCAGTACATTACAGAGCATGGTACCGTAAGGCAGCTTATACTGGGCATTATTGATCAGCACCCCGCTCACCCAATAGCGGGCCAGAGCGCCGGTAGCGCCGCCTGCGGCGACTGAAAGCAGGTGTAGCATTGGCTAATCCTTATATCGTTGCTTGCTGCTGGAGCGGTCCAGTGCTTTCAAATGTTCAAGTTTATCACCGATGCGGATCTCCAGTCCCCGGGGTTGTGGCTGGTAATAGTGACGCTCGGCAATTTCCGGAGGCAGATAGCACTCCCCGGCTGCATAGGCATCCGGTTCATCATGAGCATAACGATATTCAGCGCCATATCCAAGGTCCTGCATCAGACTGGTCGGCGCATTACGCAGGTGAACCGGGACCTCATAACCGGGATCACTGCGCACATCCGCCATTGCCTGATTGAAGGCCCGGTAGACCGCATTACTCTTCGGCGCGCTGGCGCAATAGATCGCGGCCTGGGCAATCGCCCGCTCGCCCTCTGCAGGCCCGACCCGCTCAAAGGCATCCCAGGCCGACAGGGCGACCTGCATCGCCCGGGGGTCAGCATTGCCAATATCCTCAGACGCGATCGCTACCAGTCGCCGGGCGATATAGAGCGGATCGCAGCCACCATCCAGCATCCGGCAATACCAGTACAGGGCACCATCGGGCGACGAGCCGCGCACGGACTTATGAAAGGCTGAGATCATGTCGTAGAACAGGTCTCCCTGCTTATCATAGCGGCGCGCACTGGACTTCAGCACCTCTTCAATAATCTGCGGTCCGATAGTGTATTGAGTGCCATCAAAATCAGCCAGATCGGCAGCGATTTCTAGCAGGTTCAGCCCCCGCCGACCATCACCATCTGCGGCCGCGGCCAACTGATCCAGCGCCCCATCCTGGAAGACCAGCGGTTGCTGAGGAATACCCCGGTCAGGATCATGCAGTGCGCGCTGCAAAAGCGCCTCGATATCGTCCTGCTCCAGGCTGCGTAACAGATAGACGCGGGCCCGGGACAACAACGCATTATTCAGTTCAAAGGAGGGGTTTTCTGTGGTGGCACCGACAAACAGAAAGGTGCCATCTTCAATGTATGGCAGAAACGCATCCTGCTGAGACTTGTTAAAACGATGCACCTCATCAACAAACAGGATGGTTTTGCGCCCGGATTGCGCTTTCACCTGCAACGCCTGATCGACTGACGCACGAATATCTTTTACTCCGGACAACACCGCCGAGAGAATAATAAAATGGGCATCCACCTGATGGGCCAGCAGGCGGGCCAGGGTTGTTTTACCCACCCCCGGTGGTCCCCACAGAATCATTGAGTGAACAGTCCCCTGCTCCAGGGCTTTGCGTAGTGGCTTGCCCTGCCCCAGCAGATGTTGCTGGCCGCAGTATTCATCCAGCGACCGGGGTCGCATCCGGGCGGCCAGGGGTTCATATCCGGGCGGCTGGAGATCGTCAAACAGGTCTGCCATCAGTTAACAGGCTCCGCGGTGTTCTCGATAATAACATCGGTGCCTTCAGGCGGCACAAATGTGAAGAAATCTTCTGAATAGTCTGGATTAAGCTTCTGATTATTAAACATTATTGAAGTTTTCTGACCAAGAGAGTCTTCCATCTGCAACTCTTTAATAAGACCATCAGTAAACAGCAAACGGATACGGGTAAAGACTTCAGCATCATTAATGGGAAGCAGTTCAAACAGCTGATTACCGCCCTTCTCCTGCAATAACCGAATTCGGTACTGAGACTGTAACTGGTCTATCTGACCATTCAGAATCAGAGCCGGAACCCCTGAGTCACTATCAGCCACTTTGCGGCGGGTTGCCTGTTCCAGATCCGGGTCGTAGATCCACAGCGTTTCACCATCACTGACCAGTGTCTGGGCAAATGGCTCGGTAGCAATCCATCTGAATTTATTGGGTTTGGCCAGCAACAGGGTCCCCCGGGAGTTTTCCATACGGCGGCTATCTTCACTGCCAGACACCTGATCGAAGTCAGCGCTGAAACTGTCAAACTTTGCCAGCAGATTGTCGAGCTGCGGCCCCGCATTTTCCTGGATATCAGCCAGCGCAGAGAAACTCAGTGAACACCCCAGCAGAGCGACAGCTGCTATTTTTTTAAACATCATTATCAATCCTTAGGCGGTGGTGGAGCCAGTACTTCACGGGCGCCGTTATGACTGGCCGGAGAAACAACTCCAGCCGCTTCCATGGTTTCGATCATCCGGGCGGCCCGGTTATAACCAATTTTCAGTTTACGCTGTACAGAGGAAATTGAGGCTTTGCGGGTTTCGGTAACAAACGCCACCGCTTCGTCATACAAGGCATCCTGTTCATCATCCATATCGCCGGAAAAGCCACCACTCCCGCCTTCCACAACCTCTGACAGATCGGTAATCAGATAGTCAGGCGAGCCGATCTTCTTCCAGGATTCGACCACCCGATGCACTTCGTCATCACTGACAAACGCACCATGCACCCGGTTTGGCAGGCTGCTACCTGCCGGCAGATAGAGCATATCGCCGTTACCCAGCAGGTGCTCCGCTCCACTCTGGTCAAGCACCGTCCGCGAGTCGATCTTTGAGGACACCTGGAAGCCGATACGGGTGGGGATGTTAGCCTTGATCAGACCGGTAATAACATCCACCGAGGGGCGCTGAGTTGCGAGAATCAGGTGGATACCGGCGGCCCGGGCCTTCTGCGCTATCCGGGCAATCAGTTCTTCAACTTTTTTGCCGACAACCATGATCATATCGGCAAACTCATCGATACACACCACAATATAGGGCAGTGTCTCCAGGTAGGGTGCCGGTGCGTCGGATGGTAACCCCTGCTCTTCCGGATTCCACAGAGGGTCCAGCAATGGAGTGCCTTTATCGCGCGCTTCATTGACTTTATCGTTATAACCTGCAATGTTCCTGACACCCATTTTGGACATCAGTTTATAGCGCCTCTCCATCTCAGCAACACACCAGCGTAATCCACCGGCGGCCTCTTTCATATCGGTAATAACCGGTGCCAGCAGGTGCGGAATGCCCTCATAAACCGACAACTCAAGCATTTTCGGGTCGACCAGCATCAGCCGTACTTCATCCGGCGTTGCCTTAAACAGCAAACTCAGCAGCATCGCGTTCACCCCCACCGACTTACCGGAGCCGGTGGTACCGGCTACCAGCAGGTGAGGCATTTTCGCCAGATTGGCAACCACCGGATTACCGGCAATATCGTTACCCAGCCCCAGCGTCAGCTTGGATGAGGCCTCTTTATAGGGTTTAGAGTTGAGCACTTCGCTCAGGCGCACCATTTGCCGCTCTTCGTTCGGTATCTCGATACCGATCACCGATTTACCCGCAATGACCTCGACTACCCGCACGCTCATCACCGCCATAGATCGTGCCAAATCGCGGGCCAGATTGGTTATCCGGCTGGCCTTGACACCCGGTGCCGGCTGTAGCTCAAACCGGGTAATAACCGGGCCCGGGTTAACCTCGACGACCTCAGCTACGATACCAAAGTCTTTCAGTTTGCTTTCCAGCAGACGCGACATCTCCTCCAGCTGATCATCACTGTAACAGTGCCCCTGTTTGAGTTCTGGAGCATCAAGAAGATCCAGCGAGGGTATTTTTCTGCGGGGTTCGCGCCGACGGGTGACCTGAGAAATATGATCCAGCCCCAGTTCGCTGTCCTTCATTGGCGTATGCGCTTCCGACAGCGGCACCACCCTGACACCTTTGCGATCGACGACAGTCAGCGGCTGATCCAACTCAGACATATAAGCCTGTCCGCTGTGCGCATCAGCATACTCAGTGACCAGAGGAATATCCTCAGTGTGGCCCGGATCATGGGCAGCGGGATAGTCTGCCCGGTCAAACACCTGCTCAGTGATGGTCTGATCAGCATAGTAATTGTCGGCAGCAACTGGAACGTCCTGAGGCTCCATCAATGGCTGCTCAAAAAACGGTTCCTGACGGCGTGCTTCATGTTTTTGCTCCGCCCTGTGCAAACCGTCCCGGACGGGCTGATCTTTCAGGGTCGGCAGGTCAATATCAACAACGGGTTCTGAACGCTGTGAGACATCAGCTGAACGTCCCTGTCGGGCAGCAGCTCTGAGAAGGTTGCGCTTCTCTTCATCCTCTGCGGCGTAAGGATTAACCGCGGGTTTCTGAGGCTTTTCACGTGCAGCGGGTTTCAATGCGGCTCCGGCTGTGAACAACAGCCCTCCCAGCCGTTCCAGCAGGTGCGACCAGGAAAGCTCAAGCATCAGAGTGATGCCAAATAGCAGTACTGTCCAGATCACCACCGAACTACCGATCAGACTAAACAGAGAGACTGCAAGATCAGACACGGCCTGCCCGACCAGCCCCCCCATACTGAAGGGCAGCTGTGCAGTAGCATTAGAAAGATGGGTTGCAGCCAGGGTGGCAAGACAGAGCAGCACCAGTACCGCTCCGATAACCCGCAACATCATAAAGGGGATCCCATCCAGCAGCGAGACATGCCGTCGCACCATAAAGCGTAACGCAGGTACAATCAGCATCAGTGGTATAAGCCAGGCGGCAAGACCAAACACAGACAGACCGAGATCGGCCAGCCAGGCACCGACATAACCGGTGAAATTTCGCGCTTCAGGCTGGTATCCCAGGTGTGACCAACCCGGGTCCCGGCTATCATAGCCAAGCAGCGCAAGCTGCAGAAAAACAGCGAAGCCAATCACAATGATCAGCCCGCCCTCTTTCACTACCCGACCTAGCAGCTCAGAAAACGACACAATTCTGGTTTCGTTCGCAGCAGTTTTAACACTGGCTTCATGACTATTTGTTTGACCACTCTGAGACAAGAAAAATATCCTTACAACTATCCATAAATAAGAGCTAAAAAATAACATATTTAGCCCCAGCCCCCCAGACACAATAGTGCCTTTTACACGCTTTATTCAGCTTACCGGCCCAGACTGAGCATAAACTGAACAACAACGCCCTACTCAATATCCATCCTCTGAGGTGTGTTTGTTCAATCGCCCCGACAGGAAGAGTCAGACCCGCAACAGATAAAAAAATTCAGCACTCATTCCTGTTTTGTCCGCTCCATGAAACGGGCATAATAGGCGTCAATATAATGTGTGAACAGAGAACGGATCACCAATGAGCGAAATACAACACCATAAATTGATTATTCTCGGCTCCGGCCCCGCAGGCTACACCGCTGCAGTGTATGCAGCCCGGGCCAACCTTAACCCCGTTGTGATTACCGGCATGCAGGCAGGCGGTCAGTTAACCACCACGACCGATGTAGATAACTGGCCAGGAGATGCTGAGGGGGTTCAGGGGCCTGAGCTGATGCAGCGGATGCAGGCCCATGCAGAACGTTTCGACACTCAGGTAATTTTTGATCACATTAGTGAGACTGACCTCAGTCATCGCCCCTTCCGTCTTAAAGGCGACATGGCAGAGTATAGCTGTGATGCTCTTATTATCTGCACTGGCGCATCCGCTCAGTATATCGGACTGCCTTCAGAAGAAGCATTTATGGGCAAAGGGGTCAGTGCCTGCGCTACCTGTGACGGATTTTTCTACCGCGGTCAGAAAGTGGCGGTAATCGGTGGCGGCAACACCGCTGTCGAAGAAGCCCTTTACCTGTCCAATATCGCTGCCGAAGTCACCCTGATTCACCGACGCGATTCACTGCGCTGCGAAAAGATTCTTCAGGACAAGCTGTTTGAGCGGGCTGAAAATGGCAACATCAACATTCTCTGGAACCATCAACTGGACGAAGTACTGGGTGATCCGATGGGCGTCACCGGAATCCGGGTTAAAAGCACAGAGAATGCTGCACTGAGCGAGCTCGAACTTCAGGGCGTATTTGTTGCTATCGGCCATAAACCCAACACTGAGATCTTTAGCGGTCAGCTGGAGATGAACAATGGCTACCTGAAAATCAGATCCGGGAGCGACGGTAATGCAACCCAGACTTCGGTTGACGGTGTGTTTGCCGCGGGCGATGTGGCGGATCACATCTATCGTCAGGCGATCACCTCAGCTGGTTTTGGCTGCATGGCAGCACTGGATGCTGAGCGCTACCTGGACGATCAGGCCTGAGTAGCAACGGATGATTCTGTGGCTTGATCCCAACAGCAACCAGTTCCCCCCGATCACTCAGGCGCTGGATGATCCTAATGGTTTACTGGCTGCGGGAGGCGATCTCAGCCCAGAGCGTCTGATTGCGGCATACAGACAGGGGATATTTCCCTGGTACAGCCCCGGAGAGCCTATTCTCTGGTGGTCGCCAGATCCCCGTTGCACTCTGATTCCGGGGCAGATACATATCTCAAGAAGTCTGCGCAAGGCGATTCGAAACACTGAATATGAGATTACTTTTGACCGGGCATTCTACCAGGTGATCGAAGCCTGCGCTGCCCCCAGGCATTACAGCGACAGCACCTGGATCAGCGTTCCGATGCAAAGAGCTTACAACGAGCTGCATCTTAGGGGTTACGCCCATTCGGTCGAGTTATGGCAAAATGGCACCCTGACCGGCGGACTCTACGGCATCGCTATGGGACGCCTGTTTTTTGGTGAATCGATGTTTAGCCGGGCCACCAATACATCCAAGATCGCGTTTGCATTTTTTGCCAGACAACTGGAAAAATGGGGCTATGCTTTAATTGATTGCCAGATTGAAAATGATCATCTGACCAGTTTGGGAGCTCACAGCATTCCGCGGACAGAGTTTAAGCAGTATCTTGATACCCATCTGGAAACAGAATTAAGCCATCGCTGGCATTTTGATATAGATAAAGAAGACGTGGTAAGAACTGAGTGACCAACCTGAAAACCCTGCATTTTTATGCAACACCGGAACATGAGTGCAGCTACCTCGAAGGATTTGAAGCAAAAACGCTGTTTGTTGACCCCCAGGAGGTCATCTCCACCGACGCCTACAGCCAGCTTTCAGACCTTGGGTTTCGCCGCAGCGGTAAACATATCTACCGCCCCTACTGCAGCAACTGTCAGGCATGCATTTCAGTGCGGGTAAATGGACGCGAGTTCAGACCCAGTAAAAGCCAGAAGCGAATCTACAATAAAAACAAAGACCTGCAGGTTACAGCAGTACCTCCCCAGTTTACTGATGAATACTACGCCCTGTATGAAAAATATATCAACACCCGTCACCGTGACGGCGATATGTACCCTCCTACACCGGAGCAGTTCAGCGCTTTCCTGATAGAGGGGGGGCAGAAAGGCTGCTTTTACGAGTTCAGAGATCAGGACGATAAACTGCTGGTGCTTGCGGTCACCGATTATCTGACGCAGGGACTATCGGCCATCTATACCTTTTTCGACCCCGAAGAGGATCGTCGCAGCCTGGGCAGCTACGCGATACTCTGGCAGCTTGAGGAAGTTAAGCGGCTGGAGCTGGAGTATCTTTATCTGGGCTACTGGATACGCGAGTGTCAGAAGATGTCCTATAAAATAGCCTATAACCCCATTGAAATGTTGCTGCATGGGCAGTGGATAGTCGTTGACTAACACGCCCCCATCAGCAGAATCAGTAGCAGTATTCGGCTATCAGCGATAAACAGCAAGCCAGCCCAGGCCCTTTGCTGTAATGATTCAACCCTTCTGGTATACGCCATGACACCCTGAGGCTGGATTCCCGCTGCATAACCACAATATAATCGACGCCGGTTTAACAGGTACTCAGGATTTGTTTGCTATTTTTACCAAATCTCTTTGATATAGATAATAAAATAGGGCAAAATACTGCGCTGCAAAATGTAGTATTGCAATTAATTAACTTAGGTAGGTAATGAATGTCTAAAGAAGACAGCTTTGAAATGGAAGGCGTTGTGACCGACACACTGCCTAACACAATGTTCCGGGTAGAACTGGAAAACGGTCACGTCGTTACAGCTCACATCTCTGGCAAGATGCGTAAAAACTATATCCGCATCCTGACTGGCGATAAGGTAAAGGTTGAACTGACGCCTTACGACCTGACTAAAGGCCGCATTACCTACCGCGCCCGCTAATAAAAAAACGGCCCGCAGGCCGTTTTTTTATATCTATACGGTGGCTGGCGGCATTAAACCGCCACCCCCGCATGTATCTCAATATCGTTATCCGCATTAACGGTGATATCCACTTCACCCCCTTCATCTGCCAGCTCGCCAAAGAGAATCATCTCAGCCAGCGGTTTTTTCAGTTTTTCCTGAATCAGGCGTTTCATCGGCCGTGCCCCCATCGTGGCATCATAGCCTTTCTCAGCAAACCACTGACGGGCAGCATCATCGATATGAAGCACCACATTTTTATCATCCAGCTGGGCCTGCAGCTCGGTCAGGAACTTATCGACAACCCCCGTGATAACCTGCGGAGAGAGTGATTTAAACTGAATGATACCATCCAGACGGTTGCGGAATTCAGGAGTAAACAACTTCTTAATTGCCTCCATTCCATCCGTTGTATGGTCCTGCTGACTAAAGCCAATAGATGCACGTGTCATCTGCTCAATACCGGCATTGGTCGTCATCACCAGGATGACGTTGCGGAAGTCCGCCTTGCGGCCATTATTATCCGTCAGAGTGCCGTTATCCATCACCTGCAACAGCAGGTTGAACACTTCCGGATGCGCCTTCTCAATCTCATCCAGCAGCAACACGGCATGGGGCGACTTCGAAACCGCCTCTGTCAGCAATCCGCCCTGATCATAACCCACATACCCGGGAGGCGCACCAATCAGACGAGAGACAGTATGCCTTTCCATATATTCAGACATATCAAAACGGATCAGCTCAATTCCCATAATACGGGCCAGCTGCGTGGTCACCTCAGTTTTACCCACCCCGGTCGGACCGGCAAAGAGGAATGAGCCCACCGGCTTATTTGGCTCATTCAGCCCGGCACGGGAGAGCTTGATGGCAGCAGACAACGTATCGATCGCCTGATCCTGCCCCAGAACCACCATCTTAAGGTTGCTATCCAGCTTTTTAAGCTGCTCTTTATCAGACACAGAAACGCTTTTAGCTGGAATCCGGGCAATTTTAGCCACCACAATTTCGACCTCGGCAACATCAATAATCGCACTGCGTTTTTCTGCAGGCATCAGTTGCTGATAGGCCCCCGCTTCATCGATCACGTCGATCGCCTTATCGGGCATATGCTTATCATTGATATAGCGGTCAGCCATTTCGGAAGCGGCCCGCAGCGCCTCATCGGTATATTTCACATCATGATGGGCCTCAAAACGGCTTTTAAGCCCCTGAAGAATACGATAAGTATCCTCTACCGAAGGCTCCAGAACATCCACCTTCTGGAAGCGCCGCGCCAGCGCCCTGTCTTTCTCAAAAATTCCACGGAACTCCTGGAAGGTCGTTGAGCCGATACAGCGCAACTGCCCTGAACTCAACAGCGGCTTGAGCAGATTGGACGCATCCATTGAGCCACCAGAGGCAGCCCCCGCACCTATAATGGTATGAATCTCGTCGATAAACAGGATGGCATGGTCCTGATCTTTTATCTCATTGAGAAGGCCTTTCAGTCGTTTTTCGAAATCCCCCCGGTATTTAGTCCCTGCCAGAAGCGCACCCAGATCCAGCGAATACACCACGCTCTTAGCGATAACATCCGGCACCTGAGCCTCAACAATCAGCTTGGCCAGCCCTTCAGCAATAGCCGTTTTACCCACACCCGCTTCACCCACCAGCAGAGGGTTATTTTTACGGCGGCGGGAGAGAATCTGCACCACCCGCTCAATCTCATCATCACGCCCCACGAGCGGGTCGATTCTGCCAGATAATGCCTGCTCATTCAGATTGACAGAGAAGTTCGCCAGCGGGCTCTTCTCTTTATCGGTCGCATTATCGCCTTCCAGCAGCCCCTCGTCGCTGGGACGACTGTCGTCCTCCTCGACACGGGAGATTCCGTGAGAGATATAGTTGACCACATCGATGCGCTCAATGCCCTGCTGATTGAGCACATAAACAGCCTGACTCTCCTGCTCACTGAAGATTGCCACCAGTACGTTGGCACCATTCACTTCAGCCTTGCCGGAAGACTGCACATGAAATACCGCCCGCTGCAATACCCGCTGGAATCCAAGGGTGGGCTGGGTCTCTACATCGGGAATATTCTCAGGTAGCAGAGGCGTCGTGTCTTCGATGAAGGTGCTCAATAAATTTCGCATCTTCTCAAGATCAACTGCACAGGCGTCCAGAACTGCACGGGCCTCGGAATTATCCAGCAGAGCCAATAGCAAGTGCTCTACTGTCATAAATTCATGACGCTTAGCGCGCGCACTTTTAAAGGCAACGCTCAGCGTATCTTCAAGCTCTTTATTTAACATACCTAACGCTCCGCTACGCTTTTTCTACTTCACACAAAAGAGGGTGTTTGTTCTCTCTGGCGCACTGATTAACCTGCGCTGCTTTAGTATCAGCTATATCGCGGGTAAATACACCACATACCCCCTTCCCTTTAGTATGGACCGCCAGCATCACTTGTGTAGCTTTTTCCTGATTCATTGCAAAAAAACCCATCAGAATCTGCACCACGAAATCCATTGGAGTATAGTCATCATTTAGCAATACCACCCGATACATCGAGGGTCTCTTCAGTTCAGGCTTGGCCTCTTCAGTGACTACACCCGTATTATTATGGTCACTAAAATCGTCTGCATCACCTGAAAGTTTAATCTCGCAAAGCTCTTGACGCATATCATATCTCAAAAAAATTAACAGTTTTTCATGCACCATTATGGGCACCCCTTGTTATCCGGGGCCTCCAGCCCAATGATATAATGCAAGGGCAGGAGTTAAGAGTATGTGCAGTATCAGTTGTCCCTGCATGATGACAAGGAACAATCTCACTCATATTGCTTTATTGTAGCAAGAGAGTTTGTTGTGGTGACAGGCCCAAAGGCAATTGGGTCTATGTAATTTGGAAATTGGGGGGGCACCAATGCACACAGGGAAAGTAAAATGGTTCAATAACGCCAAAGGTTTCGGCTTTATTGTTTCACCGGACTTTGAAGAGGATCTGTTCGCGCACTACTCAGTAATACAGAGCGAAGGATACAAAAGTCTCAAAGCAGGACAGAGCGTTCAGTTTGAAACGACTCCGGGGCCAAAAGGCATTCACGCTATAAATATCAGACTATTAGCATTATCAGAAACTGAGGAGATTGATTAACAGCAGGCCACACACCTCTCAGGTCAGGCGGTGTTTCATTCCCCATTGAGTACAGAAAAGGCAGTTTATTAACTGCCTTTCTTGCAACTAAGCTACCCGGTTTGCGGAATCCAGGGCTGAATATCCTCAGCAGATTTCCGGACAACTGCTTCACATATGGCGGATAACTGCCTCTCCAAATTCAGAGCTACTAAGCAGGGTGGCGCCCTCCATCAAACGTTCAAAATCGTATGTCACTGTTTTCGCAGTAATTGCTCCATCCATCCCTTTTATTATCAGATCCGCAGCTTCAAACCAGCCCATATGACGCAGCATCATCTCAGCAGAGAGAATGATAGAACCGGGATTCACCATATTCTTGCCAGCATACTTTGGCGCCGTGCCATGAGTTGCCTCAAAAATCGCCACCTTATCCGACAGGTTAGCCCCCGGTGCAATACCGATCCCTCCAACCTCTGCAGCTAAGGCATCAGAGATATAGTCACCATTCAGGTTCAGGGTAGCTACCACATCATACTCTGCAGGGCGAAGCAGGATCTGTTGCAACATCGCATCGGCTATCACATCTTTGACGATAATCTGTTTACCGTTGTTGGGGTTTGTCATGCTCATCCAGGGGCCGCCATCAAGTAATTCAGCGCTAAACTCATCTCTGGCAATCTCATAGCCCCAGTCTTTAAAAGCCCCTTCGGTAAATTTCATGATATTGCCTTTGTGCACCAGAGTCATCGAGCTGCGGTCATTATCGATTGTGTATTGCAGCGCCCGCCTTACCAGTCGCTTGGTACCCTCTTCAGAGACCGGTTTGATACCTATACCACACATGGTGTCAAAGCGGATTTTGCTCACCCCCATCTCCTCCTTGAGAAAACGGATCACTTTGTCTGCTTCCGGGCTTCCCGCTTTCCACTCAACACCGGCATAGATATCTTCAGAGTTCTCGCGATAGATCACCATATCAACATCTCCGGGGTTTATAACCGGACTGGGCACCCCTTTAAACCAGCGCACCGGACGCTGACAGACATACAGATCCAGCTCCTGCCGTAAAGCGACATTGAGTGAGCGTATACCACCACCGACCGGCGTGGTCAGTGGCCCCTTGATCCCCACGGCAAACTCTTTAAAAGCCTCCAGCGTCTCCTGCGGCAGCCAGGTATCCTGATCATATATGCCGGTGGCCTTTTCTCCGGCATACACTTCCATCCAGGCGATGCTACGCCGCCCTCCGTAGGCTTTGCTCACGGCGGCATCAACAACCTCCAGCATCACCGGGGAGACATCGATACCGATGCCATCACCCTCGATATAGGGAATGATCGGATGGTCGGGGACATTCAGTGAGTTATTGTCATTCACTGTAATCTTACTGCCCTGTGGAACTGTGATCTTTGAATAAGCCATCGTTCACCCTCCTTTTATCTGTCCTGTAATTTCGCAGTTTTTGCTACTTGCGATGATCAACTTGCAGAGACAGTATAGACGCTGATAATCTGCTTGCCCGTACAATCCAATTGCTGCACTGGAAAGTTCTATGTCCCGTATACTTCTGTTTAACAAGCCTTTTCAGGTGCTGACCCAGTTTACCGATAGCGAAGGCCGCCCGACGTTAGCTGATTATATTCAGCACAAAGGGGTGTATGCAGCCGGGCGACTGGACTACGATTCAGAGGGGTTGCTGATCCTGACGGATGATGGCCAGCTACAACATAAACTGGCCGATCCTAAGTTTAAGCTTGAGAAGACCTATTGGGCACAGGTTGAAGGTGATATAGATGACAACGCGTTAAAACAGTTACGCCAGGGCGTGAAGCTTAAGGATGGGGTAACACGTCCCGCTGCTGCCAAAAAAATGGCTGCCCCCGCCGTCTGGCCTCGTACCCCCCCAATCAGGCAACGCAAGCACCAGCCTACCAGTTGGATTGAATTGAAAATCACCGAGGGGAAAAACCGCCAGGTAAGACGGATGACCGCTGCGGTGGGTTTTCCCACACTCAGGCTGATCCGTGTCGCTATAGGCAGTTGGAGCCTGGAGGGACTACAACCCGGTGAGCTACGGATTGAAGAAGTTTACATCCCCGCTGCGGCGCCAAAACTATCTGCCAGGCGCAGTGAAAACCGGGATGCAGCCAGGACATCTCCCTCAGGCAGATCTGCAACCACGAAATCCAGAGCCTCCAACACTGGCCGCACCGCAAAAAACAGGCCGCGCTAACCCTATAGTGCGCGGCCCATTACCATTTCTCAGCGGCATCGAGATCACTCTGCTTAGCCTCAACCCAGTGCTCGCCTTCAACCGTGATCTCTTTCTTCCAGAACGGCGCATCACGCTTGAGATAATCCATAATAAACTGAGCGGCTTCAAACGCCGCCCGCCGGTGAGCGCTACCAACCCCCACAAAGACAATATTCTCATTCAGTTCCAGGCGCCCAATGCGGTGAACCACCACCACATTCCCTAGCGACCAGCGACTGCGAGCCTGACATATGATCCCATTAAGCGCCTTTTCAGTCATTCCGGGGTAATGCTCAAGGTACATCGCTTGCAACCCCGGACCACTGGTGAGCTGCCTCACGATACCGGTAAAGGTCACAACTGCACCATTACTGGCATCTTCTGATCTGACCTGATCAGCCAGCTCAGCTAAGGAGAAATCATCTGTCTGAACCGAAACAAAATCTTTGAACAATGGGGACTCCAAAATACAGCCAAAAGTGATCAAAAATGGTAAGGTTGGCCGCCTGTACACACTGCAGTGAAAAATGGCCTGCTGGTGATCGAAACAAAATCGAAACAACGGGGCTTCACAAAGTTTTATGCCCCCTAATATACGGGATGAAGAATGCGTTGGACACCCCACGTAACTGTGGCAACCATTATTGAGCGGGACAGTAAGTTCCTCTGCGTCGAAGAGCAGTCGTTATCACTGCAGCAGTTGGTTATCAATCAACCTGCTGGTCACGTCGAAGCGAATGAAACCTTTATCGAAGCTGCGATACGCGAAACGCAGGAAGAGACAGGCTGGAGCGTCACCCCCACTGCCCTGATAGGCATCTATGTCTATACGGCACCCGCCAACGGGATCACGTACCACCGCTACTGCTTCGCCGCGCAGACGGACAGTCATAATCCTGAACAGCCACTGGATACCGGTATTGAACGGGCTGTCTGGCTGAGTCGGGCGGAGCTGGAGATGCACAAAGACAGGTTGCGCAGCCCCATGGTCACCCGCTGCATCGATGATTACCTGGCGGGCATCCGCTTCCCTCTGTCGGTCATTGTTGAAGCAAATCGGCAGTGAAGCATTGAATTACATGACTCCGGTCGCATATTAATCAGAACATACACAGCTTTAAGGTCGCATATACTCCCTATGTCAGAAGCAGCACACAACACCCCTGCAACACATGATCCTGCAGCCATAAAAGTCATCGTCGGCATGTCCGGCGGTGTCGACTCATCGGTCTCTGCGCTGTTACTACAACAGCAGGGATATCAGGTTGAAGGCCTGTTTATGAAAAACTGGGATGAGGATGATGGTACTGAATACTGCACGGCAATGGACGATCTGGCGGATGCTCAGGCGGTCAGCGATAAGCTGGGTATCAGATTGCATACCGCTAACTTTGCCGCGGAGTACTGGGATAATGTATTTGAACATTTTCTCGAAGAGTATAAAGCAGGCCGCACTCCAAACCCCGATATTCTCTGCAATCGTGAGATTAAGTTTAAGGCATTCCTCGAATATGCGAAGATGCTGGGTGCTGACATGATAGCCACCGGGCACTATGTACGACGGGGTGAGATCGATGGTAAAGCAGCACTGCTTAAAGGTCTGGATAACAACAAGGACCAGAGCTACTTCCTGCATCAGGTTGGCTCTGAAGAGCTGGCACAGACACTGTTTCCGGTGGGCGAACTGGAAAAGCCCGAAGTGCGCCGTCTGGCCGAACAGCACGACCTTATTACCCATAACAAGAAAGACAGCACCGGCATCTGCTTTATCGGCGAACGCCGTTTCACTGACTTCCTTAAGCAATACCTGCCCGCCCAACCGGGCAATATCGAAACACCGGAGGGGGATATCATCGGCCAGCATCAGGGACTGATGTATCACACCATTGGTCAGCGACAGGGGCTGGGTATCGGTGGCCTGAAAGATTATCCGGAAGAGCCCTGGTTTGTGGCGGAAAAAGATCTGCAACGCAATGTACTGATTGCAGTGCAGGGGCAGCAGCATGAGTTACTGTTCAGTAACTGGCTGACCGCCAGCGAGATCTTCTGGATCAGTGGCGACTCCCCCACCCTGCCTTTTCGCTGCCGCGCCAAGGTAAGGTACCGTCAGTCTGATCAGGCCTGCACTGTCATCGCTGAGGGTGACAGCTTTCGCATTGAGTTTGACGAGCCCCAGCGAGCTGTTACCCCGGGGCAGTCAGTTGTGATATACCATAACGACATCTGTCTTGGCGGTGGCGTTATTGAAACCACCGGGAAAACAGATTCCACAGCAGCATAGGGAGATCGATCGATAATATGTCCAGAGCAGAAGATCAACAGGCAATCGCCCTGGCCGGATTGTTTCAGGCGGCCAGCCTGGTGGAACAGATTGCAACCCGGGGAATGGTGTCGCAGAACAGCTTTGAAACATCGCTGGCCAGCATCTTTGTCACCAACCCGCAGACCACCGAAGAGATCTTTGGTGGTGTTCATGATCTTCCGATCAACCTGAGTCAGGGATTTCGCGGACTTCAGGAACTGCTGGACAAGAGTCGTGCCGACCAGAATCAGGATATCATCCGTTATGGCCTGAGCCTTATCCATCTTGAGAGAAAGCTGAATAAGCGGCCGGATCTGCTGAAGGTGATTGGTGGGCGTATCGACAAGATCGCTCAGCAAGCCAGCTATTTTGCCGAGGCCGGCACCAGCCTCAAAGACAATCCTGCGGCCTATACTCATCCCAGCGTCGTGGCAAATCTGGCCAGTCTCTATCAGGATACCCTCAGTACATTCAGCTTTCGCATACAGGTCACCGGCGAACCCCGCCATCTTCAGAATGCAGAAAATGCGGCCAAAATACGGGCGCTTCTGTTAGCGGGCATCCGCTCCGCCATGCTGTGGCGACAGGTAGGTGGTAAACGCTGGCACCTGTTATTTTTTAAATCCAGACTACGTCCATCGGTGCGGCAGATCAGCGGGCGGGACTGATATGCGCCCCCGGCACTTAATCGATTTTACTCAGCGATAAATAAATACCCATCGGATTTTCCCTGTGGAGCTATTTTAGCTATAATTCGCCCTCAAAAATTTAACCCAGTCAGGTATCTACTCGATATGGATCTTTCTTCTCTTTCTGCGATCTCTCCAGTTGATGGTCGTTACGGCAGCAAAACTGCCGATCTTCGCCCGGTTTTCAGTGAGTTCGGTCTGATACGCGCCCGTGTAACCGTTGAAGTTCGCTGGTTGCAGAAACTGGCCGCTCACCCTCAAGTGACTGAAGTGCCAGCACTAAGCGATGCAGCCAATGCAGTTCTGAACGCTCTGGTTGATAATTTCGGCGAAACTGAAGCTAACCGGGTAAAAGAGATTGAGCGCACCACCAACCATGATGTGAAAGCGGTTGAATACCTGATTAAAGAACATATTGCCGATAATGCCGAACTGGCTGCTGTCAGTGAATTTGTTCACTTTGCCTGCACCTCCGAGGATATCAACAATCTGTCCCATGCGCTGATGCTGAAACAGGGTCAGGAAGTGATGTTACCAATCATGCAACAGGTAACGGATGAGATCGCACAGCTGGGCCGCAACTATGCCGCTCAGCCCATGCTATCCCGTACCCATGGACAGACCGCTTCGCCAACCACTGTCGGCAAAGAACTGGCGAACGTCGCTTACCGTCTGCAACGGCAGATCAATCAGATCAAAAAGGTTGAGCTGCTGGGCAAGATCAACGGCGCTGTAGGCAACTACAACGCTCATCTGTCAGCTTATGCCGATATTGACTGGGCACAGAATGCGCAGGAGTTTGTCGAGAGTCTGGGGCTGACATTCAACCCCTATACCACCCAGATCGAGCCCCACGACTATATCGCTGAACTGTTTGATGCGGTATGCCGCTTCAATACCATCATTATCGACTTTGACCGTGATATCTGGGGTTATATCTCTCTGGGTTACTTCAAGCAGAAAACCATTGCTGGCGAAGTGGGCTCTTCCACTATGCCGCACAAGGTTAATCCGATCGATTTTGAAAACTCCGAAGGTAATCTGGGAATTGCCAACGCCGTGATGCAACACCTGGCGGCCAAACTGCCGGTGTCGCGCTGGCAGCGCGACCTGACCGATTCGACAGTTCTGCGGAATATGGGCGTTGGTTTTGGCTACAGCCTGATTGCATACCAGTCCAGCCTTAAAGGTATCAGCAAGCTGGAACTGAACCCGGCCCGCCTGGATGCCGATCTGGAAAACAGCTGGGAAGTGCTGGCCGAGCCGATTCAGACGGTGATGCGCCGTTACGGGATTGAAGAACCCTATGAAAAACTTAAAGCCCTGACCCGTGGCCAGGAGATGAACAAAGAGACCATTATGGCATTTGTTGATACTCTGGAGATGCCTGAGGCAGCGAAGGAGGAGCTTAAACAGCTCACACCACACAGCTACATCGGCAACGCTGTCGAGCAGGCTAAAGCGATCTGAAGATCGCTGGTAGTATAAAAGCAGAGCTCCGGCTCTGCTTTTTTATTGCTTTAACTTAATTTCACAAGCATTTGAAATAATGGAAATAATTACTGCTCCCGATGGGGCAAAAATACACTATTTGCGACTGGGAAAAGGCAGCCCGGTTATCTTTCTGCATGGCTGGAGTGCCAGCGCAAAAGACTGGCTCCCCTTCGCCTCCGCACTGGCTGATCAGCATGAAGTGATCTGCTGGGATGCCCGGGGCCACGGCGGCCATCAGCAAAGCCCTGACATCAGCAACCATGTCAGCGATATGGCTAACGACCTGCAAACCCTGATTGAACACCACGATCTGGAAAAGGTGTTACTGGTCGGCCACTCCATGGGCGCACTGACCCTGTGGCAATATATCCGTGATTTTGGTTGTCAGCGTTTAGCCGGCGTCTGCATTATCGATCAGTCTCCCAGACTTATCACCGATGGGCACTGGCAAAACGGTATTTATGGCAATTTTGATCAGACCGCCAATAAGCAGTTTGTTGGCAGACTGCGTGATAACTTTGCCGAAGGATTGCTGCAACTGGTCGCCAATGGTTATAACGGTAAGTCCCTTGAGAACTACCGTCGCAACTCGCGGGGTTTTCAGCAGATGCGGGAGCACCTGCAAACCCTGGAGAGTGAACCTCTGATACGGTGTTGGGAAAGCCTTACCGCTGCAGACTACAGAGATATACTGCCATCCATAACGATCCCCGCACTACTGATATATGGTGATGAGAGTCAGTTCTATAGCCAATCGGTGGCAGAGTACGTGCGGGATAATATTGCCGCCTCTGAGTTGCATATCTACGAAAAATCAGATCACTCGCCTCAGCTATTCCACCGCGAGCGGTTTATCTGGGATCTGCAAAAATTTGCCCGGAAACTAAACCATTAATCGTCTGACTGACGCTGCTGAGACTGGAGCTGGGAAAAAACCAGCACACTATCGGCATCCGGCAAACACTGTAGACGCTTTTCTGCCAGCAGGTAGTTCAGATTAGCCAGGCACTCCCCTCCCGCCAGCAACAGGTCGAACAGTGTCAGCTTGCGCTGATAGATCAG
The DNA here is from genome assembly GCF_016924145.1 of Amphritea pacifica. GTDB lineage: Bacteria > Pseudomonadota > Gammaproteobacteria > Pseudomonadales > Balneatricaceae > Amphritea > Amphritea pacifica. The sequence continues at coordinate 4,400 of NZ_JAFFZO010000003.1, read as the reverse complement.
CCCCGCCAGTTGCATGACCGTTACCGGCTCAGAGCAGGCCCGCTCAACATTCAGCAGGGTCTCCATATGCTCCTCAATCAGCTCGTCAAGCCGCTGTCTGAGGCCATAAAATGGGCGTTCATGGGCCGGCAGTATCAGAGTGTCAGCCGGTAGCGCTTGCAGCCGCTCCAGTGATCCGATCCAGGCCCGCATCGGATTAGCATCAGGCTTCCCCGCCCTGACACTGACATTAGAACTTATCCGGGGTAACACCTGATCGCCGGAGATCAGTACGCCCAGTGCCTCCGAGTACAAGCAGGCATGGGCCTCTGAATGCCCCTCTGAGACAATCACCCGCCACTCAGCAGTACCGATCTGAATACCCATACCCTCTTTTAGCTCGCGGATAGTGTCCGGCAGCGGATGAACCAGTGATGAGATACCGCTAAAAATCCCCATAATCCCGGTGACCTGTTGCTGATCCATTCCCAGGCTGTGCAGGAAACAACGAGCCTGATCCTTAATGGTATCGCCGCACTCGCCCTCTAACTGGAAATACTCTTCAGCAGTCGCCTGCTCACCTGCCGTGATCCAGAGCGGAGCACCGGTATACTGACACAACCAGCCCGCCGCGCCGATATGATCAATGTGAGCATGAGTCAGGATAACTTTTTTAATCGGCCGCCCCTGCAAGTAGCTGGCTATGACGTTCTGCCACACAGCGCGGGTGTCAGAGTTTCCCAGTCCGCAGTCCACCACAACCCAACCATCGGTATCATCGATCAGATAGAGATTGATATGATCCAGCTCGAAAGGCAGCGGCATCCGTAGCCACAATACGCCGGGGGCCACCTCAAGCAACTGACCGGGCTCCGGCACAGCGTATTTGGCGGTAACTATTGAATTCACGATAACACCCTCAAGAATCAGGATTGAGTCGAAAGCCAGAGCGATCCACTGGCCGTTCAGATTAGCATGTTTAAACCGGACAGCGGCGGCTTCGGATTTACCTATACAGTCAATATATTGATCTTTGCGGCCAGAGACCGGTTTATACCTCTCTGGCGATTCTTTTCCCGTTGACGCTCCCTGACCTCGGATCGCAACGGAATCATTCTGGATTGTCGACTCAAAACTCATTAAACTTACGCCATTCTGAACACCTTAAACCAGCCACGACAGACCACCATACACTCAGACAAACCTCTCGTTTCTGGCAAACCGGAACGCGATGTGTGCGACCTTTTGCAGATCATCAGCGCCCAGTAACCCTGATCTGAAACAATAACTTCCAGGCCGTAACTGACTATCATAGCCGCCTGAACTGACTAACGATGACACTATGCTAGACAATATCCGTATCGTACTGATCAATACCTTTCACCCCGGCAATATCGGAGCCGCCGCCCGGGCGATGAAAAATATGGGCTTAAGTCAGCTCTACCTGGTAGAACCCAGGGTGTTTCCGGATGTGGAAGCCGATGCCCGCGCGGCAGGCGCCAAAGACCTCCTTGATAGTGCAGTGGTGGTCAGCACTCTGGATGAGGCGATAGCTGATTGCCAACTGGTGATCGGTACCAGCGCCCGCAACCGCACCTTTGATCTGCCCATTTTTGATGCTCATGACTGTGCCCGCAAGGTGGTCGGTGAAGCGGAGCATGGCAAGGTTGCCATCATCTTTGGTCGTGAAACGATGGGGCTGCATAACGCTGAACTGCAACGATGCAACTACCATGTCTATATCCCGGCCAATCCTGAATACCCGGTGCTTAACGTGTCTGCCGCTATTCAGCTGGTGTGTTACGAGATCTGGCAGGCCCATAGCAAGCAGGACTTTATTAAACGCGATGAGCCCTACCCCCTGACCCGGGATATGGAACGGTTCTACGTACACCTGGAAAGTGCACTGCGCAAAACCCACTTCATCATCCCTCAGCATGAGGGCAAGGTGATGGATAAACTGCGCCGCTATTTTAACCGTTCCCGGCCGGAACGCACCGAGTTAAACATGTTGCGGGGCATTCTGACATCGATAGACGAAACCACCTCTGAGTTAGCTGACGCTAAGCAAGAGACTATACAATCCCAGGATAAAGGATCTGATCAATGAGTGATTCACCTTTCGGCGACATCTCAATCGAAGAGTTTCTGCGTGATTACTGGCAGAAGAAGCCGCTACTGGTTCGCAACGCTTTTCCTGACTTTGAAGCTCCTGTCGGAGCAGATGAGCTGGCAGGCCTGTCGCTTGAAGAGGATGTTGAGTCAAGGCTGGTTGTCCAGAGCCCGGATGGCAGTGACTGGCAGATACAGCATGGGCCTTTTGATGAAGACACCTTTAGCAACCTTCCCGATTCCCACTGGACACTCCTGGTACAGGCGGTGGATCACTGGGTGCCTGAAGCCAGTGAGATTGTCGAACAGTTCCGCTTTATTCCTAACTGGCGCTACGATGACCTGATGGTTAGCTTCGCCAGTCAGGGCGGCGGCGTGGGTCCCCATTATGATAATTATGATGTATTTCTGATCCAGACCCAGGGTAAGCGCCGCTGGGAGGTTGGCGGTTTCTTTGATCAAAATTCGCCCCGTCGCCCCGATACGCCGGTCATGATCATGACCGAGTGGGAGCCAGAATATAACTGGGTACTTGAACCGGGAGATATGCTTTATATTCCACCACAGGTTGGCCACAACGGCATAGGTGAGTCCGATGATTGCATGACCTACTCGGTGGGTTTCAGAGCGCCCTCACACGCTGAGATTATGCGTAGCTTTACCGATTTCATCGGTGAAAAGCTGACTTCAGAGTCCCGCTATACCGATCCTGATCTGACCCTGCAGGATAATCCCGGCGAAATCCGGCCCGAGGCCCTGCAAAAAGTACGCGAGATCTTTACCTCCTACCTTGAGGATGATGCCCGGCTGGGCGAGTGGTTGGGGAAATTCGTCACTGATCCGAAATACCCTGAACTGGATCAGCGTCCGGAACAGCCCGCCACCGTAGACGAGATTCGTGAAGCTCTCAAGGAGGGTGATCTCTGCTTTATCCGCAATGAGGGAAGTCGCTTCTCCTACAGTGCCGGTGAGGGTGATGAGATTCAGCTCTATGCCGATGGAAGCTGTTTTAAAGTCTCGGGAAGCTGCGGCACTTTAGCCACCAGTCTTTGCCAGTCCCCTCTGATTGTGATCAATCAGGGAGACTGGAGTGAACAGCAGCTGCAGTTACTGGCTGATCTGTATAATCAGGGATCGCTGTATACAGAATAACCTCATAGGGTTATAGGTTTCACTCTCTGGCTCCCCCTGAGCAGTCATCAGCAATTTACCAAAAAAGGTCAGATACTCTGGCCTTTTTCTGTTTTAGTTAACTGATATTTATCATCTTTTTCTGATCTGCCGCACTTTCAGGGTCTTATGGATGTTGTAGTCAAAGACCGCCTATAATAATTAGCTATATAATCAATATGTTTTTATAACTAAAATTCTGTGTAAATGTACGGTTTATCCACCCCACCGAAAGTCGCTAGACTTTAGACTATAAGGCGCTGATCACTGATGTCTTCTGGCTTTGCTGCAATGCAACACAGCATCCCCTGTGTAATTAAATTACAAGTCAGCTTAATCAGATTTTGTAGTACAACTACAGCTTTGCTGCCCTGCACAAAAAAGCTTTGACCCACCCGTTCAAACTCCGCATCATGGGCTCTCCGTGAGGCGTCTGCCACTTCGACAATATGCTGACGCAAGAAGTAAACCGCTCCCTGATCAGAATCTATAAAGCATAAACGCTGATTCAGAGAGCTATCAATATAAGGATTTACCATGTCTAGTCTGAATAAAGATATCGAAACAGTTGCCGCGCTGAAAGAGACCTACGGTTCTGCCTGGAACGCGATCAACCCTGAATACGCTGCCCGTATGCGTGCACAGAACAAGTTTAAAACCGGTCTGGATATCGCTAAATACACCGCCGCTATCATGCGCAAAGACATGGAGCGTTACGATAACGACTCTTCTCAGTACACTCAGTCTCTGGGCTGCTGGCACGGCTTTATCGGTCAGCAAAAAATGATCTCTATTAAGAAGCACTTCAACAGCACCGACCGTAAATACCTCTACCTGTCTGGCTGGATGGTTGCTGCACTGCGCTCTGAGTTTGGTCCCCTGCCTGACCAGTCTATGCACGAGAAAACCTCCGTAGCATCCCTGATTGAAGAGCTGTACACCTTCCTGCGTCAGGCTGATGCCCGCGAACTGGGCGGCCTGTTCCGTGAAGTCGATGCTGCCCGTAAGGCCAGCGACAGCGCTGCTGAAGCGGCCGCTCAGGAAAAAATCGATAACCATATCACTCACGTAGTGCCTATCATCGCCGATATCGATGCCGGTTTCGGTAACGCTGAAGCAACCTACCTGATGGCCAAGCA
>NZ_JAFFZO010000029.1 GCF_016924145.1 Amphritea pacifica | reverse complement strand
TGCAGCCGGAACGAACAAGCTTGTTCAGCTCAGCCTTTTCTTCTTCAGTAAGCACAATAGGGGTGGCAATTCGCATGCGATAAGTCCGATTCTCTCAGGGTATTTGAGCTGAGGATACATTAAGAATTATCAAGAGTGAAACACTACACTAGATTAGAGGGTCTGGCTTGGGATGCCAGATGGGTTCGCCGGACGCTTACGTTTAAACCACACCCGTTGGGAGTGTAAGTATCACATAGTATTCATTCCGAAATATCGTAAGAAAAGGGTATTTGGCGAGATACGAAAAGAGTTGGGTTCAGTATTTCACCAACTGGCACGGCAGAGAGAAAGTCTGATCGAAGAAGGGCATCTGATGCCAGATCATGTGCATATGATGATTTCTATACCGCCGAAGTATGCGGTAGCTCAAGTTATCAGGTTTATCAAAGGAAAGAGTGCGATCCACATAGCTCGGCATTATAGTGGGCGAGGCCGAAACTATGTGGGACAACACTTCTGGGCAAGAGGTTATTTCGCCTCGACAGTAGGAAGAGATGAAGAGGTAATCCGTTCTTATATACGGCATCAAGAGCAAGAAGATCGTAGAATCGATCAATTGAAACTGATTTAAGCGACCCCTTTGGGGGAGCAAGGAGCGATAGCTCCGTAACCGCCGCTTTGAGCGGCTCACAAAACTAAAGCCCCCGGCTTTGCCGGGGGATATTTACTCCCCTTTATGGCTATGTCCGATACTCTTTATCTTGATCATGAATTGGCTTGGATCTCATTAGCCAATGATTGATCCCATTCAAAATCTATGTGGAATTTTCCATCAGGAGTCAGCGTGAACTTGGCCCGATTCCACTTATTGTTATTGCCTTCAGTAGTTATCCTGTGCAACTCCTCAAAGTTGTCAAATGCTTCATCAGCCACTTCAAAGTATTTTTTGTCGCTGCCAGTAGTATATTCGCCTTTAAAGTTTGCGGCGTCTTCTAATATTTCAGAAAATATATAGGCTTCTTCCCAGTCACCCTCTATCGCAGACGCTATACCCTGAGCAATGTTTAAATAAATTTCATCTACCGTTACCGACATACGCTATTTAACCCTTAGGTTTATTTTTGAAAATTGATTTAAATGGCTCACCATCAATCGTATATTTTGCAACAAATTTTGATGGCCGCTTACTCTCGCCATCATAAATAGGTTGTATCTCAACCTTGACTTCTTTTGGGGGCTTCGTTTTTAAAGCATCTGCCCACCGCTTCTCCATAGATTTCCAGGCACCACGATTTAAATTTGAATTCATCGGTGAATAATTAATTTGCTCGCCTGCGCCATCAAAAATCGAAGCGATTAAATGTCCACCATCATCATCTGATAAGCCATCTTTAATGCCATCCTCTTTCCCCGACTTTCCTTGCTGATATGTATTTCTATCTCGGGTATTTAAATTCAATTCACCACTGACACGATTGACACGACCATGGTCGTCTGTTTCGTAAAAGTAATCGCCAACTTTGTACTTATGATTAGGTTTCAACTCCCCATTAAGCGCTTTATTCCAACCGCCTTTTTCACCAGGAGCAAGTTCAGTAACATCATTCGGTGTCTTATCCAGAACAGCATCCTTACTCCCCATCGTACCATCATTTGCATTCCCTTCAACCTGCTTAGGCTCTGACAATTTCTGGGCTTCGGGACGCCGAATTTCGAATCTCTCAGGCTTGTTACTCAGTTTACTGACGATGCGTTTTGAAAGTTCAGACTTTTTCAACGCCTTACCAAGACTGACTAATAATCTGCCCAGTTTTTTGAAGAGCGATTGTCCTGCTCTGGCAACGATAACGGCTCCGCCATAACCTGTTGCAGCGGTCAATACAACCGTCAGAATCGTATCCATTACCGTAGGGGCCAGCGACTCGGCAAGTTCAATACTGTCCTGAGCTTTAACGTAATCTTCTGAGAACTTCGTCAGCGCGGCTCGTGTAGGACCATCCTCATATACAAAGTTGGCTATTTCATAGGCTTCTGCCAACTGTTCTTTTTTGATCTGTAAAGGATCAAAACCTAAGGCTTTTAGAAAGTCCTCGTGTTGCTGGTCGCTATAGCTTTTAAGGAATGTCTCCTGCCATGTGGATTCTGGTCCGGCCTGGCTGGCAGCATAGGATGCTTGCAACGCTCTGCTTAAGGTTCCTATTGGCGTTGCCAGTTTGACCGATGCTTCTATAGCCTCAGATGTATCTTTTGCCCAGTTCCACACGCCCCACATCGCTGCGCCGGAATGCACCAGAACATTGTCAACAACACCCATCTGATCCTGCAATGACTGATGCATTGCCGCTTCGGCTTTTTCTTGCTCAATGATGGCGGCTAAGGTTTCCTGAATCGAGGTACGAAGTGCTGATGTGTCATCCTCATCAGGTTTGAGCTGTGCTTTATAACTGGCGGAGGGTGCTCCCTCTACGACCAGATGACCATTGGCTGGCAGTGTATGTCGCTGCACTTCACCAGTATCAAAAGTTAGTAGCAGCGGAATCTCTCCTACTGACTCGCCATTATCCCAGACACACTGAAGATCGACGCAGTACTGCTTCTCTTTGGCTTGCTTGTCTTCGCCCAGCAGATATTTGTTGTTTACCGCGATGCTGTCGGCAAAACTCATTGGAGCGTCTGTGACTGTATCGGGGCGACTCACACGGCCACTACTGAAACTACTGCGTTTCAACGCCCGTTCGATGGTGGTGCGAAACAACAGTGATTCCCGTTCTAAGCCGGATGTTTGCAGCTCACCATTTCGCTGACTGACAACCGGTGCCGTAATCATACGGGCATCATCCAGCATGAGTATCAACTGGCCGGTAGAGATAGCGTTTTGCAGCGATGAGGGAAAGGGCAAGCGTTGTGTATAGCGGGTATGCCGGGGCATCGGGTCAAAGCGGATCAGCTTCGAGCGCTCGAAGTCATTGGACCACATTCGTTGGGCCGTATTCAGAGCCTTCTGTGGTCGAAGAACATAGGGGAGTTTTTCAGCAGTCAGATCGCTGCCACTACATAACCGCGCTCTGTCCATAGGATGTAACATACTCACTGTCCTTGTGAGGGTGATTTTTGAGGAGTGAAGAAGATAACCGATTTGACGTTAAAGAGTACTGTTATAAATATGGCGATCGGAGGCGCGGGAATGCCGTTCTGCTTCTATGCGTCGATATAAATCATTGTTCGCTAAGATTTACCCCTGCTGCTCATTAATACTCATGGCGATCGCTTCCGCTATTTTGATGCCATCGATCGCTGCTGACATAATGCCGCCAGCATAACCGGCACCTTCCCCGGCAGGGTAGAGGCCGCGGGTGTTGATGCTCTGCATATCATAGCCGCGCTTGATGGAAACGGGTGACGAGGTGCGGGTTTCGACACCGGTCAGCAGGGCATCATTCTTAGCGAAGCCTTTGATCTTCTTATTAAACTCCGGAATCGCTTCACGAATCGCTTCGATACAGAAATCCGGCAGGGCTTTTGACAGGTCGGTTAACTTAATCCCCGGCTTGAATGATGGCTGCACACTGCCGAGTTCCTCTGAGGCGGCGCCTTTCAGAAAATCACCGACTTTCTGTGCCGGTGCATCGTAGTTTTCACCCCCCATCAGGTAGGCGTTGCTTTCCAGCTGACGTTGAAATTCCACCCCGGCTAACGGGTGGCCGGGATAGTCTGAAGGGTCAATACCGACCACAATGGCACTGTTGGCGTTGCGTTCCTGACGGGAGTACTGGCTCATGCCGTTGGTGACCACCCGTCCCTCTTCGGAAGAGGCGGCCACCACGGTGCCACCCGGACACATACAGAAGCTGTACACCGAGCGGCCACTTTTACAGTGATGCACCAGTTTATAATCGGCGGCGCCGAGAATCGGATGTCCGGCATTTTTACCAAAACGGGCGTCATCGATCAGGGATTGTTCATGCTCAATACGAAACCCCACTGAAAACGGTTTCGCTTCCATATAGACGCCTTTGTCATAGAGCATCTGGAAGGTATCCCGGGCGCTGTGACCGATTGCCAGGGCGATATGTCTGGACTTAATCGTTTCGCCATCAGACAGCGTAATGCCGGTGACCTGGCCCGCTTCGATCAGCAGATCATCAACCCGGGCACTGAAACGGATCTCACCACCCAGTTCGATAATCTTAGCGCGGATCTTTTCCACCATCGACACCAGCCGGAAGGTACCGATATGGGGCTTGCTGACATACATGATCTCTTCCGGCGCACCGGCTTCGACAAACTCAGTCAGCACTTTGCGGCCGTAATGGTTCGGGTCTTTGATCTGCGTGGAAAGTTTGCCGTCGGAGAAGGTCCCGGCGCCGCCCTCGCCAAACTGCACATTGGACTCGGTGTTGAGCTTTTTTTGCCGCCAGAAGCCAAAAGTGTCTTTAGTGCGCTGGCGCACCTCTTTACCCCGTTCGATTATCAGCGGTTTATACCCCATCTGCGCCAACACCAGCCCCGCGAGAATACCGCAGGGACCAAAACCGATCACCAGCGGGCGTTCCTGCAGACCGGTCGGAGCCTGGGCGACAAACTTGTACTCCATATCCGGCGTCGGACGGATCGACTGATTGCCCACGTGTTTTTGCAGCAACGCCTCGTTATCGGTGGTGTCGACATCGAGGGTGTATATCAGGAAGATGGTGTTCTTTTTCCGGGCATCATAACCGCGCCGGCGTATCTCAACCGCTGTTAACTGCTCAGCGGTGATACCAAGTGTCGTTAAAATGGCATCGGTGAGCGCCTGCTCTTTATGATCAAGCGGCAGTTTAATATTGGAAACACGTATCATCTGAGAAATCCGGAATAGGCGAGCGGGAAAACCACTCTATCGTTACTTGGCCATAGTAAAGCGGGCATTTTACTGTATTTCGGTGCGTGTTGCTGAAATGATTAGTCCGGTGTGCTGAGTTATTCCAGCCCCTCGATTACACCGCTTTTAAGTAAGCGCATCTTATTGGCGGCCGGTTGTTTTGGCAGCCCCGGCATACGCAGGATATCACCGGTGAGAATTACCAGAAACCCGGCACCGGAGTTGATCTGAATCGCCCGCACGGTGACTTCAAAATCCCGGGGGCGGCCATGCAGTAGCGGGTCATCCGACAGCGAGCTGGGCGCTTTGGCGATACACACCGGCAGATGCGTTAGTCGCAGTTGCTCCACCAGTTGCAGATCTTTTGCCGCCTCTTTGGTAAAGGCGACATCATCGGCGCCATACATCTGTTTGCACACCGCCCGTACCTTCTCCAGTACGGTGAGTTCCAGATCGTAGAGGGGTTTAAACGGCCGGTTCTGTGCCACGGAACCGATCACCGCTCTGGCCAGTTCAAGCGCTCCTTTGCCGCCATCGGCATGGTGAGTGGTTTCAGCGAAGGCCACCCCCAGTTCGTTGCAGCGCTGACGAATAATCGCGATCTCGGCATCGCTGTCGGTGGCAAAACGGTTGAGCGCCACCACCGGTTGCTTGTTAAACAGCATGACGCTCTCAATATGTTTATCCAGATTGCCGAGGCCTAATTTTACGGCGCTGAGATCTTCGCTTTCCAGCGCGTTTTTCTGTTTACCACCATGCATCTTCAGCGCACGCACGGTGGTTACCAGTACCACGGCATCGGGGTCCAGTCCGGCGATCCGGCATTTTATATCGAAGAACTTTTCCGCCCCCAGATCGAAACCAAAGCCCGCCTCGGTGATCGCCCAGTCGGCATACTGCATCGCCATCCGGGTGGCGATAACACTGTTGCAGCCGTGGGCGATATTGGCAAAGGGTCCGCCGTGAACAAACGCCGGGGTGCCTTCAAAACTTTGCACCAGGTTGGGTTGCAGGGCATCCCGCAGCAATGCCATCATCGCCCCGGTGATCTCAAGCTGTCTGGCATACACCGGTTCGCCCTCATAGGTAAAGCCGATCAGGGTGCGATCCAGACGCTGTTGCAGGTCTTCGGCATCTTCGGCCAGGCAGAGCATCGCCATCACCTCGGAAGCGGCAGTAATATCAAAGCCACCTTCGCGGGGAATGCCCTGCAGTTTGCCCCCGAGACCGAGAACGATTTTACGCAGGCTACGGTCATTCATATCCATCACCCGCCGCCAGACAATCTGTCGGGGATCGATACTCAGTTTGTTGCCATGATAGATATGATTATCGATGGCGGCTGAAACCAGATTGTTAGCACTGGTGATGGCATGAAAATCACCGGTAAAGTGCAGATTGATCCGGTCGGCTGGCATGATCTGGCTATAACCGCCACCGGTGGCACCGCCTTTCATCCCCAGACAGGGCCCCAATGATGGCTCCCGCAAGGCCAGGCATACCGATTCGTTTAGCTGTGAGAAAGCTTGACCAAGGCCTATGGTCGTGGTGGTTTTACCCTCTCCTGAGGGTGTTGGGGTGGTGGCAGACACCAGAATCAGCTTGCCGGGCTGGCGACCGTTGTGGCTGAGTGCCCGCAGGTCGACCTTGGCGATGTCGCGGCCATAATGGTTCAGATAATGATCTTCTATCCCCAGTTTCTCAGCGATTTCACTGATGGGGCGGGGGGCGAATTGCAGCGCGATCTCGACATCGGTGGCCATAACAGACTCCTTGATTATCATTCACCTGATTAAACATGGGAATAAAACCGGCTGGCGTCAAATTATTCGGTCACTTAAATGAGTCATCGAATACAGCTAACGATGTTGGCTTAACTAAACACTGTTGCTGATTCCGGCTGAAAGTTCCGCCTGCTGCTCAATGCGTTGTGCAATTAACAGAGCAACGCTGCCACCCAGCATCACGATCAGTGTCAGTATCAGACCGTTATTAAAATTGCCATAATACTCGGCCATCAAGCCGACAATCGCCGGGGCGATGACCTGGGCGATACCGTAACTGAAAGTGAGCCGACTCATCGGTCTGGATGGGTTATCCGGAAACAGACGTCCAACCATCGACAGCATCATAGCGACGATGCCGATAAAACTGGCGCCATAGATCAGGGCGCTGATAATCACCGCAATCAGTTCATGACTGAGTAACAGAATGAGAATACTCAGGGCATTGAGCAGATAAGCGGCAAACAGGGCCTGCCACTGGCCAGTCATATTGATCACTTTATCCCATAATGCGCTGGCCGGGGCGCAACTTAACCCGGCAACCAGCCAGATCATCCACCCCTGTCCTGCCAGGGCATCAATACTTTCTGCAATGGTGATCAGAAACGTGGCTGAGATCACATAACCGGCACCGGCACAGAAATAGGCCAGTTGCAGAACCGGCATAAAACCGGAGGGCATCGGAATCTGCCGGGTATGGTGTTTAGGCAGTGATTGCTCAGCACTGAAATCGGGTAACCACAACCAGACAGGCAGAATTAATAACAGGGTAGCGGAGCCATAGATCAGCCACTGCTGCTCCCAGGTGAAAATATCTTTAATCAGAACGGCCAGTAGTGCAGTGATCACAATGCCGATACCCAGCCCGGAAAAGAAGATACCCAGTTCTGCTTTGTGGTTACGTTTCATTAGCCAGTGCATCAGCAAACCGCCCCCCAGCAGCATTCCCGCAGAGCTGCTCAGGCCAGACAGATAGCGCAGCAGATACCAGACCGGTTCGGACGTTGTCAGGGCCATCGCCATGCTGGTCAACACTGCGGTGAGCAGGCCGACTTTATAGAGCCGGGCTTTCAGTGCCAGGCTGTGGATAAATGAGATCAGCAGCGCCCCGCTAAGATAACCGGCATAGTTGGCCGCCGCGAGATAGCCCGCCACCGATTCGCTCAGACCGACCCCCCGGACCATCTCCGGAATCATCGGAGTATAGGCGAAACGGGCGATACCGATGGTGGCCACGACCCCCAAAACACAGGTAAGTAGCATGCGGAACTTACTGATCTCTGACATGATTAATTTCCGGCAGTACAGATAGGGGTAGGCTACCGGATATGGCCTCTGTTATCTTTCTATAAAATGACAATAGATGTATAAAACAGGACAGCTGGAGGATAATGTTGGATGTTTCACACGAACTGAGTCTTTTAACCATGCAATCCCTGCCCCGGGAGCTGTACGTGCGTCAGGAGACGATGCCTGCCGGGCACTTTTTTCCGCCACACAGACATGAGTGGCACCAACTGCTCTATGCGGTATCCGGGGTGCTGGTGGTGGACCTGATTGGCGAACGCTATTTTATTCCGCCGGAGCAGGCGATCTGGCTCCCCAGTGGCTGCCAGCACCGTGTTTACACCGAGTATGGCGCTGAGCTGAGAAGCCTCTATCTTGATGCGGGTTATCAGGGGCTGACGTCAGAAAAGGCTGTTGTGTTGCAGGTGACACCGCTGTTCCGTGAACTGATACTCACCGCTGCAGGGTTTGCGGTGGAATACCCGTTACAGGGTTATGAAGATGACCTGGTACAGCTGTTGTTGCAGACCCTCAGTCGTCTTGAGAGGAATGACCGGTATCTGCCCTGGCCGGTCAGTGAAGACCTGATCGCCCTGTGTAGCCGGCTCTACCAACAATCAGACCGCCGTGAAACATCGCAGCAGCTGGCCGCCGCGCTGGCGGTTTCGCAACGCACACTGGATCGCCGTTTTCGCCGGGAAACCGGTATGTCTCTGAAACAGTGGCGGCTGCAGCTACGCCTGATGCAGGCGATAGAGTTACTGAATACGGGGCAAAGCATCACGGTAATTGCGCTGGAACTTGGTTACAGTTCACCTTCCCCTTTTATCTTTTCGTTTCGGGAGCAGTTTGGTGTCAGCCCGGCGCAATATCGAAAGCAGAGATAGCACCTGCTGATGTAACAGCCGGAGTAAAAAATCGCTGAACAAATATATCGGTAATAAGCCCTGTGTTACTGTTCAGGCATTGGGTTTAAGCATTCTCCACAGAGGAATTGAGCGTTGAAAAAGTTTGAGTTACATCTGGATGCGGTGATCGTTATTGCCCTGCTGTTTGTGTTATCTCTGGGGGTTAACCTTGTCCTCTATCGTCTCTATTCCGCAGAGGCGAAGGCGAACGTTAAGTTTCAGATTCAGAGCCAGGTCGATCAGCTTAATCTGGCGTCAATGGAGGCCTATATCAAAAAGCTGCAAACATCAGGTGATAAGTAAGTTTTGAAGATTACTTTATGGATATTCGATTCGATGATTTCCGGCTGCAGTTGCTCAGAACACTAAACGACGCTGATGGATTATCGTCAGAGGCCCGCAGCATGGTAAAAGCGATGAGTCAGTGCTTTGAACAGCAAGGCGATCTATCCCCGCGAACGGTACAGGCCAACCCTTTGAGCGACGTCCTGTTGCAGGTGAAAAGAAGCTATCAATCTCTGCCTGGGGGATTGCACCCCTTAGTCGAGTCTTTCTTTAATATCACAGACTGTCTGGCATGGCACCGAAGGCCAGCCCCCGCTATGGCGGATTTTAGCTCCGGCCATGCCAACGCAGAGATGATCGGCCCCCGGGGGCTGGAGGTGCGCGACGATCTTATTGTCGGCGTCACCCTGATGCGGCCCGGTTTGATCTATCCGGATCACCACCATCCACCTGAAGAGCTCTATATTGTTCTGAGCGAAGGTCTGTGGCGGCAACATGATAACCGCTGGTGGTCGCCCGGCCCAGGCGGCTATGTCTATAATCCGGCCGATATTGTCCACTCTATGCGGTCTGTGGAGACGCCATTATTTGCCCTGTGGTGCCTGAAACCATAAAGGGCCCGCTGCACTGGTAATGTTTCCTTTTTATCAACCCCGATACCTTGCACGTTTCTTGCAAATCCTTCCCTATCCGGGTGTTTCTTTTCAGTCATCAACAGAACGGTTGGTTCATCAGGCTTATCCTGAATGCTCCTGAGCCTTTATCTGACGGTGTCCGGGAGTGTAATGATGAGCAGGCAGGCGATGGAAAATATAGCGATACTGGAGGGTAAGCAACGTTACTTTTCTGACAATTTGTCGGACGAGTTGGGGCTGGTACTCTATCAGGCGGCGAATCAGAGTGACCCTCTGGCAAAGGAGCGCATCCTGCTGGGTGCGATGCAGCGCTGGCCTGACGCGTTGGATACCTATATCGCGCTGTACAAGCTTTACTTCCGAACCGCCCGTTATCGAGACGCTGAACGGCAGGTCTGGAGGACACTGACGGAAGCGGCCCGTCAGGGAGGGTTCAGACGCAACTACCGGTTGTTAACGGCGGACAGCGCGCCCTGGCTGGAAGACAAGTCCGTTGCCCGGCTCTATCTTTTCAGTCTGAAAGCGCTCGGGGTCATCCGGCTAAGACAGGAAAAAGTTGTCCGGGCTCATCAGGTGCTGAGTAAACTGCTGGAGCTGGACCCCGCCGATGAGATTGGCGGCAGTAACTTTCTGCTGATTGCGGAACGATTTATTGAGGAGGAGCTGGATGGTTAGTCCTGTCCATCCGCCGATCACCGGTTCTCATAACCGCTGGAGAGACTATGGCAACAAGAACCAGTGAGTCCCATCCCCTGCAGATAGCCGAGGTCCGTGCGACTGACTCATTTGGCCGGATCGGTATCACCTTCTGCCCGGGTAAGCATGACCCCTTTGCGATTACCGGCGCCTGGGCCCGGGATCTGCATGCCGATCTGGATGTGATCGTCGACTGGGGCGCAACACTGGTGATCACGCTGGTGGAAACCTTTGAACTCAGGCAGCTGAAGGTGCCACAACTCGGCACTGAAACTCAGCGTCGGGGGATCGACTGGCTGCATCTGCCGATTGAGGATTATTCGGTTCCCAATGAAACTTTTGAGCAGCAGTGGCTCTCGCAGGGGCGGGATATCCGTAACCGGTTGCGCCACGGAGAAGATATTCTGGTGCATTGCAAAGGCGGACTTGGCCGGGCCGGGATGATCGCTGCCAGATTGCTGGCAGAGCTGGGTATGGAGCCCAAAGTAGCGATAAAAACGGTACGCAGGGCGCGCAAAGGTGCCATTGAAACCCCCTCGCAGCTGACGCTGGTGCGACAAACCCTGGCCATTGATGATGAAGAGTCGAGCCGCGTCTGTGAAACCGTTAATTGATACCCGCTGCCTGAAACGGATAGCCGGTCAGATCGGCAGCAATCCGGCGGGTATCTTTCGGGATGACAGCGGCCAGCGCTATTACATTAAAGATCTGGAATCGCCGATGCATGCCCGCAATGAGTTGATCGCTGCGCGGTTGTATCAACTGGCGGGTGCCCCAACCCTCACCTACCTGAACACCGCCGATCCCTGCCAGATTGCCACTGAATGGCTCTGCCTCGACAAAAAAGTTATTGCTCACTTCAGCGAGAGCGAGCGCAAGCAGGCGCAGCAATGGTTCGGTGTACACGCCTGGACCGCCAACTGGGATGCCGCCGGTTTTGATGGTGATAATCAGGGGGTGATCGATGGCAAAGTCCTCACTCTGGACGTTGGCGGCGCACTGGCCTTTCGTGCCCACGGCGATCCCAAAGGCAAAGCGTTCGGGACGGCCGTGGAGGAGCTGGATGCACTGCGAACTGATGCAGATAATCCCCACGCTCTGAAACTGTTCGGCGATATGACTGACGACGAGATTAAACAGGCGATCAGTGTGGTCACTCAGATCCCCGACGAACAGATCCGCCGGGTTATCCTCGGCAACGGCGGCAGTCAGAAACTGACTGAAAAAATGATGGCACGCAAAGCCGATATGATGGGGAGGTTGAGTTAACCGTGCTGGGTGCTCTTAATGCTGATATGGCTCTGATAACCCCTTGATCCGCAATCTTTATTACCATGCCTAGTCTTTTATCAGCCTAGCTTTGCTACACTGGTCCAGACGCCTTTACCGACTGAGTAGCGCAGATAATGATGCCCGCCGAGATAGTATTGAATACGCACGCCATTGCCGTTTTATTGCTCACAGCTCTGGCTCTGTTTCTGTTCACGCGGGACTGGTTACCGCTGGAATCCTCCAGTTTATTTGTCCTGGCCGCGCTGGCGACCGGTTTTCAGCTCTTTCCTTATACCTCTGATGGCAAAACCATTCATGCGGTCGATTTCTTTTCCGGGTTTGGCCATGAAGCACTGATTGCGGTGACTGCACTGATGATCATTGGCCACGCACTGGCCCGGACAGGCGCACTTGAGCCTGTTGGCAGGGCGCTTGCCCGTTTATGGCAGGTGTCGCCGAAGCTGTCCTTTTTACTGACCCTGATCGTTGGTGCGGCACTGAGTGCGTTTGTTAATAACGTCCCTATTGTTATCTTATTGCTGCCCATTCTTATCAGCGTCTCGTTGCAGACCAAAACATCCGCTTCAGGTATTCTGATGCCGATGGGGTTCGCCACCCTGATCGGCGGGATGGGAACCACCATCGGCACATCGACTAATCTGCTGGTGGTCTCGGTGGCCGTCAGTATGGGGATGGCGCCCTTCTCCATGTTTGAGTTTATCGGGCCGGTGGCGCTCAGCAGCCTGTTGGCAATTATCTATTTATGGCTGGTGGCACCCAGGATTTTACCCGAGAGGGCATCCGAGCTTGGGGATGCGTCGCCACGAATTTTTTCTGCCGCACTGCATATCAATGAAGATGGCTTTTCGGATGGTAAAACGGTCGAAGAGGTTATGGCACAGACTGATCAACGGGTCAGCATTAAATATGTGAAAAGGGCTGGCAGCGATGCCCTGACCGTTGCTTCCCGGCAGCTGACCTTGAAGCCGGGGGACCAGTTGTTAGTCAGTGACACTCCTGAAAATCTGAAAGCCTATGAAAAACTGCTGGATGCCGACCTGTATAACAGTGAGACAAAAATAGATGAAGATCACCCTTTGCAGGCGGAAGGGCAGCAGTTAGCGGAAATCATCATTGCTCAGGGTTCTCCACTACTCAACACGTCGGTTTCAAAAACGCGCTTTGCTGACAGATATCAACTGGTTGTTCTGGCTCTGCATCGTGCCGGCCCACAGAGCCGCCAGACCGTCGCGGATATTGACAATACACCGTTACAACTGGGTGATGTATTGCTGGTACAAGGCGCCAGCGAAACCATCGCAGAGCTTAAACAGCAGGGTAAGATATTAGTACTTGATGCCACATCCCATATCCCCCACACTGAAAAAGCCCCGCTGGCGCTGATGATTATGATCGCTGTGGTGGCTATTTCGGCACTGGGGCTTCTGCCTATCGCTATCAGTGCCCTCTGCGGCGTATTGCTATTGGCACTGACAAACTGCCTCAGCTGGAAAGATATGGCTGAAGCCGTTAATGCCCAGATCATCCTGATTGTTGCCGCATCATTAGCGCTGGGTTTCGCAATGCTTGAAACCGGGGCCGCCGATGCGATGGCCGCAGGTTTTGTTTATCTGACGGCGGATCTGTCGGTGACCATGCAGTTAAGTGGCCTGATGTTAATGATGGCGATAATGACCAATATCGTCTCAAACAATGCTGCCGCTGTGATCGGCACACCGATAGCGATAGGCATAGCCAATCAGCTTGGCATGCCGGTCGAGCCTTTTGTGCTGGCCGTGTTGTTGGGTGCCAATATGAGTTATGCCACGCCAATGGCTTATAAGACTAATCTGCTGGTGATGACCGTCGGCGGATACAGCTTTAATGACTTTCTGAAAGTCGGTATCCCGCTAACAATCATCATGTGGTTATCGCTGAGCTTCCTGATCCCGGTGTTTTATCCGGTTGGGTGACGCTGTCCGGATATTGAGGCCGACCACGAAAAAGTCGATCTCATTGGTTTCGATCTCCAGCCGGGTAATCCCCTGTTGTGCTCTTTATGGTTGCCCATAATGAGTGAGTCTGGCGCAATCGATGCCTGCTTTTTGGATAAGCTTCCGATATAGTTGCCGCTTTATCCATGGCGTCAGCAGAGAGTCATAATTGTCTGGGGTGAGCGTACCAATAACGGTGTCTAAGAGCTCATTCAGAATCGATAGAAGAGATACAGAGCCTGATGATACATAGCACCAAAAGCAGCGATGAACTCCGGTCTGTCCGGAATAGTCGATATATTCTGTTATGTAAACTACTGCTGGTGATAGGCACCTCATTCCTGCTGGTATTTGGTTCGTTGACGGTTGTTGATCATATGTATCTGCTGGGGGCTATCCTGCTGGGGTGTATGAGCCTGGGCTATGTTGCCCTGTATCAGCTGCATCGGCATGACAATATCCGCTTTGGAATTATCGCTATCAACAGTATCTGCGTGGTGTTGTCGCTGACTTTGCTGATTACCGGTGGACGGGAAAATACCGGGATCTTCTGGGTCTATCCGCTACTGGCGATCAACATCTTCATCAACCGCTTCAGAACGGCGGTGTTGCTGTACGGCTGTTTTCTGATTATCTGCGGTGTGCTTCTGCTAACCCCCTTTTCGGGACTTTTACTGGCAAGTTATTCGTCGACCGAATCGATACGTATTGAGTTTACCCTGGCCGCGCTCTATCTGATCTGTCTGGCAACGTTGCATTCAGATGAGCGTGCACAAGCGATGCTGATAAAGATGCATGATGCGGATATGCATAAAATGGCCTTTTTTGACACTCTGACGGGCTTGCCAAACCGTTGGAATATAAAGGACCGGCTGGAATCGTTACTACACAACACCAAAGGGCCCGATCGGCATGTCGGCCTGCTTTATATCGACCTGGATAATTTTAAAAAGGTTAATGATCACTATGGTCATGATACCGGTGATCAATTATTAAGCACCTTTAGCGCCCGGCTCAGACAACTGGCAGAGGAACTCATTCCATCTTTTCAGCTTGAACTGGGACGGATGGCGGGAGATGAGTTCGTGGTCGTGGTAAACGGCCCGCAGCTCATCGACAGAACCCGGGAGGTGGCTGAGCGTATTCTGCAGCTATTTGAAGAGGGACTGCCCGTGCAGGGGATCAGTCATTCGGTATATGCCAGTATCGGTATCGCCCTGTATCCGGAGCATGCAGAAACCGCGTCAGAGCTGATCCATCGTGCAGACCTGGCGATGTATCAGGCCAAAGGCAACGGCCGAAACCGCTTTGAATATTATTCTGATGCACTGGCCGGGGAGTTGCGCGATCAGGACCGGATTGAGAGTGCTTTGAGGGTGGCACTGAAACACAACTTCTTCTCTCTGGTTTTCATGCCGATGTATGATTGCCAGACACTTGAAATTGTCGGGTTTGAAGTGTTGTTGCGGGCAGAAAACCTGCAGCACGATGGTATTGGTCCGGATCGCTTTATCCCGATTGCGGAGAAGACCCGTCTGATCAAAGAGATCGATCTATGGGTGATCAGTAATGCCATGGTGCGCCTGGTAGAGCTGCAGACGGCAACCGGTTTCAGTGGCAAACTCTGCATCAATATCTCTGGCGTAGAGCTGCATAATGAACTGTTTCCGGCGCAGGTGAAAGCGCTCCTCAATACCTATGGAGTGGTGCCCTCTTCCATTGAATTTGAAATTACTGAAACCGCCTTTGTTGTGGACGACAATAAGAGCAGGACAATACTCAGTGAGCTTAGAGCGCTGGGTATCTCCCTGGCACTGGATGATTTTGGTACCGGCTTTACCGCTTTCAGGCAGTTAATAAACTACCCTGCGGACTGTCTTAAAATTGACCGGTCATTTGTGAATGATCTGTTTTCAGCCAATGTCGCGCGGCATAAAATGGTCAGGATTATTGAAGAGCTGGCCGAGCTATATGAGTTGCGGGTGGTTGCTGAAGGGGTGGAAACACAAGAGCAACTGGATTATCTGCAACAGATAGGTTGTGACTGGGTACAGGGGTATTTCCTTTCCCGTCCGCTGTCATGGCCGGAGATGCTCAGTCTGATGAGTAACCCTGACTCCGTTGTAGAATAGCCCCTCGGGACGCGGTCAGGCAACTGTTTCGGTGGCTGAACAAACAGCTCTGTCGTCTATTCCTACCTCCCTTACTGCTTATTCTGTGGTATCCAGCCCGGTACAGGTATTGATAATCTGCTCACGTATCCACTGATGAGCCTTCGAGTGGTGGGTGATCTTATTCCAGTAAAGGTTCAGTTCGAAGCGGCAACTGAAAGGGGGCTCTTTAATCTGCATCGGTCCACCAATCAGTCGTGCCAAACGTTCCGGCAGAGTCATGATCAGACCGGTATTGGCAATGGTCGGAATGAAACTGGAGACACTGGGCAGGCGCAGTCCGACATTCAGATTTACCCCCTGAAGGTCCGGGGTATTCAGGTAGAGAGGCTTCCAGCCCCCTTCGTAACGAACCTCTAAATGTCGGGCCTGGACATAATCTTCGAGGCTGATCTGCCGTCGGGCTAACGGATGTTCTGCAGACATCAGACACACATAGCGATCCTGAAACAGCGTGCGTTGATAAAGCGCTTCGTAATCATGCACCACCGGCGAAAGCAGCAGATCACACTGACCGCGCTGCAGCTGTTGATGGCCACTGAGGTGTGACTGGATAAATGTCATGCGGATATTGGGCGCTAGCCTGCTTATTCTTTGCACCAGTTCCGGAACGATCACCTGCAGTTCATACTGATTACAGGAGAGCGTGACATCCAGATCGGCATTGGCTGGCTCAAACTCCTCTGGCTGGAGCAGTTCTGACATCCCCCGAATCAGGTTCTCAATCTCCGGCATGATCTGGTGACAGCGACTGGTGGGTGCTACCCCCCGGCCCGAACGCACAAACAGAGGGTCGTGCAGTGCTTCACGCATCTGCTCCAGTGTATAACTGACGGCAGGTTGATTCTGCCCCAGCTCAATCGCAGCAGCCGTCAAAGAACCCTGCTCATAGATCAGCTTGAGAGTCCTGAGGCTTTTGAGACTCAGCGTACTGTAATCAAATTTTTCCATAACAGGTATCAAAATTATCGACTTAATCAATAATATTGATGGCGCTATAGTCGGGTCAACAATAAATATAAGAGGAAACCGGTATGACCCAGAGAGATTTGACAGCAGATGAGATCCGCCAGTATCAGCAGGATGGCGTTGTTTGTCTGCGCAACGCGGTTGATCCTGAGTGGGTTGAAAAACTGACAGCGTTTGGCCAGTACCAGCTTGATCACCCGGGCAAACTCTGCAACGACGGAAACCCCGGAGCAGAGAAAGGTCGTATGTTCACCGACCGCTACCTGTGGCGTTCCAATGATCTGGTGTATCAGTACGCAAAAGAGTCCGGCTGCGCCCGCCTGGCCGCCCAGGCGATGCAGAGCCAGACCGCGCGTTTCTATTTCGACCATCTGCTGATCAAGAAAGCAGAAACCACCACGCCAACCCCCTGGCATCAGGACGTGCCCTACTGGCCATTCCGGGGTAAACAGATCGCCTCCATATGGCTGGCTCTCACTCCGGTAACAGTGGCGGGCAGTGGCCTGGAGTTTGTCCGCGGTTCCCACAATGAGGATGTATTTTACTTGCCAGAAGCCTTTGGCGCCTCGGGTGAAAAGGCCAATGCCTGGACCGGCACCGGTGAAGGAATTCCCTGCCCCGATATCGAAGCCGGGCGGGAAAACTTCGACATTATCGGCTTCGATCTGCAACCGGGTGACGCCCTGTTGTTCTCCGCCTGGACGCTACATGGCTCGCCCGGTAACCAGTCAACCACTCAGGACCGTATGGCCTTCTCAACCCGCTGGTTAGGCGGCGATGCCATCTGGGACCCAAGACCCGGCACCGACCCCAGCGTAAACCCGCAAGAGGTGCGCGTCAGCCCCGGCAGTCATCCGGCAGATAATGCAATCTTTCCGGAGTTTTATCGGGCGTAGGTGAGAGAATCCTGAAGATAAGCACTGGTCACGTGCTGATAACCCTTTTCCGTGCTCTCTGTGGTAAATCAAAGCATCAAGAGAAAACTCACCACAGTACCCAGGGGGCATACACAGAACACCGAGGGCACAGAGGTAAGGGTAAGGGGGCTAAAAAGTGGCCAGACCGCCGCTTTGCGGCTAGCTCGTTGCCAGATGTAAAACTTTGTTTTACCTGCTCGAAAGAGAAGGGGCTGATTTAGTGATGAATATTCTTAAGCGATAGAAAATAAATCTGCTTCCTTGTTTCCGGTTGGCTATCAGAGGCAGTATGAATCACCTATGCAGGTATTACATATTCCCACTTGCTAACTGCAATTGTCTGCCAGCCTGGCATCAAGCCCGTAATAGTTCCGAATGGTGTTTTCATAATCGGGATCATTGAACATCTCTGCTGCGAATAGCGGACTGTCTTCAATTTTTTGAGTGCTTAACTTAACGGTAATGGAGCGGTCGGCCCAATTCACTGCGTCTATCGATTCGTGACTGATAAGCACTTTGCGGCCACCGGGAAGCCAGTTGTGGGTGTCGATGACGATATAGGGGATCGTCCAGTTGTCTTCATCAACAATGAAGTCATCAATATGGCCAAATTTGGTATCGATAGACTGAATCCCGTACCCCCTGACGGCGTTTGCCGAACGTAAATGCCGGTCCTCCGGTTTAGGTTTTGCCGCATCTTCAAGGACGTTGTCATCGACTAAGGGGGTTGGCCGCGGATAGGTTCCCCACAAGCCATCACCTGTCCAATAGAAGCCATAGCCGTAGTATTTAAACAGTTCCGCTTCATACTGATGGGATATAGGTTGGTGATCATCGGGCGAAGGACTGTTCTCAACCCCTTCCCGGGTTAAGTTGACGGGAAACTGATGCTTGTCCCAGTCAGGCTGGCCCAGAGCTATCGGGCTGATCAGCACTTTGCGTGCACCGGGCAGCCATTTGTTGGTATCGGCCACGAGGTAGCGGATGACCCAGCACTGATCCTCAAAGAGAAAATCTTTGCACTGGCCTATCTCTTCATCGGTGCCCTGTAACTGAAAATCCGATATCTCCTTTAAACTGCGCAACATGGTCATACTCCTCCTCGACGTAATTTTTCTCAGGGGTACTGAAACTATAGCAGACCGCTTTTCGCAGCATTGTCGGCTTACTCTGATTAAGCATTCGATACAGCGGTATTCTGGTGAAGCTGTTCATTTCACAACAGCAAAGCTGGGATTGCGGGCTACCATTCCGTTGGAATAGGCAGTTTATAGAGTACGTCTTTGCTGGCGCGCTCACTGTGCGGTAGACAACATTGCTGATAGTGATTCTTAGAGGGTGAAGTTGTAGATAACGCCCCTCCTCTGTGATCTCTGTGCCCTCTGTGGTGAAACGCACTTCAGCTCTTTTTCCTTCAATGATTCACCACAGAGAACACAGAGGGCACAGAGATAAAGCTAAGACCGAAAGGGGCGGGTCGGGCTGGACAGAGTGACTTGGTGGAATTTACTCTGTCCTTTGATTTCTGACTCTATTGATCCAACTAAAATAAATCTGTCCCCTTTTTGGTCCCTGTTTTCAGCTCTTTATACCAATGTATTTTCCTATTAAACAGGCTAATATCTATTGGTCATGATGCAAAATTGTAATTCTATGATGCTTTATAGGAAGGGCAAGCAGGGGTAGAGGGAATGTCGGACAAAGAAGAGCAACAGTTACCGTTATTTGAGTTCGATAAAGCCAATACGGACATTCATTCAGCTACTCATAATTACAATGTTGAACAAGATTCCTCCTTTAGCAAGTACATTGTATACGTTGACGAAAGTGGAGATCACAGCCTTCAAAGTGTTGATACAAACTACCCAATTTTTGTTTTGGCTTTCTGCATTTTCCATAAAAGGCATTACAGCGAAGCTATTGTTCCTGCTCTTGAAAAGTTTAAATTTAATCACTTTGGTCATGATCAGATTGTGCTACATGAGAACGAAATCCGTAAGGAAAAAGGTGCTTTTAATATTTTCCGAAGCAAAGATGAAAAGCACGACTTTCTCAATCAGTTGACGGATATTATCAAGTACAGCAATTTCATTTTGATCAGTTGTACTATTGATAAACAACGTTTGAAAAAACCGAATGAGCTTGACTCTAATCCCTATCACACCGCGTTGGGTTTTTGTCTTGAAACGCTTTATGAGTTTCTTCAGGAGAAGCGCCAGCTTGAGAAAAAAACGCATATAGTTGTGGAATGTCGGGGCAACAGAGAGGATCAAGAGTTAGAGCTCGAGTTTCGGCGAATCTGTGATGGCAATAATCGTCTGGGACAGGCGCTACCTTTTGAAGTTATTTTCTCAGAT
Source organism: Amphritea pacifica (assembly GCF_016924145.1). Taxonomy (GTDB): domain Bacteria; phylum Pseudomonadota; class Gammaproteobacteria; order Pseudomonadales; family Balneatricaceae; genus Amphritea; species Amphritea pacifica. The sequence continues at coordinate 47,440 of NZ_JAFFZO010000029.1, read as the reverse complement.
AAAAAGGTGATGTCGTCAGGTCTGCAGTTAGCTGATCTGGTTGCTCGACCTATTGGTCTGAATACGCTAAGGCCTGGGCAAGATAATAGGGCCTTTGACGTCTTGAAAGAGAAGTTCTACTGTGATGGCGGTAGAGATATGGTTGGGCAAGGCTATGAAGGAGTAGGAATGAAAATTTACCCTGCTCCAGAAAGCGAAAAGCCCCGATGAAACTCACCGAGGCAATAACGCCGACCGGGCACCCCCAATCCACTTGTGATGAAGTATAGAGTATAGCCTTACTATCTTGCAACAGTGACATAGCTCTAGAAGCCTTGCTTATTAGACGCTGGCTGCCTCTAAACTATTAACAGGAGTCTTGTATACAGAGACTAATATCTAGTATGGGGTTCTAGTCAGTTTATACTTGCGATTTAATTGCTGATCCTTTCACTTAGAAACAGCCTGCGACTGGTGAAGGCTGAATCAGCTTCATCTGGCCCGTAGCGACGAATAGCCAATAAAGGGGACAGCCAATAAAGGGGACAGATTTATTTTCCGGTGGAATTACCACCGTACCAAAGGCTATATCGGAGAGCTGTATAATCGCCGCGAGGGCGCGCCTCCTACAGTATTGTTCTCTATCGCAGTTACCCATAACCCCAAAAGCCCAGCATCACTGCCGCAATGCTGCTCCTCTTATGTGAACAGCATTGCACTACAAAGTGAGGCTGATTCAGTCCTGAGTGGTGCCCGGAGGCGGAGCAATGGCCGAAGGCCATTACAACATCGTCGCTCTTTGACGATGGCCCGAAGGGGAGGAGCGAAGCGACGAATAATCGAACCAGGTTCGAGGACGCCCTGCGATAATCCAGATACGAAAAAGCCCCACTACAAAGTGAGGCTTTATCAGAATCATTGGTGCCCGGAGGCGGAGCGATGGCCGGAGGCCATTACAACATCGCCTGCTCTTCGGCGATGGCCCGAAGGGGAGGAGCGAAGCGACGAATAATCGAACCGGTTCGTGTTCCGCCCTGCGGTGTTGCGGATACAAAAAAGCCTCACTACGTAGCGAGGCTTTAATGATACCTGAAGTGGTGCCCGGAGGCGGAATCGAACCACCGACACGAGGATTTTCAATCCTCTGCTCTACCGACTGAGCTATCCGGGCAAACAGGAGGTGCGTATTAAACTGATTTCAGGCTGCGCTGTCAATACAGCTGTCCGCTTTTTTTAATATTCTCTCGGCATGAGCACTTAAGTCAGCTCTTCGGAACGGCAAAATCAGCGGCCGGGAGTGTGGGAGGCGCGCCCTCGCGGCGATGATTTTTATATCGCGCGGGGTACCCGGAGGGCATGCCAACGCCGCTCCCACAAGCTAAAACTGTTTATTTTGACGGCGGTACGTAGCCTTCCGCTTTTTCGTAGTCTTCGCCATCCATAAATTTCTGCATCTCCTGCTGCAGGAATTCACGGGTAGAGGGGTCCATCAGGCTCAGGTGCTTCTCGTTGATCAGCATGGTCTGGTGGTTGGTCCACTCGGTCCAGGCTTTTTTCGAAATGGTATTGTAGATCTCCTGGCCTTTAGCGCCCGGATAGGGGGGCTTGTCCAGACCTTCGAGTTCCTCTTTATATTTACGGCACATGACGGTGCGGGTCATCTTATTCTCCAAGGTTATTCCGGGCTGCTGTGAACGCTTCAAGCTCAGACCAGAGGTTTAGCTTTTTAGCTTACCCAGTAATTTTTTCACAGGGGCGGCGAGGCCGACCTTTTGTGGCTGGTGCAAGTTATACCAGAGTGTGGCGGGCTGTTCCATGACACGGTTTGTAAGGTCTTTGTGCGATTCGCTCTCCCGGCCCGCTTTACGCAGGGCGATCTTCACCGGGGTGATGTCCAGGTGGAAATGGCTGAAGGTATGCCGCAGTGGTTCCAGTGGTGTGGCGCTGTCAGTATCCACTGGCAGGCCGGTCTCCTGTTCTGCGTCGCGCAGATCGGAGGTTTCCGGCAGACTCCAGAGGCCGCCCCAGATGCCAGTTGGTGGGCGCTGTCGCAGCAGTATCTGACCTTCGCTATCCTCAATCAGCAGCATCAGTGTTTGTTTTACCGGGATCACTTTTTTCGGCCGGGGTTCCGGTAACTGGTTTTCGCGGCCCTGGCGGTGTGCCTGACAGCCTTGCTGCAGCGGGCAGAGCAGGCAGGCGGGTTTACTGCGGGTGCAGAGAGTCGCCCCCATATCCATCATCGCCTGGGTGTAATCGGCCACCCGTTCATGCGGGGTGTTCTGTTCAGCGAAGCTCCACAGCTGTTTTATATTGTCGGTGGTGCCGGGCCAGCCGTCGATGGCGTAGAAGCGGGCCAGCACCCGTTTTACATTGCCATCGAGTATCGCCGCCCGTTTGCCGGTGGAGATCGACAGAATCGCGCCGGCAGTCGAGCGACCGATGCCGGGCAGTTGCTCCAGCTCCTCAACGGTTTCGGGAAACCGGCCACCGAAATCCCGACTGACGATTTTGGCGGTTTTATGCAGATTGCGGGCGCGGGCGTAGTAACCCAGCCCGGTCCACAGGTGCAGCACCTCGTCCTGATCGGCTGCCGCCAGATCATCGACCGTGGGAAACTGCTGGCGGAATCTTTCAAAATAGGGGATTACTGTGGTTACCTGAGTCTGTTGCAACATGATCTCAGAGAGCCAGGTAAAGTAGGCGGTTTTGTGCGCCTGCCAGGGCAGATCGTGGCGTCCGTGCTGGTCAAACCAGACCAGCACGGCGTTAGCGAATTGTTCAGGTGTCATCAAATTAGTTACCGAACAATCCTTTGAGCAGTTTTTTCGCATTCTCAGTTTTGCTTCCTTCGCCGCCACTGCCACCGAGTTTATCCATCAGTTTGCCTTCCAGCTGTTTTTTCGCTTTCTGTTTCAGCAGCTCTTTGAGCACGCTGGCATCCGGGCGACACAGTTTAGCCGGTTCGGTATCGAAGCTGCCTTTACAGTTTACCGGCCACTCAACCCCTTCCAGGTTGTTGTTCACGGCACAGGTTTTCTTGAACAGGTTCTCTTCGATAGTCAGGCCGAGACGATAATCCAGATTCTGTGCAGGCAGACTGACGTTGCCTCTGCCGCGCAGGGTGATCGCATCCAGTTTGGTGATCAGGTCGTTATTGCTAACCACGCCGTTGGTGAATTTGAAGGTACTGCTGAGATCGGCAAACGGGGTGGAACGGTCCACCTGATCGGCATTAACCCCCAGTGCAGCAACGTTGTTAAAGCCCTGACAGATGGTCTGGGCGATATCGATCCCTTTGACGGTGCCATCGGGCATGGTGACATTGGAATTGCCGTTGAGGCTGTTAACAATGGCGTATACCGATTCGCCCTGGGCGGTTATATCGGTCTGGGTGTTGAACGTCCCGGTGAGGCGGTCGGTATCTGCCATATCTTTCAGCAGATCGCCGATCTGGATCCCTTTGATGTTTTTCTTTATGTGGAAACGGGTCGGTGATTTGCGTACATCGATGACCACCGAGTTGCGCAGGGTACCGCTGTACATATCGGCGTTGATCTTGCTCATATTGACCAGACCGCCATGGGCACTGGTGTCCAGCTCCAGATTGCTCAGGGTGAGGCCGTTGATCAGCAGCTTTTTCAGCCCCAGATCGACATCCATATTCAGGCCTTTCAGCAGCTCAACCGGCACTACGGGTTCTTTTGAATAGCCTGAGGATTTTTCGGCACTGCCGGAAGCAGCCTGTGCTGGCTGTTCTTTGGCCGGTGGCAGATAGCGGTCGGCATCGAGTTCATCTCCCTTGAGATTGAAAGCGATGGCACCGGAGGCCAGGTTCATGGCGAAGTTACCGTTGAAGTGGGTGTCATCCAGCTGCAGGCTCATCTTGTTCAGCCCCAGGGTATTGGGTGCGCCGCCCAGCTCTGCATTAAAGCTGATCGCTTTCAGTACATCCGGATCGGTGGTTTCAATGGCAGGCTGTCCCAGCGCGGTCAGCAGTTCCTGCAGGCTGAACTGGGCGACTTTCAGGTTGCCGGTAATAACCGGTTTGCTGAAGCTGGTGACCGTTACATCGCCACTGGCGATCAGATTTGCCGCACTCAGACTCATGCCCGACAGGCTGGCAGTTTCTTTGTTCAGGTCGCTTGAAATATCACTATTAAGCTTAACGTTAACGGTTTTACCGTTGAATGGCGCGCCGGTCAGGCCGAGGGTGCTTTCAAGTCCTTTGATCTTGTATTGCTGATTTGCCAGGTCGAGGAAAAAACCGGCTTTAAGTGCAGCATCTACGGTCAGCTGCTTCTGTTCAGCCTGATACTGCTCTGCCTGAAAGCTCAGTTCTGCCGGGAAAAATGCGCCGGTGGTGACTTTTCCGGAGGTCATGGTGAAGTTTTTCAGCAGCACCTTGCTGCCTGCAGCGCTATCGATATAGCTGATATTACCGTTGGTGATGGCGATGCTCTCTATATCCAGGGCGATTGCGGCACCTCCAGAGGCTTCTGCTGCACTGGGTGTTGGCGTTTCCACTGTGCCTGACGTTTGCTGACCTGCCCCGGAGACCGCCCAGTTGGTGCTGCCATCTTGACCCTTTTCCAGATTCAGGGTCAGGCCATCCAGCAGGATGCTGCTCATTTTAACGTTACCGGACAGCAATGCTGGCAGTTCGACCGATACCTGAGCCTGATTCAGCTCAGCCAGCTGCGGCTTGCCGGGGTAGCTGACCTTGATCTGGTTGATTTCGATACCCAGCCAGGGGAATACAGACCAGCCCAGATCGCCATCGATCTCCAGCTGTACACCGCCTTTCTCCAGCGCCAGTTTTTTGATTTCTGGTTTATATTCATTCGGATCGAAGAACATCCCCAGCAGGACTCCGCCCGCAACGATGACGATCAGCAGCAGGGCAACCAGGCCACCAAAAACCTTTAAAAACGTTTTCATGATTTCTCCTTGAACCATCTCTCGGCAAAACAGATCTCTCGGCAAACAAGAGTTATAACAGCATAGTAGCAGAACGATTTTACAGACCCTAGATTAACCGTACATGAAATCAGTCAGTTGCAATCGGTTTTTAGTGGGCTTAATCCTGCCCGGTGCTACGCATTGACATGCTATTGGTTGTATAATGGCAGCTTATTTTTTTGAATGTTTGTACCAACTGTTTTTCTGTTAACCCATCGCGGAGAAGATCATGGCTGAACGGAAAGCCTCCGTCACCCGAAATACCCTGGAAACCCGGATCACTGTTGCTGTGAATCTGGATGGCAGCGGTAAGCTGAATGCTGATACCGGCGTGCCTTTTCTTGAACACATGCTGGATCAGATCGCCCGTCATGGTCTGATCGATATGGATATCGTGGCGAAAGGGGATAACCATATCGATGATCACCATACGGTGGAAGATATTGGTATCACTCTGGGACAGGCGTTTGCTCAGGCGGTGGGTGACAGAAAGGGGATTCTGCGCTTCGGCCACGCCTATTGCCCGCTGGATGAGGCGTTGTCCCGGGTGGTCATCGACTTTTCCGGCCGTCCGGGGCTGGATATGAATGTTGAGTTCACCCGTGCCAGTATCGGGCGGTTTGATACTCAACTGTTCTGGGAGTTTTTCCAGGGCTTTGTTAACCACGCTGGGGTGACGCTGCATATCGATAACCTGAAGGGCTTTAATGCTCACCACCAGGCGGAGACGATCTTTAAAGCGTTTGGCCGGGCGTTGCGCGGTGCGTTGACGATTGATCAGCGCGCGGCTGATCAGATGCCTTCGACTAAGGGAACGCTGTAAATGAGCAGTGTTGCAGTGATCGACTACGGTATGGGCAACCTGCACTCGGTTGCCAAGGCGCTGGAGCATGTGATGCCCGGTGTTGAGGTGCTGGTGACCGCTGATCCGGAGAAAGTGCGCAGCGCCGACCGGGTGTTGCTGCCCGGTGTTGGCGCCATCCGCGATTGTATGGCGGAGATTCGTCGCCTGGGTGTGGATAAAGAGGTGGCTGAAGCGATCGCCTCCGGCAAGCCGTTTCTGGGTATCTGTGTCGGTTATCAGGCACTGATGCAGCGTTCGGAAGAGAATGGTGGTGTCGACTGTCTGGGCCATTTTGATGGCACCGTGCGCTTCTTTGGCGATGATCTGAAAGAGCGCGATGGTGAGCGTCTTAAGGTGCCGCACATGGGCTGGAATGAGGTGCATCAGACATTTGACCACCCGCTGTGGCAGGGGATCGAAGACGGCAGTCGTTTCTACTTTGTCCACAGCTATTATGTGGATGCGGTTGACAAACAGCGGGTGGCTGGTAACTGCCACTACGGCGTTGATTTCGATGTGGCGATCGCCCGGGATAATGTGTTTGCAACACAGTTTCACCCGGAAAAAAGCCATACGGTGGGGCTGCAGTTGCTGAAAAATTTCCTTAACTGGGATGGCAAGCCCTGATCTGAACCGCCCGGTTTTAAAAGAAACACCGGAATCCCTGTCAGGGTTTCCGGTCTGATGTTTTATATGAGTTCTTAAAGGTAAACACCATGGCACTGGCAAAACGTATTATCCCCTGTCTGGATGTAGAAAACGGCCGCGTTGTGAAAGGGGTGCAGTTTGTCGATATCCGCGATGCCGGTGATCCGGTGGAAGTGGCGAAACGCTATGATGAGCAGGGGGCTGATGAGATCACCTTTCTGGATATCACCGCGACCCATGAGGGCCGGGATACCATGGTGCATACTGTGGAGCGGATGGCATCACAGGTGTTTATCCCCCTGACCGTTGGTGGTGGTATCCGTACCGTGGAAGATATTCGCACCATGCTCAATGCGGGGGCCGATAAGGTATCGATCAACAGCGCTGCGGTGTTTAACCCCGATTTTGTCCGGGAAGCGGCTGAGCGGTTTGGTTCGCAGTGCATCGTGGTGGCGATTGATGCGAAGAAGGTGTCACAGCCGGGTGAAACGGACCGCTGGGAGATCTTTACCCACGGTGGCCGTAAGCCAACCGGTATCGATGCGGTTGAGTGGGCCAAGAAGATGGTGAAGCTGGGGGCCGGTGAGATTCTGCTGACCTCAATGGATCAGGATGGCGTGAAAAACGGTTATGATCTGGGCGTCACCCGGGCGATCAGTGAAGCGGTTAATGTGCCGGTGATCGCCTCTGGCGGTGTTGGTAATCTGGATCATCTGGTGGCCGGTTGTATCGAAGGTAAGGCGGATGCGGTGCTGGCAGCATCGATTTTCCACTTCAATGAATACACCATCCCGGAAGCGAAACAGTATATGCGGGAGCGGGGCATCGAGGTGCGCCTCTGACATCGGCCCAGCCGATAGCTGAAACAATAAAAAGCCCGGTAACAGATGCGGTTACCGGGCTTTTTATTGATCAGAGATTGGCAATAACCGTTTGCCTGAACGGTCCGCTTTAAGAGGCGGATCTAGCGGGCGCTTAGCACCTCAGTCAGCGCCGAGACAAAGTAGTCTATGCTGTCCTGATTCAGCCCGGCAACATTCATCCGGCTGGAGTTGATCATATAGATGCTGTAGTCCTGGCGTAGCTGCTCTACCTGTTGCGGGGTGATTCCCAAAAAGGAGAACATGCCCAGCTGCTGCTGGATAAAGGTGAAATCGCCATCAATGCCCGACGCTGTGATTGCGGCAACCAACTGCTGACGCAGCCCCTGAATCCGCTCACGCATCGCTGCCAGTTCACGCTCCCAGGATGCTGTCAGCGCCGTATCGGAAAGGATGGTTTCCACTATCGCTGCACCGTGTGCCGGCGGCATGGAGTAGTGACTGCGGATTTTGCTGAACAGCTGACTGCCTGCGGTTTCCGCTTCAGCACGGTTGGCGGCCACTATAAACAGGGTGCCGGTTCGCTCACGATAGAGGCCGAAGTTTTTCGAGCAGGAGGTCGCCACCAGCATCTCTGGAAAACGTTGCGCCAACAGACGCACACCGAAGGCATCCTCTTCGAGACCATTTCCCAGCCCCTGATACGCCATATCGACGAAAGGGATCAGCCCTTTTCGTGCCATCAGATCGGCCACTGCATGCCACTGTTCCCGGTTCAGGTCAGCGCCGCTGGGGTTGTGGCAGCAACCATGCAGCAGAACAAAGTCCCCTGCGCTGGCCTGCTCCAGCGTTTGCAACATCGCCTCAAACTGAATCCCTTTGGTGGCGTAGTCATAATAGGGATATTCAGCTATTTCCAGACCCGCACCGGCCATCAGTGGGATATGGTTAGCCCAGGTTGGCAGACTGACCCAGACGCGACTCTTCTGGCTACAGCCGCGGAGGAACTCGGCCCCCATGCGCAGTGCGCCGCAGCCCCCCGGGGTTTGTGCTGAGACAATCCGCTGATCTTTGAGCGCCGGATGGTCCGGGCTAAACACCAGGGCTGCTGCCAGCTGGTTATAAGCAGGCGTTCCGGCCGGGGCGGTGTAGCTTTTGCTTTGCCCGATGGTTAATAAACGGCTTTCCGCGTCTTTAACTGCCTGCATGATTGGCGTATTACCCTGCTCATCCTTATAGACGCCGATGCCCAGATCAAGCTTATTTGGATGCGTGTCTGCCCGGTAGTCCGCCAGCATTGACAGAATCGGGTCCTGTGGCAGGGGTTGTAAATGTTCAAACATAGTGATCTCCTGAGATGTTTCCGGCCGGACTTAAGCGCGCTCCTGGTGTAGCTGTTGAGACAGGGACTGAGACCGTGCCTGCGCCTCTCTGGCCGCCTTCTCTTTGACTGGCCCGAAGCCGCGGATTTCCGCAGGCAGTGCCGCCAGCTCAATAGCTGTCGAAAGGTTATCCTGGGTGAGCGTTGTACTGAGCTCGTTGATCAGGGCGATATACCCGTCGCGCAACTGTCGTTCCAGCTTGCGTTCAGGGTTGTAACCGAACAGGTCCAGAGGTGTGCCCCGCAGGCGACGCATCTGCGCCAGCAATCGCAGACCTTTCAGAATCCAGGGGCCAAACTGCATCTTCTTCGGACGCCCCTGGCTATCCCGTTTACGCGCCAGCAGTGGGGGTGCCATATTAAATTTAATACGGTAATCGCCGCTGAACGTCTGGTCGACCTCCTGCAGGAAGTCTGTCTCGGTATACAGGCGTGCGACCTCGTATTCATCTTTGTATGCCATCAGACGGAACAGTTGTGTGGCAACCTGTTTGGTCAGTGCAGTGCTGTTCCCCGCCAGAGACTGTTCCGCCTCAGCAATCTGTTTCACCAGTGACCGGTAGCGCCCGGCATACGCGCTATCCTGATAGCGACTGAGAAACGCTGCATTGCGTTCAATCTTTTGCTGCAGAGTTAATACCTGTGCCGGAGTGTGTCCGCCTGCCGCCTGTTCAACAAATGCCGGATCGACTGCTGCCAGGCGGCCCCAGCTGAAGGCGGTCTGGTTTTTCTCAATCGCCACGCCGTTCAGCTCGATAGCTTTTTGTAACGCCGCCAGTGATACCGGTACCAGACCCTGCTGCCAGGCGAAACCGAGCATCATCACATTGGAGAAAACGGTATCGCCCAGCAGTGCTTCCGCGAGGCGGTTGGCATCTATCGTTGTGAGACGATCATCCCCCAGCGCCTCGTTGAGGATGCGTGTCCGGCGGGTAGCTTCCATATCCGCATCCCGGTAGAGCACGTTGTCGGCAGTGGCAACTTCAGCCAGATTGAGGACCGCACGACTATGATCTTTACGCAATACGGTCAGTGCTTTATCGGTTGTTGCCACCACCATGTCGCAGGCGATCATCGCATCTGCCTGGCCGGTTTCAATCCGCACCTGGTGGATCGCATCCGGTTCTGATGCCAGACGGACATAACTCAGTACGGAGCCGCCTTTCTGTGCAAAGCCCATAAAATCCAGTACCGATGCCCCTTTGGATTCCAGATGGGCAGCCATGGTGATTAATGCGCCGACGGTGACGATACCGGTACCACCAACTCCGCCTACCAGCAGGTTGTAGCAACCGGTTAACGGTGCCTGCTGGGGGCGTGGCAGCGCGGCAATTTTCTGCTGGAAGGCTTCACCCGTGGTGACACCTGTGCCTTTGCGCAATGCGCCACCTTCAATGGTGACAAAGCTCGGGCAGAACCCCTGGACACAGGAGAAATCCTTATTGCAGGATGACTGATCTATACGACGTTTACGTCCCTGCTCCGTCTCACGGGGAACCACGGAGAGACAGTTAGACTGTGCGGAACAATCACCACAGCCTTCACACACATTGTGATTGATAAAGACGCGCTTCTGCGGATCAGGGAACTGGCCACGCTTACGTCGGCGACGTTTTTCGGCGGCACAGGTCTGATCGTAGATCAGCACGGTGACCCCGGCTATCTCGCGCAGCTCCCGCTGTACCACATCCAGTTCCAGACGATCGTGAAAGGTTGTCACTGAGGGGAATACACTCTTGTCGCTGTATTTCTCCGGCTCATCACTGATAATGGCGATACGTTGCACGCCCTCAGCATGTACCTGCCTGGCGATGGCTGGTACGCTAATGACACCATCAACCGGCTGACCGCCGGTCATCGCGACCGCATCATTAAACAGAATCTTGTAGGTAATATTGGTGTTGGCTGCGATCGCCTGGCGGATTGCCAGCGTTCCGGAATGGAAGTAAGTGCCCTCTCCCAGATTCTGAAAGATATGTTTGTTTTGCAGATAGCGAGACTTCGACACCCAGTTAACGCCTTCACCGCCCATCTGTGTCAGGGATTCGGTATGCCGCCCCATCCAGCTGGCCATCACATGACAGCCGATACCGGCCTGAGCCTTACTGCCTTGCGGGACTTTAGTCGAGATATTGTGCGGGCAGCCGGAGCAGAAATAGGGCAGGCGGCGCACCCCCTGCGGATCACATACGCTACTGCCTCGGAGCCCGATCTCTGCCAGTTGCTCGCGGAAGTTCTCACCCAGCAGCAGGGTGATGCGGTCCGCAACCACTTTAGCCAGCATATTCGGCCCAAGTTCGCCGACATAAGGGACCAGCGGTCTGCCCTGCTCGTCATGCTTACCAATGATCCGGATTTTAATGGTCTCATCGGGGGCCGACAGGTGTTCTTTGATCTGGCTTTCGATAATGCCGCGCTTCTCTTCAATGACCAGAATCTCTTCCTTGCCGCGGATGAAGTTCATAGCACCATGCTTTTCCAGTGGCCAGACCAGACCCACTTTGTAGATATCAATACCCAGCGCGCGCAGTTTCGCTTCCGTTAGCCCCAGCATCTCCAGTGCGGCCATCAGATCAAGGTGTGCTTTACCAGTGGTGACAATACCCATACGGGCCTGTTCGAGGTTATACAGGCAGCGGTCCAGTGGGTTAGCACGGGCAAATGCCGCCACCGCTTCAAGTTTTTTCTCAATCCGGGTTTCCAGCTGAGGTCCGGGCAGATCCGGCCAGCGATAGTGCAGGCCATCCTCCGGCGCCGAGTAATCTTGTGGAATAATAAACTCCGGTAACTCAGCAATATCGACCGAGGCGGCGCTTTCGACGGTTTCTGAAATCGCTTTGAAACCAACCCAGGTGCCGCTGAAGCGTGACAGCGCAATGCCCCAGAGTCCAAACTCGAAATACTCTGCGATGTTGGCCGGGTTGATGGTTGGCATAAAGAACGACATGAATGTCACATCAGACTGATGGGGCATGCTGGATGAAACACAGCCGTGATCATCGCCCGCGACGACCAGCACGCCGCCGTGAGGCGAGCTGCCAAAGGCGTTACCATGTTTAAGCGCATCTGCGGCGCGATCAACGCCCGGGCCTTTGCCATACCAGATGGCAAACACGCCATCGACATTCTTATCTTCAGCGGTTTCGACTTGCTGGGTTCCCAGCACCAGGGTGGCGCCCAGCTCTTCATTCACCGCCGGGATAAAGTCTATGTCCTGCGCCTGCAGCAGTTTTTTTGCCTGCCACAAGGCCTGGTCATAGCCGCCTAATGGTGAGCCACGGTAGCCACTGATAAATCCTGCGGTATTGAGATTATGTTTGCGGTCCAGTTCTCGTTGCATCATGGGCAGACGCACCAGTGCCTGGGTTCCGGTGAGGAAGACGCGGCCGGTGTCTCTCAGATAGCGGTCATTGAGCGTATAGCAGTCTAAATTTTGCGTCGCCGCTGCGTCGGAAAGGGACGTATCGATAGCGCTCAGATCATTATTGCCCTGATCCGGACTCTTGTCGTAATGGTTCATGCCATACACCTCAGCAATCGTTTTTATTGTTATGCGGTGAGACGCTTTCTTGATCCATACCAAGCGCCCCATCTGATGCCGAAAGTGTAGGTTTTTTTTTACGAAAGGTGCTTGCAAAGTATCTGTGCATTCGCGCCTAATAAGAAAGAATCTTTATCTATATTGGTATTTATATAAAGAAAATTTTGTTTTTCTGTGATTGTGTGAATTTATGACTGAAAAGTTAGATCGTTATGACCGCCATATTCTGGCCGCCCTGCAGGAGGATGGCCGGATCTCTAATCAGCAACTGGCCGACCAGGTGGGTCTCTCCTCTGCTGCCTGCTGGCGCCGGGTCAAGGCTCTGGATGAAAAAGGGATTCTGAAAAAGTATACGGCGCTGGTTAGTCCTGAGGCACTGGGTTATGACCTCTGCGTGCTGATCATGGTGACGCTGATCCGCCATCAGCAGGATCATGCTATGGAGTTTCAACAAGCCGTACAGGGCTACCCGGAAGTTCTACAGTGCTTTGCGGTCACCGGTGATGCAGATTATGTTCTGAGAGTGATCATTCAGAACATGGCCGCCTATGACCGTTTTTTGAATGAAAAAATCTTCAGCCTGCCGGGGGTTAGTCAGGTAAGGTCCAACTTTGCCCTGCGTGAAATTAAAAATGAAACCGCGATTCCTATTGATCTGTAAAATTGCCCTGAAAGACCGATCAGTAACGATAGCCTGTACTGCTTTTCAGCGGTCAGTAGCGATCGTTAACTGCTGCAGTGTCTTTATCCGGCGTCTTTCCAGCAACGGGCTGAGCAACTGCACGGTGATCGCCGCAATGATCACCAGCGCCATCCCTGACAGGCTTAGCCGGTCGGCTTCGGCAGAGAAGATGACATCATGGAACAGTCCAATACCGACGCAGGCTTCGGTCAGAATAAAGGTGATGACCGGTGTCATGGCAACGCAGGCGCTCACCTGCACGGTTTGCCAGTAACGCATCGCCTGAGCGAATGAGCCGTAAGCCACCAGCGTGTTGATGCAGCAGAACAGAGTGACCCAGCGGTCCCGAATATCCAGTTCCAGCAATGACGCCGGATGGGTAAAGGGCAGCATAACCACCAGAGCATAAACAAAGATACTGAGCAGGATATTGGAGGCTGACAACACTTTAAACAGCGATTTCTGCAGCAGCGCATAAGCGGTCCAGCCCAGTGCTGACACCTGAATGAGAAGGAAGCCGGTGCCCGTCAGCCCGGTACCACTCTCAATCGCGGGATGAAAAAACAGCAGCATGCCGGTGGCCATAATGGCAAAGCAGACCCAGTGTTGCCAGAACACCCGCTCCTTCAGAAACCACCAGCCTCCCAGGGTGAGAAACAGCGGTGCTAGCTGAAAGCTGAGTTGTGCCGCCCCCGGGTGGAGATAACTCAGTCCCCAGACCATAAAGGTGTAGTTCACGATCAGCATTGTCCCGGCTATCATCAGCCTGGCGACATTGGTTTTAGACAGATTGCGAAACTCGGATAGTTTGCCCCGCCTGGCCTGCCATATCAGCATCACCACCGCCGCAAAACTGAATCGCAGCCAGGTGAACGTGACCGGATCGATAAAGCCGGTGGAAAGCTTCAGGGCGATCGGCAGCATGCCCCAGAACATCAGGGTGACGCTGCAGAAAAACAGGCCATATAAGAATCGTCGACGATCCAGTGTCATGTCCGCCCTCGAAGGTAAAAAAAAACAGAGTCTGCAGCATGGCGTGTATTACGATCTGTTTCCAGTGCATAATAGTTCATAGCTTTATGCATAAATTGGGTAATACTTAATAGAGTGACTAGCGAATGAGGGGCAGATGGGCAGAATTAAGTTGTCAGGCCAGTTTCAGCAACTGGATATAAAGAGTCTGACCGGCCTGCTCTATCTGCTTGAAGAGCGCAATGTCGGGCGCGCTGCAGACCGGCTGTTTATCAGTCAGTCGGCGATGAGCCGGCTATTAACCCGTCTGCGTGAAGGGTTTGATGATCCGCTGTTTGTGCGCACCGCCCGGGGGATGATTCCCACCTCTAAAGCGCTCGCACTGGAACTCCCGGTGCGGCAGATGCTGGAGCAGCTGGCCAGCCTGATCGCCGAACCGCAGTTCGTACCACACCTGAGTGACCGAACCTTCCGTCTGCAAACCACCCATTATCAGGCCCAGGCCTATGGCCCCAGTATTGCTGAGCGTTTTTATCAGCAGGCACCTAACGCCTCTCTGGACACCTCGACAGTTTCTGAATCCAGTTTACTGGAGGATCCGGGACAGCCGTGTGATGTGATTCTGTGCAGTAACTTTATTCAGGTGCCGCCTCATTTTGAGCGTCAGTTGCTGGGCCGGGAAAAGTATGTGCTGATTATGGCGCAGGATCACCCGCTGGCGATGCAGGAGCGGGTTAGTATTGCCGAATACCTGTCATATTCCCATGTGCTGGTTAGCCTGGGTGGCGGGGCTAAGTTACTGGCGAACGATCCCCTGGGGAAGCTGGCCCAGGAAAAAAAGTTTGCTCTGCGCACCCCCTATTTCATGGCCGCACTGGAAGCGGTGGGACGGACCCAGCTGCTGTTCAGTTCCAGCGGGTTGCTGGCTTCTCAGTATGCCGAACGCTTCGGCCTGACGATTAAGCCGCTACCTTTCGAATCGAATGATATCGATTACTATCTGGTCTGGCCCAAAGCGGTCGATCAGGACCCGGGCAGTCTCTGGCTGCGGAATCTGTGCAGCCAGGTGGTCAGGGAGCTGATCCCCTTTCCGGTGTCTTAACTGGTTGCTGGCAGTACTTCCTCTGGATTCTGAATAGCTTCCGCGTTGCTGCATTCCGGCCATAGCAGTTGCGTGTCATTGATGCCCATACTTCTCGCCCGGCCACCGGTTTTGGCGGTGTACATGCGATGGTCCGCCAGCTCAATCATTGCTTTCCAGTCTTTTGTTGTATCGGCCTGAACTTCCGCTACACCGATGCTGGCAGTGACCGGCGTGCCATCCGGACGTGTGCCCAGGCCTGCTTTCATCAGCCGGGTAATGACATCGTTAGCTTCGTCAGGCGTGGCGGTCGGCAATATGACGATAAACTCTTCCCCCCCCCAGCGGATCACACTGTCGCCTTTACGCACCGTTGCACAGAGTTGTTGTGCGGCGGTTTTCAGTACCACATCTCCGGCGTCATGGCCGTATACATCGTTCACTGTTTTAAAGTGATCCAGATCGAGATAAAGAATCGACAGATTGCTTTCACTCATGGTGGTCAGGCGGTACTGCAGATCAAGCATCTCGATCCCGGCCCTGCGTGTCAGCAGGCCGGTGAGCACATCGTAGCTGGCGCGATTCACCTGGGAAAGCATGTAGCGCAGTTGATTCAGCGAGGCAAACATCGCCACCCCCAGGATCAGGGTGAACAGCCAGATAGTGGAGACCGCCTGCGGGATATCGTTTTTAGCCTGCGGAATCACCGCTATTACCACGACGATCAGCATCGGGGCGGCATAGGCCAGCAGCTCTCGCAGAGTTAAAGGGAACAGGGTCAGACCGGCAACCATGACAAAGGGCAGCAGCGCATAGAGTTCTGCAACGACCTGTTCTGTATCGCTCAGTTCATAGGCTTGCAGCCAGTGATCGGAGACCAGATAGAACAGCGGTGTTACCGATAGCATGCCGGCCAACAGTAGTCGCGCGCGTAGCAGGCTTGCTTCTTTGCGTGCCTGCCAGGCGAGCAGAATAAAGGCCGCGCCGGAGAGTATGCGAATCAGCAGCAACTCACCCCATAGTTTTCCGGGCAGGAACAGCAGATCGATCAATGACCAGGTCGGCACCAGTACCGCGAAAATGGCGCAGAAGAAAAACACCCGGCTCTGCATGATAGTGGCCCGGTGTCGGGATATTGGCATGCTGTGCTGTTTATTGGTGAATAGTTCATAGAGTTGGTCTGGTGTATAGATACCCAACGATTCACTTAGTGAGATATACATAGCGGTTAAGTATTTCATCCTTCTGCTTCCGAAGTTGATCAGAGATCAGACTGCACAATATAGGCTTGTAACGCTGGAAACTACGTCTCTTTTCAGGTAAGTGTCACTAAAGTGATACAGGTCAATTCCGCCATCAAACGATCCACAAAACGGGTAGCAATCCTCGCATTCTGAGCGTTGTGAGGCGCTTTTAAAAAGGCAGTTTGGTTTTGCTGCGGGGTCTGAATTTAAGCGTCTGACGCGATTCCCTGAGTAGCTGTTGTTCCAGTTTATCGGTTAGCAGACTGATCGATAAGGGTTCTGAATAAAGATATCCCTGGGCGAAGTCACACCCCAGGCGCAGCAACGACTGTTGTTGCTCTGCCTGTTCGACACCTTCTGACACGGTGAGCAGATTCATGGTGTCTGCGAGGGCAATTATCGCCTCGATGACCGGTTTAGAGTTGTCAAAATCACGGATGAAGCTACGGTCAATTTTAACACCATCGATGGGCAGCCGGGCGAGATAGCTGAGGGAGGAGTAGCCGGTACCAAAGTCATCGATCCAGATGCTGTAGCCTGCGTCTTTCCACCTTAGCAACAGCGGCAGGGTGTTATCGATATCTTCCATCAGGCTGGTTTCAGTTATCTCCAGACAGATCCGGTGATCAGGGGCGTCTACCCTGAGCAGGGCATCGTTGACCTGTTGTGCCAGTTCCGGTTTATTCAGAATGGCAGAGGAGATGTTGATCGATAGTTTGGTGGCCTCCTTCTGGCTGGGAAGCAGTCTGAGTTCCGCGGCAACCGTTTCAATAATCCAGACGGTCAGCGCGCCAATCTGATCTGATTCTTCAATAACAGGGATAAAGGTTTCCGGTCCCAGACGGCCCCGTTTGGGATGGTGCCAGCGCAATAGAGCTTCCGCCCCGACCACCCGTTTTTTCTTCATATGGACAATCGGCTGGTACTCAATATAGAGCTGGTTTTCAGCAATTGCAGTACTGATCCCCTGCTGGATCATGACTCTCTCCTCTACCTGACGGTGCATGGCGGGAAGAAAGTAGCGGGACCGGTTGCGCCCTGAGCGTTTGGCCTCATACATAGCAATGTCGGCGTGCTTTAACATCCGTTCGGCGCTGTTAGCATCATCGGGATAGAGCGTGATACCGATACTGCAGGAGAGTTTGAAATACCTGTCGCTGACCTGGAAGGGCTGCTGTATCGCCTCGATAATGTGGTGGCTGAGCTGACCCGCCTGCTCTACCTGACCGATGTCGGGAAGCATGATGATAAACTGATCGCCGCCGGGACGTGACAGTAAGAGTTCTTCCGGAAAGGGTAACTGGCTGTGCCGGGTTTGTTGTTTTACCACCTGCAGCAGTCGTTGGGCGATCTCCCTCAGTATCTGGTCGCCATAGGCATGGCTGGAGGAATCATTGATCTGCTTAAAGTGGTCCAGATCGATGTACAGCAATGCAATCCGATTCTCCTGCTGGCGTGCCCACAGGATCAGCTTGCTCAGTTCCTGATGCAGTCCGCGACGGTTAGACAGCCCGGTCAGAGGGTCACGGAACGCCATCATCTCCAGTTGGGCATGGCTGTCGCTGAGGTTCTCCTGCATCTCCTGCAGGGCTTTCCCGAGTTCAGCAAACTCATCATCAGAGTCCAGTAAAAAACTGACTGGTGAACCGTCGGTGCTGTAGCTGCGGGTTTTTTCCGTCAGTGTCTGCAAGGGGCGCAGCAGTCTGCCTGCCAGTATGCGGGACAGGATAAACACCGGCGGAAGCAGCACTAAAAAGGCAACGGCCAGTATCGCCAGGCGATTAAGAGGCAGGTGATTGAGTTGGTTCAGATTGAGTTCGCCGATCAGGAAAAAACTGACCAGTAGTATAATCAGTGTCAGGGCTGCAGAGATCACCGTAATAATCAGACTGATTCGCAGTGGTAGTGAGCAGGCCATCAGTTAAACCTTTGCGCCTCAGGCGGACTGAAATAACAGGTAAACTTCACTGATGGCATAGAACTACTCACTATCATGTTGTTTAATTATTGCACCTAATAATAACAGCGATCAGCAAAGTTGCAGCACCTTATCAACAAGTTTATTAATGCCGCTGGCCGCTTCACTGATACTACCGGCTAACATATAAGCCGGAGTTGTTACAATCTTGCGGGTGTCATCAATAATTATGTCACTGCAACCGCACTCCTGATGCTGACCGCCCATCGCCTCAATTGCTGCCGCGACCTCTTTATCATTACCTATGGTGCAGATCGCCCCCTTGCCAAACAGCAGAGGCGTCATCGCTGGCGCGATGCAGATCAGGCCAACCGGTTTACCCGCTGCATGAATCGCCTGAGTAAAGCTGATCAGCCCGGGGGTGACTACGGCTGCAGCCCCGGCTACCGCGAAATTGCTGAGATTTTTCGCCGCACCAAAGCCGCCGGGAATAATCAGTGCATCGTAGTCAGCAGGGTTAGCATCCGCCAGGTCGATAATCTCTCCCCGCGCCAGTCGTGCCGCTTCGGTGAGCACATTACGCTGCTGTCCCGCCATCACCTCACCGCTGCGGTGATCGATGACATGCATCTGATCAATGTTGGGTGCCATACACTGATAGCGGGCACCACCCTGCTCCAGTGCCAGCAGTGTCAATACGGACTCATAAATTTCGGAACCATCGTAAACGCCGCATCCTGATAGAATGACTGCAACTTTTTTCATGATCGGTACTCCCTTAGTATGGTGACAGGGTTGTGACAACAGAAAGGTGCTAATGACTGCAGATAATCGTATTTAAAGCGACTGACCGTTGCCGCACGCATTAAAAACCTCAGTGGCCAAGTATAGTGCTTTATCTGTAGTCGTCACCAAGTTGCTTCTGTCATAATAACGTAACTGTTTTCCGGTCAAATAGCCGCTTCTGGAGGAAGATTTCTGTGTCATTTACAAATAGTCAGCGTTTTTTCCCTGAAACCCGCATGCGTCGTATGCGGGCCGATGATTTTTCCCGTCGTCTGATGCGTGAAAACGTGCTGACGCCTGATGATCTGATCTACCCGGTGTTTGTTATTGAGGGGAAGAATCAGCGCGAAGCGGTGCCCTCCATGCCCGGTGTGGAGCGGATGAGTATCGATCTGCTGGTGAAAGAAGCCCGGGAGCTGGTGTCGCTGGGTGTGCCCGCCGTCGCCCTGTTTCCGGTGACGCCGCTGGATGTAAAAACCGAGCTGGCGGAAGAAGCTTATAACCCCGATGGTCTGGCACAACGTGCCGTTAAGGCGCTCAAGGATGCCTGCCCCGAGCTGGGGGTGATAACCGATGTGGCGCTGGATCCGTTCACTACCCATGGACAGGATGGCATTATTGATGCCAGTGGCTATGTTTTAAATGACCGCACGGTGGATACGCTGGTACTTCAGGCATTGTCCCATGCGCAGGCGGGTGCAGATATTGTGGCACCCAGCGATATGATGGACGGTCGTATCGGCTCTATCCGTGAAGAGCTGGAAATGAACTCTCATGTAAATACTCGCATAATGGCCTATTCTGCCAAGTATGCAAGTGCTTACTATGGGCCATTCCGGGATGCGGTCGGTTCGGCGGGTAATCTGGGTAAAGGGAATAAATTTAATTACCAGATGGACCCTGCTAACAGTGATGAGGCGCTGCATGAGGTGGCGCTGGATCTGGCCGAGGGCGCCGATATGGTGATGGTCAAACCGGGTATGCCTTATCTGGATATTGTTCGTCGGGTGAAGCATGAACTGAAAGTGCCCACCTTCGTTTACCAGGTGAGTGGTGAATATGCCATGCACATGGCGGCATTTCAGAACGGCTGGCTGGATGAACGCAGTGTCATGATGGAATCGCTGACCTGTATTAAGCGGGCCGGCTGTGATGGCATTCTGACCTATTTTGCCAAGCGGGCAGCGCAGTTACTGAATGAGTGATATCAGGTAGCTGCAGGGATAAGTATTAATAGTGGTTGATGGGGACAGTAATGACAGAGCAGATGAACAAGCAGGCAGATGATACGGCCACTGATCAGGCCGTATTGGAGGTGATAGAGGGGGCTGCTGAGCAGGCGACGGAGCAGCGAGATCTCTCCAGTGAAGCCTCGATTGCCCTGGTTGAGAGTCGTGAAGCGATTGCAGTGACCGAGCCGGTTGAAGAGTTGCCGCTGGATCTGAAAGCCCCCGAACTGTATATCAACCGCGAACTGAGTCATCTGCAGTTTAATATCCGGGTGCTGGAGCAGGCGCTGGACGAGAGCCATCCGTTGATGGAACGACTGATGTTCCTGCTGATCTTTTCCAGTAATCTGGACGAGTTCTTCGAGATTCGGGTCGCCGAACTGATGGCGCAGCTAAAGTATGGTCGGGAATCGGTCGGCCCCGATGCGCTGCACCCACAGGCAGTGATGAACCGGATCGGCGAGATCTGCAATGCGCAGGTGGAGCGACAGTATAAGATACTCAATGAGACTATCTTTCCGCAGCTGGAAAATGAAAATATTCACTTTCAGCGTCGTCGTGACTGGACCGATGAGCAGAAAGAGTGGATCCGGGTCTTTTTTGAAGAGAAAGTTCAGCCGGTGGTCAGCCCTATCGGTCTCGACCCGTCTCACCCTTTCCCCCGCCTGGTTAACAAGAGTCTCAACTTTATTGTTGAGCTGGATGGCAAAGATGCCTTTGGCCGGGAAAGTGGCCTGGCGATTATCCCTGCGCCGCGCTCTCTGCCCCGCCTGATCCGTCTGCCGGATAACCTCTGTGATGGCGGGGATAACCTCATCTTCCTCTCCTCGATCATCCATGAGTTTGCCGATGAGATGTTCCCGGGAATGAAAGTGGAGGGCTGTTATCAGTTCCGTATTACCCGTAATGCCGACCTCACCTTTGATTCTGAGGAGGTGGAGGATCTGGCCCGCACGCTACGGGGTGAACTACACTCCCGTAAATATGGTGCTGCCGTGCGTCTGGAGGTGGACAAGCGGACTCCTGAAAACCTGATCCGTTTTCTGTTGCGGGAGTTCAGTCTGGATGAAGCGCATACCTACCGGGTTGATGGCCCGGTCAACCTGACCCGGATGATGGCGCTGCGCGATCTGGTTGATTGCAAGCATCTGTGCTGGAAGCCTTTTACCCCTGGAATGTCCGGCAGATATAAGCAGAAAAATATCTTTGATGTGCTGCGGCAGAAAGATCAGTTACTGCATCACCCGTTCGAGTCATTCTCTCCGGTGGTTGATCTGCTGCGGCAGGCGGCTAAAGACCCCAAGGTGCTGGCGATTAAGCAGACACTTTATCGTACCGGAGTGAACTCCGATATTGTCGATGCACTGGTCGATGCCGCCCGCAGTGGTAAAGAGGTGACGGTGGTTATCGAACTGCGGGCCCGTTTCGATGAAGAGTCCAACCTGCAGCTGGCCAGCCGTCTGCAGGAAGCCGGGGCTCTGGTGGTCTATGGTGTGGTGGACTTCAAAACCCACGCCAAGATGATGCTGGTGGTGCGTCGCGAAGAGGGCAAGCTGGTACGGTACGCGCATCTGGGCACCGGCAACTACCACTCCGGGACGGCACGTCTTTATACCGATTACAGCTATATGACCAGTGATGCGGATGTTGGCGAGGATGTGCACAAGATCTTCCAGCAGCTTACCGGTATGGGCAAGATTCTGCGGCTGAAAAAGCTGCACAATGCGCCGTTTACCCTGCACTCACGTATGATTGAGATGATTGAGCGGGAAGCCAGGCATGGTAAGCATGGACATATCATCGTCAAAATCAATGGCCTCACCGAACCCCAGTTGATCCGTGCGCTTTATCAGGCCTCGCAGAAAGGGGTGAAGATTGAGCTGATTGTGCGCGGTATGTGCCGGCTGCGTCCGGGGATTGAGGGGATCTCCGAGAATATCTCCGTACGCTCTATCATCGGTCGTTTCCTGGAACATACCCGGGTCTACTACTTTGGCAATAAAGGTAAGCCTGACGTGCTCTGCTCCAGTGCTGACTGGATGGAGCGCAATATGCTTAACCGCGTTGAAACCGGCTTTCCGCTGACCGGAAAACTGGCGGAGCGGGTTAAGTCGGACCTGGATCTCTATCTGGCGGACAACAGCCGCAGCTGGATGTTGCACTCCGATGGTAGCTATACGCTCAATAAACCTGAGGAGGGTGAAGAACTGATCAGTGCTCAGGAAACGCTACTGAGTCAGTTTGGCAGCTGACAGGCAGCCTTCAGTGTAGCTATTGCTCTACTGTCTTTCAGGCAGCCGTCTCTCATCTTCGCTTTCGTACAGGGCCTCCGGTAACGGGGCTCTGTTGTTTCTCGTTCTATTTTTGTTTGCTTCCGTGTCTTTTTTGTGGACAATTGACTGATTCAATTAAGTTTCTGATAGGAAACATGCGTGATAGCGGCAGTGGATCCTGCTGACACTCCCAGTCAACCTGTTGACCCGTTGAGTGCTATCCTTCACGTTATTAACCGTTACCCACGGAACAATAAGAACCAGACGGAAGCCTGATCATGGCGAATGCCCCAACAGCCCTGGTGCTGAAAGATATCCATAAATCCTACGGCGACCTTGCGGTGCTGAAGGGGGTCTCCCTGACCGCTTATGATGGTGATGTTATCTCAATTCTGGGCTCCAGTGGCTCGGGGAAAAGTACTCTGCTTCGCTGTATTAATCTGCTGGAAAACCCCAGCCAGGGTGAGATTACCGTGGGCGATGAAAGCCTCGAACTGAAACCCGCAAAAGATGGCAACCTGGTTGCTGCAAACCGCAAACAGCTGGAACGACTGCGTTCGCGCATCGGTTTTGTGTTTCAGAACTTTAATCTCTGGCCCCATAAAACCATTCTGGAAAATATCATCGAAGCGCCGGTTCAGGTGCTGAAACAACCTAAGGCCGAGGCGATCGCCCGGGCGGAGCAGTTGCTCGAGAAGGTTGGTCTGGCGGATAAGCGTAATGCCTACCCGGACAATCTCTCGGGTGGTCAGAAACAGCGGGTGGCGATTGCCCGGACGCTGGCGATGGACCCACAGGTTCTGCTGTTCGATGAACCCACCTCAGCGCTGGACCCGGAGCTGGTAAACGAGGTGCTGGCGGTGATGAAAGAGCTGGCAGAAGAGGGGCGTACCATGCTGATCGTCACCCATGAGATGCGTTTTGCCAAAGATGTATCCAGTCAGGTGATTTTTCTGCACCAGGGACAGATCGAAGAGATGGGCCCGCCGGATCAGGTGTTTAACCACCCTAAATCAAAGCGGGTACAGGAATTTATGGCCAGTCATAGCTAAGCTTTTGCCCGAAGACTGGTGTAAACAGCGTAAGTTTTTGCTGAATCAATGCAATGAGTGAAGGGAAATAGAAATGAATATACCAAAAGCGTTTGCCACAGCCGCTCTGATTGCCGCAAGCCTGCTGACCGCTCAGCTGGCAACTGCTGGCGATAAGATCCGTATCGCCACAGAGGGGGCATACTCACCGTTTAATATGGTGGATTCCAATGGTGAGCTGATCGGCTTTGATGTCGACATTGCCAAAGCGCTCTGCGTACAGATGCAGGCTGACTGCGAGATTGTTGCGCAGGACTGGGACGGCATTATTCCGGGTCTGCGGGCACGTAAATATGATGCGATTATTGCATCGATGTCGATTACCGAGGAACGTATGCGGGTGGTCGATTTTTCTGAGAAATACTACTCCAATGTCCTGGCGTTTGTGACTCCAGAGGGGAGCGATGTCCAGGTCACTAAAGAGGGCCTTAAAGGTAAAACGGTGGGGGCTCAGCGGGCCACGATTGCCGGCCAGTATCTGGAAGATAATCTCGGTGATGTGGTTAATGTGAAGCTCTATGACACCCAGGATAACGCCTATCTGGATCTGTCTACTGGACGTCTGGATGCCCTGCTATCGGATAAGTTCCCCGCCTATGACTGGTTGCGTTCCGATGATGGTAAAGGTTTTGCCTTCAACGGGGACGATATCGATATCAATGATGAGATCGGTATTGCCGTGCGCAAGGGTGACCCACTGAAAGACAAGTTCAGCGCCGCGATTAAGGCGATTGTTGCCGACGGTACCTACGCCAAGATCAACGAGAAGTACTTCCCGTTTTCGATCTATTAATGGCCTGTCAGGCAACTGTTTCTGTAACCGGGGCCGGCGCTGACCGGCCCGTTTTTTAGGCGAACTTCATGGACTTGCAAGGCTTTGGCCATCTGCTTATATCCGGTACCTGGGTTACCATCCAGCTGGCCCTGTCCAGCTTATTGGTGGGGCTGGTGCTGGGTTTGACGGGGGCGGCGGCTAAGCTGTCAAAAAACCGTGTTGCCCGTTGGCTGGCCACAGGTTATACCACCCTGGTGCGGGGACTGCCCGAGCTATTGCTGGTATTAACCATCTATTTTGGCGGCTCCCAGCTGTTGATGTGGATCGCCGGTGGCTTTGGTTATACCGAGTATATTGAGATAGGGCCTTTTGTGGCCGGGGTTGCGGCGCTGTCGATCGCCTTTGGTGCTTATGCCACCGAGGTGTTCCGGATGGCGATGATGGAGATTCCCAAAGGGCAGTGGGAGTCGGGCTTAGCCTGTGGCATGAGTACCCCGCGGACGTTTTTCCGGATTATCCTGCCGCAGGTCTGGCGTCTGGCGATTCCCGGGCTGGGCAATCTGTTTCAGGTGTTGCTCAAGGATACCGCGCTGGTGTCAGTGGTGGGGCTGAACGATATCATGCGTCAGTCTCAGGTGGCGATCAGCTCCACCAAGGAGCCGTTTACCTTCTTTATGGTCGCCGCTTTTATCTATCTGCTACTGACTGCCGCCACCACCGGATTTACCATGTTTATGGAACGGCTCGCTAATCCTGCAGCCAGGGGGAACCGCGGATGACCTGGGAATGGGATGTTATCTGGAAATACTTTCCCCGCTTGCTGGAGGGAGCCTGGCTGACGATGGAGCTGGTGCTGATCTCCGGCCTGATCGGTATCGCCCTGGCGATACCGCTGTCATTGATGCGGGCATCAACACGGCCCTGGGTTAAGGCGCTGCCGTTTGCCTATATCTACTTTTTCCGGGGCACGCCCCTGCTGGTGCAGATCTTTCTGGTGTATTACGGTGCCTCGCAGTTTGAAGCGGTGCGTGAGTCGGTTTTCTGGCCGATGCTCAGGCAACCCTACTGGTGTGCCATTATCGCCTTCAGTCTGAACACGGCCGCCTACAGTGCCGAGCTGTTTCGCAGTGCCATTCAGGCGATCCCTACCGGCGAGATAGAAGCAGCGGAAGCAATGGGGATGAATAAATCCACCCAGATCCGGCGGATCATCCTGCCCCGGGCCTTTGGTATCGCCCTGCCAGCCTATGGCAATGAGGTGATTCTGATGCTGAAGGGCAGTGCCCTGGCCAGCACCATCACCCTGCTTGATCTGACCGGCATGGCCCGCACCATTATCGCCCGCACCTATACGCCGCTGGAGATGTTTCTCGCCGCCGGGGTGGTCTATCTGGCGATCAGTGCACTGATCATTGCGCTGTTCCGCTTTATGGAGTATCGCTTTAACCGCTATCAGTATTATCACCATACGGAGACCCCCGTGGACCTTGATCCACAGCTGCGGGATCCTCATATCGATCAGAAATAGCTTTGATCAGAACGGCTTACTGATGAGTAAACCGGGGTTACCGGAGAAATGCGCGGATCAGTTCCGGGTAGCCTGTCTGATAGTTCGGATATCTGAACCGGTAGCCGCTCTGTTTCAGCAGAGTATTGCTACAGCGCTTACTGCCGATGGTCCGGTGTGCCGATCTCTCGGTAATCTCAACGCCAAGCTGAGCCGCCAGCCAGTCGCTGACCTCATGCAGCGGTGCCGGCTGATCATCACTGGCCAGATAGATGGGTTTCAGAGTTTGCTTCTTAGATAGCTGATAAAGATACAGCAGAGCCCCTACACAATCATCCCGGTGGATCCGGTTGCTGTAGCGTGGGGGCTCTGCGGGGTGGCCGATACCACGGCTGACCTGGCTCAGCATATAGTTGCGTCCGGGACCGTAGATACCGCTGAAACGCACAATGCTTGCCGGGATACCGCTGTGCAGGGCGATCTGCTCTGCTTCCAGCATAATCCTGCCAGAAAAGTTATCCGGTTCGGTAGCGCTGCGCTCATCAACCCACTCGTCATTTTGCTGATGGTAGACGGCGGTGCTGGAGATAAAAAACAGCTGACGGGGGTGGATGCCCTGTTGTTGCAATGCCTGTAGAAGATTGTGCATACCGTCCGGGTAAGCCCTTCGGTAAACCGACTCATCACGGGAGCCGGCCGCCACCACGTAGAAAAGCGTGTCCAGTTGTTGCGGCAGATTAAGAAGCGTGTCAGGCTGACTCAGATCAGCCGCAATTCCTTGGATACCCGGGGGCAGCTGGTTTATATTACGTCGCAGGCCAAATACCTGACGCCCTGCGGTAACCAGATTCAGTCCCAGCTGGCTGCCGATATCACCGCAGCCGGCGATTAGAATCTGTTCCCTGTTTAACTTATGCTTCAAAGTGCTTATCCTGTTTCAGGTTGAGTCGGTATCATAACAAAGGAAAGCCCCGCATGACTCTGACTGAGTTACGTTACATCGTTACCCTGGCGCAGGAACAACATTTCGGTCGTGCGGCCGAGCGCTGTTTTGTCAGCCAGCCGACCCTGAGTATAGCGGTTAAAAAGCTCGAGGATGAACTGGGCACCGCGCTGTTTGAACGCAGTAAACATGCGGTTAGGGTCACCCCGGTGGGACAAAAGGTTGTGCGTCAGGCGCAGACCGTGCTGGAGCAGGCTGAGTCGATTAAGGATCTGGCGCAAGAGGGTAAAGATCAGCTGGCCAGCCCGCTGCGGGTTGGCGCGATCTATACCATTGGTCCCTACCTGTTTCCTCAACTGGTGCCGGAATTGCAGAAGCGGGCGCCGAAGATGCCGCTCTACATCGAAGAGAATTTCACCGAAAATCTGCGTCCCAAGATTCGCAACGGTGAGCTGGACGCGATCATTGTGGCGCTGCCATTCGATGAGCCGGATATCCTCACCCGGCCGCTCTACGATGAACCTTTTATGATGCTGCTGCCGAAGGATCATCCGCTGGCAGGAAAAGAGCAGATCGATAGTCAGACTCTGCATGAGCAGGACCTGTTACTGCTGGGTGAGGGCCACTGCTTCCGCGATCAGGTGCTGGAAGCCTGTCCGACCCTCTCCAGTCACGCCTCAGATAAGCATACCATTACTGAGGGCAGCTCCCTTGAGACCATCCGCATGATGGTAGCCTCCGGCCTGGGCGCCAGTGTGGTACCCAGATCGGCTACGGGTGGCTATTATCAGTCCGATATGGTGGTTACCAAGCCGTTCAAAGCCCCCCCTCCGGTTCGTTCAGTGGGGCTTGCCTGGCGTGCCAGTTTTCCCCGGCCACAAGCGATCGATCTGTTGATTGAATCGCTTAACAGTTGTCCGGTTGCGGATAATCACAACTGATATGAACGAGCGTTCCCTCGCGCAACTCCCGGTCACTGAGCTGAAAGGGGTTGGGGCTGCGCTGCAGCAGAAGCTGGAAAAGCTGGATATTTACACCCTGCAGGATCTGTTGTTCCATCTGCCGCTGCGTTATCAGGATCGTACCCGGATTATGCCGATCGGAGGCCTGCGCCCCGGTGACGAGGGGGTGATTGAGGGCGAGGTGAGAGCTGCGGATATCGCGATGGGGCGCCGCCGCAGTCTGGTGTGTCGTTTGCAGGATGGCAGCGGCACCATCACCCTGCGCTTCTTTCACTTTTCGGCGGCGCAGAAAAATAATCTCAAAACCGGCACCCGGATCCGCTGTTTCGGCGAGGTGCGCACCGGTGCCAGTGGTCTGGAGATCTATCACCCCGAGTACCGGCGGGTAGATGATTCTGTGATCACACCGGTTGAGGCATCGCTGACACCGATCTATCCCACCACCGAAGGGCTCAATCAGGCCCGCCTGCGAACGCTGACCGATGGCGCACTGGAATATCTGGCGAACGGCTCGCTGACGGAACTGATTCCGGAAAACCTGCGCCAGCAGTGGCGTCTGCCACCGCTGAATGATGCGGTTAATTATCTGCACCGTCCGCCGGTGGATGCGGATCAGGCCCAGCTGCTTGACGGTTATCACCCGGCGCAGCGTCGGCTGGCCTTTGAGGAGCTGCTGGCGCACCACCTGTCGCTACTGAAACTGCGTCAGCGTGCACGTCAGTCAGGGGCGCCGACACTGGTGGCGGATGGCCGCTATCGCAATCGCTTTGTGCAGCTTTTGCCGTTCCCGCTGACCGGCGCACAGCAACGGGTCAGTGAAGAGATCGCTGCCGATCTGTCGCAACCCTACCCGATGCTGCGGCTGGTGCAGGGCGATGTGGGCTCCGGTAAAACTGTGGTCGCAGCCCTGGCCACACTGCAGGCGGTTGAAGGGGGGTATCAGGCGGCGGTGATGGCACCCACCGAGATTCTGGCAGAGCAGCACTTTATCAGTTTCAGCAACTGGCTGGAGCCGTTAGGGCTTAACGTCGCCTGGCTGGCGGGTAAACTGAAAGGTAAAAAACGTCAGGCTCAACTGGAGGTTATAGAAGATGGTTCGGCGCAGGTGGTGGTGGGTACCCACGCGCTGTTTCAGGATGAGGTCAGGTTTGCCAACCTCGGCCTGGTGGTAGTCGATGAGCAGCACCGTTTCGGAGTGCATCAGCGCCTGGCGTTGCGGGAAAAGGGGCGAACCGATCACCGCGCACCCCATCAGCTGATTATGACCGCGACGCCGATCCCCCGCACCCTGACCATGAGTGCGTATGCCGATCTGGACTGCTCTGTCATCGACGAACTGCCGCCGGGGCGTACGCCGGTCAGCACGGTGGTGATCTCTGATCAGCGCCGGCCAGAGGTGGTGCAAAGGGTTCGCGATGCCTGTGGTCAGGGGCGGCAGGTTTACTGGGTCTGCACCCTGATAGAAGAGTCTGAAGCGTTGCAATGCCAGGCGGCCGAGGTGACCGCAGAGGAGCTGCGCGAGGCGTTGCCGGAGCTGCGTATAGGCCTGATTCACGGGCGCATGAAACCTGCTGAAAAAGCCGGAATTATGGCCCGTTATAAGGCGGCTGAGCTGGATCTGTTGGTGGCGACAACGGTGATTGAGGTGGGGGTGGATGTGCCCAACGCCTCGGTGATGATTATTGAAAACCCGGAACGGCTGGGGCTGGCGCAGCTGCATCAGTTGCGGGGACGTGTGGGGCGGGGATCGGTCGAGAGTTTTTGTCTGCTGATGTATCATGCGCCTTTGTCGCAACAGGGGCGTGAACGACTGGCGGTGATGCGCGAAACCACCGATGGTTTCCGGATTGCCGAAAAAGACCTCGAGCTGAGAGGCCCGGGCGAGGTGCTGGGCACCCGTCAGACCGGTATGATGTCGTTTAAGGTTGCCGACCTGCAGCGGGATGCGGATCTGCTGACCCGGGTGAAACAGGTTGCCAGTCAGCTCGCCGCTGACCCGCAGCTCAGCGATGCCATTATTCAGCGCTGGCTGGGGCGTGATGAGCAATACGCTGCAGTATAACCCCGGTTCCCCCGATATTGACTGACAAACCCCGATAACACTTTATTGAAAGAGCTTTATATGTCTGTTCCACCTTGCCGGTTCTCGATTGCTGAATCGGATGCGCCTGTTGAGCTGTTACCCCGGGATCTGAGTCCCTGGCAACAGGGTAACTGCGGCGTTGATTATGTTCATCGGCTGGATTCCGGGCAACCAGGGCCGGAACTGGTGATTCAGGCGCTCACCCACGGCAATGAGATCTGTGGTGCCAATGCCCTGTTGTGGCTGCTGGAAAACGATATCCGCCCCCTCAGAGGGGCGCTGACGCTGATTTTTGCCAATGTTGACGCTTACAAAACATTCGATCCTCAACGTCCGTTTGCCAGCCGCTGTCTCGATGAGGATATGAACCGGGTCTGGCTGCCTGCCCGGCTGACCTGTCCCGATAGTCATGAAGCCCGTCGTGCGGTCGCGTTGCTGCCTTTTGTGGAGAATGCCGACAGCCTGCTGGATCTGCACTCCACTACCTTTGCCGTTGCACCAATGCTGATCTATCCACAAAAAGGCTGCAACCGCAGCTTTGCCGACCGGCTGGATTTCCCCTTTCCCCATCTGCTCTATGATCTGGGCAGTTATCACTCCGGGATACTGATCTCTGAGCATGAGCGTCATAGCGCGGGTGGCGTGTCGCTGGTGGCGGAGTGTGGTCAGCACTTTGCCAGATCAACCAGCCAGCAGGCACTGGCGATAACCCTGCGTTTCATCGCCCTGCATGGCATGCTGGACGGATCCGTTCAACTGCCGGAGTGGGGCTATCAGCCCGATAACAGCGCAGGGCATTACCGTATTGACCGGGTGTTGCAAGCAAACAGCGACCAGTTTCGGTTTGCTGAGTCTGTCAAAGGTTTCGAGCAATACAGTAAAGGCGAACTGATCGCCACCGATGATCAGGCGCTGATTGCCGCGCCGTTTGATAACTGCACCCTGATTATGCCCGCCAGGGTGCCGGTGGCCGGTGAAGAGGTGGTTACCCTTGCTGAACGTCTATAAACATCAGAGCAGAACCTGGACCAGGAGCATTAATGGCCGTATCTGAACAACAACTTGAGCTGATCGAACGGCAGTTGGGGCGTAAACCCCGCGGACTGGTAGCGATCGCCTGGCAAAACCAACAGGGAATCCCCGCAGTATTACAGATGCGCTCCCTGGTGGATGATCAGCCCTTTCCCACACTGTACTGGTTGAGCTCGAAAGATCTCTATCAGGCGATTGCTGAGATCGAAACCGGTGGCGAGGTGAAGCGGATCGAACAGCAGATCGAAACCGACGATGAGTTACGCTGCGCGCATCTGGCAGATCAGCAGCGCTATGTGAATCTGCGCTGGCGACTGATGGCGGAGGGGGACCGGCAACGCATAGCCACACTGGGATTCAGCGATCTGTTCAACCAATACGGTATCGGCGGTATTCGCCACTGGGAGAAAGTGCGCTGTCTGCATATGCAGTATGCCTTCCATCTGGCAGCGGGGGGCACGGCGATAGGCCGGTTACTGGATAACCGCTATGGTCTGGATAAACTGCAACTGACGCAGTAGATTCAGGCAATAAAAAAGCAGGCCTGGGCCTGCTTTTCTGAACTATGTGAACGCTTACTTACCGGTCAGCTTCTGGTATTTCTCCATCAGCTGCTCTTCGCTCTCAACATGGTCCGGATCCTTAGGGATACAGTCTACCGGACACACTTCAACACACTGAGGCGTGTCATAATGACCGACACACTCTGTGCACTTTGAAGGGTTGATCTCATAGATCTCATCACCGGGAGCAATCGCCTCGTTAGGGCATTCCGGCTCACATACGTCACAGTTAATGCATTCATCTGTGATAATTAATGCCATTGTGGCTACCTCACTGACTCGTAATTACAATTACTAAAAATTAGCGTCTGAAATGATCTTTCAGTACCTGATTGACTGAAGGATGCACAAATTGTTCTACATCACCGCCCAGACTCGCAATTTCACGTATCAGAGTCGATGAAATAAAGGACAGATGTTCTGCTGGCGTCAGAAAGATGCTCTCAGTCTTCGGTGCCAGCTTGCGGTTCATGTTGGCGAGCTGAAACTCATACTCAAAGTCAGATACAGCACGCAAGCCCCTCAGGATAATATTGGCCTGATGCCGTTTAACCAGCTCCGCCAGCAAACAATCAAAGCCAACAACTTCGATATTATCCAGATGCGATGTTACCGTTTCTACCAGTCTGACCCGTTCTTCCAGCCGCAGCAAGGGTTCTTTATTGGGGCTGGATGCTATGGCAACAACGACCTTATCGAACAGCTTTGAAGCGCGTTCAACCAGATCAGCGTGGCCATTCGTTATAGGGTCAAAAGTACCCGGGTATACTGCAATGTTCATTATGAGTTCACGTCACTCTGCTTGAATGAATATTAGCAAATCCGCAAGTGCGCGATATTAGCTGAATTGCAAGGCTATCACAAATACAATAATGGAATGTATTGATCTTTGGTGGTTATAAGAAGATTTTTTTTAATAATATTATAGAATATCGTTATTGAGATGGACGAAACAAAGGTGCGCGGATGAGAATAAATCAACAACTGGCTCAACTGCTGATTGCAGGCTGTGTGGCTCTGCTGAGTGGTTGTCAGACCCTGCAAAATATCGATAAAGGCCTCTACGATGTCGCTGAATCGATCACGGAAACCGACCGGGTTACCGGACAGCGAACCCTCAGCGCGGCGGACCGCAGTGCCCAGATACGTCAGGGGAATGCCGCAGTTGAACAGTTGCTGGCCGATGAAAAAAAGGCGGGGCGCAGGATAAACGCGGCGCTGGACAGCCGGCAATATCAGCGACTGGTGCGTATTTTTGACCGCATCCATCAGGTGAGTCATCTGAGTCAGGAGCGCTGGCAGCCGATATTGATCGATCGGGATTCGTTTAATGCTTTCACTACCGGAGGCACCTATATTGTGGTTCACCGTGGGCTGATGCAGCAACTAAATGATGATGAAGTGGCTGCGGTTGTCGGCCATGAGATCGCGCATACCGTCGCCAACCACGCCGGTGAACGGCAAACGACGCAGCAGATCAGTACCCTGGCATCCAGCGCTGCCCGAAAACAGGGCTATCAAGCCGCCTATACGCACGAGCTGGAACGGGAAGCGGACCGTATCGGCGTGCTCTATGCGGCGCTGGCCGGTTTTGACCCCTATGCCGCCACCGGCATCTGGCAGCGACAATATCAGCAGGAAGGCAACGCCCGCAGTCTGTTTGCTCACGATCACCCGGTGAATGCCGAGCGGGCTGCGGAGACAAAGGCGCTGGCTGACCGGGTCAAACAGTATTATCAGCCGGGGCGGATCAATCCTAACGCGGCACAGTTGCGGGATAATAACAGCCTGTGGCAGAAGCGGGAGAACCGGGATCAGGAACTGGCCGGTGAAGGGGGCGGCGTATCCGCTATCCTGTCCACGGCGCTGGGCGCCTATGTCGATCACCAGCAAGCGAAACAGGAAGCGGTGCGTCAGTCGCAATATGCCCAGTTTGTCAAAGCGGTGGAAAGCTATATGAAACTGGAACAGCAGCGCCGGGCATCCGATAACAGCTGGACTACCCGCTGGCGCTATTCCGGCAACCTGCCGCTGAAAGGGGTCATCATGGGCTTTCTCGCTCAGGACAGCGCAGGCAAAATCCACCGCTATGTTGCCCATCAGCCCGGCACCGTCCGCCCGGGCCAGCGCTTCACCCTGACCTTCGAAACCAACGACGGTCTTACGCTGAAGCAGATAGAAGCGATGAAAGTCCGGTATTATGTCGATGATGCGATGCCGGCGAGGTAAAGCTTTTTTAAGTGGCTAGTGGTTAGAACGTCGCTTCGCGACTGCTAGCGGCTAGTCAGAGCCTCCGTTAGCGCGGAGGCTTGAAGCGGGATTTGTGGATAAATGCTGAGGTTTGACGCTTAATTTGCTATGTGTATGGATGGTCATCTATCGACACAAAGCGGTCCGCTGCAGCCCTTGGTTAGCCCTTGATTCAGGCCAGCTCTTCAAGCTTATCAGAGGTTTCCTTAATTCGGAGATCCTGCCCTAACCTGTAAATATCGTTTATCGCATCCCACGCCATTAATAGATGGCTTAGAGCGGGGTATAGTAGATTAGACATATCTGTCTCAGGATCTTCTAGCAGAAAACCTGTTATATTGCCCTCTTTGTCAACTTCGACATGTCGCTCTAAATCTTTGGCTGCATGATGGGCCGCCTCCGAAAGCATGGAGTAGTCTGATAAAAACAGATCATGTAATCCTGCTTTCTGAGAAAGAGTCTCTAATGACAAATGGGGGCCTTTTTTAGAATTCAATTCTTCTATTTCTTTATCTATTTCTGAATCAGGCATGTCCCCCAAGTGGTAACCCCTGAATTTCTTGCTTGTCTTTTTTATATTTTGGTAGAACTTTATTCTTCGGTGGACATCCTTGTTGACAAAGTCTTGCAAAATATCTGGGCTCCTATAGAGGGCACCAAGAGAAAATAGAGCCTCTAACTGTCCTCTCCGTTGAATACGCGCTTCTGTATAGAGCTTGTTTCTTACTAGCAAGTAGACAGCTTTCGCGCCAAAAATGACTCGCCGAAATAGAATTGACGAGAGAACCTGTAGCCCGTCTTCTCGGTCGATTTCCAGGTTATCCAAAACAGATTTAGTGAGACTCAAAACTTCGTCCGCAAAGACTTGCCATTGGTTATTCTGCATCCATTTTCCCCACCGGGCTAACAATTTATTATTGATCTCATACAAACTTCCAGAGCTTGCAAGTTTTGCTACCTTGCAAGGCACGTTAAAAACCAGGGGCGGGTAAAAGATGTATCGTAGAGGCCGTAAATTTCAGGAATATGTAACTAAATATGCAAAGGCAAGGGCTACCAGAGAGGAGGAAAGGGTCTATGGTATTCATCCTGAATATCCGCCTGAACTGTGTTGACATGCCTAGCTGAGCTACACAGATTAATCAAAATCACAGACTACGATACGGGTACTTCAGTTACCCACCAGATTTAACTATATCCCAGTAGTCCTGACGATTGCTACAAGCGCTTTTTCTAGCAAGGAAACGAAGTTTCCGTCTAACTACTAGCAAGTGACGAAGTCACGTTCTAGATAAGCTAGCCGCGAAGCGGCGGTCTAGCTCCTTTTGTAAAGCCGATAAGTCACCTGTCCGGCGGTTTTTTCCCGGTACAGTTGCCAGTTATCCGGGACCCTCGGGTTAGTGAGTTCTTTTTCGGTTTCCAGGTAGATCATGGCGTTGTCTGTCAGCATGCTTTTCTGTTCCAGCAGCAGGCAGCACTGCTCGGCGAGTTCTTTGCGGAAGGGCGGGTCGATAAACACCACATCGAATTGAACTTCGAGATCGTTACTACGTTTTTCCAGCCAGTCGAGTGCTGAACCGGTGATCAGTTCTGCTGACTGAGTTTTCAGATCCTGAATATTTTGCCGTAGCTGACGGATCACCATTGAGGAGTTGTCGATCAGGGTCACATGGGCGGCGCCGCGGGAGAGTGCTTCGAAGCCCAGTGCACCGCTGCCGCTGAACAGGTCAAGGCAGCGTCCGCCGGGGATATACAGGGCCAGCCAGTTGAAGAGGGTTTCCCTGACCCGGTCTGGGGTGGGTCTGAGGCCTTCAATCTCCGGGAAGTTTAGTTTACGTCCGCGCCACTCACCGCCAATAATGCGCAGTTGTTGGTTTCCTGAACTGATTTTCTGCGAGCTTCGCTCTGGGCGGCGTCTGGCCATGTTGATTCCTTACTGTACTGTCGAACCCGGTATTGGTCAGTATGCCGGCAGGGTTATCTGATAGCGGCCCGGGTTGTTGAGAAAACTGCTGATTGTTTGCCGAACCTGGCTGTTGCTGGTTTGCCTGAGTCGGTCTTCGAAGCTGTTCAGGTAGTCAGTGGGTAACTGATAGAAGGCGATGGTGTCCAGTAAGCCCAACTGATTGTCTGTCTGTTCCATCAGCGTATCGAAGTTTGTCTGCAGCGTGGTGCGGGCTTTATCGATCAGTTCATCACTGAGTTGCGCCTGCAATGATTCCAGCAGCGCTGTCAGATCGGTATCGGCCTTGATCTCCGGCCCCTGCAGAATCATAGCGAGATAGCCCTGCTTGTCCAGTGATTTCCAGATCAGTCGTGAAGTTGCCTGGTGTTGCTGCAACAGCTGTTGCAGGGTTCTCACCGCCAGCAGTTCAGAGAGGAAATCCTGTTGCTGGCGTCCGGGCAGGGCGATTCCCCAGAGTTTGTAGGCTTGATTACTGACCGGCTCCAGCTGAACCGGCGTTGACGTAAGGGAGGGCGGTGTAAGGCTGGGAGTAATACTGCTGTCTTGTAATAACGGCGCCAGGGTTTCGGCTAATGCCACGACAGCAGGTCCTTGCAGGGTCAGGGTAACCGCTCCCTCCGAGGTGCTGTTGCGGTAAAAGTCGGCAAACCGTTGCAGCGGGTGCACGGAAAGCGGACCGTTCAGCAGGTTGCTGAAGTGGTTGAGCAGTCGGCTTTCAGGATCTTTCAGGTTGAGATACTGTTCCGCTTCCAGTCGCTCCCAGCGTTTTTCAAGATCGTCGCCGGGCTGATAATTGCTGAGTTGCTGTAACAGCGTAGTGGTCATCTCTGCTATTGCTGCGTGCTCCCCGCTGCGGTCTGCTGGCAGGGTTGCGACGATGGTTATGCGATCATCTGATGCTTCAGAGGCTAATTTTGTCCCGAGTTGGCTAAACGGCGGCTGTGTGGCTAACCCTGCCAGTTGCTGCTGCAGCTGTTGCAGTAACAGTTGTTGCAGTAGCTGCTGATCGCCATTGATCGCGGCGCCGGTGCGCAGGAG
Source organism: Amphritea pacifica (assembly GCF_016924145.1). GTDB lineage: Bacteria > Pseudomonadota > Gammaproteobacteria > Pseudomonadales > Balneatricaceae > Amphritea > Amphritea pacifica. Next base: position 10,869 of record NZ_JAFFZO010000029.1, on the reverse strand, counting down.
AAATCTCAGCTGGAGGTAGGGGGCTTTATCCTGACTAACGTAGTAGACCGGACTCTCTGCCAGCTTCTGTATACTGATGAAATCCCTGGATCGGTTCTGGCCTGCCGTCAGCAGTACAATTGCGATGGCAACGATCCAGACAATGACCTTCAGGTAGGTTCGGTTGAATAGTGGGGATTTTGCTTCCGGCATCGGTTGTTCCTGGTCATTTTCTGGCCTGTTTTCAGTGCCCCAGCCGCTCTTTACTATGGTAAGATAGGCGGCCTAAATGAAACATACAGGACGACTCGCAGTTGGAACAGGGACTACCCTGTTTTTTTGCATCTTCAGCGCCTGACATCGGACAGTAATCAAGCATGTTTAAGAAGCTTAAATCAATTTTCAGTTCTGAGAAAGATGATACTCAGAAAGCCCTTCCTGAGGAAGATGGTGTACAGACTGCGGTGACTGAGCAACCGCTGGCCGACTCTTCTGATCTCACTGATGAGACGGTTGAAGAGACCGTTCAGGAGCAGGCCGCAGATGCGGTTGTGGTTGCCCGCGAGACAGCAGATAAACAGCAACCTGAAACGCCGGTGCAGCAGGAAGCGGCTTCTGAGCCGACAACTGTTGAAGCGGAGTCTGTCAATGACACTGAATCAGAGCCAGAAGCTGAATCCGGGGCCGTGGTTGAGCTGCCATCGGTTGTTGAGCCGGCAACGGCTGAAGCTGAGGTGAAACCTGAACAGAAAACCGGTTTCTTTGGCCGCATTAAAGCGGGCCTGAGCCGCACCAAAGCGAATCTGACCGAAGGGCTGGGTGATCTGTTTCTGGGGGCCAAGCAGATCGATGATGAGCTGCTGGAAGAGATAGAAACTCAGTTGCTGCTGGCCGATGTGGGGGTTGAGGCGACCACGGAGATCATCGGCAAACTGACCGAGCGGGTGAAGCGTAAACAGCTGGCGGATGCGGATGCGCTCTATACCGCACTGAAAGATGAGCTGGCATCACTGCTGGAGACAGTCGAAAAACCGATCGATTTCAGCCAGAGTAAAGGCCCGTTTATGCTACTGATGGTGGGGGTAAACGGCGTGGGTAAAACCACCACGATCGGTAAACTGGCAAAAAAATATCAGGCGGATGGCAAGTCGGTGATGCTGGCTGCGGGGGATACCTTCCGGGCCGCAGCGGTTGAACAGCTGCAGGTGTGGGGTGAACGCAATAATGTACCGGTGGTGGCGCAGCATACCGGGGCTGATTCTGCCTCGGTGCTGTATGACGCATTGCAATCGGCACAGGCGAAAAATATCGATGTGCTGATTGCCGATACCGCGGGTCGCTTGCAGAACAAAGATAACCTGATGCAGGAGCTGGAAAAGGTGGTTCGGGTGATGAAGAAACTTGACCCCGAAGCGCCCCATGAGGTGATGCTGGTGCTGGATGCCGGCACCGGACAGAACGCGATGAGTCAGGCCAAACTGTTTAAAGAAGCGGTGGGTGTCAGTGGTATCAGCCTGACCAAACTGGACGGCACTGCAAAAGGCGGCATTATCTTTGCCATCGCCAAACAGCTGGATCTGCCGATCCGTTATATTGGTGTCGGTGAAAAGGTGGATGATCTGCGACCCTTTAAGGCAAAAGAGTTTGTCACCGCTCTGTTTGACTGAGGTTGCTGAGTGTCCTGAAGGTCGGTTGAAAAACCGTTAAGCATAAGTTTTCGAGCTCTCTCTAAGGTAATCAGCCTGTGATCAGTTTCGACAATGTAACCAAACGCTATCCCAATGGCTATGACGCCCTCAGTCAGGTGACTTTCAGTCTTGATAAGGGGGAGATGGCGTTTCTGACCGGCCACTCGGGAGCCGGCAAAAGTACCTTGCTGAAGCTGTTGATGCTGATGGAGCGCCCTTCAAATGGTCGTGTACTGGTGGGCGATCAGGATCTGGCCAGCCTGGCTAATAGCCAGATCCCCTATCATCGTCGCCGGGTTGGGGTGGTGTTCCAGAATCACCAACTGCTGTTTGACCGCTCAGTGTTTGACAACATCGTCCTGCCGCTGCGAATTTGTGGCTTTGACCCTTCAGATGCCGCCCGCCGGGCGCGTGCCGCGCTGGATAAGGTGGGTTTGCTGAGTAAAGAGAAACTCAATCCGGTGGTGCTCTCTGGTGGTGAACAACAGCGGGTCGGTATCGCCCGGGCGATTGTACACAAGCCCCAGTTTCTGCTGGCGGATGAGCCGACCGGAAATCTGGATCCTAAGCTTTCAGAAGAGGTAATGCGGTTGTTTCAGCAGTTTAATCAGGTGGGTACTACGGTGCTGATTGCCAGCCACGATCTGGGGCTGATCGCACGGATGCCCCATCGGGTGATAACCCTTAATCAGGGCAGGCTGGTCAGCGATGGAAAATAATCTGCGCCGCAAAGGGGCTGTCCGCGTCGAACCGAATACTAAACGGGATGCCAGGGTTCACCGGGGCGCCGAGCACCATCGTCTGAACGTGGCTGATCGCAGTCGTAGCTATCTGCGTCACCATGCAGAGGTGGCGCGACAATCCTATTTCTCGTTGCTAGCGCAACCGCTGACAACCTTTATGACGCTGGCGGTGCTGGCGATCGCCCTGGCGTTGCCCGGTGCGCTCTATACCGGGCTGAAAAATATTCAGCAGCTTGGGAGTGGCTGGGATGGTGACCCCCGGGTCGCTCTATATCTGAAACAGAGTGTGACGGAGGCCGAAGCGGAGACCCTCAGTCGTGAGTTGCTGCTGCGTGATGATGTCGCTGCCACGGAGCTGATTACCGCCACCCAGGGGATGCTGGAATTTAAGTCGATGTCCGGTTTTGGCGATGTGTTTAACTTTCTTGATACTAACCCGCTGCCAGCGGTGGTGATGGTGATGCCCCGGGATCTGTCGGTGGCGTCAGTGCCGCTGCTTCAGACCAGGCTACAGGCATTACCGCAGGTGGATGACGCGGTGGTGGATATGGCGTGGGTACAGCGGCTGGCGGCCTTTGTGGTATTGGCTGAACGGGCGGTCTGGGTGCTGGCGGCGCTGTTTGTGATGGCGGTATTGCTGGTGGTGGGCAATACGATCCGGCTTTCCATCGAGAGCCGGCGGGAAGAGATTGTGATCGCCAAACTGGTGGGCGCCACCGATGCTTATGTCCGTCGTCCCTTCCTCTATGATGGTGTCTGGTTTGGTGTTGCTGGCGGCGTGTTTGCCTGGTTTCTGATTCAGCTCAGCCTGCTGCTGCTGAATGGCCCGGTCGGGCAGTTAGTGTCACTCTACGATAGTCAGTTCGAGCTGGCAGGGCTGGGATTGATTGAAACAATCCTGTTACTTCTGATCAGTATACTGCTGGGGTTGTGTGGTGCCTGGCTGGCCGTTGGACGGCATTTGCGACAGATTCAGCCGCAGTAGTTATCCGTATACCGGTCACGGTGGATGCTACGGTATAAGACCCAACCGGTCGTTAGCTGTAAGCTTCGAATTGTAAATATAGGTAAAGAGGCTAAACAGTCAGACTTGCCATCTGCTAATGTTGCCGTTATCTTAGTCGGTCCGCTAAACTGGTTATCGAAGGGTAACTGCGTTAATTGTTACCCGGTGCGGGCTTTATATAGCCGGAACTAATCTGGCAGAAGAGTGTCATAGCTGTAACTTATATCGACACCCTTGAAATGAATAAGTAATGAGGTTGAGAAATGGGCAAAAGCCTACGGGTCATTGAAGTATTATCTCCGGGTCAGAATCTGGAGGCGTATATACGTCAGGTGACTGCGATTCCTGTTCTCACGGTAGAAGAGGAGCGCGGACTGGCAGAGCGTCTGTATTTCGAGAACGATCTTGAAGCGGCGCGTCAGTTGGTATTGTCTCATATGCGATTTGTGGTCCATGTGGCTAAATCCTACTCTGGTTATGGCCTGTCCCAGGCCGACCTGATTCAGGAGGGTAACGTTGGACTGATGAAAGCCGTTAAGCGGTTTGACCCCACCATGGGGGTTCGTCTGGTCTCTTTTGCGGTGCACTGGATTAAGGCGGAGATGCATGAATTTATTCTGCGTAACTGGCGTATCGTCAAGGTGGCGACCACCAAAGCGCAGCGTAAGTTGTTCTTTAACCTGCGTAGCAAGAAGAAAAACCTGGGTTGGCTGACCAACGATGAAGTGACCGCGATGGCCGGTGATCTGGGGGTTGATGAGCAGGTAGTGCGGGAGATGGAAGGCCGCATGAGCAGCACCGATATGGCCTTTGATGCGCCGGTGGGGGACGATGATGAACGTGCCTATCAGTCTCCGGCTTACTTCCTCGAAGACCACAGTCAGGATCCTGCCAGTCAGTTGGAAGATTCTAACTGGGAAGCTGATTCCAACCAGCGTCTGAGCGAAGCGATGGAGCAGCTGGATGAGCGTAGCCGCGATATTCTGGTACAGCGCTGGCTGGGTGAAGAGAAAGCCACATTGCACGAGCTGGCCGCCCGCTATGAAGTGTCTGCCGAGCGGATTCGTCAGTTGGAAAAGAACGCTATGAAAAAGATTAAAACAGCGATGCTGGAAGCCTGATCACCCAGGCTTCTGGTGTTGCCGGTTATCAAGCCGCCCTCTGCTGAGCGCGGCTTTTTTATTGCTTATCGCCACCGTTAAGCTTTGTTAGAATAGCCACCTCAATGTTCCGGAAGCTGTTATGTCTGCCCGTTTTGTCATTCTATGCACCGCGCTGAGCGGTTTTATCACCGTTGCCCTGGGAGCCTTCGCCTCGCATATGCTCAGAACACAGCTGAGCGAGCGGTTATATGAAGTGTTGCAAACCGGTATTCAGTACCAGATGTTTCATACCCTGGCGCTGTTTGGTGTAGGAGTGCTGATGCTGCGTCAGTCCGAACGGGGCTTACGTCAGACCGCAGTACTGTTTATGGCGGGCATCGTGTTCTTCAGCGGCAGCCTTTATGTACTGGCGCTCTCGGGTCAGCACTGGCTGGGCGCGATAACCCCGGTGGGCGGCGTGCTGTTTCTGGCGGGCTGGTTAAATCTTGGCCGGATCGCTATCCGGCAGTTAAGTGAATAAAAATGGATCAATCTCAATGCTGATACAGGTAAATGGTGACACTCTGGAGGTTCAGGAAAACACCTCTGTGGCGGGTCTGATCGACACGATGCAACTGGGTGAGCGTCGTGTTGCAGTCGAACTGAACCTGGAGATCGTGCCCCGCAGCCGGCATGCTGAAACCCTGCTGCAGGAAGGCGACCGGGTAGAAGTGGTGCATGCGATTGGCGGCGGCTGACCGGTCCGACCGCGATGTGTATCTGAGCGAATATTACAGAATTTAACTGGGTAGAGAATAATGTCTGAACAACTGAACGATCCTTTGATTATTGCCGGCCGCAGCTTTCAGTCCCGTTTACTGATTGGTACCGGAAAATACCGTGATCTGGAAGAGACCCGTCTGGCGATTGAAGCCAGTGGTGCCGAGATTGTCACCGTGGCGGTACGTCGCACCAATATCGGTCAGAACCCGGATGAGCCGAATCTGCTGGATGTGATCTCCCCGGATAAATACACCATTCTGCCCAATACGGCAGGCTGTTTTAATGCCGAAGATGCGGTGCGCACCTGTATGCTGGCCCGGGAACTGATGGATGGCCATGATCTGGTTAAACTGGAAGTGCTGGGCGATCAGAAAACCCTCTATCCAAACGTGGTTCAAACCATTAAAGCAGCGGATATTCTGGTGCGTGATGGCTTCAAAGTAATGGTGTATACCAGTGATGACCCCATTGTCGCGAAAGAGCTTGAGTCTCTTGGGTGTGTCTCTATTATGCCGCTGGGATCGATGATCGGTTCCGGTCTGGGTATCCTCAATCCGCATAATATCAATGTGATTATGGAAGACTGTAAAGTACCTGTACTGGTGGATGCCGGTGTCGGTACCGCTTCAGAAGCCGCTGTGGCGATGGAGATGGGCTGTGAGGCCGTGCTGATGAACTCAGCTATTGCCGGTGCCCGCAACCCGATTCTGATGGCTTCGGCGATGCGCAAGGCGGTTGAGGCGGGTCGTGAAGCGTTTCTGGCCGGACGGATGCCACGGAAGAAATATGCCAGCGCCTCCTCGCCGATGGAAGGCACGATTGTCGGTAAATAATTGATTTAACAATGAGATCGTCGCAAGGCGGTCTGATCAGATGAAAGATTTCAGCAGCCTGGTCCGTTGATCAGGCTGCTTTGTTTTAAGTGAGAAGCCAGACCGATGTCAGAAGAGAACAAAACTGAACAGCAGACCCCGGAGCAGTCGACCGGAGAAAAGTATATGCGCACCGTGAAAAGCTTTGTACTGCGCGCCGGAAGGATGACCGAAGGTCAGCAAAAGGCGATGGAGACTCAGTGGCCGCTGATGGGGCTGGAGCCGGATAGCGGCATGCTGGATCTGGCACAGGTGTTTGGCCGGGAAGCCCCGGTGGTGCTGGAGATCGGTTTCGGTATGGGCGACTCGCTGATCGAGATGGCTAAAGCTCAGCCGGAGAACAACTATATCGGTATCGAGGTACACCGCCCGGGAGTCGGCCGTCTGCTGAGTAACGCTGAAAAAGAGGGCCTGACCAATATCCGGGTGTTCTGTCATGATGCAATTGAGGTGCTGGCCAACTGTATCCCCGATGGCAGTCTGAGCACTCTGCAACTTTTCTTCCCCGATCCGTGGCATAAGAAAAAGCACCATAAGCGACGCATTGTACAGCCGGCGTTTGCTGAGACCATCCGCAAGAAACTTAAAGTCGGTGGTGTATTCCATATGGCCACCGACTGGGAAAACTACGCCGAGCATATGATGGAAGTGATGTCCGCTGCACCGGGTTACCGCAATGTAGCCGGTGAGGGGCAGTATTCGCCTCAGCCAGAGTGGCGCCCGGTGACTAAATTCCAGAAACGCGGAGAACGCCTCGGTCATGGTGTCTGGGACCTGATGTTTGAGCGGACCTAAGGCCGCTGACCGCACTATAGAGTAGCGGAGCCGGGCAAGTACTCAGCTACCCTCCAGCGCCTTTTTGCATAACGCCATGAGGGCGTCGATGCTGTTCATACGGGTGTAGTTTGGCCGTATGACAAATACGATCCGGCGGTGTGGTCCCGGTTCCTGCAGATGGATGGCGCTGAGGGACTGGTTCTGTTGTGTCAGTTGTTTAAGCGCCATCTGCGGAATCAGGGTTGTGCCGATTCTGCCTTTCACCATCTGTATCAGCGTGTTCAGACTGGTGGCACCAAAACCATGGTTGGCGGTTTGTGCCGGCAGTTTACACGCAGTGAGAGCGTGATCCTTCAGGCAGTGTCCCTCCTTCAACAGCATCAGATGGCTCTGCGCCAGTTCATTGCTGCTAATCTCCTGCTGATCGGTATATTTATCGCCTTTCAGCGCAACCCAGTAGAAATCCTCCTGCCAGAACTCCAGGGTTAACAAGCCGTCGCACGGAAACGGCATGGCTAAAATAGCGGTATCGATCTCACCCCGTCTGACCATATCAACCAGCACATGGGACTGCTCCTCGACAATATTCAGCCGGGCGTGAGGGTATTGCGTGCTCAGTAGCGGAAAGACCTCCGGCAGTAAGAAGGGGGCAATGGTTGGTATCACCCCGACCGTGATCGGGTAGCTCAGCGGCTGCTGTTGATTCTCTGCAATGGCTTGCAGTTCATTCACCTGAACCATGATGCTGCGTGCCCGCTGCAACACATCCGCGCCCTGCGGGGTGACTAATACTTTCTTGTTATCACGCTCAAATATCTGCACACCTAACTGTTTTTCCAGCTCATTCAGCGCAGTGCTCAGCGCTGACTGACTGATATGACAATTTTCTGCAGCTTTCTTGAAGTGCAGTGTTTTCTCCACCGCCAGTGCATAGAGCAGTTGTTTGGTTGAGATCATGGGTGCTTCATCTCATTAAATGGTTTGTTGTTCTAAATAATAGATCATAAAGATATATTTATTCAATTTTATGTATCGATTGCTGGCTCATATACTGGGTTCATCTTTTCAACAACCACAAACACTTAAAAGATACCGGAGGCCAGCATGGCACTTATCAACACACAGATTAAACCATTCACCGCCAGTGCATTTAAACAGGGTGAATTTATCGATGTTTCAGAACAGGACCTGCAGGGTAAATGGTCAGTGTTCTTCTTCTACCCAGCTGACTTCACCTTTGTCTGCCCCACCGAACTGGGTGACCTGGCGGATCATTACGCTGAATTTGAAGCCCGGGGTGTAGAGATCTACTCAGTCTCTACCGATACACACTTCACTCACAAGGCGTGGCACGAATCGTCCGAGACCATCGGCAAGATTCAATACACCATGATTGGCGACCCGACCGGTACCCTCACCCGTAATTTCGAAGTGATGCGTGAAGGGCAGGGCCTGGCCGACCGGGGTACCTTTATCGTCGACCCAGAGGGGATCATTCAGGCGATGGAGATCACTGCAGAAGGGATTGGCCGCGATGCCACTGACGTACTGCGCAAGATTAAAGCGGCTCAGTATGTTGCTTCCCACCCCGGTGAAGTGTGCCCGGCAGCCTGGAAAGAGGGCGAGGCTACATTAGCGCCGTCACTTGATCTGGTAGGCAAAATATAACAGCCGGTCAGACCGTTTATCCGCAACGCACCGGCTCGGTCGAACCTGAGCCGGTGCACAGCAGAGATTTATAGGAAACAGGAGCTTCCGTCATGTTAACAACAGAGATTTTACAAACGGTAAAGGGTTATACCGCGTTAATGAAAAAGCCGGTGACGTTTGTTCTGCAGACCGGTGCTCACAGTAAACGTCCGGAGCTGGTGAACTTTCTCACCGACCTGGCGGGTGTGAGCGATAACCTCAGCCTGGAAGAGTCAGATCTGCCGGAGATCTTAAGAAGTCCGGTCAGTTTTCTGTTAAAAGCGGATGGCGAGGACACCGGTATCCGCTTCTCAGGTATTCCGGCGGGCCATGAGTTTAACTCACTGATTCTGGCGATTCTGCACGCTTCGGGAACCGATCTGAAGCTGGATGACAGTATCAGACAGACCATCAGCAGCATTCAGGAAACCCTCCGGTTTGAGGTGTTTATCAGCCTTAGCTGCCACAACTGTCCGGATGTGGTTCAGGCCCTGAATCAGTTTGCCCTGCTGAATCCAAATATCTCTGCGGAGATGATCGACGGTGGTCTCTATCCTGAGATTATTGCCGAACGGGATATTCAGGGCGTTCCCAGTGTTTACCTGAATGGCGAACTGTTCGCCAATGGTAAAGTGGATGCGGCGCAATTGATTGAGAAACTGTTACAACGGGGAGCTTCTCAGGGGCAGCCGGCAAAGCAGGTGAAAACGCTGCCACTGCAGGATGTCACAGTAATCGGTGGTGGACCTGCCGGGGTCAGTGCGGCGATCTACAGTGCCCGTAAAGGTTTGAAAGTAACATTGATTGCGGATCGTATTGGTGGTCAGGTGAAAGACACCATGGATATTGAAAACCTGATTTCCGTGACCAAAACTACCGGTCCTCAGCTCTCCAGCGCCCTGCAGGCACATATGGATGAGTATGATATCAACATCAAAGAGTACCTGAAGGTCACCGATATTAAGCAGGGCGATATTAAAACGGTCTCGCTGAGTTCGGGCGAGCAGATACAGACCAAAGTAATTATCGTGGCCACCGGTGCTAAATGGCGTGAGCTGGGCGTTCCCGGTGAAAAAGAGAATATCGGTAACGGTGTGGCTTACTGCCCTCACTGCGATGGCCCCTTCTTCAAGGGTAAGGATGTGGCGGTTATCGGTGGCGGAAACTCCGGCATCGAAGCGGCCCTCGACCTGTCGGGTATCGTCAAAAGCGTCACCGTATTCGAGTTTATGCCAGAGCTGAGAGCCGATAAGGTGTTGTTGGAAAAGGCCTGCGCTAAAGCCAACATCGAGATACTGAAAAACGTTGCCACCAAAGAGATTCAGGCCACCAACGGTAAGGTCTCTGCGATCAGCTATGTGGACCGGGTGAGCGAGGCAGAGCAGCGCTTAGCACTGGATGGTGTCTTCGTGCAGATCGGCCTGGTGCCCAACAGTCAGTTCCTCGACGGGCTGCTTGAGTTGAGCAGAGCAGGCGAAATCATCATTGATGAAAAGTGCCACACCTCAGAAGCGGGAATCTATGCCTGTGGCGATGTCACGACGGTGCCTTACAAACAGATCATCGTCTCAATGGGCGAGGGCGCTAAAGCGGCACTGTCTGCGTTTGAGTTCCTGCTGGCGGAAGGCGAGCAGCTTGACCGGGCCTACGCAGCGCAGAATGAGCTGAGTGCTTCTGTCGCGTAAGCGGATAGCACGCCTTAGAACTGTACTTTTCCACAACGTTTTAACCGGTCAGATCGGCCGGTTAAAACGCGTTATGACAAACACAATCACACAGCGCTTCTCGACCTGGCCTTTATAGAATAAACAGAGACAGGCATTCTTCAAAACAATTGCTATGCACCTGCCACCTATATTAAAAAGGCTCGAAATAGATCAGAAAGACTGGCTCAGCAACGCGACGCAATTTGAAATGCTCTATCCCAAAAAAATCGCCCGCCAGCGGCGAGCAGCTCAAGCCGCCTGAGCATTTTAAACGCTTGGCCCGGGGTAATCGGTTATCAGTTTATAACAGCTGAGGCGGAGAACTGGCTGAAAAACACGGTTATCAGGGTCGTGTAGCCATTCAAGCAGGTTTCTGGCTATCCCATATCAGAAATAAAACCCATATTTAAAATGAACGAGAAGCGTGTTTTAAAGATACCTGTCCCTGTTTTTGTAATCTCGTTGGGGAACACGGATGCGTGAAAAGTGGTTCTACCACAGAGGACACAGAGAGCACCGAGGAAGAGATAGAGCAGAGGAAGAA
>NZ_JAFFZO010000282.1 GCF_016924145.1 Amphritea pacifica | reverse complement strand
TGCGCTTGTAATCGTGCGTCATCGTGGCCGCACGACCTTTCTTTAGCGGCAGCCCAGGTTGAGTGCGGTCCAGCGCCTGTATCTGACTTTTTTCATCGCAACACAATACCAGCGCATGCTCTGGCGGGGACAAATACAGCCCGACAATGTCTTCCAGCTTCTCGATAAATTTCGGGTCTCGCGAGACTTTGAAGCTGCGC
>NZ_JAFFZO010000281.1 GCF_016924145.1 Amphritea pacifica | reverse complement strand
CTGCTGTAGGGCTTTATCTGTTGGAAGTCCATTTCTATCAATTCAGTCCGTTAGTGTTGTCAGGCCTGAGTGCCGCTATTAAACAGATCGATCTCCGGGCCCATACTAGGCATAAAACGTTGCTCTGTACGTAGTTGAGCGATCGCTTCTTCAAACTCGTCATCATCCATTGAGAACCAGTAATCGGGTTGTCGATTGGTTTTA
>NZ_JAFFZO010000280.1 GCF_016924145.1 Amphritea pacifica | reverse complement strand
TGTGCGCCTACGCCGTGATGTCCAACCACTACCATCTGGTGTTATCCATCGACGAGACCCGTGTGGCCGATTTAACACTCGATGAGGTCATTGAGCGCTGGTGTGTGCTGTATAAAGGCCCACTATTGGTGCAACGCTACCGGGCGGGAGAGGCATTAGGCGTCGCCGAACGGCAAACCGTCTCAGAAATAGCTGAGACCTGGCGCG
>NZ_JAFFZO010000279.1 GCF_016924145.1 Amphritea pacifica | reverse complement strand
GGCCAGATCGCTGACGGTACCGGCGTGGGAACCATCGTCGATGACGGCACCGGCCCGGGTCCATTCAACCCAGGCCCCGGTCCGGATAACGACACCACCAGCTTCAGCATTGGCGACATGAGCGTCAGTGAGGGTGGCCTGATGACCTTCACCGTGACCCGGAGCGGGGATGCGGCGGATGCCCAGACCATCGACTTTGCCACCAGCAT
>NZ_JAFFZO010000028.1:55870-67884 GCF_016924145.1 Amphritea pacifica | reverse complement strand
ATACATTGCCCATCATAACAGCAATCCGAAGCCATTTATTTGGACTAAAAGTGCCCGAGACATTTTGGAAAAAGTTATTCGTGCCAACAGTCGCTTAAGCTCTAAACAGAATGCAACACTACACTAGCATGCCCTCTGGGTACCTCGTGCCGATAGGAGAGCAGCCGCTGCTCGAAAAGCAAAAGCAAAAGACCATCCCCGTTTTGGGAGGTGGGTAGTGGTTTTGTGGGCTTTCGGGGTTGAGCGGAGTTCAGTGTGGGAGTAAATTCAGTCTATAACTATTCGTTTGTTACCAGATTGCAGCGGCAATCATGCAGTTGGTCATGAAGACCCAAGGATCGAAGGCGCATGGCGTCTTGTTGAAATGGATATAATATGGAAACAGTTCAAAGCCCTTATGCAGCTCCTCAGTCAGATCTGACACTCCCTGCTGAAGAAACTATCCCTGTTGCTGCCAGCAAAATGCGGCGATTTTTAAATTACCTCATCGACATTATTCTAATGCAGGTTGTCTTTGGCTTTCTGATTGGGGTTGCCGCAATGTTGCTCTTTGGTAATGCCGGTCTTGATTACATTGATTCGATACCCGATTACCTCTTTGGGGTCACCGTTATGGTGATCTATTACCTTATTTTTGAAGGTTTTTTTGGGGTCACTATTGGCAAACTAGTAACAGGGACCCGCATAGTAAGCGAAACAGGGCTCCCTCCCGCTTTCGGCCAGATCCTGGGCCGAACTTTCCTCCGGATAGTCCCATTCGAACCGTTTTCATTTCTGGGTAAAACCGGCCGTGGCTGGCACGATACCGTATCGAATACTTATGTAATCTGCATACGGGAACCCGAAAAGAAGAGGTCTGAAAACGTTGAAAGCAAAATAGCCCCAACACCCGATCAATCTTCAGATGTTGTGGAAAGCCCAACGGGCAGGTAGATTAAACAATAACAACCGTTACCATGTTGCTATGCGCAGCGTTGTTGGTCTGGACGGCCCAGGGAATGAGACGCTGCGCGTCTCGCTAAAATGGATGCAACATGGATACCTCTCTAAAGAATCGCTGTTTGTGGCTCGCGGTTCATCGTTCAAAAAAACATGACACTGCTTATTTATTGCGTCAGCATTGTTTGCTTAGCCTGATAAGCTGCCTGTTTATACCGCAGTCCGTCTCAGCTAACCCGTTGATTGATAGCTATGTACAGTTTAACGAGAAACTGGCCTACGCTATTTTGAAGCCGATGCGTGAAGGGATGGGGGTTGAGCTTGAATCGGTTAATGTGGACTACCACGACCAGCCGGTGAGTTTTCAATACCAGATGTGGCGGCTTCGCCCCAACACTGTCTGCCTGCCTCAGAAAAATAAACTGCTTGAATACTCCGCCTGCACCGAAGCTGCCAGTCAGTTCTTCCATGAAACCTGCCAGACCCTGCAACAGAAGCCCATCAGAGCAGCCCTTTATTCAAACTACAAACGCCTCTACTGCAATGCCGCCGTCAGCTACCAGCCGGTGGTCGCCAAAGTCTGTCGTTCTCAACCGATAGATGAAAGTGCAGAGCAAAGACAGCAATGCTCAATCCTTACTGTTAAAGCACTGCGTACCCGCAAGGCTTCAGATGTTCAAGAGCGGGATCGGGTATGTGGAAATTGATGTTGAATATTTTGTTGGATAAAGAGATCGCAGGTCTGGATGAACCTGAGAAAGCGGTGTGCAATCAGAGAGTGAAACGGAGTTAGCGTGATTAATTTTACTCTGACCCAACTTTCAATTGATAATAAGTTAGCGTAACAAGGATGATTAATGAAAATTGTTCATGCTAGAGTAAAAAACTTTAGACTTCTAAAAGATGTCAGTCTGAGCCTAGACGGCAGCACGACCTTAATTGTTGGACGCAACAATACTGGTAAAACATCACTCGCTGAAGTATTTCGAAGTTTCATATCGTCTAATGCTCCAAAAATACGTTATGAGGACTTTAATCAAGCGTGTCTTCAAGAATTTGAAAATGCGTTGAATGTGTTTAAAGCAGAGGATGATGAAGTAGCAATTCGTCCCTTGATTCCGACCATTGAGTTAGAGTTATTACTAAACTATCAAGATAACGCAGATGAATATGGTGTGTTGAGTGATTTTATTGTCGATCTAGATGATGAGTTATACGAAACAAAAGTATTAATCTCCTATCAACTACGAGATGGAATGATCAAAGATTTTTTCCATTCTCTGGATACTGGAAATCGTCGGAAGTACTTCTCTGATTTAAGGGATCGCATTAGCAAATACTTCGAAGTGGCTGTATATGCGATCGAACCAACCAATCTGGAAAATAAAGTAAGAGTTGAGCTTTCAGCCTTAAAAAGACTGGTTATTTCTGGTCTGATTAATGCGCAAAGAGGCTTAGATGATGAATCGCATAGTGAAAGGGATGTTCTAGGTAAATCATTGGGGAAGCTATTCAATAGTTCGAATAGTGTAGGTGCACCAGACGCATTTAAGGCTAAAGCAGAAGAAGTCAATCAAGTTGTTGAAGCTCTTCAGAATACGGTAGATACAGATTTTCAGGATAAAGTTAAAGAACTCTTGCCCAAGCTGGCCATATTTGGCTATCCAGGTTTAGGTGACAATGAGCTAACGGCGGCTACCGAGCTTAACGTTAAATCCCTTCTAGAAAGTCATACAAGGATCTTTTACCAGGGTGAGGATCATTTCATTTTACCTGAAACCTACAATGGTTTAGGAATTCGAAATCTAATTTTTATCTTATTTAGGATCTATGAATTCTTTCGTGAATTCCAGTCTCAATCAGTGCCACCAAAAGGTCACTTAATTTTTATTGAAGAGCCTGAAGCTCACTTACACCCTCAAATGCAAGAAGTGTTTATTAGGCAGCTTGAGGAAATTGTAAGTGAATTTCAACTTCAGCTAAATGATGGAAAGTCATGGCCAGTTCAGTTTGTTGTTAGCACTCATTCTTCTAACATCGCTAATGAGGCAGATTTCAGTAAAGTTAGATATTTTTTATCAAAAGATAATAAACAGACCAAAGTCAAAGACTTAGGTGCGGAGTTCAAGGGAGAAGAGGTAAAGGCGGATAAAGAATTTTTACATAAATATCTTACGCTTACAAAGTGCGATCTATATTTTGCTGATAGGGCAATACTTATCGAAGGGGCCACTGAAAGAATTCTCTTGCCAGAGATGATTCGGAAGGTAGATAAGGAAAAGAATTGTGGTTTGAGAAGTAAGTATATGTCTGTTGTAGAAGTTGGTGGTGCTTATGCTCATCACTTTTACAAGTTTATTGATTTCCTTGAGCTTAAAACGTTATTTATAACTGACTTAGATTCTGTAAATGGAACTCACAACTCCTCTTCAATAGTTTCCGAAGGCTTAAAAAGCAGTAACGTTGGGCTTTCCGGCTGGTATGGCATTGAAGGATATGCAGAGCTCGGTGAAATTCTTGGCAAAGATGAAAGCCTTAAAGTCGATGGATGTCGAAGAATAGCGTTTCAAGTCTCAGACAGAGATGATTCTTTATGTGGCCGTAGCTTTGAAGATGCATTTATCATGGCCAATCCAGCTCTTTTCGAATTGCGAGATCTAAGTGGCGTATCGTTAGAAAAAGAAGTTTTTCAACAGGCCAAAAATGTTGGTGCTAGAAGTAAGGCAAACTTTGCAATCGAATATTCCGTAGATAAAACAGAATGGATTGTCCCTAAATACATAGCAGAAGGATTGGAGTGGCTATCAGAGGAGGCTGTGGTCGAGGAGGTGCAACAATGACTCAGTTAAGCCCAGCGGAACAAGCATCAATAGATGCTCTTAAAAAGCTCAGAAAATGTATAGATGAAAACCTTTGCTTCCGGCTTGAAGCGGGCGCTGGGGCTGGAAAAACATATTCACTAATCGAAACGATAAGTTATTTGATATCAAGCCGAGCGGAAGAGTTGCTGCGAAATAGGCAACGTATAGCGTGCATAACATATACAAATGTTGCTAAAGAAGAAATCGAAAACCGCACTGATCATCACCCAGTAATTGCTGCTGATACGATTCATGCTTTCTGCTGGAGTATTTTGCATACTTTTCAGAACAAGCTGAAAGAATATATACCCGAACTCAGCGATAAATGGGCAAAAAGGGTTGAAGAATTTGGCGGTATTACTGATCAACCAGTTAAATATGACCTTGGTTTTCCTAATATCACAGAGCATGAGGTTACTTTACATCATGATGATGTGGTTGCTCTTATGGCTCGTATGCTGACAAATTCTAAGTTCCAAAAACTTGTTAGGAATGAGTTTCCAATAATATTAATCGACGAATATCAGGATACGGACGCTCAACTCTCCGCAAGTATCGTTACTAATCTCATTGATAATGACTCCGGTGTTGTAGTCGGACTTTTTGGCGATCACTGGCAGAAAATCTATGGTTCATCCGCTTGTGGCCTAATCACAAGCCAAGAAAAAAAATAATTGAAATCGGTAAGCAAGCTAACTTCCGGTCTGATAAAAATATCGTCGGCTGCTTAAATCGTATGAGGCCCGAATTACCACAGGCGGAAGCTGATCCTGATTCTGCCGGAGAGATAAAAATCTTTCATTCTAATGAGTGGGATGGCGAAAGGAGGACGGGAGGGCATTGGAAAGGGGATCTACCTGAGGACGATGTAAAAGCTCATATAGAAAAAACTAGAGAACTGTTGGCACAAGAAGGTTTAGCTTTGTCTCCTGAAAGAACCAAGGTTTTGTTCCTTACAAATAATTTAATAGCTAGTGAACAGAGCTTTAATAGTCTTGCTTCATGTTTTCAATATCCCGATGACTATTTGAAAAAGAATGACAAATTTATACAGTTCTTTCTTGAGGTGATAGAGCCAGTAGTTTCAGCTTTCAATGATCGAAAATATGGAGAGTTACTCCAATTAAACAATAAAAATCATCCACACTTGAAGCGCCAAGCAGATAAAAAGGCTTGGTTGGTCAATTTGGGTAAGCTTCTTGAATCGACGCAAAATTCTTCAATCGGAGATGTTTTAGATCTGTTGATGACGACAAAAACACCACGGTTGCCCTCTAAGTTAGAGCAGGCATTGGTACGCTTCGCGGAGCTTGCGCAAAAGAGTACTGATGAGTGGTTAGAGGACGATACAAAATTCATTGAAAAGCTTCGTGCTTTGAGAAGTGTTGATTACACAGAGGTTCGGAATCTAGCCGAGTACATTGATTCAAAGACTCCTTTCTCTACAAAGCATGGCGTTAAGGGAGCTCAGTTTGATAATGTGTTAGTTGTCTTTGGGCGAGGTTGGAACCATTACAACTGGAATCAAATGCTAGAGTGGATGGCGGATGGATATCCAGCAGGAAAACAGGATACATTCGAACGAAATCGAAACTTGTTTTATGTAAGCTGCTCTCGAGCAAAGCATAGTTTAACTTTGCTATTTACGCAGGAACTTAGCGAAAAGTCTTTATCCGTACTCAGCCAAATTTTTGGTGAAGAGAGCATATTGGGTAATCCTTTCACTCCTAAGAGGGAGCTATCTTATATTGAAAGAAATGATCCATTTAATGAGGGTTTTAATAGGGAGCTTTAGTTATTGAAAAAGGTGACGAAAAGGGGACAGATTTATTTACAACCGGTGCTTTTCCTCGGTGCTCTCTGTGTCCTCTGTGGTAAAACTTAACAGCAGAAAAGGGGACAGTAACGGCGCAATTCAATCGCCGCGAGGTACCTTGAGAAATGGGAACAGATTTATTTTCCAAACGATAGAGAAAAGGGGGCAGATATATTTTCAAATATTGCCAGGAAGATAATCAAACCTGCTTTTGAACGATTCGGAAATGAAACAGTAAATCCGGCTAAAGTCGGTTGATAGTCTAATGAATACTGCATGTATTGCTCATGTATATTGTAGGTATTCTTCAGTCCCTAATGGGCTAAAAAATGATGTAGATAGGCACTTTCGGAAATGAGATATTTTGTTACTTTTTGTTTGATGTTTTTTTCTGTCCATGTAGAGGCTAGTCGCTGTGATGACTATATAAAAAGAGCTACAGATGATAATGCTTATGCAGTTACTCTTTACTTTGCTGGTATATGCCTTAAGAAAGTGGATAACATGAAAGCTAATGTATTCTTTTTAAAATCCTATGAAAAGGGCTATGAGGATGCCGGAAGAGAGCTTGTTATGAGTTATTTAACTAATGATAATGAGCAAAAATGGGTTGAAGCAAAACACATTATAAGGACTATAGCTCCAGATGATAGGATAGGCTATTTTTGGGAGGGGTTCTCTATAATGATGACAGCTAATAACTCAAAAGACCTGGAAGAAAGCATAGTATTCTATAAAAAATCATTTGAAAGAGGTTTTAAATATTCCTCCTTTTTTATAATGTCTTATTATTGCCAAATAGAAGACAAAGAAGGTTGTAATAAGTGGAAGCATGAACTTGAGTTAGCAACAGAAGTCGATGGCGATTCACTAGAGAGTGTAATCTCGAAAATGAAACTATCTAATCCTCTTTATATTCGAGGGGAAGATAAGATAGCTTCAATTTTGATGCGATAGTGCAGAGTCAT
The DNA here is from genome assembly GCF_016924145.1 of Amphritea pacifica. Lineage (GTDB taxonomy): Bacteria > Pseudomonadota > Gammaproteobacteria > Pseudomonadales > Balneatricaceae > Amphritea > Amphritea pacifica. The sequence goes on along the minus strand of NZ_JAFFZO010000028.1, from coordinate 61,300 downwards.
ATTTGATTTTCGAGATCTAGGTGGCAGAGTTATTATCCAAATGATAAACATGATTAACTCATCTTCTATATGAAACCAGTCTGTTCCTGTCATTCCCTCGGTGCTCCCTGTGTCCTTAGCATGCCCCTTGGGAACTGCGGTAAAACTTAAAAATTATCATCACAGAGGACACGGAGTTCACAGAGAAAAAGCTTGTGTTGAAATGTTGAAGCCAATCGCTGTGAGTACCCAGAGGGCAACTCAATCGCCGCGGGGGCGCGCCTCCCACAGCAGTCTCATCTATCGCAGTTACCCATAACGAAAAAAAGCCCAGCATCACTGCCGGGCTTTTTGCTTTTTCGAGATAATTGGACTCCCCTCGCCCCTGAACAGGAACCGAGGTACGCTGACAGTTCTCACACAACCAACTGGAGTCCGTGATATGAACATTACCATTGCTGGCGTTGATTTGGCAAAAAAGGTCTTTCAGATTTGCGTTGTTAAACGCAATACCGTGCTCTCAAATAAAGAGATGACACCCTGTCAGTTTAAGGAATGGTTAGCTAACTCAACCCCTATGACCATTGTCTTTGAGGCATGTGCTACCTCCAATTACTGGAAACAGACCGCTGAGCAACAAGGTCATGACGCTAAGCTGATTTCTGCCAAGCTCGTTTCGAATATCCGCCAAACGCAGAAGACTGATGCCAATGATGCCCTGGCAATCGTTCAGGCCAGTCAACTCGTGGATGTTCAATTTATCAACGGTAAGTCCGTCGCTCAACAAGAACTTCAATCTCTATTAAGAACAGCAGGGAAAAAGGGGACAGATTTATTTACAACCGGTGCTTTTCCTCGGTGCTCTCTGTGTCCTTAGTATGCCCTCCGGGTACTGTGGTATAAACAGTAAATGCTACCAGTATTAACTTCACAAAGAGCAACATCGTTTAACGCTGTGAGGGGGAGGGGCGAGATCAATCGCCGCGGGGGCGCGCCTCCCACAGCAGTGTCATCTATCGCAGTTGCCCAGAACCAAAAAAGCCCGGCATCACTGCCGGGCTTTTTGCTTTTTCTAGCAACTAGCAAGCGGCGGAGCCGCGTCTAGCGAGTCGCGAAGCGACGTTCTAGCCACTGTTGCTAAAGCGCCTCTATCTTAGCCGCCTGTTCTTTCAACTGCCCCAGAGATGCCTTATACTCCGCCAGCTTCTCCAGGGAAAAGGTGGCAGAGTTATTATCCAAATGATAAACATGATTAACTCATCTTCTATATGAAACCAGTCTGTTCCTGTCATTCCCTCGGTGCTCCCTGTGTCCTTAGCATGCCCCTTGGGAACTGCGGTAAAACTTAAAAATTATCATCACAAAGGACACGGAGTTCACAGAGAAAAAGCTTGTGTTGAAATGTTGAAGCCAATCGCTGTGAGTACCCAGAGGGCAACTCAATCGCCGCGGGGGCGCGCCTCCCACAGCAGTGTCATCTATCGCAGTTGCCCAGAACCAAAAAAGCCCGGCATCACTGCCGGGCTTTTTGCTTTTTCTAACTTCTAGCAAGCGGCGGAGCCGCGTCTAGCGAGGAGCGAAGCGACGTTCTAGCCACTGTTGCTAAAGCGCCTCGATCTTCCCGTACTGCTCACTAAGCTGCCTCAACGACGCCTTATACTCCGCCAGCTTCTCGCGCTCTTTAGCAACAACCGCCTCCGGCGCATTAGCGACAAACTTTTCATTGTTCAGTTTGCCTTCCAGGCGTCCGGCTTCTTTCTCCAGCTTGTCCATCTCTTTCTTCAGACGGGCCAGTTCGGCGTCTTTGTCGATCAGGCCGGCCATCGGTACCAGGACCTGCATATCGCCAACCAGTTGTACCGCTGACATCGGCTCTTCATCGCCCGGGTTGAGCCAGGTGACGGAGGCCAGTGAGGCGAGTTTGGCGAGGAATGCTTTGTTGGCTTCGAGACGGGTTTTATCGTCGGCGCTGCCGTTTTTGATCAGGATATCCAGTCCTTTGGCGGGTGAGATACCCATCTCGCCGCGGATGTTACGGACGCCGGTGATAACGCCTTTCAGCCAGTTGATATCGGCTTCGGCGGCGGCATCATGGCGGGCTTCATTGGCAACCGGGAAGGGTTGCAGCATGATGGTGTCGCCCTCGACACCGGCCAGCTCTTTGATTGACTGCCAGATCTCTTCGGTGATGTAGGGCATGATCGGGTGAGTCAGTCGCAGAATCACCTCCAGCACCCGTACCAGAGTGCGGCGGGTGCCACGCTTGGCTGCTGCAGAGGCGTTGTCATCCCACAATACCGGCTTGGACAGCTCCAGATACCAGCCACAATATTCGTTCCAGATGAAGTCATACAGCGTCTGTGAGGCCAGATCGAAACGGTATTCGTCCAGATGTTTGGTCACTTCGGCTTCGACTTTCTGCAGTTCGCTGGCGATCCAGCGGTCGGCCAGCGACAGCTCTACTTCGCTCTCTGCGGAGAGTTGTCCACAGTCTTCACCTTCGGTGTTCATCTGCACATAACGGGCAGCGTTCCAGATCTTATTGCAGAAGTTACGGTAACCTTCCAGTCGCTTCACATCCCAGTTGATATCACGGCCGGTGGAGGCCAGAGCGGCCAGGGTGAAACGCAGGGCGTCGGTGCCGTGGGCGGCGATCCCTTCCGGAAACTGCTTTTCGGTGCGTGCGGCGATCTTCTCCGCCAGTTGTGGCTGCATCATGTTGCCGGTACGTTTTTCCAGCAACTCTGGCAGGCTGATGCCATCAATCATATCCAGCGGGTCGAGTACGTTGCCCTTGGACTTGGACATCTTGTCGCCGTTTTCATCGCGGATCAGACCGGTGACGTAAACGGTTTTGAATGGTACCTGCGGCTTGTCGTCCTCATCTTTGATCAGGTGCATGGTCATCATCATCATCCGGGCAACCCAGAAGAAGATGATATCGAAACCGGTCACCAGCACATCGGTGGGGTGGAACGTTTGCAGACGCTGGGTGTTTTCCGGCCAGCCCAGGGTGCCGAAGGTCCACAGACCGGAGCTGAACCAGGTGTCCAGTACGTCATCGTCCTGACGCAGTTCGGTTTGCAGGTCCAGACCATATTTTTCCCGCGCGGCATCGGCATCTTTGGCGACGTAGACATTGCCTTCATTGTCGTAGAACGCCGGAATCCGGTGGCCCCACCACAGCTGACGGGAGATACACCAGTCCTGAATATCCCGCATCCAGGCGAAGAACATGTTTTCGTACTGCTTCGGTACGAACTTGATATCGCCGTTCTTAACCGCTTCAACGGCAGGGCCGGAGAGGGTTTTGGCATCGGCAAACCACTGATCGGTGAGCATCGGTTCGATCACTACACCGCCACGGTCACCGTAGGGGATAGTCATATCGTTCTCTTCGATCTTCACCAGCAGACCGGCGGCATCCATATCGGCAACGATCTCGCGACGGGCAGCGAAGCGCTCCATGCCACGGTATTTTTCCGGCAGGGTTTTGTCGATCTCGTGGTTTTCACTGCCATCGGTGTTGAAGGTCTCGGCCTCATTGCGGATATCGCCGTTGAGGGTGAGGATGTTGATCATCGGCAGGTTGCAGCGCTTACCCACTTCATTATCGTTGAAGTCGTGGGCCGGGGTGATCTTCACACAACCGGAACCTTTCTCCATATCGGCGTGTTCATCGCCGACAATGGGGATGCGGCGGTTAACCAGCGGCAGAATGATCTCTTTGCCGATCAGGTCTTTATAACGCTCATCATCCGGATTAACGGCGACACCGGTATCCCCCAGCATAGTTTCCGGACGGGTGGTACCGACCACCAGATAGTCATCTCCGGCAGCAGTTTTTACACCATCCGCCAGCGGGTAGCGCAGATACCACATCTTGCCTTTGACTTCGCGGTTTTCCACTTCCAGATCGGAGATCGCGGTATGCAGTTTCGGGTCCCAGTTGACCAGACGTTTGCCACGGTAGATCAGGCCTTCGTCATAGAGGCGGATAAACACCTCCTGCACGGCGTTGTAGAAGCCGGAATCCATGGTGAAACGCTCGCTTGGCCAGTCAACCGAGTCACCCAGACGGCGCATCTGGTTGGTGATCATGCCACCGGATTCACCTTTCCACTCCCAGATCTTCTCGATAAAGGCATCGCGGCCGAGATCGTGGCGGGTTTTCTGCTCTTCGGCGGCCAGCTTACGTTCAACCACCATCTGGGTGGCGATACCGGCATGGTCAGTACCGACCTGCCACAGGGTGTTTTTACCCTTCATCCGCTGATAACGGATCAGCGCATCCATAATGGTGTGCTGGAAAGCATGACCCATATGCAGGCTGCCGGTGACATTCGGCGGCGGGATCATAATGCTGTAGGCCTCGCCTTCACCGGAGGGGCTAAAGTAACCTTTCTCTTCCCAGATTTTGTACCAGGATTTCTCGATCTCGTGTGGCTGGTAAGTGGTATCCATTAAATAACCGTGCTCTCAACGCTTGAATTAGGGCAGAAAAAATAGTCGGATATTATAGCGCCGGGGGGCTTAAGTAGCTAGACGTGCTTCGCACTTGCTAGTGGTTAGGACGGAGCCTTCGGCTCCTGCTAGAAAAAGCATTTTAGTCCGCGCGAACACCAGAACTATGCTCTTGATCTTCGTTTTTTCTAGCAAGCGACGCAGTCGCATCTAACCACTAGAAAGTCGCGAAGCGACGTCTAACCACTTATTCCCGAATGGGACTGCCATTGTGAACTGCGTTTTTTTTGAACTAGACTAATTTTCATAAACGACGAAAAGGATTTTGTTATGAGTTATGAAGACCTGGATGTATGGAAGCGTGCTTGTCGGTTGAGTTGTGAGGTGTATACCGTACTTTCCCGCTGCCGGGATTTTGGCTTTAGAGATCAGATAACGCGAAGCAGCTTGTCGATACCCAGTAATATCGCGGAAGGCTTTGAGCGTGGGTCATTAAAAGAGAAACGGCAATTTCTCTATTATGCCAAAGGTTCGCTGGCAGAACTGAAAACGCAGGTCTATATCGGTCAGAGGATTGGTTACATTCACACAGAGAGAGGCTGTGACTGGCGAAAAGAGTTGGATGAGATTCAAAAAATGTTGGCAGCGCTGGTTAAATCGACGGAGCCCTGAAGCCACCGAGAATGTTCTCGCTGTGTGTACTGCTTATATCAAGCAACTGCGCCGCTTGCGAGGAAAAACCAAGATTAAACGCTTCTGATGGTTTGGCCGAGTGCGGGTTATATCTTTTTCTAGCGTCTAGCAGGAAACGAAGTTTCCGTTCTAGCTGCTCTCGCGTTTTTTGCGAGCGTCTAGCCACTGCTTGTTAAATCGCTGCAAGATGCAGCTCCATCATAAGTGACAAGTACGGTAGTTTTTGTTGTTGTTTCAATCGCCGCGAGGGCGCGCCTCCTACAAAACGTATTACGAGCCATAGAGAGATTTTGC